>JBHGYD010000003.1:0-218450 GCA_041920415.1 Anoxybacillaceae bacterium
TTCTCTTTTCCAAACTTTGGCTGAAGCTAAGGTTTATTTGAGTATGGACATTTTTCAGTGTCAACTGTCCAATTGGATTACTTCTTTACCTCGTTATATCAAGGACTGTCTGCATATTTCTGTGTGCGAAAGTTGAGTTAAATAATTATTTTTATCATTCATTGCATAAAAACGGGGATGATAGTTCAGTAATCATCCCCGCTTACATAATATTAAGATATAAAATTATTAATAAGGAACAACCAGTTCCTTCTACTACTTTTGGAGTCGATAAGGAACTGTTGAGACAATCACATTTTTCTTATATAGAAGGTACAATCTCAACAAAACGCTGGATTGGTTATGCAAAAAGTTATGCCAGCCCTTTTTCGGTATAAATTGAGGAATAAGAACCGTTACTGTATAGTTGCTTTCCTCTGCCTTGCCTTCAATTATATCCACTAGCTTGGAAATTGGTGTTATAAGATCGCGATAAGAAGAAATTAGTGTAACAAGGCGAACATCCGGCCTCCACCTCTTCCATTTTTCTTCCATTCGAAGCTCACTTTCCCGGTCAAATGCCACATATACAGCCACTACATAATCTCCAATGGTTTGAGCGTAATTTAGGGATTGCTCTACTACCTTTGTTATTCCCGCAACAGGTACAATCACGACATTTCCCTCTATTTTGTCCGGAATCTCATTCGGATTGACCCGCAGTTGTTCTGCCACAGCATCATAGTGCTTGTGAATTTGATGAAAAATAAATACGATAATCGGAAGAAATACAAGCACAGACCATACCTGAGTAAATTTTGTGATAAAGAAGATGCACAGTACGGTTAGTGTAATGATAGCTCCTAGCAAGTTTGCAAGCAGCTTCGGTATCCACCCCACTGGTTTTTCGCGCACCCATTTTACAATCATTCCTGTTTGTGACAAAGTGAAAGGAATGAATACGCCAACAGCATACAAAGGGATTAACTGTTCCGTTTGCCCTTTAAAAGCGATAATCAGCAAAATAGAAGCAAGACTCAGCGTGATGATTCCGTTCGAATATCCTAAGCGGTCACCTCGCATAAGATACATTCTTGGCATGTATTTATCGGATGCCAGATTATATGCCAGCAGAGGAAATGCAGAAAACCCTGTATTGGCAGCCAAGACTAAAATAAGGGCAGTTGTTCCTTGGATAAAGTAATAAATAAAGCCTCTTCCAAACACTTCGGAAGCGAGTTGGGAAACAACAGTTTCTTCTGCTTTCGGAGCAATTCCATACCAGTATGCTAAAAAAGTGACTCCTGAAAATAGGACTGCGAGAATGAACCCCATCATCACTAACGTTTTGGCAGCGTTTTTTGCCGCCGGTTCCTTAAAATTTGGAATAGCGTTTGAGATCGCTTCTACCCCTGTCAATGCAGAGCAGCCAGATGCAAATGCCCGCAGTAACAAGAATAGTGTAATTCCAGACACCGTAGTACCGATAGGTGTATGTAAGGTCGGTGGTACTTGTCCATTTATAATATGAAAAATCCCAACACCAATGAGAATTACGAGTGCCAACACAAACAAATAAACGGGATATGCCAAAACGGAAGCGGATTCGGTTACGCCTCTAAGATTAAGAATAGTGATAAACACAACTAGTGCGATAGCAATTCCTACTGTGTATTTATGTAAAGCTGGAAACGCGGATGTAATGGCATCCGTTCCCGCGGACACACTTACTGCTACAGTCAGAATATAGTCAACTAGTAAAGATCCTCCGGCAATGAGACCCGGATTTACACCTAAGTTCTCTTTGGAAACGACGTAAGCTCCGCCTCCATGCGGATAAGAATAAATGATTTGGCGATACGATAAAATAAGTGCCACTAATAGAATAAGAACCCCAATCGCAATAGGAATGGAATACCAAAATGCAATGAATCCAATCGACGCAAGAACAAGTAAAATCTGTTCCGTACCGTACGCAACCGAAGATAGAGCATCAGAAGATAAAACGGCTAATGCCTTTAATTTGCTCAACTTTTGCTCTCCCAGTTCGGTTGACTTCAACGGTCTGCCGATTAAGAATCGTTTTAACGATGAAAACATATATACACCACCAATATGCAAAATTTCCATAAGAATATTATCATTTCTCTCATGAAATGAATAGACTTTGGTTTAAATTATTAGTATTGTTTACACTCTGAAAATTAATATTTAATAAAAGGATTATGTGATAAATGGGATTATAACGAATCTTAACGAAACAATTGAGTGCTCTAAATCTTGAATTTCGTCATGGCTCGGTCCATGAATCCTGGTTGACACCGATGTACTTTAATGTAATCGCAGACGATGAATGGTTAAAGATTTCTTGTAGCATCGTAACGTCTTTTGTCTGCTGGTAAAAGTGATAGCCGAATGTTTTACGAAGTGTGTGTTCCGGTTTCGTCTAAATAAAATCGCTCGGCAGCCTTTCACAGAATTTTATATACGATGCTCCGACCAATTGGTTTATTACTTTTCACGAATGCTAATATGTGTACCTTTCACATCGCCAACCTTAAGTTTTAAAATATCAGAAATACAAATGGTTGTATGTTGATTACGACCGAGTGAATCAGTGAGGTAAGCTTTTACTTATCTCATCTTCATCAAGTCTCGATACTGCCACTTTATGATTAGAATGGTTCAATACATCGCAAACATCTTTTGCTACAAAACGAACTTCTCCATCTTTTATAATCATGCGTACCCTAGTTACCGCTATAAGTAAATACTTATTGTAGTTAATTCATAAGAATCCTCTCCTCTGGATTTACATTTTTCGACTTTTACTTACACTAATCGGTAAAATTTTTGTAAATATTTTGTGAATATTAAACAAAAAAATCAAATTATACAAAATAATGTCGATACAAAATAATGTGAATATATACATAAAAATGTTTAATATATCACAAAGGAGATGTCTTGGATGAGAGATGAACTTGATTATTTTATTGAATTGAAGCCTTTTTTAACTTTTTTAATCACTTTGTTATTAGCAATTGTTCTAAGGTTTTTACAAGATTAAGGGTTTGCCTAAGTCTGAAACGATTTCGAAACTAATTAAATATTGTTCGAATGATCCTAAAGCCTATGCAGAAGGGATGCTTCTTTTTCTTGTTATCTCAATTATTTATGGATTTTTAGCTATTGTCACAGCATATAGGCTTTTTGTTGATTTCTATTATTCTGAAAGATGGCAAAAAGTACTGTTCATTGTCACTTAGTTAATATTTATAATATTATTCTTTTATTTCCTATCATGTTTCATTCTTGCACTTATTGCATTTGTAATATTAGCAGTTGTTGTTTTATCCATTTTATATGCTTTCTTCAATTCAGGCGGAGGCAACAGACCACGTTATCATTAAAGAGTGGTCTGTTTTTATTGTTTAATAATCAGATTCATTTATTTCTTCCACTTCACTTTCTAACATTCCACTTTTAGGGCAAAAGCGTTCATCTCAACATGGGCATTGTACCCATAATTCATATTCACATTCCACATATCTATCCATTCTTTTCCCCTACTTGTCATAGAAACAAAACTATCATTTTGTCTCCATAACATCTTATAAATTGAGAATTTCTTTATGTTTTCAACATATTCCTAAAATTTTTAATAAAACAAAAATCGAGTTTTTTCGACATTTATGGTAACCTAGCTTAAAGGCAAATTTTACGAAAGTAAAAGACGCAAAGCCACGGGCCTAAGGCTTTTTGCTATGGTAGCCGGGTTGCCAAGAATAAAATATTTATTCTTGAATATCACCCTTTACTAATTTGCCTAATTATTAGTGAAAGGTGACTAAAAGATGGATAAAAAATTACTTATTGCTGATGACTCACTTTTTATGAGAACACTCGTCAAAAGTCTCGTTTTAAAGGACTTCTCATTTACTATAATTGAAGCATCAAATGGTGCTGAAGCAGTTGCAAAGTACAAAGCCACAAACCCTGACCTTGTAATTCTTGATATTACGATGCCTGAGGTAAATGGAATCGAAGCACTTAAACAAATATTAGAAATTAATAAGAATGCAAAGGTAATTATGTGTTCTGCACTAGGTGGACAAATAATAATTCAAGAAGCCCTATCCATAGGTGCCAGGGATTTTATTGTTAAACCATACTTTGTAAATATCAAAGAAATTATAGAAAATACAATTAAGCAAACTTAACAAGCTTGCCAAAAATTGATGGCAAGCTTTTTATTATCAAATTTGCTATTTTGTTTCGTAAAATCTTCGGAATGTGTAATAAATCTAGTTTAAATGTCTCATAAATTTTGGATGTGCCTTGGTTATATATATTTTCCTTTCGTTATCCCATTTGAAAAATAAACCTTCTCCACAATCAATATCAGCACGATTACTTATCGCCTCCATAAAGAGTTTCTTTTGTTCATTCGACAAACTCACCTTTGAGATAACTGCAATCAGTAACGGTATTGGCGTAGGAATATTTATGTTATTGCTCAAATGATTCTCCTCCCTTTGCTTCACAGTATGTGTCTACTATGAAAAACAGAAAAACACCCGGTCACAGGCAATAAGCTCCCCAGTTTTTTGGATTTTTGCGCCAGCGAGCATCTTTTATTTCTTGGCTTCTTTGACGAATCAAAGCAAAGAACTCACGTATTTTTTCGCTTTCCGGATCTTGCAGCTGGCTTACACAGCAAAATCGATATACATTTCGAGTTCAATCCATTATCATCTAAGAGCATTGGTAAAGCGATATTCAATTCTAAAACAACTCGCTTTCCTCATATTTGATGCGTGCTATTTTCCCTTTTGCCGTTTCAACGATCGTAAAACTATGCTCCACCGCTTCCACTACTTTCGCCTTACTTTGCACTCCATCGATGACAAGCACAAGCACTTTACCGAGAACAACAGGATGAGAAACCGTCTATTGTGTATATCAATTTTTCCTCTCTTCTACTCACCAGAATCCCTCTACGTGTTTATATAGTGGTAGACCGTCAGGAGAAATCCTGGCTTTTTTTATTGATTTACCACCTAGCTAAAATTCAATTCAAAACAATTAAATAAAATGTAACGAAAGGATTAATAATAATTACTTAAAGGAGGTACAAATATGGATTTTCCTAACATACACACAAATTTTTGGGATGCAGTTATAGCCGTTCCAGTTGTTATGATTTTGACACAAATGATAAAAGTGTTTTTTAAATTACCTAAAAAATATATACCTTCAATCGCTTTATTAATTGGACTTTTTATTTCTGTCTTTATCAGTCATCGTCACAGCCTACTGGCTGGTCTCTTTATGGGGTATTTCTATGGCTATGCGGCTATCGGTAGCTATGCATCATTAAAAACAGCGATTTTAGCATATAGAAAAGAGAAAGCATAACCCACTAAAGAACATTTCCGTTTACCATTTTGCGGTCAATGTGATTTGTCGTGGACGTAACATTGTGGCTGTGATGTCTTCACTAAGTTTCTAATTCTTGATCGTAAAAATATCTTTCCATCTCAATTCTCATCTCAGAAGATGAATAAGATTCCACAAATCAAAAAATGTAATTAGATTCAAATAAATAAAGCGCAAACCCTTGATACAACAAGGATTTTGCGCTTATGTGTTTACATAACCCTCTTAAACATTTTTTCAAGTTCATATGTGGAAAAATGGATGATAATCGGTCGTCCGTGCGGGCATGTGAACGGGTCAGACGTTTTCCGAAGCGATTCGAGCAACGCGAAAATTTCATCATTCCGCAAATGTTGGTTCGCTTTGATCGATTGCTTGCAGCTCATTAAAATTGCCGCTTCTTCACGCAGTTGTTTGAGATCGACCTTTTTCATCGCCAATACTTGCTCGATCATTTCTTCGATAATCGCGGCTTCCTCTCCTTTTGGAAACCATTGTGGATGCGAGCGAACGATAAAACTGTTATGGCCGAACGGTTCAAGGAAAACGCCGCATTTGGCTAATTCCTCGCGGTGTGCGTCAATAATCAAATACTCATTCGTTGAATATTGAAACGTCAACGGCACAAGCAGTTCTTGTACCTCGTTTGTTACTTCGCCAACCTTTTCGCGAAAATATTCGTATTTAATCCGTTCTTGAGCGGCGTGTTGGTCAATAATATACAATCCGTTCTCATTTTGCGCCAAAATGTAGGTGCCGTGCATTTGTCCAATCGGGTACAGCGGTGGAATTCTTTCTTCTTGTCTATGTTCCTCTTCTTCACATTCTACGTTTGGATTCTGCTCAAACTCTATGTTCTCTTCGTTATCATTGTCAACCTGATCTTCTGTTTGGAAACCGATTTCTTCTTTTTCTTCCGGGAACAACATGTCGAATGATTCTTCCACTGTCGGCAACTCATTTTTTGTTTGTTCAAATAAAGTCGAAACAATAGGAGTTGCAACAACCGGTTCTTTGACGACGTGTTCAAATGTCAACGTTTGTTGTTCCGCTTTCGTTTTTTCCGTCCGTTTTACTGTCATTTCCGGAATGAGCGTTCTTGATTGAAACGCTTCGCGAATGGCCGTTTCGATCAACTCGTTTAATTCTGTTTCTTTGCTGAAACGCACTTCGAGTTTTGCTGGATGGACATTCACATCAACAAGAATCGGGTCCATTTGAATGTTTAAAAAAGCGATCGGATAGCGACCGATTGGTAGTAGTGTATGATAGCCTGACTCTATCGCTTTCATAAGCGGAAAGTTTTTGACATAACGACCGTTGACAATCGTTGAAATGTAATTCCGCGAAGCGCGCGTAACTTCCGGCAAGGAAATGTAACCGTCAATCGTAAAATCAAGCGACTCGGCGTGAAGCGGAATCATTTTTTTGGCAATCGCCATGCCATAAATCGCCGCGAGCACTTGGCGAACATCGCCGTTTCCGTTCGTGTACAACAGTTGTTTGCCGTTATGTTTTAAGCGAAACGAAATGTTTGGATGCGCAAGCGCAAGACGATTCAGCAAATCGGTCACATGTCCAAGTTCTGTATGGACCGTTTTCATATATTTTAAGCGCGCCGGCGTATTGAAAAATAGATTGGATACAGTAATATCTGTTCCTTTTCGGCTGTTCGTACGCTCGTGCTTAATAAGTTGTCCACCTTTGAGCACAACGAGGGTGCCCGGTCCATTACCCGTGCTCGTTTTCATTTCGACTTCGGACACGGAAGCGATACTTGGAAGCGCCTCGCCGCGAAAGCCGAGTGTGCGAATGCGGAACAAATCATTCTCGTCTTTTATTTTGCTTGTCGCATGCCGTTCAAAGGCAACAAGACAGTCATCTTCTTCCATTCCTTCCCCATTATCAACAACGCGAATTTTCGCAAGTCCCGCTTCCTCAAGTTCCACTTCAATAACCGTGCTGCCGGCGTCAATCGCGTTTTCCACCAACTCTTTGACAACGGAAGCTGGGCGTTCGACCACTTCCCCGGCAGCGATTTTGTTCGAAAGATTGTCATCGAGCTTGCGAATTTTCCCCATCGTCTCACCCCCTTACATTACTTTTTCTTTTTTACTTCAACATTTTTTGAATTTCATATAGTTGGTTTAACGCCTGAAGCGGTGTCATATCAAGTAAATTAAGTGATTGAATGAGCTTAATTGTTTCTTTCTCTTTTTTGGAGAGCGTTTTTTCTTCTTTTTCTTTTGGGCTTGCCTCTTCAACGAACATGCTTAGCTGCTCAAACTGTTGTTTCGGCTCGCTTATTGACGGTTGTTTCGGCTTCTCACCATTTTGTTCTAAATCAGCCAAAATTTCTTGCGCTCGCGCGATCAAGTCGTCCGGAAGCTCCGCTAATTCGGCAACATGAATGCCGTAGCTTTTATCCGCCGGTCCCTCTTTAATTTTATGAAGAAACACAACTTTGCCGTTTTCTTCGACGGCGCTGACATGAACGTTCTTTAGTTGCGAAAGCGACTCCTCAAGCACGGTCAATTCGTGATAGTGTGTGCTGAACAACGTCTTTGCGCCAATTTTGTCATGAATGTACTCAATGATGGCTTGCGCCAACGCCATACCGTCATATGTTGAAGTACCGCGGCCGATTTCATCAAATAAAATGAGGCTGTTTTGCGTCGCATGGACAATCGCATTGCGCGCTTCCAACATTTCGACCATGAACGTACTTTGCCCGGAAATTAAATCGTCCGCTGCGCCGATGCGTGTAAACACTTGGTCAAAAATCGGCAAAACGGCTTCGCTTGCCGGTACAAAGCAACCGATTTGCGCTAAAATAGCCGTTAAGGCAATTTGCCGCATATAAGTGCTTTTACCGGACATGTTCGGTCCAGTAATTAATAAAATTTCTCTGCCTTCATTCATAAAGCAATCGTTTGGCACATATACTTGTGCTCCCAACACTTTTTCTACAACAGGGTGACGGCCGTCTTTGATAACCATTTCCCTGTTTTCCGAAAAGCGTGGTTTTGTATAGTGGCGCTCTTCGCTCACTGTTGCAAAGCATTGCAAGACGTCAAGCTGACTAATGATTTTTGCTAATTTCTGCAAACGTGGAATAAATTGTTTCACCTGCTCGCGAATCTCAACAAACAATTGATATTCAAGTTCGATACTCTTTTCTTCCGCTTCTAAAATGAGCGCTTCTTTTTCTTTCAATTCTTGCGTGATAAAACGTTCCGCATTCGCAAGTGTCTGCTTCCGCTCATAACGACCTTCCGGCAATAAATGAAGGTTGGCTTTCGTCACTTCGATATAATAACCAAAGACACGGTTATAGCCGATTTTTAATGATTTAATTCCGGTTAGTTCCCGTTCTTTGCTCTCTAGTTGCGCAATCCACGATTTGCCGTTGCGGCTTGCGTCACGGAATCGGTCTAATGTTTCGTTATAGCCGTCTTTAATAATATCGCCCTCTTTGACGGAGAGTGGCGGATTGTCTTGAATTGCTTTTTCTAAAAGGTCCACAAGTTCACCGCACGGGTCAATTTCCCGGGCAAGTTCTTGAGCATCCTCGTTTTCAAGCTTCTCGACTACCGCTTTAATTTCCGGTACTTGCTGGAGCGATTTTTTCAATTGGATTAAGTCGCGAGCATTAACGTTTCCAAACGCAACCCGGCCGGCCAACCGTTCTAAATCATAGACATTGCGAAGAAGCTCACGAAGTTCTTGACGCTCAAAATAATGGTTCATTAACGTTTCAACCATGTTTAAACGACATTCAATTTTCGCGCGATCCAACAGCGGACGATCAATCCATTGTTTTAACATGCGTCCACCCATGGCCGTCATCGTTTCGTCAAGAAGCCATAAAAGCGAGCCTTTTCTTCCTTTCGCGCGGATCGTTTCTGTCAACTCAAGGTTGCGCTTTGAATATAAATCGATTTTCATGTATTGATTGACTTGATACATTTGAACAGGCTGCAAATGATCAAGGCTTCGTTTTTGCGTTTTTAACAAATAATTTAATAAGCGAGCAAACGTAATTTTTAATTTATCTTGTTCAAGAGAGCGGGAGATCGTTTGAAACACTTCGGGGATTGCTGTTTCATCTTCATAGGAAATCGTGACATCATAGCGCTCTTTCAATTTCTGATACGCCTCTTCGGAAAATTTCGAAGAAACAACGATTTCCCGTGTGCCAATGGAATACACTTCATTCATGACCTCTTCTAGTGAGGTAAGCATCGTAATTCGGTTTTCCCCCGTCGACAAATCGGTATAGGCAAATCCGTATGTACCATCGGCAAAATCCGTTAATGTGGACAAATAGTTGTTTTCCTTATCCGCAAGCCCCTTGCCTTCCATGACGGTACCTGGCGTAATCAGTTGAACGACTTCGCGGCGAACGACGCCTTTGGCCGCTTTCGGGTCTTCGACTTGCTCGCAAATCGCGACTTTGTACCCTTTGGCAATGAGCTGCTCAATATATCCTTGCGCCGAATGATACGGAACGCCGCACATCGGAATGCGCTCTTGTGCGCCGCCATCGCGGCTTGTGAGCGTAATTTCCAACTCTTGTGCCGCTTTGATGGCATCATCAAAAAACATTTCATAAAAATCTCCTAGACGAAAAAATAAAAAGGCATCTTGATATTGTGCCTTAATGTCCAAATATTGCTGAATCATCGGCGTATACATTGCCATGTTTCTCCTCCAACTCTGACAATCTCACTTTTTTTATTATAGCAAGTGACAAAAGAAAAAACTAGGAATAATCCTAGTTTTATTCTTCATCGCCAAGAAGTAAATCCGGGCTTAAGTCTTCTAATTCATCATCATCGACATCATAGTCAAAATCATCATCTTCTTCACCGCGTCCGTCTGGGTGAACGGCCACCCATACTTTTGTTTCACCAATTACTTCCCCGATAAATTCTCTTTCGACTTGTACGACAATTTTGTTACCGTTTGGAGAAATCGTGCATTCTAAGCAGTTTGGCTGTTGGATGACGCGGACAATAATATCAGTGTCATCACTAATGACATCATCATTATCACGATACTTTAATTTCACGACATCGGTATACGAAACCGTTTCGGTCACCACTTCTGTTTTCGTATTGTTATGGTATGAATACCATACGTTAATGTCGTAGTGCCCGTGAATTTCGATGGTACGATCACGTTTTTTCGCCTCATAGCGATGGTTAATAATCCAGCATCCTAAAATGCTTGTCGGACGATTCGAAGCGGTAACTGTATGCGTCGATTGCGTAAATTTACGCCCTTTACCTACGACCGCTTTCGTGATAACCTCTCTGTATTCAGACATATGAGCAAACCCTCCTCAAATGAATCTTCATTTCATCCTATGCATCATTGCGCCTAATGTGTACATAAATTTATAAGTAAATCCGTATAGTTCATTGTATGCGGGTTTGCTCGATTATGTGCCTATTTTTTCAATTTCAAGTGTTTAACAAAAAAAGACGCCCCTATAAAGAAGAGGCGTCTCTTTCGGTCATTTAGTGGCAGCCGCAGCCGTGATTTCTCATTTGTGCGCCTGTTTCTCCGCGCAACAAGTCGCCGCCTGTTGATGTAATGATTTCATCGGCGACCGTCTTCGAAATGGTAGAAGCGACTAATTGAAGAAGATCGTTTACTTCCAATTGTGATTGTTGAAATTCATCGACAATTGGAATTTGTGACAACTCTTCGTAAATCGCATCAATTTCTGCTTCTACTTTTTTTAATGCTTCATGTTTGCCATAATGCTGAAGGTTGACAGCTTGCTTTTGGAGCGACTTAATTTGGTTAATCATCGTACGCACTTTTTCGTTTTGATTAATTTTTTCTTCCGCGCGTTTGAAAAAGTCGACTTCCTCTGTTTCAGCGATCATTTTTGCTAATTCTTTTGCGCGCGCGATAATCTCATCTCTTGTATATTTTGCCATCTTATTTCACCTCAATCGCTTCTTCTACCATTTCTCCGTTTAATGTCCATGTTTTTGCTTCTGTAATACGCACTTTCACAAGCTTACCAATCGCGGATTTTGGTCCTGTGAAGTTGACGAGCTTGTTTTTGCGCGTATAACCAGCAAGGACATCCGGATTGTTTTTACTTTCTCCTTCCACTAATACTTCGACAATCTTGCCTTCATATTCCTTCAATTTCTTTGCAGAAATTTCATTAACAAGCGCATTTAAACGTTGCAAACGCTCTTTTTTCACTTCCATTGGCACATTGTCGACCATTTTTGCGGCTGGCGTTCCTTCACGCGGTGAGTAAATAAACGTATAAGCGGAATCAAATTCTACTTCGCGATATAGCGATAATGTCTCCTCAAATTGTTCTTCTGTTTCGTTCGGGAAGCCGACAATAATGTCCGTTGTTAGGGCAACATCCGGAATCGCCGCTTTAATTTTGCGAACAAGCTCTAAATAGTGCTCACGTGTATATTTGCGAGCCATGAGTTTTAAAATTTCCGTGCTTCCGGATTGGACTGGCAAGTGAATGTGTTCAACTAGGTTGCCGCGTTTTGCCAACACTTCGATTAAGCGATCGTCAAAGTCGCGCGGATGGCTCGTTGTAAAACGAATGCGCGCAATATCAATTTTGCGAAGTTCGTCCATTAAGTCGCCTAAGCCGTATTTCATATCTGTGAAGTCTTTACCGTAGGCGTTAACGTTTTGCCCAAGAAGCGTGATTTCCTTGTAACCTTGCGCCGCTAAATGACGCACTTCTTGAATGATGTCCTCTGGACGACGGCTGCGCTCTTTTCCGCGCGTATAAGGCACAATACAGTACGTACAGAATTTGTCACAGCCGTACATAATGTTGACCCATGCTTTAATATTGCCTTTGCGTACTTTTGGAAGGTTTTCGATAACGTCTCCTTCTTTTGACCATACTTCGACAACCATTTCTTTGGACATGTACGCTTCTTTTAAAATGTAAGGTAAGCGGTGAATATTATGCGTACCGAAAATCATGTCCACATATTGGAATTGTTTTAAAATTTTGTTGACGACTGATTCTTCTTGGGACATACAGCCACATACACCTAGTAATAAATCTGGATTTTTTTGTTTTAGTGGCTTTAAGTGACCAATTTCCCCGAATACTTTGTTTTCCGCGTTTTCGCGAATCGCGCAAGTGTTTAAAAGAATGACGTTCGCGTCTTCCGGATTGTCAGTTGGTTCATACCCAAGCGCCATAAAAATACCGGCCATTACTTCTGTATCATGTTCATTCATTTGGCACCCATAAGTGCGAATATAAAACTTGCGCCCAATCCCCATTCCTCTAAATTCTTCTGGAATGGTGAAGTCTTTATGATATTTGACTTCTTCTTTCCCACGTTTTTTTGCTTCTTTTAAATTTGGTGGGACAAAAACACTTGAAAAATATTTTTCATAGTCTTTACTTGTTTTTTGTTTGAGACGATTGATGTTTTCTTGTGCATCCAGAACGGATTTTTTGTCCGCTGGATTATCGGCTGTTTGAATGTGTCCTGTTTGTTCTAAACGTTGTTTTTCGTTCATAACAATCTCCTTTCTATAATAAAAACGCATACACACTATCATAGTATATAATTTGCGAACACTTTAAACAATACTGTTCATCAAATTGACCGTTTTTTCTCGTTCGGAATCGATTCCGAACAGATTATATTAACAAAATAACTCCTAAACAGGCAATACCTGTCTAGGAGTTAGTTATTTCCATTACATAAATTCCGCGATTAGTTCATCAAATTTCTCTTTGCTTAACTGAAGATCGGCATGCGCAAGCGGTGTTTCACTGTAACCATGGATTAAATCTTGGTACGATTTTTGTTCTTTATTTTGATAAATGAGACCTGTTACTAAGCCTTTATGTTTCATTAATGTTTGCATCGCCATATTGCGATCGGATGGATCATAACCTTCAATTGTGCTTAAGCTTGTAAGGTTTTCTTTAAACCAGTCATATGTGTTGACTTTATTATAAGTCACGCACGGGCTGAATACGTTAATTAATGAGAAGCCTTTATGCTTAATGCCTTCTTCAATTAAATGCGTAAGTTCTTTTAAGTCGCTTGAGAAGCTTTGCGCTACGAATGTCGCCCCCGCGCTAAGCGCCATTTCCATAATGGATAAGGCTGGTTCTACAGAGCCTTGCGGCGTGCTTTTTGTTTTAAAGCCGACATCACTTCGAGGTGATGTTTGTCCTTTTGTTAAGCCGTAAATTTGGTTATCCATTACAATATATGTAATGTCAATGTTACGGCGAATTGCATGAATCGTATGGCCCATCCCAATCGCGAAGCCGTCACCATCACCACCGGCAGCGATTACCGTTAAATCGCGGTTTGCCATTTTAACACCTTGTGCGATCGGTAACGCGCGACCGTGAATGCCATGGAAGCCGTAAGAATGAATGTACCCGGAGATACGTCCGGAACAGCCGATACCAGAAATAACCGCCAATTGATGTGGCTCTAAACCAACGTTTGCCGCTGCGCGTTGAATTGCCGCTTGAACAGAGAAGTCACCACAACCTGGACACCAGTTCGGTTTCACATTGTTACGGAAATCTTTAAATGTCGCCATTATTGAAACAACTCCTTGCATTTTGTATGAACTTCATGTGGTAAGAATGGATTGCCGTCATATTTTAATACGCTGTAAATTTTGTCGGCATGTCCCACGTTCATTTTTAAGAGGCTAGCAAGCTGACCTGTTGCGTTATGTTCCACGACAACGACTTTTTTCGCTGCTTGTACTAACGGTAACATTTCGTTAGTTGGGAACGGATGAATAAGTCGAACATGTGCGTGGTTGACTTTTAAACCGTCAAGTTCTAATCGTTTCATCGCCTCTTCGATTGCACCGCGAGTTGAGTTAAAGCCAACGATTAGTAAATCCGCTTCTTCGTGTTTCACGTTTTTATGAACTGGTGTGTTAAATTTAATATTTTTTAATTTACGCAAACGTTTATCCATTTGCGCTTTGCGGTTCGCCGCTACTTCTGACGGTTTTCCAGTTTCATCGTGCTCTACGCCTGTTACATGGTGAATTCCGTTTGGCATACCAGGAAGTACGCGCGGTGAAACGCCGTCTTCTGTCACTTCGTATCGTTTGAAATACCCTTTATCTTCAACCGGCGGAAGCTCTCCTGTTACTAATTTGCCGCGACGAATTTCAATTTTGTCGTATTCAAGCGGCTCCACTGTTTGTTTTCCAAGCGAAAGTTGCAAGTCTGATAAAACGATGACTGGACATTGATATTCTTCCGCAAGATTGAACGCCTCGACCATATCGTAAAACGCTTCTTGCACCGTGCTTGGCGCCATGACAATTTTCGGAATTTCTCCGTGCGTTCCGTAAATCATGGCCATTAAGTCCGACTGTTCTTGCTTCGTCGGTAATCCTGTACTTGGACCGCCGCGCTGCGTATCCACAATCACGACTGGCGTTTCTGTAATTCCCGCAAGACCGATCGCTTCCATCATTAATGAAAGACCAGGTCCCGCTGATGCTGTTAATGTACGTACACCTGCATAGTTTGCACCAATTGCCATTGTACAAGCGGCAATTTCATCTTCTGTTTGGATGACCGCGCCACCCAATGTTGGAAGCTTTTTAATTAAGTATTCCATAATTTCGGATGCTGGAGTAATTGGATACGCCGCCATAAAACGCGCACCGCCGGCAAGTGCTCCTAATGCAATCGCATCGTTACCGATCATGTACATGCGTTTTTTGCCGTCCGCTTTCTCCAATTTCATCGTTTGAATGTTGTCACCAAGCTGCTCTTTCATAAATTGAGCGCCTGCTCGAATCGCTTCCATGTTTTTCTCAACAACTTGTTGCCCTTTGCGACCGAATATTTCCTCGACTACTTCTTGATATACGTTAATATCAAGATCAAGTACCGCACTCGAAGCCCCGACCGCCACCATGTTTTTCATGAGCGATGTTCCTAAATTTGTTGCGATATCTGTAAATGGAACCGCATACAAAGTCACATTGAAGCCTTCAGGAATGGTCGGATTAAACTTCGCGTCTGCAATAACAATACCTCCATCACGAAGCTCGTGAAAATTAAAATCAATAGTCTCTTGGTCAAACGCTACTAATATATCAAGATCGTCGGCAATCGAACGAACTTGTGTTGTACTTACGCGAATTTTATTGTTCGTATGCCCACCCTTAATACGAGAAGAGAAATGGCGATAGCCGTACAAGTAATAACCTAAACGGTTTAATGCAATGGAGAATATTTCACCGGTACTTTCAATACCTTCCCCTTGTTGTCCTCCAACTTTCCATGAAAGTTGACTAATCATTTCTTACACCCCTTTAAATTCCATCGATTATAGCGTATGTTCTACGATTATAAGTGTAACACTTTTCCGATAAAATCACTAGAATTTAAGCCTGTGATTTTTTCAAAAATTTTAGCATATGGGAATATACTAAACGATTTCATTCTAGACCTATCGGAAAAAAAATGCAACCCTTTACAAAAAAATTATCGTTTTCATTGTGGTAAACGTTTATAAAAGTTTTTAAACAAAAAGCGTTCGACTTCGGTTTCGGAATAATGTTTTTGCAGCTCGTTTACTAATTGGGCGTAGCAACGAATATTTTCCAATCCCTCTACCGTTTCAACGATACCATCAAAATCAGAGCCAAATCCAACATGGTGTGCGCCTCCAAGTGAACAAACATGTTCTAAATGACGGAGAACATCAGAAATCGTTGCTTTTTTGCCGTCTGCTACTAAAAAATACGGAACAAACGTAATCCCCATTACGCCATTTTTAGAAATTAACGCACGAATTTGGTCATCACGTAAATTGCGAGGGTGTGGACATAGACGATACGCATTCGAATGGGAAGCAATCGGAAAACGAGCAATTTCCATTACGTCCCAAAACGCTTTTTCCGACAAATGGGAGACATCAACCCAACGTTTCGCTTCGTTTAACTGTATGACGACTTGTTTTCCGAATTGAGTTAAGCCGGCTCCTCGCTGTTCCCATGCTCCATCGGCGACAGCGTTAGCCCAATTCCACGTAAGACCTACCGAAATCACACCAAGACGAAGCAATGTTTTTAATTTCACAAGGTTTGTCCCAATCGCTTCGCATCCTTCAAGCGTTAACATCGCTCCTATTTCATTTTCTGCTAACCTATCTATATCGCTTTTGGATTGAACAAATTTTATGTTTGGAAAACGATCGATGATTTGTTGAAAAAAAATGTCAATCATCTCTAAAGCAACGGTAAAACGTGATTCTTCTGGAACGTTTTCGGGAATGTATATTGCAAAACATTGCACTTTACTTTTAGCTTCCACAAGCGAATCAAGATTGACATGGAGTTCGTTACTATCTTGAAACGATAATAAACGATTGCTCCACAGCTTCATTAAGGCATCGCAATGGGCGTCGAAAATCATAAAAACCCCTCCGTGTGATAAATAAAATAACCTGCTTGCTGTATTTGATCGCAAACAGGTTATTTGAGTATAGTTTTACCGATTAGCGAGGCTCAACAATCAATTTAATCGCGGTACGCTCTTCGCCATCAATTACAATATCTGTGAATGCAGGAATACAAATAAGGTCTACTCCACTTGGCGCCACAAATCCTCGTGCGATAGCTACTGCCTTAACGGCTTGGTTTAATGCACCTGCGCCGATCGCTTGAATTTCGGCAGCTCCTCGTTCGCGCAACACCCCAGCAAGTGCACCAGCTACAGAATTAGGATTAGATTTTGCTGAAACTTTTAATATTTCCATTCCTGGTTCCTCCTTAATTTCTACAATAATTCATTCATATGAATCTGATTCCATTGTTACTATATTCACTGTTTTGACAAGTATTCCTGCTAGAACAAAAAATATTTTTAAAAAATTCTTTAAAAGCGAATTATTCAAAATATGGGTGATCGTCATTAATCATAATTCGTTCAATTGCTTTTGCTCGTCCCGTTTTTTGCTCAATGTCAATAATAACCGCATTAAGTTGACTTCTTCCTTCCGTCACTTCAAAACGAACCGGAAGTGCCGTTAAAAATTTCCTCAATACCGCTTCTCGCTCTACTCCTAAAATGCCGTCGTATGGACCGGTCATACCAACATCAGTCATATAGGCCGTGCCTTTCGGTAAAATGCGGGCATCCGCTGTTTGCACGTGTGTATGCGTGCCAACAACCGCAGAAACACGCCCATCTAAATACCATCCCATCGCTTGTTTCTCACTTGTCGCTTCCGCATGAAAATCGACAAAAATAATGGGTGTGCGCTCGGATGCTTCGGCAATCAACTCATCGGCTTTTTTAAACGGACAATCAATCGCTGGTAAAAATGTTCTTCCTTGTAAGTTAATAATTGCGACTTCGAGTTGGTCCGTTTGCACGTATACGATTCCTTTTCCGGGTGTCCCCGCTGGAAAATTAGCCGGACGGACTAACGCTTTTGCTTCGTCGATAAATTCAAAAATCTCACGATTGTCCCATGCGTGATTTCCAAGCGTCACTGCATGAGCTCCCTGTTCGAGAAAACCGCGATATATTTTTTCAGTAATTCCTTTTCCTCCTGCGGCATTCTCGCCGTTAATAATAATGACGTTTGGTTTATGCTTTGCTTTTAATTTTGGAAGATATTGTTCTACCATTTTTCGCCCTGGTGAGCCGACGACATCGCCAATAAACAATAGTTTCATCGTATAACCCTTTCTAAGCTTGGAATTTCACTAGTTCAAGTTTGGCATAAAACAACAAAAAAATAAAGTGGCAATACTGCCACTTTATTTTGCATATTCCACCGCTCGCGTTTCGCGAATAACCGTAATTTTTATATGACCCGGATAATCGAGCTCTTCCTCGATTCGTTTACGAATATCGCGCGCTAATCGATGCGCTTCGAGATCATCAATCGCATCTGGCTTAACCATGATACGTACTTCGCGCCCTGCTTGAATGGCGTAAGATTTTTCGACACCTTCATATGATTCGGCGATTTCTTCAAGCTTTTCAAGACGTCGAATATAGTTTTCTAACGTTTCACTACGCGCTCCCGGTCTTGCCGCAGAAAGGGCATCCGCTGCAGCCACTAATACAGCGATTACGGAAGTTGGTTCCGTATCACCATGATGGGAAGCGATGCTGTTGATAACAACCGGGTGCTCTTTATACTTCGTTGCTAATTCTACCCCAATTTCAACATGGCTTCCTTCCACTTCATGGTCAATCGCTTTTCCGATATCATGGAGCAAGCCAGCGCGTCTTGCTAACATTTCATCTTCGCCTAATTCCGCAGCCATGAGCCCTGCTAAAAAGGCAACTTCCATCGAATGTTTTAACACGTTCTGACCGTAGCTTGTCCGGAATTTGAGACGACCTAAAATTTTAATTAAATCTGGGTGCAGTCCGTGAACACCAACTTCAAATGTCGTTTGTTCTCCGACTTCGCGAATATGCTCGTCGACTTCTCGTCTCGCTTTTTCAACCATCTCTTCAATTCGTGCCGGATGAATGCGTCCATCTTGAACAAGTTTATCTAAAGCAAGTCTAGCCGTTTCGCGACGAATCGGGTCAAATCCGGATAAAATGACCGCTTCCGGTGTATCGTCAATGATTAAATCGATACCGGTTAACGTCTCAAGCGTGCGAATATTGCGCCCTTCACGACCGATGATACGACCTTTCATTTCATCGTTTGGCAAATTGACGACAGATACGGTCGTTTCGGCAACATGATCAGCCGCACAGCGCTGAATCGCAAGTGACAAAATCTCTTTCGCCTTTTTATCCGCTTCTTCTTTCGCTCGCATCTCCGCTTCTTTAATCATGACGGCGATTTCATGAGAAAGCTCTTTTTCCACACGCTCTAAAATAATTTGACGAGCCTCTTCGCGCGTTAAGCTAGAAATGCGCTCTAGTTCCGCTTGCTCTTTTTGAACGAGTTCTTCCACTTTGCTTTCCATCTCTTCAATATGCTGTTGTCTTTTGTTAAGAGAATCTTCTTTTTTCTCTAAAAGCGTTTCGCGTTTATTGAGCGCTTCGTCTTTTCGATCGAGATTCTCCTCTTTTTGCAATAAACGATTTTCTTGTTTTTGCAGCTCACTTCTTCGGTCACGAATTTCTCGCTCTGCCTCTGTACGAAGTTTGTGAATCTCATCCTTTGCTTCAAGAAGCGCTTCTTTTTTTAGCGCATCAGCTTCACGTTTTGCTTCTTCGATGATTTGGTTCGCAGCCATTTGTGCGCCACCAATTTTCGCTTCTGCAATGGATTTACGAACAAAAAAGCCAACAACTGCACCGACGACTAGACCAAGCAAAGCGGAGATGATGATTATAATGACATCCATCCATTTCACCTCCTCTTGCTATGAACTTGTTTGTCACTAAATGAATGTCGGCATGTACATTGTTACAAAAGGTTTCAACATACAGCACAAAGGCTTTTCACATTGTCGCTGAATGCCTTGCACGACAAAAGTCTCTAGTTTGTGTTACGAAAGAGCATTTTTCTGTATCTTCATACAGACACTCACTCTTACTTCACAAGACTTTCGTGAGCAAGAATTTCTACGAACCCATTCACGCTTTGTACGTCCGATTCAAGACGTTTCATCCCAATGATGAAACTCGGATTTTTATTGTTTCTTTTTTTGTAAAATATACATGTTAATTTTAAAGGTGGTAAAATTTATTGTCAAGATAATAAGCATTTCAATATGACAGAATGTTTCAAAAACAAAAGAAGAGACAACGATCAACATTGTCTCTTCTCGCCATTCAATCATTCCTCAAAGAAACCCAATTCTTCTTGCTGTTCAGCGTCGGAGTTTGCTATACGTGCAGGAGCATCTACACCATAATGCTTACGAATTTCTTGAGCAATCTCTTCCATGATGTGCGGATTTTCTTTTAAGAATTGTTTCGCATTTTCGCGACCTTGACCAAGACGCTCGTCTTTATATGAATACCAAGAACCGCTTTTTTGGATGATATCTAACTCAGAACCCATATCAATAATTTCGCCTTCGCGTGAAATCCCTTCTCCGTACATAATATCGACATCGGCTGTTTTAAATGGAGGTGCTACCTTGTTTTTCACAACTTTAATTTTTGTTTTGTTTCCAACCATGTCGTTACCTTGCTTAATTTGCTCGGCACGACGTACTTCTAAACGAACAGAAGCATAGAATTTTAATGCGCGTCCACCGGGAGTTGTCTCTGGCATAACCTATAGATTTACCATCTCTATAGCTTGGACTATATCTTCATCTCCAAATTGGAGAGCCTTGCGCTTCCAGCAGTAGCCTATCCTCTGCTGTACCCTACTCAGTGACAAAATGTCCTTTTCGGTAGTCTCTACACCTTCCTTACATATAGTAAGGCTTGGCACGGTATTACCCCATGAAATGATTGGAGGGCTCCACCGTTAGCACGAAATGACTTCGTACACCCCTAGGCAATCGGGTTCACAAGGTTTTTTTCTTGCTATCACTAGCAAGGGAAACCCAGAGTAAACTCCTTAATCTGCCGAATTACACGTTCTATATTCTGTAGCTCTCTTTCGTAAAATAACGATATGCTAAAAAGGGACTTTTCAATTTAGAGCTACAGTGGCAACCGTGTAAAACGCAAATTAAGCAACTACTCTCTGTTGATTTCCAAACATAACTCCCACTTTTTCGCGAATTTGGTTAATAAAAATTGCGATTGTTTTTGATTTATTAATCGCCCCTGATAATTTCCGCAACGCTTGCGACATAAGACGAGCTTGCAGACCGACGTGAGCGTCACCCATTTCCCCATCAATTTCCGCTTTTGGCACAAGTGCCGCGACAGAGTCGATGACGATAATATCGACCGCACCGCTTCTTACTAATGCTTCTGCGATTTCCAAGGCCTGCTCTCCTGTATCTGGTTGCGAAAGCAGCAATTCGTCAATATTGACTCCCAACTTTTGTGCATAAATCGGATCAAGCGCATGTTCGGCATCAATGAAAGCCGCTTGTCCTCCTAATTTTTGTACTTCCGCAATCGCATGAAGCGCAACGGTCGTTTTACCAGAAGATTCTGGACCGTAAATTTCGATGATACGTCCGCGTGGATAACCTCCGACGCCCAATGCAATATCCAGTGCTAGCGAGCCGCTTGATACCGTTGAAATTTGACGGTCGGTTTGCTCTCCTAGCTTCATAATCGAACCTTTACCAAACTGCTTTTCAATTTGTTTTAACGCCTGCTCTAAGGCCGCTTGACGATCTTGATTCACTTACCAATTCCTCCTTTTTTCTCACCTATTTATACTATACCGCTTTTTCACGTCGTTGCCAAGAAAAAACTCGAACGTTTATTCGTTTCTTTTTCTATTTTTCATGGTGAAAATAGAAATTTTCTCCTAAGGAAACAGTAAGAAATGTTTATATGTCGATAGAGGGGATTTCCTTGTGATGCGTGATGAGTGGAAAAAAAGGCAGCTGCTCTTAAAGAGCAGCTGCTAATTTTTTTAAAACAGCAAAACAACCATATTTGGCCGTACGGATGCGAATGGCTTCACGTTGACCGGCTAATGTTAATGCATACACTTCTGTTTCGTGTCCGTCCATCGCTATCCCTACATATACGGTCCCAACCGGTTTTCCTTCGAGGGGATTCGGCCCCGCCACTCCGGTAAAGCTAACACCGATATCAGCTTGGCAAAGGGTACGAACATGTTCTGCTAACAACTTGGCGCATGGTTCGCTGACCGCTCCATCTGTTTCCAACACCGACGCTGGAACGTGAAGGATTCGCTCTTTTATATCATTCGTATAACAAACGACTCCACCACGCACAACTTGAGAGGCCCCAGAAATCGCAGTCAACTCGGCCAAAAATAGTCCACCTGTCAGACTTTCCGCTGCAGCAATCGTTTTATTATTCTGCTTTAATTGCTCAATGACTTTTGTAAATAACGTATCATCGTTATAACCATAGAAATAATCGCCTACACGTTGTAAAATCGCTTTTTCCATTTCGTCTAAATATTTTTTTGCCTCAACAGCCGAGTGATGTTTCGCCGTTAAGCGAAGCGTAACTTCCCCGTCCCCTGCAAGAGGGGCAATTGTCGGATTGGATTGCCGATCAATTAAATCTTCAATCTCTGTTTCTAGTTGTGACTCCCCGATACCAAAAAAACGCAACACACGCGATTCAATGCGTTCATGTCGTTTAAGCTTTTTCATGAAAAACGGGCGCCCGTATTTGATAAACATCGGTTGCATCTCTTTTGGTGGACCAGGAAGAAGCATATAAGTAATATGATCAACTGTCAAAGCCATACCAGGGGCCATTCCATTTTCATTTTTCAGCACTTCCGCCCCTTTTAAAACGAGCGCTTGCTTTTTGTTGTTTTCCGTCATCGTCCGTTTCGTGCGGACAAAATACGCTTCAATCGAATGGAGCGCGTCTTCGTCGATGACAAGTTCACGCTGCAATAGACGTGCAATCGTTTCTTTTGTTAGATCATCTTTCGTCGGACCAAGCCCACCCGTAAAAATAATGACATCCGCCCGGGTTTGTGCGATTTTGACTGCGTTTTCTAGCCGTAAAACATTGTCACCGACGACGGTATGAAAATACACATTAATACCGAGCTCGGCTAATTGTTGTGATAAAAACTGTGCGTTCGTATTCGCAATTTGTCCAAGTAACAGTTCCGAACCGACTGCAATAATTTCTGCATTCAATAAAAGCGCCCCCTTCGTCATCTTCTCACATTACTTAGAATGCAAAAAGGCATGCTTATTTTTCGCAAAATAGTCCCATCCAGACCAAATAGTAAAGATGACTGCTACCCAAAGCGCCAAATCGGCAAATGGAAATGAAATGAAAGAAAACGGCCAATTGTGAAGGAGAAGCGCAGAAATGGCGACAATTTGCGTCCATGTTTTAATTTTTCCAAGCATATTCGCGGCCACGACTTCCCCTTCTCCCGCTAACACAAGTCGAAGTCCCGTTACCGCAAACTCACGACTAATGATGACAATGACCATCCAAGAAGGCGCATAATGGAGCTCAACAAGGACAATAAGTGCCGCTGATACGAGCAGTTTATCTGCCAACGGATCCAAAAATTTTCCCAAATTTGTAACCAATTGATATTTGCGCGCATAATATCCGTCAATCCAATCCGTCGCAGAAGCGATAATAAAAATGAGCGCACCGATGAGATGAGAAACAGGCAACAACTGTGTTCCCACTTCCACATTTCCCCAACCAAATGGAACTAACATCACCACTAAAAAAAGAGGAATCAACATAATGCGTGCTACTGTAATTTTATTAGGTAAGTTCACTCCAAATACCTCCGCTACCAAACATGTAAAAGCCATCTACCGAATAGATGACTTACGATTTTTTAAATACAATTTTCATCTTTTGGTATACTTCTTCTTTCGGATCAATCGGGTACGTAAATGGTTGTCCATTCATTTTCATATCAACATCCAATGTTCGTCCAATTTTTACGAACACTTCGGATTCTGAGGTTAAGTCAAACGTCTGTGTTTGTCCGTTTGTTAAAGTGCCTTTAAAAAAGGAATGACCTTTTTGGTTGAATACTTCTACCCAAGATTCTCCTTTGGACGTTAATTCAAGCACGAATTGGTCGGCTGTTAATTCGATCGTTGATGTGTTTCCTTTTGTTTCAACGACGGTGAACGTTGGTGTTGAAGTCGATTCATTCGAGTTATTTTCTTCGGTCTGTTTTTTCTTCGTTTCTTTCTTTTGCTTTTCTTTTTCAGTTGCCTTCTCTAACGGCGAATTCTTTGAACGCTCGACCTCTGTTGTCTGATTCATCAGTTGTTCTTGTGATCCGTTTCCGGCATCACGATGTTGTAAAAATATCCAAAGAACAATAGCTGCTCCAATAATAACGGCAGCAATAAGTAATTTCGGAAGTAGATCCACGAGTTGGGAGCTTTTTGCAGAAATTTGCTGCCTACTTTTCACACGAGATAGTTGCTCCGGCAATTCCTCACGTTGTGATTGAGGAATTTCATGTTGATATTCGTTAAATATCTCTTCCGAATCGAGCCCTACCGCTTCAGCGTATTGTTTAATAAATGCGCGAACATAAAAGTTACCTGGCATAATCTCATAGTTGCCTTCTTCAATACCAATGAGATAACGTTTTTGAATTTTCGTTATGTCTTGTAATTCGTCTAAACTAATGTTTTTAGCTTCTCTCGCTTCTTTCAATCGTTTACCTAACTCCGTCAACGATAACACCTTCCACCTTTTTATTAAAAGTTAAAATCCGAAAATCCATCATTTGAAAAGATTGAGTGTTGTTCGACTACGTCATATGTAATTTCCTCTGTTGGATCATTGCGTAATTCAATAATATAATCAAAGTCATCAAGCGTATATTCGGTATGTCTCACAAAAATATCCGGGTGCTCGACAACTTTTGTCGCTTGAAGACGCATTAATTCGCGAATGAGCTGCCAATGTCTCTCGTTGGCCCGACGTGTCGAAACAATTCCATCAATAATAAAAATATTATTTTCGCTATACTCGTCTTCGATTAATTGACTGCGGACCGTTTGTTTAATGAGCGTCGATGAAACGAACAACCAACGTTTATTGGCACAAACACTTGCTGCGACAATCGATTCTGTTTTACCGACACGCGGCATCCCGCGAATACCGATCAGCTTATGTCCTTCTTGTTTAAAAATTTCAGCCATAAAATCAACAAGCAATCCAAGCTCATCACGAACAAAACGGAATGTTTTTTTATCATCCGCATCGCGCTGAATATAACGCCCGTGTCTTACCGCAAGACGGTCAAGCAACTTTGGTTGCCGCAATTTTGTAATGGTTATATGATCCATTGTACGCAAAATTGATGCAAGTCGCTCAATTTGCTCGTTATTATCGCAAAGAAGGAGCATGCCTCGTCTAGAATCATGGACGCCGTTAATCGTGACAATGTTGATGGATAACATCCCTAAAAGAGAAGAAATATCTCCTAATAGACCCGGACGATTGATATGGATTTCATATTCTAAATACCACTCTTGTTTCCCCATCTATTTTCCTCCCTTTTTAGGATGCTCCCCAACTTAATTTAATGACTATGATAAATTCATACTACTATAATATCGAATCGAAACGCAACAGAAAAGGGAAGCAAATTAAGAAAAGCGAAAGCGACTCGTCTAATCACGATGAGTGAATGGTCGCTATCGTTTCTCAACCATAAAAAAAGAGAGGAAATTCCTCTCTAGTTGTTATTGTTTCTGTACTAATTTAACCATCATGTTTGCAATGGCGTGTTGTTCTTGTTCGTCAGCAACGCTCCAGAGATCAGCAAGAAGGCGTTCCTCAGGATTTTTTGGATCAACTTGTTTTGCTAAGTAATCGCCAATTTGGTAAGCAACATCAGAAACGACTTGTTGGTTTAATCCTTGTTGCGTCGCTTGTTGTAGACGATTACCTAAAAAGTCTTTCCATTGTTCAAAGTTGTCTAATACAGACATTACTTCTCCCTCCTTCATATTCGTCTTCAAAGATAGTTTGCCTACTTTTTGTTAAAATATACTCCGTTATAACTAGCAATACCATCCACCGTTAACGGATATGACTTGCCCAGTAATGTAAGACGCTGCTTCCGAAATTAAAAACGAAACCGTTTTTGCCACTTCGCTAGGCTCACCGATTCGCCCTAACGGAATGTCTTCTGCTATATTTTGGAGCTCTTCATCGCTAAACGATTGCAACATCTCCGTTTGAATCGCTCCCGGCGCAATAGCGTTTACACGAATTCCACTTGGTGCTAATTCTTTTGCAAGTGCCTTCACAAACGTATTTTGACCCCCTTTGACCATCGAATAGACGACTTCACAAGAAGCACCTGTTAGTCCCCAAATCGACGAAATGACAACAATGTTTCCACGTTTTTTCGCAATCATAGGTGGAAGCAGTTTTTTCGTTAGTAAAACCGGACTAGTAACGTGAAGCTGCACCATTTTTTGCACAAGTTCATCGCTCATATCGGTTATTAGCCCATAATAACTATTGCCGCTATTATGAACAAGAACATCAATCGGACGATCCAGTTGAGAGAGAAGACGATCCGCTCCATCCGCTTCGGAAAGATCTGCTTGAACCAATGAAATATGAACATTGGTTAGTTCTGCTCTGAGCGCATCGAGCCGTTGGCGATTTCGATAATAATGCAAAAAAAGACCGTAACCATCGTGAGCAAGTTGACGAGCAATACTTACACCGATTCCTCCGCTCGCTCCTGTAATTAACGCATATTTCATACATCTTCCCCCTAAAAAAGCATCCTTCTTAAGAAGGATGCTTATTTTCTTTCGTTTGGAACAACTTGACAAATTGAAAATTGTGACTCATGGAAACACTCTTTTGCGACTTGCATGATATCTTCAGACGTTAACGACTGTAACACCGGGACAACATCAAACAAGCTCACTTCATGAAACGCATAACGTGTAAATTGGTTCGCGATATATTCCGGAGAGTTGAGAGAGCGTAAAAACGCACCAATTTTTTTCTTTTTAACCCGCTCTAAATCCTCTGCCGTAAGGGATGAATCGAAACATGACAACATAGTCTGTTTCAATTCTTCCGCTAATCGTTCTGGGTCACTTGTATCCCCACCGACAAGCGCAAAACCGAATTGTTCTTCTTCTGTGTAATCATACGCAAACGTTTCATCAATCAACCCAAGACTATACAATCGCTCATAATGCGGAGAGCTTTTGCCAAATAAATAATCAAGCAACACGTTCATGGATAATTCGTGTTTTAATTTTTCTTTTCCCTTCGGTTTTATGTTTGTCGCTTTGATGCCGACGAGACATTTGCTCGTTTGAACGTGCATCGGAATCACTTGCTTTTTCTTTGCTACTTCATCTGGCTCATCGTAAACAAAACGTTGAATATCCGTTGCTTGCGGGAATGTTTTTTTCGCTTGGTTATCGCGGATTTGTTGCATAATTTTTTCTTCGTCCACCGGCCCAACGATAAATAATAACATATTACTTGGGTGATAAAACGTTTCGTAACATTCGTATAAAAGTTCCTTCGTAATTTCTGCAATTGATTCAATCGTGCCAGCGATATCAATTTTCACAGGATGGTTTTGATACATGCTTTCAATTAGTCCAAAATAAAGCCGCCAATCCGGGTTATCATCATACATACGAATTTCTTGCCCGATAATTCCTTTTTCTTTTTCAACGGTTTTGTCTGAAAAATATGGCGTTTGGACAAAATCGATTAACGTTTCCAAATTTTTTTCGAAATTCGTTGTACTTGAAAATAAGTACGCCGTTCTCGTAAACGAAGTAAACGCGTTTGCCGAAGCGCCTTGCTTGCTAAACTGTTGAAAGACGTCACCATCTTCTTTTTCAAATAATTTATGTTCCAAAAAATGGGCAATTCCGTCTGGCACTCGCTTCATTTCTGTCTTTCCAAGCGGAACGAATTGGTTATCAACAGAGCCGTATTTCGTCGTAAACGTTGCATATGTTTTGTTAAACCCTTTTTTCGGCAAAATATATACGTCCAAACCGTTCGGCATTTTCTCGTAATACAATTCTTCTTGCAACTGTTCATATACAATTTTTTCCATTATTTAGTTCCCTCCATTCCTGTGAGGAAATAAATTGTATCAAGCTCGATTTTGTTCGCAACGCGCACGACTTCTTCGCGCGAAACGTCGTCCGCTCCAGTGAGCCACTCGTCAATCGGTCGCTTTCGTTCAGAAACAACGTTGTGATACAACACTTCGACAAGACCTCTTGGTGTATCAAGCGTTTCTAATAATTGATTACGAATGACTGCTTTCGTTTGCGTCATTTCGTCATCGGTAAAATCACCATTTTTCATCGCTTTCATTTGGTCATGGATGATTTGTACAGCCTTTTCATAGTTTGTTGGTTCGATTCCGGCCATGACCATTAATAGTCCTTTATGGCTCTCTAAGCGAGAAGCGGCATAATAAGCGAGGCTTGCTTTTTCACGCACATTGATAAACAGTTTTGAATGAGAAAAACCGCCAAATATGCCGTTAAACACTTGTAGCGCATAATAGTCGTCATCTTCATACGTAATATTCGTCCGATAGCCGATATTGAGTTTCCCTTGTTTTACATCTTGTTTTTCTGTTACTTCATTGACGTTTGTAATCGTCTTTTTCGGCGCATTTGGCTTCGTAGTGGCGCGAACAGTGCGTGCCGGGAACTGAAAATGTGATTGTGTGAGTTCAAGGGCGTGTTCTTCAGAAATATCGCCAATCATGTATAAATCGATTTCATCTTCTTGTAACGCTTTCTCATAATAGCGAAATAAATTCTCTGGTGTTATGCTATCTATGTCTTCTAATTGTCCATTCACATGAAGCGCATAGGTTTCTCCTTTGCACATCTCCTCCACAAGCCGTAAGTTCGCATAACGCATTTTATCATCATAGACGGATTGAATGCGCTGCTTTAACGCGCGTTTTTCTTGTTCAACGATTTTGGAAACAAACTTCCCATTCTCAAGGGCTGGCTGAAGAATGATTTCACTTAAAAGTTGTACCGCTTTGCTTAATAATGATGTTTTTTCTTTCAAAAATTTCTCATTGGCAATATCGAGTCGAATGGTAATAATATGATATTCCCCTTTTTTTGTTAAATCGACATTTAATGTTGCTCCATATAATTCATCTAAATATGTCCTAAGTGCCTTCATGCTCGGATACGTATTCGTACCGCTTTGTAGTACATACGGTAAAAGCGCGCGAAACGTAACCGTCTCTTTCGATAAAGGCGCTTTCATTTTCAAAACAAGTGTATTTGTTTTATATTTATCCGTTTGAATCGTATGCACATGAAAACCTTGAATGGTTCTTACTTTTTCGTTTATCAAACGAACTCCTCCTTTTGAAAATCAAATCGATACTTTTATTGTTTACGTTACGTATTATTTTAGTCTTACAACAAATATACCTTTTGGCCAAATTAAAATGCAAATCTGAATAAAAAAGAACTCGATTGCAAAAAATCGAGTTCTCATTAGAATTATCGTTTTCCTTTAATGTAAGGCGTACCTAAGGCTTTTGGCGCGTCAGCGCGACCAATGAATCCCGTTAACGCGAGAATCGTTAAAACGTATGGCGCAATTAATAAATAAACCGTCGGCACGTTTTTTAAGAATGGAATCGCTTGGCCAACAATACTTAAACTTTGCGCAAAACCAAAGAACAGTGCCGCACCCATTGCGCCAAGCGGATGCCATTTACCGAAAATCATCGCAGCAAGCGCCATAAACCCGTGACCTGAAATCGTTGCATGGCTAAAATCACGCGAAATAATCGTAGCATATACGGCTCCGCCAACTCCACCAAACGCACCGCTAATCATCACAGCAATATAACGCATTTTTGTTACATTAATTCCCATCGTATCCGCTGCCATCGGATGTTCACCGACCGCGCGCAACCGAAGACCAAACGGCGTTTTAAAAAGAATATACCAAACAACAAAGGCTAATGCGATGGCAATATAAGATGGAATGTAGCCATTTGAGAAAAACAGTGGACCAATAATTGGAATATGACTTAAAACAGGAATATCAATTTTGTCGAAACCCACTTGGATTTGGTCTGTCTGCCCTTTTCCATATATTTTTTTGACTAAAAAGAGCGATAAACCGATCGCTAAAAAGTTAATCGCTACACCGCTTACGACTTGGTCAGCGCGAAACGTAATGGATGCTACGGCATGAAGAAGAGAAAAAATCGCACCAACAACCATCGCAACAACGAGCGCAAGCCAAGGAGTGAGCTCACCGAAACGGTCAGCAAACGTTAAGTTAAACACAACGCTAGTAAATGCTCCAATGACCATTAACCCTTCTAATCCAATGTTAACAACACCGGAACGCTCGCTAAACACACCGCCAAGCGCAGTGAAAATAAGTGGAGCTGCAAAGAAAATCGCCGAAGGAACAATAATTTGTAAAATTTCATAAACGCCCACTTATTTTCCCTCCTTTTTGAAACGAGATAGTAATAAACGAATGAGATAGCTTGATGCTACGAAGAAAATAATTAATGCGATGACGATATCGACTAGTTCGGTTGGTACGCCTGCACTAGACGGCATTTCAAGCGCTCCAACTTTTAAAGCGCCGAAGAGAAGCGCTGATAAAATAATCCCGAATGCATTGTTACTGCCGATTAAAGCAACAGCGATTCCGTCGAAACCGATACCCGTAAATCCTGCTTTTACAGAAATATTTCCGAACGTACCAAGCCCTTCCATTGCACCGGCTACCCCGGCAAACGCACCGGAAATTACCATCGCTAAAATAATGTTGCGTCGGACGTTCATTCCGGCGTAATGTGAAGCATGTTGATTAAAACCAACGGCGCGTAATTCGTATCCTTTTGTTGTTTTTTCAAGCAAAAACCACATAACAACGGCACCGATAAGAGCGACAATAATTCCATAGTGTAAAGTCGAGTAATCCGTTATAGATTGAAGAAAATCAGAACTCAATGACGCTGATGCATGAATTTTTTCTGATTTAAATCCTTTATCGGATAAAACAGAACGAATAATCGCATTTGTTACATGTAAAGCGATATAGTTCATCATAATGGTAATAATGACTTCATGGACTTTAAACCGTGCTTTTAAAAAACCGGGAATAAAGGCCCATAAAGCACCTGCTGCGGCTGCGGCTAAAATGGCTAACGGCAAATGAATCACTTTCGGTAACTCAAAAGCGACCCCTACCCATACAGCGGCAAGCCATCCAACAATTAACTGCCCTTCAACCCCAATATTGAAAAGACCGGTGCGAAACGCAAAGGCGACCGCTAATCCAGAAAGAATATAAGGAGTGGCCTGACGAATCGTTTCCCCAATATAATAGTTATCGCCAAACGCTCCGTATAAAAGCGCCGAATAGCCCGCGATCGGGTTATATCCACTAACAATCATCACAATCGAGCCAGCAATCATTCCAAGTAAAACGGCTAACACTGGAACGAAAAAATTTGTGAAACGACCTGAATTCATGAAGAAACACCTGCTTCCTTCCGTTTACTTCCTGCCATCAATAAACCAAGTTCTTGTTCTGTTGTTTCTTTCGGATCAACAATGGCAATAATTTTTCCTTCGTAAATCACAGCAATGCGGTCACTCACATTCATGACTTCATCTAATTCAAAAGAAACAAGAAGCACCGCTTTTCCTTGATCGCGCTGTTCAATTAAACGCTTATGAATAAATTCGATTGCTCCAACATCAAGACCACGGGTCGGTTGTGCAGCGATAAGTAAATCTGGATTGCGATCGACTTCACGACCAATAATCGCCTTTTGTTGGTTACCCCCGGAAAGGGCACGAGCTTTCGTGTATTCGTCCGGCGTGCGCACGTCAAATTCTTTAATTAATTGACGAGCTTTATCATAAATATTTTTAAAGTTTAAAATCCCATTTTTCGAATATGGCTCATTATAATATGTTTGTAACACCATATTTTCCCCAATTGGAAAATCAAGTACTAAGCCGTGTTTATGGCGGTCTTGCGGAATATGACCGACACCCGCTTCCGTAATTTTACGCGGTGAAAGATTGACGATTTCTTGACCATTTAATTTAATCGAACCAGATTCTGCTTGAATGAGTCCTGTAATCGCTTCCACTAGTTCTGTTTGTCCATTTCCGTCAACTCCCGCAATACCAACGATTTCGCCTGCGTGAACCGTCAAATTTAAATGGTCAACAACCGTTACACCGCGGGCATCTTTTACGACTAAATCTTTAATTTCTAGCACTTCCTTACCAGGTTGGGACGGTTTTTTATCTGTCTTGAAATGTACTTCACGACCAACCATAAGCGCGGCTAGTTCATTTGGATTTGTATCGGCAACGTTGAGCGTGCCGATTCCCTTACCCCGGCGAATAACAGTCACGCGATCGCATACTTCCATAATTTCTTTTAATTTGTGAGTAATTAAAATAATCGATTTTCCTTCTCGAACAAGCGCTCTCATAATTTGAATCAGCTCTTGAATTTCTTGTGGAGTAAGCACCGCTGTTGGTTCGTCAAAAATTAAAATTTCCGCACCACGATACAGCGTTTTTAAAATCTCGACGCGTTGTTGCATTCCCACGGAAATATCAGCAATTTTTGCCGTCGGATCAACCGCTAACCCGTAGCGTTCTGATAACTCGCGCACCTCTTGTTCCGCGCGCTTAATATCAATTTTTCCTCCTTTTGTCGGTTCGCTTCCTAAAATAATGTTTTCTGTAACGGTAAATGTGTCAACCAACATAAAGTGTTGATGCACCATTCCGATACCGAGATCATTTGCCACATTTGGGTTTGAGATTTTTACAGTTTGTCCTTTAACGCGAATCTCCCCACCATCCGGCTGATAAAGCCCGAACAACACGTTCATCAGCGTCGATTTTCCGGCGCCGTTTTCTCCAAGAAGGGCGTGAATTTCACCTTTTTTTACTTGAAGAGTGATGTTATCATTGGCCACGAAATTACCGAATACTTTTCGGATATTAAGCATTTCAATTACGTATTCCAAGCAGATTCACTCCTTAAATGAGCATGTTAAAATCATCAAACGAAAAGTTACAAAACATTTTGTAACTTTTCATTTAATGACCTTTAGTGAATAAAAAGGCTAGCATAAACTAGCCTTTTTATTCAGTTCACTCCGCTTACTTCAATGTTGCTTCAAACTGTTTGTATTCTTCGCGAGTTTTCGGTACTTTTACTTCGCCTTTAATAATTTTTTGTTTCCATTCATCAACCGCTTTTAATATTTCTGGCTTAATGTTATCTTGCGTAGGAGCAATACCTACACCATTTTCAGGAAGACCGTATTCAAGCACTTTACCGCCAGGGAACTGTCCTTCTTTTGTTTTCTTCGCAACGTCATACACGGCAACGTCAACGCGTTTTACCATCGATGTTAACGTTACGTTATACGTTTTTCCGCCGACTTTTACAACACCTTCTGGCGCCTGGTCTTTGTCAACACCAATAACCCAAATTTCGCGGTTTGGATCTTTCGTTTTTAAGTCTTTCGCTTCTGAGAATACACCGTTACCAGTCGCACCTGCTGCATGGTAAATCACGTCAATACCAGAAGCATACATGCTGGAAGCGATCGCTTTTCCTTTATCGGCTTGGTCAAATGCACCTGCATATTGCACTTCTACAGTTGCTTTTGGATTTACCGCTTTTACCCCTGCACGGAATCCGCTTTCAAATTTCTCAATTAACGGAATTTCCATACCGCCGACAAAACCAATTTTATTTGTTTTTGTTGTTAAACCAGCTACAACACCAACAAGGAAAGATCCTTCATTTTCTTTAAAGGTAATGCTTGCTACGTTTGGTTTGTCGACAACACTGTCAACAATCGCAAACTTTTGCTTCGGTTTTTGTTCTGCGATTTGTGTCACCGCATCTGCCATTAAGAATCCGATACCGTAAATTAAGTCAAAATCGCTTCTTACAAGCTTGTTTAAGTTCGTTGCATAATCGGCGTCACTTTGTGATTGTAAGTAATCATAGCCGCCTCTTCCTTTTTTCATGCCGTTATCTTGTCCGAATTTTTGCAATCCTTCCCAAGCGGATTGGTTGAACGATTTGTCATCAATACCGCCGACGTCAGTAACCATTCCTACACTAAAACCTTTCTTTTCTCCCGCTTTTTGAGCTGGTCCGCAACCGCCAAGCAGTGTACCAGCTGCTAACACAAGCGAAAGAGCTAAACCAATACGTTTTTTCCTCATCGCTTTTACCCCCTAGTTACAAAATGAAGTATACTCTTTTATTATTGAATAGATACTCGTTTTCTATGTAACAAATGTCACCCCCTTAAAAATTTATGCGCTTTCTTAATACGTGAAAGCTAAACTTATCAGACTTAAAATAGTTAATCGAATATAAAATTGGTTCGTCGTTTTTATCAAAGTGCATCTGTTTTAAAACGAGTAGAGCTGTTTCTGGGTCGCATTGTAAAATAGGTGATACTTTCTCGTGATAGCCGATCGGTTCAATATGGGCAACTGCGTATGCGATATCACGATTCGTTTGATTATGTAAGTTTTCAAATAACGACTCATGTTCATAAGAAATACCTTTAGGTAAATATTTACAAAGAATTTTGTCAACACAATAAACAACTGGTTCACCGTCAGCTGTCCGTACCCGCTCGACGAAGAGAATTTCTTCATCAGGTGAACATTGAAACCGGCGTACATCTTCTTCCGTCGGTCCTTGAATAGAAGAAGAAAGAAAGATCGTTCCGGGTTTTCGTCCAGCTTGTTTAATCATATCGGTCACGCTGCTTAATTGTTCGATACCGGAAGTGAACAGTGGCTTCGAATTCACAAATGTACCGACACCGTGCCGACGAATAATAACATTTTCTTCCTCTAAAATTCGAAGAGCTTCGCGTAGTGTCGCTCGGCTTACCCCTAATTGTTTCGATAATTCAAACTCGGATGGGAGCTTTTGTTTTTCCTTGTAGACACCTGTTTCAATATCATGTTTAATTCGATCGATCACTTGTAAATACAGGTGGCGATTGTCTGACTTAATGGACATTCGAAAAGCCTCCAATTGATAATTTACAGATATCAGACCTCTGACGTTAGACAATTTAATCTAGTCGACATTAATATAACACTTTTTTACTAATAAATAAATAGGGAATAAAAAAATTGTCGAAAAAAGCAAAAACAAATAAACGTAAACGATTTCAATGTGATATTCTTATTCAAGCAGGTAGAGTTTCTACCTGCTTGAATGAAAATAATAGCTTCGAGAGCTCATCACACTAGCTCCGCTTTTCTTATTTTCTTAAGAAGTTTTTGTATTTTCTTTAGAAATTAGTACAGCACGTGGTTTGCTGCCTTCATAAGGTCCAACGACCCCGCGCGCTTCCATCGCGTCAATGAGACGAGCTGCACGGTTATAACCAATGCGAAATCGCCGCTGCAACATCGAAACAGAAGCACTTTGCATTTCGATAACAAGCTGAACCGCTTCATCATATAACTCATCATCAAATTCGTCCCCATCATCCATCGTATCACTTGGGATCATTTCTTCTTGATATTGCGCTTTTTGTTGAGAGATAACGAATTGTACGACCGCTTCTACTTCCTCATCAGATACGAATGCCCCTTGCACGCGAACCGGTTTCGATGCCCCCATCGGCAAAAATAGCATATCGCCGCGACCAAGCAATTTTTCGGCGCCACCCATATCTAAAATCGTTCGCGAATCCGTTTGTGAAGAAACGCTAAACGCGATACGTGATGGAATGTTCGCTTTAATGACACCTGTGATGACGTCCACAGAAGGACGTTGTGTTGCAATAATGAGATGGATACCAGCCGCGCGCGCCATTTGCGCGAGCCGAGTAATTGAGTCTTCGACATCAGATGAAGCAACCATCATTAAATCCGCTAATTCATCAACAATGACAACAATGTAAGGCAGGAGCGGTTGCTTGACACCAGATTCTTGGTTATGTCGCTTAATATATTCGTTATATCCTTCAATATTCCTTGTTCCGGTATGGGAAAAGAGCTCATACCGACGCTCCATTTCACTGACCACCTTCTTCAATGCTTGCGATGCTTTTTTCGGATCAGTGACAACAGGAGCTAATAAATGAGGAATTCCATTGTACACACTTAACTCAACCATTTTCGGATCGATCATCATCAATTTTACTTCATGCGGCTTTGCACGCATTAATAAGCTTGTAATAATACCGTTAATACAAACGCTTTTGCCGCTGCCTGTTGCCCCTGCCACTAAAAGATGGGGCATTTTATTCAACTCTGCAACGACCGCTTCTCCTGATATATCTCTTCCTAACCCGATTAACAACTTTGCATCTGGCTTATAATTTTCTGTTGCCTCTAATACTTCTCGCAACGAAACGGTCGCCACTTCTTCGTTTGGCACTTCAATGCCAATCGCTGATTTCCCTGGAATGGGTGCTTCGATGCGAATATCTTTTGCCGCTAACGCCAATGCTAAATCATCGCTTAAACTAACAATTTTGCTTACTTTTACCCCAACATCTGGATAGACTTCGTACTTCGTTACCGCTGGTCCAAGGTGAACTTGGGTCACTTTTGCTTTTACACCAAAGCTCTGAAACGTTTTTTCTAGCTTTCGTGCATTCGCATAAATGTTAGCATGATCTTTCGTCTGATTCGTTGGTTTTGGCATCCGTAATAACTCAAGCGGCGGTAATTGATAATCCGTATTTTCCATTTCCGAAAAAGCCATCGGCGAATTCGTTTCTTCCTCATCGTTTTCTTGTACCGTTTGTTCGAGAGGTTGGTCATTCGTGCGAACAGTATTAAAATCAGAAATAATCGGCGGTGGCGATAGTCGTTCTTCTTCATCATCTTCTTGTGTTTGCTCCAATTGTTCGTTATTTGTCTCTTGTTTGTGCTGTGCCGTGACGCGCGGTTTTTGTTTATTTCTTTTGCCAAAAAAGTTCTTCATATCAACAATAAATTCGTGCCACTGCTGGCGAATGAATGAAACAATGAGAGCAACCGCTTTTCCAACAGTTTCATGTAGCGATTTCCCAGTAATGAGAATCAGTCCAATAACGAAAAGAAAAAAACAAACCCATTTCGTGCCGAGTTCATCAAATAGCTGATAGCTTACCGTAAATAAAATTGCGCCAATCATTCCTCCTCCTAAATCAGCATAAGAGGACTCACCGCGCACTTCCATCCAAAATAGTTCCCATGTTGCCCGAATAATGCTTGGGTCATGAAACTCTCCTTGCCGTGATAACAAATTGAATAACGTTTGGTGGCTTAAGAGTAAAAGCGCTGCCGTGACAGTGTAAAGACCTATGAGCATTCTATGTACAAAAGAAGGCCATGCTCGTTTCCAAATGACATAAATCGCTAAAAGAAAAAGACCAATAAATGAAAGCATATACCATTCACCAAGGAAAAAACGCGCAAAATATACAAGCGTTTTCCCTACTAGACCGAGACGTGCCATCGCAATGACGGAAATAGCGAGCATCGCAAGACCGATCAACTCAAAGCGAAATGTCGCTTTCCATTCCTGTTTTTTCCGCTGTTTTTGTTGTTGCCGTTTACGTTTTGCCATTCTTCTCACTCCAATATAAAAACTGGAAATGAGGAAAAAAGCAGCCAAGGTTGGCTGCTTTTTTCCGTTTGTTTTTATTATATCATGAACGGACAAGGAATTCATTACGATGTTACTAACGATTGAGAAAATCGTGCTCCCGGTGCATATTTTTGTTCTAAAAAATGAAACGGATTTGTACTCAAATTACGTACGATTTCAAATTCCTTTGTTTCTGTTTCTTGAACAAGAAACGGAATGCCGTCATAATAAACGATTTTTTGTTTCGTATATTCTTCGCTAGCCACTTGAAAAATAAGGTGTTCTGGCATAATGGTATATAAAATCATTGAATCATCTTCCCTTCACCTGCTTTGCTGAGTTCAATGAGTTCGCGCAATTTTTGCATCGCCTGAGCCACGCCGCCTACTTCATCGATTAATCCGTATTGTACAGCGTCAGTACCAACAACATTGGTACCAATATCACGCGTTAAGTTCCCTTTTGAAAACATGAGTTCTTTAAACTTTTCCTCGGTAATGTTCGAATGTTTTGTCACAAAACGTACAACACGTTCTTGCATTTTATCCAAATACTCAAATGTTTGTGGAACGCCAATGACAAGCCCTGTTAGTCGAACTGGATGAATCGTCATCGTTGCTGTCTCGGTAATAAACGAATAGTCACAGGAAACGGCAATTGGCACACCAATTGAGTGCCCACCCCCTAAGACAATCGAAACGGTCGGTTTCGATAAAGAAGCTAACATTTCCGCAATTGCTAAACCAGCTTCGACATCGCCTCCGACGGTATTTAAAATAACGAGTAATCCTTCAATACTCGGATTTTGTTCAATTGCAACAATTTGTGGAATGACATGTTCATATTTTGTTGCTTTATTTTGTGGAGGAAGCTGAATATGACCTTCAATTTGTCCGACGATGGTTAAACAATGAATGTTTGTATCTTGCGTCATTTGTGGAACATTCGTTTGTCCGAGCTGTTGAATATTAGAAGTGACTTGCTGTTCTTTCTCCTCCTCTTGGTTTTCCTCTGACTCAAATGCTATGTATCGCTCTTTTTCCATTTGCATACTCCTTTCTTGCCATCATATCGTTAGTATGTTCCACATCTAAAATAAAAATGCCGATAGAATGTTTTACATTCCATCGGCACTTCCGTTCGACTTTGAGCACGATTGTATTAAATTTCCATGATAATTGGTAAAATCATCGGTTTTCGTTTTGTTTTTTCAAATAAATATTGATTGAGTGCTTCACGAATGTTCAATTTCAATGAAGACCATTCAATCACATATTCTTGCATGCATTTATTAACGATGTTCGTAACAATTTTCGTTGCCTCATCAAGCAATGTTTCCGATTCCCTTACGTATACAAATCCGCGCGAAATAATCTCCGGACCAGCAATAATTTTTTTAGCCTCTTTGCTTAATGTAACAACGACGATTAAAATTCCATCTTGGGAAAGTAAGCGACGATCGCGCAAGACGATATTTCCGACATCACCAATTCCTAGTCCATCAATCAAAACGTTACCATACGGAACTTTTCCGCCAAAGCGCGCCTGACCGTTGCGAAATTCAACGACATCTCCCTTATCGATTAAAAACGTTCTTTCTTCTGAAATACCGACCGCTTTCGCAAGATTGGCGTGAGCTTTTTGCATGCGATATTCACCGTGAACCGGTATGAAATATTTCGGTTTCATTAAATTAAGCATCAGTTTTAATTCTTCTTGGCAGCCATGTCCGGATACATGCACTTTCCGCTGTCCGTAAATCACGTTCGCTCCAGCGCGATATAAGGAATCGATCGTTTTCAAAAAGAGCAGCTCATGCCCTGGCATTGGCGAAGCAGCAACGATGACCGTATCTCCTTCTTTCACATTCACTTGTTTATGTGCTTGCTTGGCCATACGTGCTAACGCTCCCATTGGCTCGCCATGACCACCTGTTGTCAAAATGACTAATTCTCGATCTTCATACTGATGGATCTCGTTGATCGAGATGATAAGCTTCTCAGGTAACTGTAGATAACCGAAGCGAACGGCAACATCCATCACTTTGTGCATGCTTTTTCCAACAATCGCCACTTTTCGTCCATGTGCCTTCGCTGCATGTAATACTTGTTGAATTCTTGTAATATTTGACGCATAACAAGCAACAATTACTCTGCCCTTTGCATTGTAAACGACATCGGCAATTTCTTGCGCTACTACTGTATCTGAACCCGTATATCCTGGTTTCTCAGCATTTGTACTATCCGACAATAAGCATAAAACACCTTTTTCCCCAATTTGCGCCATTTTTCCCAAATCTGCCCGATTCATTCCGTATGGAGTTTGGTCGAATTTAAAATCGCCTGTATAAACAATCGCACCTTGTGAAGTATGAAAGCTAATTCCAACAGAATCAGGAATGCTATGAATTGTCCGGAAAAACGTCACCTTTGCCTTTTCAAACGTCACTTCGGAATCGGAGCGAATTTCAATAAGCGGCGCATCCACGCTAACTCCCTGCTCTTTTAATTTTTCCTCAACCAATCCAAGCGTCAGTTTTGTCGCATATACAGGGGCAGTGATTTTCTTTAAGACATAGGCAATCGCACCAATATGTTCCTCATGACCATGCGTCAAAAAAATCGCCTTAATGCGCTCTTGTCGTTCAACAAGATAGGCAATGTCGGGAATTACCTTATCGATTCCAAGCATCTCGTCTTCTGGAAACATTAAGCCTGCATCAATGACAAAAATATCTTCGTCTAGCTCGACAATGTACATATTTTTTCCGATTTCCCCTACTCCTCCAAGGGAAAATACTCTTATTTTCTCTACTTGTTTCGTCCTCAATGCTACGTCCTCCTAATGCTTAAACTAACCCGCTCAAAGTCACTTGATTTTATTATAACTGATGGAAGATTTTAAACACAAGATAATTTATCAGGTGCACATAGTAGAATAAGAAAGGCCAATCCGCCTTTACAAGCGAATTGGCCTTTCTATTACAGCGTATGGAGTAAGTTCATCAACTGAACTCGTTCTTGTTCCGTTAATGGAACAAGCGGCAAACGAACGGAGCCGACATCCAATCCTTTTAGTTGCAATGCGGTTTTGACGGGGACTGGGCTAGGTGCAGCGAATAATCCTTTCATGATTGGGAGCAATGTTTGATGAAGTTTTGCTGCTTTTATGCGATCACCTGTTTCAAACGCTGTGATCATTTCTTGCATTTCATTCCCAATAATATGGGAAGCAACCGATACAACACCCGCTCCACCAATCGCCATGACTGGCAGCGTTAAACCATCGTCACCGCTATATAACAGAAAATCATCATCAGTGCGAGCGATAATCTCTGTCATTGCATCTAAATTACCGCTTGCATCTTTCACAGCAACGATATTTGGAATTTCGGCCAAGCGAACGATCGTGTCAACAGCAATGTTAACGACCGCACGACCTGGAATGTTATATACCATCACTGGAAGCGAAGTACTTTCAGCAATGGCTTTAAAATGTTGATAAATTCCTTCTTGGTTTGGCTTGTTATAGTACGGTGCGACAATCATTACTGCGTCCACACCAATTTCTTCTGCTTTTTTCGTTAGCTCAATGGATGCGTGCGTATTGTTGCTTCCTGTTCCAGCAATAACAGGCACTCTACCGTTTACTACAGAAACGACATGGCGAAATAACGCAACTTTTTCCTCGGTCGTTAACGTTGGAGATTCTCCTGTTGTACCAGCAATGACAAGTGAATCAGTGCCATTTTCAAGTAAATAGTTTACAAGTTGTGTTGTTTTGTCAAAATCAACATTCCCTTTATTGTCAAATGGCGTTACCATCGCTGTTACAATTTTACCAAATTGAATCAATGCTTTCACTCCTCATCAGAATCATATTTCATCGGCTGTTCTTCGGAGAGATGGAAAGCGTCATGCAATGCATTGACCGCTTTCTTTAAGTCTTCTTCTTTTACTAATACCCAAATTGTCGTATGGCTATCGGCCGATTGTAAAATTTGAATTCCTTGTTCAGAAAGAGCAGTCACAATTTTTGCTGTTACCCCCGGAACGCCGGCAATGCCTGCACCCACAGTTGACACTTTAGCGCAACCTCTCGTCACAATTGGTTCATATCCAATGTTACGGAGCGCTGCAATTGCGCGGTCTGTCATTTCACCAGCGACCGTATATACAACGCCGTTTGGTGAAATGTTAATAAAATCAACGCTAATTCCTTCCCTGGCCATTGCTTTAAACACATCTGATTGCAATTCATAATGACCTTCTTTAGCTTGCACTTTAATTTGTGTAATATTAGAAACGTGAGCAATACCAGTCACAAGACGTTCTTTGACATCGCTGCCTTTATTTTGTTTGACAGCAGATGTAACAAGCGTTCCTAACGAATCCGAATAAGTGGAACGCACGCGCAACGGCACTTTTGCTTGCATCGCAATTTCCACAGCACGCGGATGGATGACTTTCGCTCCTTGATATGCCATGTTGCAAATTTCCGTATATGTCACGACATCAAGTGGGCGAGCGTTTTCCACGATGCGCGGATCAGCGGTCATCACCCCTTCGACATCGGTAAAAATGTCGACCCATTCCGCATTCAGCGCAGCACCTAGGGCAGCTGCGGATGTATCACTGCCACCGCGCCCGAGCGTCGTTATATCTCCATCTTTTGTTGCACCTTGAAATCCTGCGACAACAACGACATCATATTCTTCCAATGCTTCAAGCAAACGTTCACAGCGCATTTCAATAATTTTCGCATTCGTATACTCATCATTTGTGAGAAACCCAGCTTGCGCCCCTGTAAACGCTGTTGCTTTGATTCCATGTTTGTTTAACAGATTGGTAAATACAACACTAGAAATAATTTCTCCGCAAGCCATTAATAAATCTTGTTCGCGCTTGTTAACGTATGTGTTACTTCCCCCGATCAAGCTTAGTAGGGTATCGGTCGCATACGGCTCTCCTTTACGGCCCATCGCCGAGACGACAACAACCACTTTATATCCTTCGTCCAGTGCCTTAGCGATATGTTTGCGGGCAAAATCGCGCCCATATTCATCACGAACCGATGTGCCGCCAAATTTTTGAACAATGATTTTCATTTTAACACCTCGATGTTCAATCCTTCATCTTTATTTTACAAGTCCTAGCTTCAAAAGGCTCTCAGCAATTTGCACGGAGTTCCATGCTGCTCCTTTTAATAAATTGTCGGATACAATCCATAAGTGGAAACCACGATCACGATCTAAATCTTTACGAATGCGGCCGACGAACACTTCATTTTTCCCAACGCAATCAGCTGGCATCGGATAAAGTTGTTCCGCTGGATTATCTTGTAAAATGACACCTGGAGCATCTTTTAAGACGTTCTTGATATCTTCTGCACTGACACCTTCTTGATCAATTTCAATATAGACCGATTCAGAGTGACCTGTCATCACTGGAATGCGCACGCATGTTGCCGCGATTTCTAATTCAGGCATATGCATAATTTTTTTCGTTTCGTTCATCATTTTCATTTCTTCAAATGTAAAACCGTTATCTTGGAATTTATCAATTTGTGGAATCGCATTAAACGCAATTTGATAATGTTTTCGATCGGATTTAACCGGCAAAATCTCAGGTGTGAACGATTCGCCTTCAAGAACCGCTTTTGACTGTGCTTTTAATTCTTCAATGGCTTGTGCTCCCGCGCCAGAAACCGCTTGATATGTCGATACAATCACTTTTTTCAATCCGAACGCTTGGCGAATCGGTTCAAGAGCGACGACCATTTGAATCGTTGAGCAGTTCGGGTTGGCGATGATACCATTATGCCATTTTAAATCCTCTTCGTTCACTTCAGGCACAACAAGTGGCACGTTTTCGTCCATGCGAAATGCGCTTGTGTTGTCGACAACAATTGCTCCACGTTTGACCGCTTCCGGAGCGAGCGCTTTCGATACAGAACCGCCAGCGCTAAAAAGAGCAATATCAACTCCTTCAAAACTTTCCGGTTTCGCTACTTGTACTTCGATTTCTTCACCTTTAAAGACGACCTTTTTTCCTGCTGAACGTTCGGATGATAACAGCGTTAACGTTCCAACCGGAAAATTTCTATTTTCTAGTGTTCGAATCATTTGTTGACCAACTGCACCAGTAGCACCGACGACCGCTACATGTAAACCGCTTTGTTCCATGGTTCATTCTCCTTCCAACTTATAACTATCTACAAAAATGACATTGTATAAAATTTGATAGTTTTTATTTTAACATATTCGGCTTTAAAGGAGAGAAAATTTTTATAATCATGCATAAAATTTCTGTTTTGTGATTATTTATTAATTGTCTGTATCACGAAATTTCTCGATAATAACGGGCTGCAGTTGTTTTCCTTCTAAAGCAGCGACAACTGTGTCGCGCAAGAGCGACATTTTCGCAACCATGGAGTTTGGTTTTGTATGCGGTGCATCTTGACCAAACGGGATAAAGTAAATATTTTTTGCGGACATGAGACGCATTAAATTGACACCATTTAAACCTAGTGCATCGTTTGTGGAAATGCCGACGACGACAGGGCGATGGTTACGCATTGTTGCTTTGGCTGCCATGAGCACGGGCGAATCCGTCATGGCGTTGGCGAATTTGCTCATTGAGTTTCCTGTCAATGGAGCGATAACCATACAATCAAGAGGAATTTTCGGACCGAGCGGCTCAGCTTTTACAATCGTATCGATCACCTTATGACCTGTTATCTCTTCTAGTTTTTTTATCCAATCTTCCCCATCCCCAAATCTTGTATTAGTCGTTTTCACTGTATGGGTGACAATCGGCAATACTTCTGCGCCTTCGTTTACTAACTTTTCGATTTCCGGCATCACCTCATCATACGTGCAGTGAGAACCCGTCAAGCCAAAGCCGATTCGTTTTCCTTTTACACTCATTTACGATTTCCCCTTTCGCTTCTTTAAGTCGTCAAACAATAATTGAGAAAGAACGTTCGCAATAATTTGTCCAGCTGTTTTCGGAGCGACTACTCCAGGCAATCCCGGTGCTAATAATGCCTTAATTCCCCGTTTTTCAGCATAACGGAAGTCGGTCCCCCCCGGTTTAGAAGCTAAATCAATAATTAGCGTATGGGCGGGCATTTTTGAAATAACGCTGGCGGTAACGACGAGAGATGGAATGGTATTAATACAAATGTCGATATCTCTCACTTCTTTTTCTAGATCTTGGAGATGGAACGGCTCAAGCCCCATTTCGGTAATTCGGGCAATATGTTCTGAGCGGCGCGCTCCCACTTTTACTTTTGCTCCTAATGCGGCAAATGTACGGGCAACGGTCATGCCGACGCGACCTAAACCAAGGACAGCGACACGGGAGCCATGAATCGTAAAATCGGTATGTTGAATAACGATCATAATCGTTCCTTCGGCCGTCGGAATCGAGTTGTAAATCGCGACATCATCACGTTCAAACAGTTGCACATATTTTCGATTCACCGTCTTCATTAAGCTGTCTAAATAACTGTTACTAATGCCAGAATACACTGTGCAATATTTCGGTGTTTTGAGCAGCATTTCTTCAGTAAAAAAAATTTGCTCATTGGAGAAAATCGTATCGACTTTTCCTTCAAGATTTGTACCATGAACAGGCAAAATAATCGCATCTAAATCAGAAAAATCGACTTCATCGATATACATTTTCGTAGCTCCTGTAAAGCTATGGGCTAGTTGATCGAAGCCAATAAGGGATAATTTGGCATCAAGCTCTGTCAACTTACGAATGACTTCTAATTGCCTCGCATCTCCGCCAACAATAGCTACATGCATCCCAGTTAGCATCATATATCTCACCTTCTTTATTCAAAACTCATTTTGACATCTTCGGGTTCCTTTCACATCTTATGAAAAAGATGAAATATAGGTGAATATCATAGAAAAGAAAAAAGCGATTACATCATATGATGCAACCGCTCTTTTGTACGTGTTTCTATTCATCAAGAACATCAATAATAATCATATCTGCCCCGATTTTTTTTATATATTTCCACGGAACCCGAATTTCGTTTCCCTCTTTGCGAAAACCGAACCATTTTCCTGTTGGAATTAATAATGCTTGAATTTGACCGGTCTGTTCGTTAATTTCTAAATCGGTTTGTCCTAATACCCCTAATCGTTCCGCCCGTCTGACATCAACAATTTCCTTTCCGCTTAATTCACTTAGCCTCACCGCGTATGCACTCCTTTGTTTCTTTTTATCATTGTAAGAAAAAAAGAATAAAAAAATGCCTGCAAGTTATCGATGCAGGCATTTTTTATCAACGGCAAAGCGCACTTGGTAATTGTCCATTTGGACTAATTAAGGCCAGCGCGTAATCTTGGCTAAAAATTTGCTGCGCGAGCTGATTCACTTTTTCTGCTGTAACGTTATTAATCTCCTCGATAATTTCATCAAGGGAACGGTGACGACCTAACAGCAACTCATTTTTACCGTTGCGGCTCATGCGGCTATTTGTGCTTTCAAGGCTTAACATTAAGCTGCCTTTCATTTGTTCTTTACTATTTTGCAGCTCTTTTGTCGTAATTCCATCTTCTTTTAATTTGCGAACCGTTTCTTGAATCGTTTCAAATAAAAGGTCTAATTGATTGTTGCCCGTCCCCCCATAAATCGCTAGCAATCCTCCGTCTTGATAGGAAGAATGATAAGAAAACACCGAATACGCTAAACCGCGCTGTTCACGAACTTCCTGGAAGAGACGGCTACTCATACTGCCACCTAAAATATTATTTAATATAATCAGACTGTAAATATCCGGGTGACCAACAGGTAATCCGTTAAACCCGATACATAAATGAGCTTGTTCTGTATCTTTTTGACGCGCTAATTTTTGCGGCTCGAATACCGGTGCTACTTCGTTTTCTACTCGTTGTTTCGCTGTAAACGAGCCGAAATATTTTTCAATTTCTTTAATAAAGCTTTCCTTCACATTCCCTGCAACGGAAATAACAACCCGATCAGGTGTATAGTAATCAGCCATATACTCGCGCAACGAATCCCCTGTAAACGTGCGCAACGTTTCTTCTGTACCTAAAATCGGGTAACCAAGTGGATGATTGGCATAACATGCTTTGCTTAATAAGTCATGAACAATATCGTCTGGAGTGTCTTCATACATTTTAATTTCTTCGAGTACGACGTTTCGTTCTTTCTGCAGCTCTTCATCCACAAACGTAGAGTGGAAAAACATATCTGCTAACATATCAAGAGCAAACTGTGCATGGTCATCTAATACTTTTGCGTAATAACATGTATACTCTTTAGAGGTAAAGGCGTTCACTTGACCGCCAATGCTGTCAAACGCTTCAGCAATCTCTCGTGCTGTACGCGTTTTTGTCCCTTTAAAAAACATATGTTCTAAAAAGTGAGAAATTCCATTATTTTGTTCATTTTCATTGCGTGAACCAGTTCCAATCCATATCCCGATTGCGACTGAACGTACTGTTGGAATTTGTTCTAGCACAATTCGTACCCCATTTTGACACGTATACTTGTTAATCAAATTAACGTTCCTCCTATTTTTTTACAATTCTTTTTTCGTCTAATAATGTAGATACATTGCCGATTTCGTATTTTTTTTGTTGAATAGCGATAATGAGTGGCTCGAGTGCCTCAGCCGTCGATAACGTAGGATGCATTAAAATCATGGCGCCCGGATGAATCTTAGACATTACCCGTTTCACTATAACAGATGACGATGGTTTTTGCCAATCAATTGTATCGACGCTCCACATAATCGTTTTCATATTCAAATCGTGGGCAATTTTGACAACATCATCACGGTAGCTGCCGCTTGGAGGAGCAAACCATTTACATGTAACCCCTGTTGTCGCTTCAATGACTTCATTTGTTTTTTCAAGTTCTTCGCGAATAGCCTTATTGCTCATCGTTTTTAAATCGGGATGACTATAGGAATGATTCCCAATTTCTTGTCCCGCATCTACAATCATTTTTGCCATATCAGGATAATTTTTTACCCAACGTCCTTCAAGAAAAAAGGTGGCCTGAACGTGATGTTTTTTCAAAATTTCAAGCATTTTTGGAATGTATTCATTCCCCCACGCGACATTTATAAGAAATGTGACCATCGGCTTCTCAGGGTGCCCACGGTAAATGGCTTCCGGTGGCAAATCCTCTAAATGAATGGAAGGGGGAACTTGTTGATAGACAAGTTTTCGCGCATCAAATGTTCCGTCTTTTTTCATATTTTGATAAGAAGCTTCAATGTTCACTTTCAATCCATTGTAACCTGGGATTGCTTTCCACACTCTATCAATGACCGCATTTTGCGGAGGAATTTCATATTGTTTTGCCTTTGTTTCAATTTCAAGGTAAAGTTTATCGTTTACTTTGGATGCTTCGATGCTTTTTTCTCGCAATGTAACGATATATTGATCCACAAACGGTTGATTGACGGCAATCCATGCAAATAAAAATATCACAATAAACAATATATAATGAGTATATATTTTTTTCAAACGTGTCCCCCCTTTTTATTACAAATATGTAGAGAGAGGACAAGATAGAACTAGTCACAAACAACAAAGAAGCCTAGGAAGGTCCTAAGGCTCCTCATGTTAATTTTCGTTTCGCTTTTCTTTTTGTTCGCGCAATACCGCTTTTCGAGATAAGTTCACGCGTCCTTGCTTATCAATTTCGGTGACTTTCACTAAAATTTCGTCACCAACCGCAACGACATCTTCTACTTTTCCAACACGCTCTTCTGCAAGTTCAGAGATATGAACAAGACCATCTTTGCCGCTAAACAATTCAACAAACGCACCAAATTTTTCAATTCGTTTCACTTTTCCTAAATAAATTTGCCCGACTTCAACTTCACGAACGATATCTTCAATGATTTTTTTCGCTTTTTGATTCATCTCTTCATTAACAGAAGAAATAAAGATGGTTCCGTCTTGTTCGATATCAATTTTGACGCCTGTTTCTTCGATAATTTTGTTAATTTGTTTGCCGCTTGGTCCAATTACATCGCGAATTTTCTCTGGATTAATTTGCATAGTTAAAATTTTCGGAGCATATTTAGAAAGCTCTTTACGCGGCTCACGAATCGTTTGTAGCATATGATTTAAAATTTCCATGCGGCCTTTTTTCGCTTGTTGCAGGGCTTCTTCTAAAATTTCACGCGATAATCCTTTAATTTTAATGTCCATTTGCAGGGCCGTTACGCCTTTTGCTGTACCGGCTACTTTAAAGTCCATATCACCGAGGTGGTCTTCCATGCCTTGAATGTCGGTTAAAATCGTGTAATGGTCACCGCTTTTGACAAGTCCCATCGCAATACCGGCGACCGGCGCTTTAATCGGCACACCTGCATCCATCATCGCAAGCGTGCTTGCACAAATGCTCGCTTGTGAAGTGGAGCCGTTTGATTCTAATACTTCAGAAACGAGACGAATCGTATATGGAAACTCTTTTTCAGACGGAATGACTGGCTCTAATGCGCGCTCACCTAGCGCACCATGCCCAATTTCGCGACGACCTGGTCCGCGCATCGCTCCCGTTTCACCGACAGAAAATGGTGGGAAATTGTAATGGTGCATAAATCGTTTTGTTTCTTCAATGCCGAGCCCATCCAAAATTTGTACATCACCGAGTGCTCCTAATGTACAAACGCTAAGCGCCTGCGTCTGTCCACGCGTAAATAATCCTGACCCGTGTGTACGCGGCAACAATCCAACTGCTGATGAGAGCGGACGAATCTCATCAATTTTGCGACCGTCGGGACGGATTTTTTCTTCGGTAATAAGGCGGCGCACTTCCTCTTTAACAAGCTTGTACAAAATTTCGTTCACTTGTTTTAATGTTTCTTCATCCGTTTCTTGTTCTTCGTATTTGGCAATAACACTTGCTTTTACCTCATCAATCGCTGCTTCTCGAGCAAGTTTTTCCGGCACTTGAACCGCACGCTTAATATCTTCTTCCGCCATTTGGCGAATCTCTGCTTCTAACTGAGGATCAAGCTCATAAAGAACAACTTCCATTTTTTCTTTGCCCACTTTTGCGGCAATTTCCTCTTGGAAGGCGATTAAGCGTTTAATTTCTTCATGACCAAACATAATCGCTTCCAGCATGATTTCTTCCGGTACTTCATCTGCTCCAGCTTCGACCATGTTAATGGCATCTTTCGTTCCAGCGACAACAAGGTGAATGTCGCTCTTTTCCGTTTGTTCGACAGATGGGTTAATAACAAACTGCCCATCCACGCGTCCTACCGTTACCCCAGCAATCGGACCTTCAAACGGAATATCAGAAATTGTTAATGCGAGCGACGAACCGAACATTGCCGCCATTTCCGGCGAGCAGTCTTGATCAACGCTCATGACCATCGATACAATTTGTACTTCATTGCGAAACCCTTCCGCAAAAAGAGGACGAATTGGTCGGTCAATAAGTCGGCTTGCTAAAATCGCTTTTTCGCTCGGACGACCTTCCCTTTTAATAAATCCACCTGGAATTTTCCCAACGGCGTATAAACGTTCTTCATAGTTAACGGTAAGCGGGAAGAAATCAACATTTTTCGCTTCTTTCGACGCTGTTGCCGTACTTAATACAACGGTGTCACCATAGCGAACTAACACAGCACCGTTGGCTTGTTTTGCTAATTGACCAATTTCAACGGTTAATGGACGTCCAGCCCAATCTATGGAAAACACATGTTTTTCTTGCTCCATATATATGAGTACTCCTCTCTATGTACAAATAAACTAATACGATTATTTTTTAGTATGAGCGAATAAACAACAATCTATCAGCTATTCCTTATTGTATATGTAAACATACAACCATTTCTAGAATTTTCTTTATTTAACTAGCAAAAAAGCGGGAATGCTCCCGCTTTTTCCTTATCGACGTAATCCAAGTTTGTTAATCAATTCACGATAACGTGTGATGTCTTTATTACGTAAGTACGTAAGTAGGTTACGGCGTCTACCGACCATTTTTAACAATCCACGACGTGAATGATGGTCTTTTTTATGAACGCGCAAATGTTCATTTAAGTTGTTAATTTGCTCTGTAAGGATAGCAATTTGTACTTCTGGAGAACCAGTATCTGTTTCATGAATTTTAAACTGGTTAATAATTTCGTTTTTGCGCTCTTGTGTTAATGCCATCCTTGTTCACCTCCTCATGATCAATCCCCAATTACCGAGCAAGCGCCGGTGACTCGACTTGCCAAGCAATGGTTATTTTACATACATTTATTAGAATACATCTTTTTGCGACAAAATGCAAGTCTTTTCCGCTACATTTCGAAAATACGCTTCCGCTTTTTCTTTGTCGCGCTCGATTTGTGCCACCAATTGTTCAACGCTAGAAAACTTTTGCTCACTTCTTAATCGTGCATGCCACTCAATCGTTACCGTTTCTCCATAAATATCTCTTGCAAAATCAAAAATATGCACTTCAATGTTCGGTTTCCCTTCCTGCTTTTTATGGAACGTTGGTTTATATCCTACGTTGCATACTCCTTCAAACGTTTCCGCTCCGATTTTAATTCTCACCGCATATACGCCAAGCGCGGGCAAAAGATAATCATCGGTTAACTCAATATTAGCGGTCGGAAATCCGATTGTTCTTCCGCGTTTTTCACCGCCAATTACCGTTCCTTCTACTTCATAAAATCGACCAAGCAACCGAGGTAATGACTCGACGTCACCACTTTTTAAGAGATGACGAATGTATGTGGAGCTAATTTTTTCTCCTTCTAACGTTAATTTCGGGACAACGGTTTGCGTAAATTGCTCTCGAGCGTGGAACGGCAATGTTTCCATTGTCCCTTTGCCGAGTCGACCGTAAGTAAAATCGAAGCCAGCAACGACATGTTTCACGTGAAAACCAATAATATACTGATCAACAAATTCTTGTGGAAGCAATTCAGCAAATGAAGGGGTAAACTCGACAATATATAAATAGTCAATGCCTAAACGAGCGATGATTCGCTCTTTTTCTTTTAATGGTGTTATAAATTGAACATGTTGCTCTTTCTTTCCTAGTACAACAGAAGGATGTGGATGAAACGTCATAACCGCACTTTTATAACCTTTTTCGGCGGCAATGTTTGCGGCTGTTCCGATAACTTTCTGATGACCAAGATGAATGCCGTCAAAATAACCTAGCGCCATAACGGTCGGTGGAAAGTCCTCTTTTTTCATATGATGAGGATGTGAGATGAATTTTGTTTTCATGTTCTTTGCTCACCTTCTGCCTTTCGCTCTTTTCCTCAGCCAAACACTTTTAGCGGTTTGATGAGATGCGGTTTTGCCGGGTGTTTTATGTAGAGAGCTATCGCTTCATTTTTTTCATCGATCACTACAATCGGTCCTGATAATGATTGTAATAAATAAGGAAGAGGTAAAACCGCTCCATTTTTTACTTTTTCTGCTACTTTATCATTAATTTGATATTTCGGCAAATGAAAAAGAGCTTTCTCGATTGGTAGTAAAAGCTTCCCTACTTCTCCACGTTTCATGTGATGCTCTATTTCTTCAAAAGTTACACAGTTTTCTAGCGAAAATGGTCCAGATGCCATACGGATTAAATGGGACATATGAGCAGGATACCCTAATCGCTCTCCAATCATGACCGCTAATGTACGAATATACGTTCCTTTGCTGCATGTGACGCGAAACCGAAATGAAATGGTATCCCCGGAAAACGTTTCTCTCTCATCTAGTAATGTCAATTCATGAATGGTGACGGTGCGTGTTGGTCTTTCCACCTCAATTCCAGCGCGAGCATATTCGTATAACTTTTTTCCGTTCACTTTGACAGCCGAATACATCGGTGGTGTTTGGACGATTTCTCCAGTGAGTTGCTGAAATACGGTCTCTATCTCATTTCGGTGAATGACGCGATCTACCTTTTTCGTTTCGACAATCTCGCCAGAAGCATCTTCCGTTGTTGTGGCAACACCTAATGTAACTTCCCCTTCATACGTTTTGCTTGCCCCTGTTAAAAATTCAGCAATTTTCGTTGCTTTGCCAATACAAATCGGTAATACGCCTGATACATCTGGATCGAGTGTACCAGTATGTCCGACTTTTTTCATGTTGAACATACGGCGAATACGAAACACGCAATCATGCGATGTCATTCCTTTCGGTTTATGTAGCAATAAAACCCCGTCCATGGCTGCACTCCTTTTACGTACATAATGGAAATGGATAGACAGAGCGTCTATCCATTATTCCTCGTTTTTATGTTCTTCTTTTTCCTTAGAAATTTGCCGAATTAACGATTCAATTCGATTTCCATAATCGATTGACTCATCAATTTCAAAATAAATTTCCGGCGTTTTTCGTAAGCGAATGCGTTGACCAATTTCAGAGCGGATAAAGCCTTTTGCTTTGGCTAATCCCTTTAATGTGTTTTGACGCTGCTCTTCGTCGCCTAGCACGCTAATATATACTTTTGCTTGCTGTAAATCGCCCGTCACACGTACATCTGTCACTGTGACAAACCCGATGCGCGGGTCTTTAAGTTTGCGACCGATAATATCGCTTAATTCTTTTTTCATTTGTTCACCAACACGCGTAGCTCGCAAACTCATCTGTCATCACCTCGATTAAAACCACTCAAATGTTGTAACCGTCCGTTCGATTTCCGGAAATGAATCGATCATCTCTAATGCTCGGTTTAATTCACGTTCGGTTGTTGTGCGATTGGATGTAATCGCAACAATTCCGAGCTTCGTGCGCTGCCACATATCTTGATAATCGATTTCGGCTACTGATATATTATATTTTTGTTTGAGCCGTGTGATTATTCGTTGTAACACGGCTCTTTTTTCTTTTAATGATTGTGCATCGTAAATGATACACTCACAAGCAACGTAACCGATCATTTACGTTTGACTTCCTGCATAATGTATGCTTCAATCACGTCGCCTTCTTTAATGTCATTAAAGTTTTTAATCGTTACCCCACATTCATAACCTTGTGCTACTTCTTTTACATCGTCTTTGAAGCGTTTTAATGTGTCAATTTGTCCTTCGTAAACGACAACTCCTTGACGGATGAGACGAACACTGCTGTCGCGGGTAATTTTACCATCCGTTACATAACATCCAGCAATCGTTCCGACTTTTGATACTTTAAATGTTTGACGAACTTCTGCTTGACCGATGACTTTTTCTTCGTATTCAGGGTCGAGCATTCCTTTCATCGCCGCTTCGATTTCTTCGATGACTTTGTAAATGATACGGTGCAAGCGAATGTCCACTTTTTCTGATTCGGCAACGCGTTTCGCATTTGCGTCAGGGCGAACGTTAAAACCGATGACAATTGCGTTAGACGCCGTCGCTAAAATAATATCCGATTCGGTAATCGCACCAACGCCAGAGTGAATAATTTTTACGCGGACTCCTTCGACTTCAATTTTTTGTAACGCTGCTACTAACGCCTCAACGGAACCTTGAACGTCCGCTTTCACGATAATATTTAACTCTTTCATTTCGCCTTGTTTAATTTGTTCATATAAATCGTCAAGGGTGACACGCGTTTTGACGCTACGCTGTTCGAGCAATTGTTTTTGCGCGCGCGCTTCACCAATTTGTCGCGCTTTTTTCTCATCTTCAAATACCATGAAACGATCGCCTGCTTGTGGTACATCATTGAGACCTGTAATCTCAACCGGAGTCGATGGACCCGCTTCTTTCACACGGCGACCTACATCGTTTGTCATTGCTCGCACGCGACCGTATGTGTTACCGACGACAATTGGATCGCCAACGTGCAATGTTCCAGATTGAACGAGCAATGTCGCAACTGGACCGCGACCTTTGTCTAGTTTTGCTTCAATCACTGTTCCTGTCGCACGGCGATTTGGATTTGCTTTAAATTCCTCTACTTCACTAACGAGAAGAATCATTTCTAATAAGTTGTCAATTCCTTCGCCCGTTAAAGCAGAAAGTTTACAGAAAATTGTATCGCCACCCCATTCTTCTGGAACGAGGTTATATTCCATTAACTCTTGCATGACACGGTCTGGATTCGCTGTTGGTTTATCAATTTTGTTGACAGCGACAATAATCGGAACGTTCGCTGCTTTCGCGTGGTTAATGGCTTCGACTGTTTGCGGCATGACACCATCATCTGCTGCAACGACAAGAATAACGATATCCGTTACTTGTGCTCCACGGGCACGCATAGTTGTAAATGCTTCGTGTCCTGGAGTATCTAAGAATGTAATTTTTTTGTTATTAACAACAACTTGATAAGCACCGATATGTTGTGTAATTCCACCCGCTTCTTGCTCTGTTACTTTTGAGTTGCGGATCGAGTCTAGAAGCGTTGTTTTTCCATGGTCAACGTGACCCATAATGGTCACAACCGGTGGACGCTCCACTAAATCAGCTGGATCGTCAACGATTTCTAATGATTCGAATTCCGTTTCATCAATCACAACTTTTTCTTCGACTTCGACACCGTAGTCGGAACAAATAAGCTCAATGGCGTCTTTATCTAAATCTTGGTTAATCGTTGCCATAACGCCAAGCATAAATAATTTTTTAATGATTTCAGACGGCTCTTTTCCAAGCTTTTTCGCTAACTCGGCAACGGTTAATGAACCTTCAAATGTAATTTTCTTTGGCAACTCTTTTTCTTTTTTCTTCTGTGCCTCTTGTGGCGCAGGTTGATGCACTTTTGGTTTTACTTTATTTTTCTTATTCTTATTATTGAAAATCTTCTTTTCTTTTTGTTGAGTTTCCAAATCGTGTTTTTTTCCGTCCCGATTTTTACTTACGCCTTTTTTAATCGGCACTTTCGTTGTAACGACTTCTTCATCGTCCTCAAAATCACCAACAAAGCCTCTTGGCTTTACGGTTGCTGCCGGCTTTTCTTTTGCGACAGGCTGTTGTTTTTGTTCTTTTTTCTTATACGTATGATCTAATTTTTCAACGACTTCTGGTTCAAGTGTAGCCATATGATTGGAAACCTCGATATTCATTTCTTTTAATTTATGAATGATGTCTTTACTAGAAACGTTATTCTTTTTGGCGTATTCATATACACGCATTTTAGACATAGATTCACCCCCATAGTTATACGTCGAGCATCGTCATCAGTTTTTGTGCAAATCCTTGTTCAGTGATAGCGACAACAACCCTTGCCTCTTTCCCAATCGCCTGTCCAAGCGTATAGCGATCGGTTACTTTTCGAAGTGGAACATTATAGGAAGAACATTTATCATGAATTTTTTTTATCGTATTAGCTGATGCGTCTTCTGATAACAGCACTAACTTTGCTCTTCCACTGCGAATTTCTTTAACCACTAACTCCTCACCGGAAATGACTTTACGTGCTCGATTTGCTAAACCTAACAAAGATGTCCATTGTTTATTGCCCATTCTCTGTTTGTTTCTCCTTTTCCGCTAGTTGAAGCAGTTCTTCATATAGCGAGTCGGCAATTTCTGCTTTTAAATGATGGGCTAAAATATTTTTCTTTTTGGCCAGCAATATGCATTCTTTGCTTAATGTGATATAAGCTCCACGACCTGCTTTTTTACCGGTCGGGTCAATGGAAACATCCCCTTCTTTCGAACGAACGATGCGAATCATTTCTTTTTTCGGCTTCATTTCTCCTGTCACTACGCACTTTCGCAATGGGATTTTTTTTTGAGTAGCCATGTTTGCTCACCTCTCACTCGATTTCTTTTTCCGGTAAATCGAATGTTTGGTTGCTTCCATCTTCATTATTCATAGGTGTATCGCCAGAATCAAGCAAAGTAGATTGAGCGTACGGATCGATTCCTAATTGCTTCGCCTCTGATTCGCTTTTAATATCAATTTTCCAGTTTGTCAGTTTCGCGGCTAAACGAGCGTTCTGTCCCCGTTTTCCGATTGCAAGCGATAGTTGATAATCTGGAACGATCACCGTTGTAGCCCTTTCCTCTTCGTTAACGATGACGCGTAACACTTTTGCTGGGCTTAACGCGTTGGCCACGAATTCAACCGGATCATCCGACCAACGGACAATGTCAATTTTTTCTCCTTTTAACTCATCAACAACCGCTTGAACGCGTTGTCCTTTTGGTCCAACGCATGCTCCAACCGGATCGACTTCCGGGTTGTCAGAGTGAACAGAAATTTTTGAGCGGTCCCCTGCCTCACGAGCGATGGATTTAATTTCGACTGTTCCATCATAAATTTCAGGGACTTCAAGCTCAAAGAGCCGCTTTAAAAGCCCTGGATGAGTACGAGATACGAAAATTTGTGGACCTTTTGTCGTTTTTTCCACTTTCGTAATATACACTTTCATGCGATCGTGCGGCTTATATGTTTCATTTGGCATTTGTTCACTAACTGGAAGCAAAGCTTCTACTTTTCCTAAACTGACGTACGCAAAGCGCGGATCGACACGCTGTACAATCCCTGTCATAATATCTTCTTCACGGTCGATAAATTCTGCGTAAATGACACCACGTTCCGCTTCACGCACTCGCTGTGTAACGACTTGTTTGGCAGTTTGTGCAGCAATGCGTCCAAAATCTTTTGGTGTAACTTCTAGCTCAACAATATCGCCGATTTGATAGTTTGGATTTATGCGGCGCGCCTCGTCAAGAGAAATTTCTAAGCGGGAATCGTATACTTCTTCTACCACTTCCTTGCGCGCAAAGACGCGAATCGTTCCTGTTTCCATGTTAAAATCGACACGTACGTTTTGTGCTTGACCGAAGTTTCGCTTATAAGCGGAGATAATCGCCGCTTCAATCGCTTCGACCAATACTTCTTGACTAATGCCTTTTTCTTTGACGAGCGCAGCTAAGGCATCTAATAATTGCGTATTCATGAAACGTGAATCCCCCTTTTTAAACATTTCCTAAAAAAAGACAATCGCAAGTCTTGCATTCGCAATTTTTTCATAAGGAATGTCAATCGTTTTCTTGCGTGTCTTCTGAGTGATCGTTATTTTTACTACTTCGCCGTCAAAAGCAGTAAGTTCGCCCTCGAACTCTTTTTCGCCTTCAATTGGCTCATATGTTTTAATGTATACGTTTTTTCCAACTGCCCGTTCAAAATCAGCCGCCTTTTTTAGAGGACGTTCAGCGCCCGGTGAAGAGACTTCTAAGAAATAGTTATATGGAATCGGGTCAACAATATCTAATTTTTCACTTAGTTTTTCGCTTACGACACCGCATTGCTCGATGTCGACTCCTTGTTCAGAGTCAATAAATACACGAAGAAACCAATTTTTCCCTTCTTTTACATATTCAATGTCGACTAATTCGAGGTTCATGTCGTTAAGAATGGGTGTAACGAGCTCCTCTACTACTTCTGTCACTTTTTTGCTCATTCTTTTCCTCCTAACTTAGAGAAAATGACATAATTCATTATAACGAGAAAATCCCCTGCAAAGCTGCGGGGAAACGATGAAAGCGATCAACATCCAATCAATGCGAAAGAGTGGGTTTCCCCACTCTTTTCTTACACATTATCTTTACCATTTCCACTAAAACTATAACATATTGGAAAATATATTGCAACGGAAAAACTTGATGGCAATCCCTTTTTACTCATTGATTAGAATAAAGAAAGCTGATTATGGTCTGGTAAAGAATCGAGGCAGCCGCGACTCTCTAAATATTCGAGAATTGTTTTTGATACTTTTCCGCGCTGTTGCAAGTCTTCTTTTGATAAAAACTCACCTTCTTCACGGGCACGGACAATACTAAGCGCGACGTTCGTTCCAAGTCCCGGTATCGCATTAAATGGAGGAATGAGCGAATTTCCGTCAATGACGAATTCGGTTGCTTGCGAACGATAAAGATCAATGTTTTTAAACGAGAATCCTCGTTCACACATTTCAAGCGCGATTTCTAATACTGTTAGTAAGCTTTTTTCTTTTGCGCTTGCATCTAACCCTTTTGCATTAATTTCTTCAATTCGCTTTCGAATCGCCGCAGAACCTTTCACCATCGCATCTAAATCAAAGTCTTCGGCACGCACCGTAAAATACGAAGCATAGTACAGCAGTGGATGATGTACTTTAAAATATGCAATACGTACGGCCATTAATACATAAGCAGCAGCGTGCGCCTTTGGGAACATATACTTAATTTTTTTACATGATTCAATATACCATTCCGGCACGTCATGTTTGCGCATTTCTTCTTCAAATTCAGGCGTTAATCCTTTTCCTTTTCGAACCGATTCCATAATTTTGAATGCTAACGATGGCTCAAGACCGCGGTAAATTAAATACACCATAATATCGTCGCGACAACCAATCACTTCTGATAATGTACAAATCCCATTTTGAATGAGCTCTTGGGCATTGCCAAGCCATACGTCCGTTCCGTGTGATAGCCCAGAAATTTGTACGAGCTCGGAAAACGTCTTCGGTTTTGTATCTTCCAGCATTTGTCTAACAAAACGTGTACCAAACTCTGGAATCCCAAGCGTTCCGACATTGCACATAATTTGCTCTGGCGTCACTCCAAGCGATTCGGTACCGCTAAAAATTTTCATTACTTCTGGGTCATCCGTTGGAATCGTTTTTGGGTCAATTCCGCTTAAATCTTGGAGCATACGTATAACCGTCGGATCGTCGTGTCCAAGAATATCTAGCTTTAATAAATTGTCATGAATCGAATGGAAATCAAAATGGGTCGTTCGCCACTCGGAACTTGTATCGTCCGCTGGATACTGAATCGGCGTGAAATCATAAATATCCATATAGTCTGGTACAACAATAATACCTCCTGGGTGTTGCCCTGTCGTTCGTTTTACCCCCGTGCATCCTGCAGCGAGCCGATCGATTTCCGCACCGCGGAGCTGGAGATTATGATCGCTTGCATATCCTTTGACAAATCCGTACGCTGTTTTATCCGCGACGGTACCAATCGTTCCCGCGCGGTAAACGTTATCTTCACCGAACAATACTTTCGTATAGTTATGGGCGCGAGGTTGATATTCACCGGAAAAGTTCAAGTCGATATCCGGAACTTTGTCTCCTTTAAACCCAAGGAACGTTTCAAATGGAATATCGTGTCCGTCTTTTTTATATTTCGTGCCGCACTGTGGGCAATCTTTATCCGGTAAGTCAAACCCTGAACCAACCGAACCGTCATTAAAAAATTCGGAGTGCTTGCAGTTTGGACAAACGTAATGCGGTGGAAGCGGGTTTACTTCGGTAATTTCTGTCATCGTTGCGACAAACGATGAACCAACCGATCCGCGCGAACCGACAAGATATCCGTCATCTAACGACTTTTTCACTAGCTTATGGGAAATTAAATAAATGACCGCAAACCCGTGACCAATAATGCTCTTCAATTCTTTTTCAAGACGCTTCTCAACAATTTCCGGCAGCGGATCTCCATAAATACTTTTCGCTCTTTTGTAACTCATTTCGCGAATTTCTTCGTCTGCTCCTTCGATTCGCGGCGTATAAAGTTCGTCTTTAATCGGTTTAACCTCTTCAATTAAATCAGCGATTTTTTGTGTATTCGTCACGACAATTTCTTTCGCTTTTTCTTCGCCAAGAAACGAAAAGCAGTCGAGCATTTCGTTTGTCGTCCGAAAATACACATCTGGCAGTTCATGGCGATTCAGAGGATTGGCTCCCGATTGAGAGTGAATTAATATTTTTCGATAAATTTTATCTTCTGGATTCAAGTAATGCACATTTCCTGTAGCGACAACCGGAATATTTAATTTTCCCCCCATTTTTACAATATTTCGGATAATTTCTTTCAACATCTCTTCGTCTTTGACATAGTCCATCTCGATTAACGGTTTGTATACTTCCGGTGGATGAACTTCAAGGAAATCATAAAATTTCGCGATTTCTTCAACTTCTTCCGGCGCTTTTTGAATCATGTTGTCAAACACTTCGCCTTTATCGCAGCCGGAGCCGATTAAAATTCCTTCGCGATGCTGTTGCAATACCGAACGCGGAATTCGCGGCACACGGTAAAAATATTGAATATGCGCAAGAGAAACTAATTTAAATAAGTTTTTAAGCCCGACATCATTTTGTGCTAATAACGTGACGTGGAACGGTCGCGAGCGCTGATATGACGTTTCTTGGCGCGAGCGCTCATTGAATTCATCGTGATACAAAATCCCTTTTTCTTGAGCATCTTTTAATAACCGTATGAGCAAGTATCCCGTTGCTTCCGCATCATAAATCGCACGGTGGTGCTGCGTTAATTCAATATCGAATTTTTTACAAAGCGTATTGAGGCGGTGATTTTTTAATTCCGGATATAAAAATCGCGCCAATTCAAGCGTATCAATGACAGGATTTGTCACTTTTCCAAGGCCGATTTTTTTAAATCCCGCATTTAAAAAGCCGATGTCAAAACTTGCGTTATGAGCAACGAGTACGCTGTCACCAATCCATTCATAAAATTGCTGTAACACTTCTTCCACATCCGGGGCATCTTTCACCATGTCATCCGTGATTCCTGTTAATTCGATCGTTGTAATCGACAGCGGATGATGTGGATTCGCAAATGACGTAAAGCGGTCGATAATTTCACCGTCTTTCACTTTTACAGCAGCTAATTCAATGATCGTATTGTAAACAGCCGACAACCCAGTCGTTTCTACGTCAAAAACAACAAACGTATCTTCCGCTAATAAACGATGTGCTTCATTGTAAGCGATCGGCACCCCATCATCGACAATGTTCGCCTCGACACCATAAAGGACTTTCATACCATATTTTTTCGCAGCACTATACGCTTCAGGAAACGATTGAACAACGGCATGATCAGTCACGGCAATCGCCGGATGTCCCCATTTTTTCGCTTGTTCGATAAGTTTCGTGACGGAAGTAACTGCATCCATTTGGCTCATTGGTGTATGAAGATGAAGCTCTACACGCTTTTCTCCTTCTTTAGCAGTATCTTGTCGTTCATTCGGCTTGATTTCGTTTACATCATTGGCAATCAACACAAGGTCACGGACAAATGTGTCGTTTTGCACGCTTCCCCTTACTTTCACCCACATTCCTTTTTTCACGCTGGCCATAAGAGCAACGTCTTCTTTATCACGGGAAAACATTTTGACAAGAATGGAGTTCGTATAGTCCGTCATTTTGAATGTCAATAAGGAACGACCACTTTTTAACTCTTTTAGTTCTACATCAAACACGTATCCTTGCACAACGACGCGGCGCTCTTCTTCAATGATGCTATCAAGCGTCCGAACTTCTTCCTCTTCTTTAATTGGATAGCCGATCACAAGCGGTCCTGCTGGCGCCTCAATAGCAGCTTCTGTTTGAGAATCTTTCTTCATCGTCATTTCTGTCAATGCTGCTAAGGCCCGCGCTTCGTCTTCTTGTTGTTTTTGTGCTAAAAATTGTTCATATTCACTTTCGGATTGTTTGATTTCAGTTTCTAATTGTAAAAACGGAAAGCCAAACGATTGGTATACTTCCGCAATTTTTGCAGCAAAACGTCGTTTCAAGGCAATCGCTTCCGCATCATTGCGCGCTGTTACATACAGCTTGTTGCCTTTAACAACAGGGAGCTGTTCATGAAGCAGTGTAACAAGCGGCGAAGAAATACCTTGCAACTCTTGTAAACAAAACGACCAATATCCGTGAACATCCGATTCTGTAAAAGCGGAATCAAGCGTTTGAATCGTATGTTTGACATTGGCAATATGTTGGAACGCATGAACAAGCTTTTGCGTAAATAGTTGGTACACGCTAGCAGGTAAAATTTTTGGTAATAAAAAATAAAAGTGCCAACATTTTTGTTCCTTTTCAATCACGAGTTTTTGGATGCCCGCTTCCGAGAAATAAGGAACGATCTCATCAGACGTCAACTCGAGTTGTTGCAACAACACTTGAAAACGTTCTTTTTGCTCGTTTGTTAACATGACGTCGATCCTTTCTCCTCTCTCAATGAAGATTCTATATTCTATAATAGCAGAAGGGCTGTCCTAAAAATAGAACTTCTATTTTTAGGATTCAGCCCCTATTTTTCTTTTTTATAGATGTTGTAAAAGACGTTGAATGGTTTCAACCAATTCGTTGACGTGAACTTCCATCACTTCGCCTGTCCGACGCACTTTTACTTCGACGATTCCTTCACTAGCGCGTTTTCCAACGGTCACGCGAACTGGAATCCCAATTAAATCACTATCAGCAAATTTCACACCAGGACGTTCTTGACGGTCATCATAAAGAACTTCATAACCAGCTTGTCCTAACTTGTCGTACCATTCATCGGCCAGTTGGCGTTGTTCGTCATTTTTTGGGTTAACAGAAATTAAATGTACATGGAACGGAGCGACCGCAACCGGCCAAACAAGGCCGTTTTCATCGGCAAATTGTTCCGCAATCGCCGCCAATAAGCGGGAAACGCCGATGCCGTAGCATCCCATAATCATCGTTTGCGTGCGGCCGTTTTCATCAAGATAGGTCGCATTCATCGCTTCGCTGTAACGAGTGCCTAATTTAAAGACGTGACCGACTTCGATTCCACGTGCGAAACGAATCGTTCCTTTTCCATCTGGTGATGGGTCACCTTCTTGAATAAAACGCAAATCCGCATATTGGGAAACGGTAAAATCACGTTCAGGGTTGACACCAATATAATGGTATCCTTCTTCATTCGCGCCACATACGCCGTTGACAATCGCTTTTACAGCATGATCGGCAATTACTTCGATTTCCGCTTTTACGCCAATTGGTCCTAATGAACCGATAGCGCATCCCATTACTTCTTTTGTTTCTTCTGGAGATACTAATTCAACAACAGATGCTTCGTATAAATTTTTCACTTTCACATCGTTTACTTCATGATCGCCACGTACCAGTACAAGTACATATTTTTCATCTACCTTAAACAACATCGATTTAATGCATTTATCAGGTGATACGTTTAAGAAAGAAGATACCTCTTCAATTGATTTTTGCTCCGGCGTATGTACTTTTTCTAAATCGCGAAGCGGCTCGTCGCTCTTTTCGTATTTCGTTATGACAGGCGCCATTTCGATGTTCGCAGCATAATCCGATGCATCGGAATAAGCGATCGTATCTTCACCGATTTCTGATAAGACCATAAATTCATGCGTATCTTTTCCACCGATGGCTCCTGAATCAGCGATAACAGCACGGAAATTCAAGCCACAGCGACGAAATACGTTCGAATATGCTTCATACATTTTATTGTACATTTCATCTAAACTTTCTTTAGACGTATGGAACGAATACGCATCTTTCATAATAAATTCGCGACCGCGCAACAAACCAAAACGAGGGCGTTTCTCATCGCGAAACTTTGTTTGAATTTGGTATAACGTTAACGGCAAGCGTTTATACGTTTTTATTTCATCGCGCACTAAAGCGGTAATCACTTCTTCATGTGTCGGTCCAAGCGCAAAATCCCGCTCATGACGGTCTTTTAAACGCATTAACTCTGGACCGTATGAATACCAGCGACCTGACTCTTGCCATAGTTCTGCTTGTTGAAGCGCTGGCATGAATAATTCAATTGCCCCGGCACGATTCATTTCTTCCCGAATAATCGTTTCAATTTTTTGTAATACGCGCTTGCCAAGCGGTAAAAACGTGTAGACGCCGCTTGCACTTTGACGAATAAATCCGGCCCGTAATAAAAGCTGGTGACTTTTCACTTCTGCATCTGCTGGCACTTCCCGTAGCGTTGGAATAAAAGACAGACTTTGTTTCATCTCATCACACCTCTTTATTTCATCATCCATTTTCTATATTTTGTATAAGGAGAAGAGAAAGAAGAATACATCCTTCTGCTTCTCTTCACCGATAATTACAAGAAAAATTTTTGAATATCATTCCATGTCACGACTAACATTAAAAGCATTAAAAGCGCAAAGCCAATAAAGTGAACCATTCCCTCTTTTTGACGATCAATCGGCTTGCCGCGCAATGCTTCAATCGCAAAAAATAGAAGACGACCGCCATCGAGAGCTGGAAGCGGCAGTAAATTAACGATTCCAAGGTTGATGCTTAAAATCGCTCCCCATTTCATTAAATAATAAATTCCCGATTGAGCAACTTTGTTCGTCGATACAGCAATTCCGATCGGACCGGAAAGCATATCAAGCGAAAATTGCCCGGTAAGTAAATGTCCCAAGCCAACAACAATTTCTTTTGTCCAATAATACGTTTCTAACGCTCCTTGCTTAAAAGAGCCAAGAAACGATTTCTCCATCGGACCATAGACACCAATAAGACCAATTGTTTCACCTTGAACTTTTTTCGCTTCTGGCGTAACAGGGATATCGAGCACGTGACCGTTTCGCTGAATTTTAAATAACAGTTTTTCTCCTGGATGAGCGCGAATCATATCAACCACTTGTGCCCATGTAGTCACCCGCTCATCATCGATGGAAAGAACGATATCCCCTTCTTGTAACCCTGCTTGAAGCGCTGCACCATCTTTCGTTAACTCACCGATGATTGGTTTATCAACAGGATAGCCTTGTAAAAAACCGATAAGCACAAAAACAACAAAAGCCAAAACAAAGTTTGCTAACGGTCCAGCGAAGATCGTCATTGCTCGTTGACCTAACGTTTTGGCAACAAATTGACGGTGATAAGGAGCAATTTGAATTTCTTGGTGATCGACAACAAAAAAGGCAGGGTCACTAAGCGTAAAACGCTGGAGTCGTTCGCTGTTTTCATCTTCATAACCTGTAATATACATACCATGTTCTAAATCTGCTTGCTCCACTTCCACGATTTTGGCATTCGGGTATTCATCTTTATGATTGATAATGATTTTATTAACATTTCCTTCCTGATCGAATTCAAGCCCAACGACTTGCCCTGGCTTTACTTCAATCATTTCCGGGTCTTCACCGGCCATACGAACAAATCCACCTAGAGGCAATAACCGTATTGTATAAACTGTTTCATTTTTCTTAAAGGAAAATACTTTTGGCCCAAAACCGATCGCGAATTCACGACATAAAATTCCTGCGCGCTTGGCAAAAATTAAATGCCCGAGTTCATGAAAAAAAACAAGCGCACCAAAAATTACAACAAAAGCAATCACTGTATTCAATTTTTCAACCACCTTTTACGTTAATAGTGACTGGATATAGCGACGAGTTTCCACATCGACTTCACGAATCTCGTCAAGCGTCGGTTGTTTAATCATATGGTGTCGTTCAAGCGCCCGTTCGATCAAATCTTCAATCGTCAAGAAAGCAATACGTCCACTTAAAAAGGCAGCTACTGCTTCCTCATTGGCCGCGTTCAATACCGTCGGGAAAGAACCGCCTGCCATTCCTGCCTCATAAGCAAATTTTAAACAACGATAACGGTCAAAATCAATTGGTTCAAAATGAAGCGTTCCGATTTCAGCTAAGTTTAGCTTTTTGGCATTTAAAAGCTCCAGACGGTCGGGATAAGTGAGGGCATATTGAATCGGTACGCGCATATCCGGTGTACCGAGCTGGGCAATCACGCTGCTATCGTGAAATTGGACAAGCGAGTGAATAATGCTCTCTCTATGTAGTAAAACATCAATTTGCTCATATGGCAAATGAAATAACCAATGCGCCTCAATCACTTCCAGACCTTTATTCATCATCGTTGCTGAGTCAATCGTAATTTTTGCCCCCATCGACCAGTTCGGATGACGAAGCGCATCTTCTACGGTGACGTTCGTTAATTGTTCGCGCGTTTTATCCCGGAAACTACCTCCTGAAGCGGTTAAAATAATTTTTTCAATGTTTTTTTCATTTTCGCCTTGCAAACACTGAAAAATGGCTGAATGCTCGCTATCTACCGGCAAAATGGCTACCCCATGTTTTTTCGCTGCTTCTGTAACGATATGACCGGCTGTTACAAGCGTTTCCTTATTAGCAAGAGCAATCGTTTTCCCGACCTCAATCGCCTTTAGTGTCGGAACGAGACCAACGCTTCCGACAACAGCGTTCACCACAATCGTCGTTTTCGGATGCGTTGCCACTTCTACTAACCCTTCTTCACCGTAAACGATCTTCACTTTTCCTCTATACTCGCCATAGAAACGATCACGAACGCTTACATCTGCAACTGAAACAAGTTCTGGGGCAAATTCTTCAATAATCGCCCTTCCCATTTCAACATTTTTTCCAATCGACATCGCAACAAGACGAAATTCGTCCGGATGCGAACGAATAACGTCTAACGTTTGCGTACCGATCGATCCACTAGCTCCTAATAAACTAATATATTTCAATGTATTCACTCCTAACTTTCTTTAGCCGTCATGCTAGTGAAAAAAGTGTAAAAGCGGCAAAATAAATAATAAGCTATCGAAACGGTCTAAGATGCCGCCATGTCCTGGTAAAATATTTCCTGAATCTTTCACACCATAATGCCGTTTAAAAGCAGATTCTACTAAATCCCCCATTTGTCCAAAAATGGAAAGTACAACGGTCATCAGCAATAAAGTCGGAAAGCTTGCGAAAAATCCGGTATACAGTTGATAAACAGAGGCCACAACAAGCGCACAAACGATTCCACCAATCGATCCTTCAACCGTTTTATTTGGACTAATTTCTGGCCAAAGTTTCCGTTTTCCAAACGCTCGACCAGTAAAGTACGCTCCTGTATCGGTTGCCCATATGATAAAGAGCGCATAAAACATATAATGCAGCCCAATAAAGCGCGTTTCCATGAAATAATAAAAACCAAAACCAACATATAACGTTGACAATAGAGCAAAGCTGGCTTCGTCAAATGTAAACTTATTTTTCGTAATGACCGTATAAGTTAACAATAATAAAACGGCGATGAGAAGCAAATCGGTTTTCGTTACATGAAACGCCGAAAACCAATCGCTGTACGTTTCTGGAACAAGAAACGCCCATAAAAACAGTAAACTAACCATTCCTTCTAATGAAAATAAACGAAGATGTTTCATGCGAAACAATTCAGATAAACCAATCGTTGCTAGTACATATGTTACTATTATAAACGGGAATCCGCCAAAAATAACAATCGGTAAAAAAAGAGCGGCTGCTACTACTCCTGTAATGATTCGTTGTTTCATTTTTTCCTAAACTCCTCCAAATCGACGACCTCGTTTTTGAAATTCTGCGATCGCCTGTAGTAAATGCTGTTCTGTAAAATCTGGCCAAAGCACATCCGTAAACCAAAATTCCGTATAAGCAAGCTGCCAAAGCATAAAATTGCTTAAGCGAATTTCGCCGCTTGTACGAATGAGCAAATCCGGATCAGCTAAATCCTTCGTCATTAAATAAGAAGCAATTAACTCTTCGTTAATTTGTTCCGGCGATAAATGACCTTTTTCCACCTGTTTAGCGATTGCTTGTACCGCATACGTAATTTCGGCGCGACTTCCGTAGTTTAAGGCAAAGTTTAAAATAAGCCCCGTGTTGTTTCTCGTTTCCATAATGGCTTTTTCAACAGCGCGCCGCGTATGTTCAGGAAGTTGTTCGCGATTGCCCATGACGCGAACGTTGACATTTTCTTCAATTAATTCAGGAAGAAATGTCGTGAGAAACTGCTCTGGAAGTTTCATTAAATATTCGACTTCGCTTTTCGGTCTCTTCCAGTTTTCTGTCGAAAATGCATAAAGGGTCAGCACTTTAATCCCTAATTCATTCGCAAAGCGAGTAATTTTTCGTACCACTTGCATCCCTTCGTAATGTCCAGCTGCTCGTGGTAACGCCCGCTTTTTCGCCCATCGCCCATTGCCGTCCATAATGATCGCAACATGTTCGGGAATTGGTTGCTGTAATACATCTTCTTTTGTATATTCCATAGACAAAGGCGATTGCTCTTTGTTTTTCCAAATTTTATTAAACATACTAGTCCTCCGTTATTATGTATTTTAATATATCATGAGGCTAGTGTAATCAGAAGTAAAGATTTCGTCAAACGAATCCTACACCTCATTTTGCCTTTTCATTATAGCAAAAAAACCCTCTGTAAATATAGAGGGTCTTTGCGTTAATTGGTGACACGAACCATTATACTTCCATGACTTCTTTTTCTTTTTCTTTTGTAATCGCATCAATTTTTGCGATATGTTCATCGGTAAGTTTTTGAATGTCGTCTGTATAGCTTCGTAACTCATCTTCCGTAATTTCCCCGTTTTTCTCCAATTTCTTCAATTCATCGTTTGCATCACGGCGAATGTTACGGACAGCGACTTTTGCCTCTTCGGAATATTTTTTCACTAGTTTCACAAGTTCGCGACGACGCTCTTCCGTTAATGGCGGAATCGTAATGCGAATAACAGAACCGTCATTGGAAGGAGTTAAGCCTAAATCGGAAGCTAAAATGGCTTTTTCGATATCTTTCAAAATTGATTTGTCATAAGGTTGGATAACAAGCAAACGTGCTTCTGGTACATTGATGCCGGCTAATTGAATAATCGGTGTAGGAACACCATAGTAGTCCACAGTTATTTTTTCAAGCAAAGCTGGGTTTGCTCTTCCCGCGCGAATTGTCGCTAATTCACGGCTAAACGCTTGAATGGCTTTATCCATTTTTTCTTTTGCTGTTGTGAGTACTTGTTTTGCCATTATTATTTCCCCCTTACAATTGTTCCAATATTTTCACCAAGTACAGCTCGTTTAATATTTCCTTCTTCCGTAATTGAAAAAACAATAAGCGGAATATCATTATCCATACATAAAGAAGAAGCTGTTGAATCCATAACGCCTAATCCTTGCTTGATAACATCAAGATAAGATAATTCATCATATTTAACAGCGTTCTCGTCTACCTTTGGATCGGCGCTATAGACACCGTCTACATTATTTTTGGCCATTAAAATAACATCTGCTTCAATTTCAGCAGCTCGTAATGCCGCTGTTGTATCGGTTGAAAAATATGGGTTTCCTGTACCTGCAGCAAAAATAACAACCCGTTTTTTCTCAAGATGACGAATCGCCCTTCTTCTTATGTACGGTTCAGCCACTTGGCGCATTTCAATCGATGTTTGTACTCGCGTCTCCACACCAAGTTGTTCAAGGCTGTCTTGAAGCGCGAGCGAATTCATGACCGTTGCGAGCATCCCCATATAATCAGCGGTCGCTCGGTCCATTCCCATTTCGCTCCCCGTTTTTCCACGCCAAATATTGCCACCGCCTACAACAACTGCTACTTCAACACCTAATTCCGCTACTTCTTTCACTTGTTTCGCAATCGATTGAATAATCGCAGGGTTAATACCAAACCCTTGCTCACCTGCTAACGCTTCGCCACTTAGTTTTAGTACGACACGTTTATATTTTGGATTGCTCATGTCATTCCTCCGTGCAGCTAATCTTTAAAAATAGGGAACACACGTTGTGTTCCCTATTCGCTCCAATCATTACTTTCTTACTTGGTTCATTACTTCTTCAGCGAAGTTATCTTGACGCTTTTCAATTCCTTCGCCTACTTCGTAACGAACAAAGCCTTTCACAGTAGCGCCATTTGTTTCAACAAATTGACGAACTTTCACGTCTGGATTTTTAACGAACGCTTGCTCTAACAAGCAAATGTCTTCATAAAATTTATTTAAACGACCTTCTACCATTTTCGCAACGATGTTTTCTGGTTTTCCTTCATTTAACGCTTGTTGTGTTAATACTTCACGCTCGCGTGCAATTTCTTCTTGAGACACTTGATCGCGAGATACGTATTTTGGATTAAGTGCCGCAATATGCATCGCTACGTCTTTTGCTACTTCTTCGTTCGTTGTGCCTTCTAACAATGTTAATACGCCAATGCGTCCGCCCATGTGTAAGTATGCGCCAAACGCAGCGTTATCACCTTTTTCAACAACTTCAAAACGGCGTAATGTAATTTTTTCACCGATTTTCGCAATAGCCGCGTTAATATGTTCTTCTACTGTTGCACCATTGTCCATTTTTTGCTGAAGCGCTTCTTCAAGAGTAGCTGGTTTATTTTTTAACAGATGAGCAGCAAGCTCTTTTACTAACGTTTTGAATCCTTCGTTTTTCGCTACGAAATCTGTTTCAGAGTTTACTTCTAAAATAACAGCCGTATTGCCCTCTACTTCAATTAATGTTGTACCTTCCGCAGCAATACGATCCGCTTTTTTCGCTGCTTTCGCGATTCCTTTTTCACGAAGCCAATCGATCGCTTTTTCCATATCGCCGTTTGTTTCTGTTAACGCTTTTTTGCAGTCCATCATACCTGCGCCAGTTTTTTCGCGTAATTCTTTGACCATTTGAGCCGTAATTGCCATGAATAATATCCTCCTTTAGTGTATGCGTATGTATGTAAACAAAATTCGCAACGCAAATTTTGTTTTATCATCACCTTAGTGATTAGTATAGCCAAAACATGTAATTTTCTGTCTCAAAAAAAGGTGATAAAAGGCTTTCCCCTCTTATCACCTTTCAGAAATTACTCAGCTGCTACGACTGCTTCTTCGCCTTGCTTTGCTTCTAAAATCGCGTCAGCAATTTTAGATGTAAGAAGTTTTACCGCGCGAATCGCGTCATCGTTTGCTGGGATAACGTAGTCAATTTCATCCGGATCGCAGTTTGTATCAACGATACCAACAATCGGGATGTTTAGTTTGCGCGCTTCCGCAACAGCAATGCGCTCTTTGCGAGGATCGATCACAAACAATGCATCTGGTAATTGTTTCATTTCTTTAATTCCGCCTAGGAATTTTTCTAAACGCTCTTGTTCTTTCTTCAAGCGGATGACTTCTTTTTTCGGCAATACATCAAATGTGCCGTCTTCAGCCATTTTTTCGATATCTTTTAAACGTTTAATTCGTTTTTGAATCGTTTCAAAGTTCGTTAACGTACCGCCTAACCAGCGTTGGTTTACATAGAACATGCCAGAGCGTTCTGCTTCCTCTTTCACAGAGTCTTGTGCTTGTTTTTTCGTACCAACGAAAAGAATTTTTCCGCCATTAGCTGCTAATTCTTTTACAAAGTTGTACGCTTCTTCTACTTTTTTAACGGTTTTTTGCAAATCGATGATATAAATACCGTTGCGCTCTGTGAAGATGTATTTTTTCATTTTTGGGTTCCAACGGCGAGTTTGATGTCCGAAATGAACACCTGCTTCAAGCAATTGCTTCATTGAAATAACTGACATTCTTTTCTTCCTCCTAGTTTTGGTTTTCATTCCTCCGCCCACTTCATCTTTAAGCAAGACTGTCAGAAACAGCACCATTGCTTAAATCGATGAGCGTGTGTATTCACACCATGTAAAAATATATCACAACTAAAAGTGACAATCAAGCTGTATTTGACTACATTTGCCGAAATTTAAGCAATAGCTCAATTTCTGTTTTTCCTTTCTTTAGTAATTTAGCGATTTCTTCGACCGTTTTCCCTTCTTTCTGTAGCTTCATCGCTTGTTCAGCGATGGAAGGGAGAGAAGATTGTTCGCCTTGATGTTTGTTTGTTGCACGAATTTCCACTTTGTCCTTAATCATCTCAACATTAGGAATGTGAGATGGCCACTCATTTTCCGTCGTTTGTGACAAGGAGCTGTCTATTGATACGGATGACGGCTTTGCCGTATTGCCGCTTCGTTTATTTACGTTTTTCGATAGCGCTTTAAGAAACCGTTCATTTTCTTCCTTCCACTCTAATAAGTAAGCGGAAACCGTATGTTCCATATCTTTTATCAGTTGCGACTGCCGTTTTTCTACTTCTTTGACCTTTGAAAGTTGCAAGTATAGCAAAATAATGACAAAGAGCGAAATCGCATGTAATCCAAAACTAATGATGAGTAAAAAAGCTACCATTGAATCCCTCTATCCCATTAAATCGATGTTTTTCCCTTTATAAGGGTGCTCATGTCGTTGTGGTGATTCTTGCTTTTCTTTTTTCAAATGGACGTTTTCGCTTGTTCGCTTGCCCGTTACCTGCCGCCTCATGCGTTCTTCGCGCTTTTGCATCGTCGCTACGAGTTGCGCTTGCATCAATTCAGGATGTTGTTGTAGTTGTTCTTGAATTTTCCCGGCTTCATGCATTCTTGGAAGTGCGACTTGTAATTCAACTAATTTTAAACTCATTTTCATCACTTCCCTTATGAACTAAAAAACTTGTTCAAGTATTTTTCGCAACTTAAAAATCGCCTTTGAGTGGAGCTGCGAAATTCTTGAAGTTGAAAGCCCCATAATTTGTCCGATTTCAGTTAATGTTAGTTCTTCTTTATAAAATAAGCTGATAACAAGCTGTTCTTTTTCGCTTAACTGCTTAATGACTTCGGCAAGCTTCTCATGTAACTCCTGCTTTAAAACGGCTTCTTCGGGAGAAGATATTTTCTCATCGCGAAGCGCTAGCTGACAATTTTCCTCGTCTTCATTTTCTTTCGGCCAATCATCAAGAGATAAAACGTTCGCAAAAAACCCTTCATTCATCACCGTATACACTTCTTCCTCGGTCATTCCTAATTCATCAGCCACTTCTTTGGCGGTAACGGTCCGCATATATTGCTGCTCCAACTTTTCGATTGTTGCTTCAATTCTTTTCGCTTTTTCCCTTGTACTGCGCGGAAGCCAATCTTCTTTTCTTAATCCGTCAAGGATGGCACCACGAATCCGAAACGAAGCATATGTGTCAAACTTCAAATCGCGAGAAGGATCAAATTTTTCGAGCGCGTCGTAAAGTCCCATTAGACCAAAACTCACCAATTCTTGTTTATTAATATTTTTGGGCAGTGATACAGAAATCCGCTGCACTTGGTAATAAACAAGCGGCATATATTTTTGCACAAGTTCATCTCCAGCTTGTGGATCGCGATTGTATATCCAATTTTTCCAATGTTTCTGTTCTTCGCGCGCTGAGACGTTTGCCATTATACTCCTCCTCGTTCATCTCGAAACTGCCATCATCCTACTCGGCTTGCGAAAAAACGAACTCTAACTGCTACAAACGTTCCTTACGAATCGCCCTCATCACGCAACATATGACGAATATAGTTAGCGACTTTTTTTGCTTCTTCTTCGGTAAGACCTTCCATCAGCTGTTGCAACTCTTCTTCGTTTAAATCATGCGAGGAGCGTGACGTTGCTTCCATCGTATCTCTTTGAATGTAGCCCAACATCCAACGGAAAATATAGCCGCTTAAAAAGAACAAGATAAAAGTTGTGGCGCTACGTATCAATGTCGTTATCATACTATTAGCAGAAAAAGACAGGAGAAACACGATAATAAACCCCAATATCCCCAACAATACGTTTAGTATTACTGTACCTGCCATTATATTTCCTTGACTCCTTGATTCACAGTACGAATCGATAAAAGACTTGTTTTTGGATTAAATTCGATCGTCCGTCCACTGTTTCCTCCAACATCCTCTGCGATAATCGGAATATGAAAACGATGCAACTGCTGTTTGACTGCTTCTACATTTCTCGGTCCAATTCTCATCATATCGGTATTTGCAGAATGGAATTGAAACATTTGTGCCCCGCCAGCTAATTTCGCTTTTAGCGCATTTTTTCTTCCGCCCGCTTTGATAACGAGATCGATTAATGCTTCTATCGCCGTGTCAGCATATTTAGCAACGTTGATGTTCTCTGACCGAGCTAGCGATGAATCAGGTAACATCACATGAGCTAATCCGGCCACTTCCTTCATTTGATCGAAAATAACAACCCCAACGCATGACCCTAATCCAGATGTACGAATTAAGCTTGGTGATTGAACAACGTTCATATCGGCAATACCGACCTTTACAACATTAACAATTTCATTCATGACAGGTCTACACCTAAAGAGCGAAAAATCGGTACAAACGAATCTGGATCAGGGAGTAGAAAGAAGTGTCCATTCACGCTATCTTGCGGCTGTTGTTCTTCATGAACTGCCGTATCAATAACAATCGCATAATCTCCGACACGCGACAACTCAAGCAAGCCATATTGTAAAATCGCTCCAATCATATCGACAGTTAATGCAGGAACGGACGGATAGAGATTTAAATGTGTAAAATCCGCAAGTGATGAAAGATAGGAACCTGCTAATATGTTACCTAATTCTTGCAAGGCTGACAGCCCTAACTCCGATTGTTGATTGGCAAATGAAAATTCATGGTCCCCTGTCATTTGCTTTACAAATAGCTCAGCTTGTGGCAGGGATAAGACGAAAAACATATTGCCCGGAGCATCTCCCTCAATCCTAAAAAAAACGGAAGCAACCACTTGTTCGGCGCCGCCTATTAACTCCATCATCTCATCAAATGAAACAATTTGAACATTCGGTACGTTCATCTCGATTTTCTTATTTAATAATTGAGAAAGAGCCGTAGCGGCATTGCCGGCACCAATATTGCCAATTTCTTTTAAAATATCCATATGAGCAGCGTTCAAACCATTTAAGTATGACATTCATTAACGACCCCTCTATTTTTTTACGCTAAAATCCGTCACGAATTCTCGATTTCTAGCACTTTTTCTAAATTAAGCAAAATCAATAATCTTTTTCCGATTTTAGCTACACCGTTAATATAGTCCACCTCAATGGCTTCAATGACTTCAGGAGGCGGCTCAATACTATTGGTTGGTATATCTAAAACGTCATTAGCGGCATCGACGATGAGTCCCACTTCCATTTCTCCAAGAGCAACAATAATAATGCGTGTTTGTTCGTTGAAAGGCAGCGACTCAATGCCAAAACGCTCTCGTAAATCGATAATTGGCGTCACGACACCACGTAAATTAATAACTCCTTTTACAAATTTAGGCGTTCTCGGAACACGCGTAATATGTTGAACTTTTTCAATGGAACGAACTTGCTGAACGGGAATCGCATATTCTTCATCTTTTAACTGAAATACAATCGCTTTTAACTCCGTTTCTTGAACTTCAATCATCTTCCATTCCCTCCTTTAGACCACAAAGTAGCCCTTTGTTAAAAACTATTTAATTAACGCATTGCAGTCAATGATTAATGCTACTTGACCATCCCCTAATATCGTTGCACCAGAAATCGCAAATACCGATGTTAAATAGTTTCCAAGCGATTTTAATACTACTTCTTGTTGACCGATAAAAGAATCGACAACAAGACCTGCCATTTTCTCTCCTTTACGCACAATCACAACAGAGAGAAAGTCTTCTTCCTCTTTGCAAACAGGTACTTCAAAAATATCTTTTAAAAATAGAAGCGGTACGACTTTTCCACGAAAATCAATGACTTTTTGATTATGTGCGTGTAAAATATCTTCTTTCTTAATAATCGCCGTTTCAATAATGGAAGAGAGTGGAATTGCATACTTCTCGTCTTGAATCTCAACAAGCATTACTGAAATAATCGATAAGGTTAACGGTAATTGAATCGAAAAGACAGAGCCGACCCCTTCTTGAGAATCGATCGTCACAGAGCCACCGAGCGACTCAATTGTACTTTTAACAACATCAAGTCCAACCCCGCGTCCAGAAATGTCTGAAATTTTATCCGCGGTAGAAAAACCAGATGCAAAAATCAACTCATATACTTGTTTATCTGTTAAGTTCGCTGCGTTTTGTTTTGAAATAATTCCTTTGTTAATCGCCTTTTGTAATACTTTTTCACGATTGATGCCGGCACCGTCGTCCTCGATTTCAATAAATACATGGTTGCCGCTATGATACGCTTTTAACCTAACTGTGCCTTCTTCCGGTTTTCCTTTGGCACGGCGCACATCGGGCGTTTCGATGCCATGGTCAACCGCGTTGCGAAGCAAGTGAACTAACGGATCACCAATTTCATCAATCACCGTCCGGTCCAATTCCGTTTCTGCCCCAATAATTTCTAAATTAATTTTCTTGCCTAAGTCACGCGCTAGTTGACGAACCATGCGCGGGAAGCGATTAAAGACCGTTTCAACTGGCACCATTCGCATATTTAAAATAATATTTTGTAAGTCGCTCGAGATACGAGACATTCGTTCGACCGTTTCGTGAAGTTCTGGGTTATTTAATTCACGTGAAATTTGTTCTAATCGCCCGCGGTCAATGACAAGCTCTTCAAATAAGTTCATTAAAATATCAAGACGTTCAATATTAACGCGAATCGTTTTATTCACAGCAGCCGTTTGCTTATGCGCTGTCTCCTTCTCTTTTTGTTCTTCTTTTTCTAATGTCACAGCTACTTCCGTTTCTTGTTGCTGAGCTTCCGTCTTCGGTTCCGCTTGCTCTTGGGTCATCTTTAGTTTATCTATATCAAGCGGCATAACAATGACTTCTTCAATCTCTGAAACTTTTATAATTCGTTTATATAACTCTTCTGCCGACTCTTTCGAAACAACAGTGACAATAAATTCTTGATCAAACTGTTCTTCTTCTAATAGTTCAACAGAAGGATTTGATTTAATCACTTCTCCCGCTTGATTAAGAGTTTCAAATACCATAAAAACACGTGCTGCTTTTAGCAGGCAATCCGCGCGCAGTTTCACGCGAATCTCATACGTATGAAATCCTTGTTCTATTGATTGCTGTAACACATTGTACTCAAATTCTCCGTATGTCTGGGTGAGAGACGAAGCAGTTGAAACAGATTCATGATCGTTTTTAACAATAACAGGAGATTCTCCTTGTTCGATAAGTTTTAATTGCTGTACAACTTCTCGAACATCTCGTTTTCCATCTCCCCCTTCAGCAATTGAGTTGATCATTGCCTCTAAATTATCGACCGCACGAAAAACGACATCTAGTATTTCTGGGGTAACCGTAATTTTATGATTGCGAATCCCATCTAGTACGTTTTCCATTTGATGCGTTAAACTGGCCAAATCTTCAAACCCCATCGTCGCCGACATTCCTTTTAACGTATGTGCCGAGCGAAATATTTCATTGACGATCGAAATATCTTCAGGACTTTTTTCTAGCTCTAACAGCTGTTCATTAATCGTTTGTAAATGTTCTTTACTTTCATCAATAAAAATTTCTAAGTATTGACTCATATCCATAGCTCTACACTCCTTGCCCATCTACATATTTCATAATCGTTTCTGCGATCTCTTCTAAAGGAACGACAGCGTCAACTAGATTCGTAGCAATCGCTGCTTTTGGCATTCCGAATACAACCGCCGTTTCCTCCGATTCAGCAATCGCCTTTGTAGTTCCGCTTTCTTTTAACCGTTTTAAACCATTTGTTCCATCTGACCCCATTCCCGTCATAATAACAGCAATTTTGTCATAGTCAGTTAAAGTGCTTACTGATTCGAATAAAACATCTACAGAAGGACAATGACCATTTCTTGGAGGAGAATGTTCAATATGGGCAATAAGTGAGTTTCCTGATGATACAACCATAAAATGTGCTCCTCCCGGGGCAATATACGCTGTACCTTCCTTTAACATTTCTCCATGTTCTGCTTCTTTTACAGAAATTTCACAAAGCGAATGTAACCGTTGTGCTAACGATTTCGTAAATCCTTTTGGCATATGTTGCACAATCACGATGGGCGCAGCAATATGTTTCGGCAATTGGGTTAATACTTGTTGCAACGCCCGTGGTCCCCCTGTTGATGTGCCGATACAAACGATTTTTTTCTTACGATAACCGGTTGACGAACCTGACGATAACGACTTTAGTTCCATTTTACTATATTGTCTTTGCAAAGAACTAGCCGGTGTTTGAGCAGCATCTTGTTTCCTGATCCCGTACAAATTCGCACGACTAGCAAGAATGACTTTATTAATGATTTCTTCCTTTACTTTGTGTAAATCAAGAGAAATCGTTCCAGACGGTTTTGTTACAAAATCGATCGCACCGTAGTGCATCGCCAAAATTGTATTTTCCGCCCCTTCCTTCGTTGTGCTCGAGAGCATTACAACGGGAAGCGGATGCTCCTCCATTATTTGTTTCAGCGCTTCTAATCCGTTCATAATCGGCATTTCTACATCTAATGTAACGACGTCCGGTTTTAAAGTCTTAATTTTTTCGAGTGCGTCTTTACCGTTTCGAGCCGTTCCAATCACTTCTATTTGCGGGTTTTCAGATAAAAAATCGGTAATTACCTTTCGCATAAAGGCAGAGTCATCAACAACTAATACTTTAATTTTATTCATGATCCCCCTACCTTTCTAAAAGAAATTGCCTAAGCTTAGCGAAAAAGTTGAAAGAGCGAGAAGTCATTGCCTCATCCACCGTCCGGTCCGATAAATAACGATCCGTAAGTTCTAACATAGCACGGCTTATTTTTGTTGTAGGATCTAATAATAAAAAAGGTGTTTGTCTTGTTACCGCTCTTAAAACTGCATGGTCTTCCGGTAAAACTCCTAATTTTGTCACTTCTTTTCCAAGAAATTGTCTCATTACGTTTTTTAATCGATGTAACGTTTCTCTACCTTCTTGTTCCGTTTGTGCTCGATTCACAATTAAATAAAAAGGAATGGTTTTTTCCAACATATGAATATATTTCATCGCTGCATATGCATCCGTAATGGATGTCGGCTCTGGTGTTGTAATGACAAAAATCTCATGGACGGCCATTAACAGTTGCAGACGATCTTCGGAAATACCCGCTCCCATATCAAAAATGAGATAATCGTACTGTTCAGAAACAGATTGTAATTGCTCAAGAAAATAATCGACTTTTTCATGATCCATCGTAAAGATTTTTGTTAACCCTGTTCCACCAGCAATAAATGATAAATTTCCTGGTCCTTTTCTAATGAGTTCTTGAATCGAAACACGTTTATGAAATAAATCAATAATGGTAGTATGGGACGATTGACCGAGCAAAATGTCAATATTACCCATACCGATATCCATATCAAATAATAGCACGTTAAACCCACGTTTTGATAAAGTGAGAGAAAAATTCAATGAAAAGTTCGATTTTCCAACGCCACCTTTTCCACTAATTACGGCAATTGCTTTCGTTTCTGTTCCTTTGTTCATCCGGTTGAATCGTAAACGTAAGCTTTCTGCTTGATCTCTCATCTTCACTCGACCCCAAGCAACGTATTTACTACTTTTTCTGGTGATGCTTCGATTATGTCATCAGGAACATTTTGGCCATTCGTCAAATATGCAACCCCAATTTGATAATCGGTCACTAAATTAAGCATTGCACCATAATGGCTTGTTTCATCTAATTTTGTAAAAATGAAGCGATCAATGTGAATTAATGAAAATTGCTCATATATTGTTTTCATATCGACCCACTTGGCCGTTAAGGCAAGTACGAGAAACGTTTCCATCTCGTCGTCAAAATCAATGATTTCTTGCAAATCTTTTACATATTGTGGGTTACGAAAATTACGCCCTGCTGTATCAATAAAAACAATGTCATAGTTTGCAAATTTTTTCTTGGCCTCACGAAAATCTTCCATATTATAACAAACTTCGAGTGGTACATTTAAAATTTTTGCGTATGTTTTTAATTGATCAATCGCCGCAATTCGGTACGTATCCGTCGTAATAAAGGCGATTTTTTTTCGATGCTTTAATACGCAATCCGCTGCAATTTTCGCTAATGTCGTTGTTTTTCCTACTCCAGTCGGTCCGACAACATTGACGTATTTCTTTTGAAACGAAATTCCTCCAAACAGCAGTCCGTCTAATTTTTTCAATAATGTTTCTTTCGCCCACATGAATGCTTGCTCTTTCGTCGCAACTTCACGGTGCAAATACCATTGCTCTACTACTTCGGCCATGATATCTTGTCGCAACGCGCCAGCAATCCCTTGTTCCGCAAGCAACTCATCTATTTCATTTAACGGCTGAGGATATGATGCAAAATTCGTTGCAACATTGGTAGACAATTGTTTTAACATTGCTTTTAACTCATTCAACTCATTCAATAATGTCGCATCTGGAACTGGTTTTTGTTCGAAAGACGGCAATTTATCAGGAACAATGTTCACAGGTTTTCCCTTTTTTTCAGTCACTGTTGAACGAAATGGTTTCGGATCAACTGCTGCAATGACCTCAATATTTTTTTTTGCAAACAGCCCGAAAAAACCACCTTTATGAACGACTTTTGAATTTAAAATAACGGCATCATTGCCTAATTCCGCACGAATCATTTTCATCGCTTCCGGCATCGAAGGAGCAACAAACTTCTTTACTTTCATTCAATATCCACCACCCCAACGCTTTGAACTTCAACATTTGCCTCTAGTTCATTATAGGATAATACAGGAACATTTGGAAAATATCGTTCTGTCAGCTGACGAACGTACATCCGAACCGCAGGAGAGCAAAGTAAAATTGGTGTTTGATTTTGGAAAGAGTGTTGCTCAAGCTGAAATGCCACCGCTTCAATGATTGTCTGAGAGATAGATGGGTCCAAGGATAAATAATTGCCGTGTTCCGTTTGATGGACTCCTTCAGCAACCGCTTTTTCAACTTTTCCAGACAACGTGATGACTCTTAATGGCTCCCCTGCAACCACATATTGGCTCGTAATTTGTCGCGCTAACGCTTGACGTACATATTCCGTCAACAAATCGGTATCGCTCGTCATTCGCGCAAAATCCGCTAATGTTTCGAAAATCACTGGCAAATTGCGAATCGATACTTTTTCTTTTAATAATTTCGCTAACACCTTTTGAACGTCACCAATCGAAAGCGGGGTTGGTGTCACTTCCTCTACTAATATCGGATACGATTCTTTCAAATGGTCGACTAATTGTTTTGTTTCTTGTCTTCCCAATAATTCGTGAGCATGCGCCTTTAATACTTCCGTAATATGCGTAGAAACAACAGACGGTGGATCAACAACCGTATAGCCAAACATTTCTGCCTGTTCTTTCATCTCTTCCGAAATCCACTTTGCTGGTAAGCCAAACGCTGGTTCTACTGTATCAATTCCTTCAATGGAATCATCTTCCACGCCAGGGCTCATTGCCAAATAATGGTCAAGCAACAACTCTCCGCGAGCAACTTCATCACCTTTAATTTTTAAACGATATTCGTTTGGTTGTAATTGAATATTATCACGGATTCGTACAACAGGAATTACTAACCCTAATTCTAGGGCCAATTGCCGGCGAATCATCACAATACGATCGAGCAAGTCACCGCCTTGGTTGGCGTCTGCTAATGGAATAAGCGCATACCCAAATTCAAATTCAATCGGATCAACACTTAATAAATTGACAACACTTTCGGGACTTTTCATTTGATCCATTTCTAGTTCTTCGTTCTGTTCTTCTACAGCCGTTTCTTCTTCTTTCATCGGCTTCGTAGAGAAGTGATAGCCTCCAAGCGCAAGCAATGCGGCAATCGGAATCGTTAAAACATCATTAATTGGTGTAAACAATCCTAATAAGAAAATCGTGCCCGCTGTGACATAGAGCATTTTTGGAAAGGCAAATAACTGCCTCATAATATCAGCACCAAGATTGCTATCAGATGCCGCACGCGTGACAACAATACCAGTCGCCGTTGAAATAAGCAAAGCAGGAATTTGGCTGACGATACCGTCACCAACGGTCAATAATGTATACCGTTGGGCAGCTTCGGAAACATCGAGCCCTTGCTGCACAACTCCAATTACCATACCAAATAACATATTGATAACAACGATAATAATTCCAGCAATTGCATCTCCTTTAACGAACTTACTCGCACCATCCATCGCTCCATAAAAATCCGCTTCTTGTGCCACTTTTTCGCGACGTTTGCGCGCTTCTTGTTCCGAAATCATCCCCGCGTTTAAATCCGCATCAATACTCATTTGTTTTCCTGGCATTGCGTCTAATGTGAAACGAGCTGCTACCTCGGAAACACGTTCTGCCCCTTTCGTAATGACGACAAATTGAATAATAATAAGAATTAAGAATACAACGAAACCAACAACAACATTTCCCCCAACAACGAACGTACCAAACGTTTCGACTACTCCCCCTGCTTCCCCCTTGCTTAAAATCGAGCGCGTTGTCGAAACGTTCAGCCCTAAGCGAAACAAGGTAAGCAACAATAACAAAGAAGGAAAAATCGAAAATTGCAATGGCTCACGCATATTCATGGAAGTAAGGAGAACCAAAAGTGCAAGAGAAATATTAATAATAATAAGGACGCTAAGAAGCCATGATGGAAGCGGAATAATTAACATCGCCACAATTAGTACAACCATAAGTAATACAGATAAGTCTCTTGCTGGCATAAAATTTCTCTCCTTGAACATTCTGCTTGCAAACGTATCTCTAAATTTTCCGCTTTAGACGATACACATATGCTAAAATTTCGGCAACGGCCTTAAAAAATTGTTCCGGTATCGCATCTCCGATTTCTGTTTGACTATATAACGCCCGAGCGAGCGGACGGTTTTCCACTGTAACGACATCATGCTCTTTTGCTAGTTGTTTTATTTTTAAAGCGATATAATCCACACCCTTGGCAACGACAATCGGTGCATCCATCTTTCCGTCTTCGTATTTTAATGCGACCGCATAATGCGTCGGGTTTGTAATAACAACGTCTGCTTTTGGCACTTCCTGCATCATTCGCTTCATCGCCATTTCTCTTTGCTTTTGTTTAATTTTTGATTTAATCAACGGGTCACCTTCCGTTTTCTTATACTCCTCTTTAATTTCTTGCTTGGACATGCGAATATTTTTTTCAAAATCAAAACGCTGATATAAATAGTCTAAAAAAGCGAGAAACAATAGCGCAGCTGACGCATATAGCCCCATGTTGACAGTTAAACTAGCTAACGAGCTTAATGTCGTGTCGAGCGATTTTGTCGTTAACGATAAAATTTGATCGAGCTTCATCCATAAAACCGAAAATGTTACTAAACCGACAACCATAATTTTTAAAATAGATTTTAACAGCTCCACAATGGAGCGTAACGACATGATTCGTTTAAACCCTTGAATCGGGTCAAGCTTACTTAACTTCATTTGTAACGGTTCTGTCGTAAATAAAAAACCGACTTGTAAAAAGTTGGCCATAAATGCTCCGGCGATTGCTGCTAAAAAAATGGGTGCTAACACTCCTGCTATTTCTTTCAGTACATCAACAAATAACGCGTGGACCGAATCGATCGTCATATCTGTTAACATGTATTGCTGAAACGATTGGCGCAAAATACGGGAAAATGTTTCTTTATATAAACGTCCCGAAAATAAAAGAACGACAAATACGATAAGCAAGACGATCGCCGTATTAAGATCGGCGCTTTTAGCGACTTGTCCTTTTTGGCGCACTTCTTGACGTTTCCGCGGCGTTGCTTTTTCTGTCTTTTCTCCAGCAAAAAACTGCAAATCTAGACGTAACACACTCATTTATCTGCCCCCTAATATATTCATAAGTTCCCGCATGGAAAGAAACATCGTTTCAAACAAATGTTGGGCAGCAATAAGCAGCGTTATCATCGTGAACATTAGAAGAATAAGACCAGCGATGATTTTCACAGGTAGTCCAACGACAAAAATATTAAGTTGTGGTACGGTTCGGGCCACAATACCCAAGGCAACATCCACTAAAAATAAGCAGCCGACAATCGGAGCTGACATTTGAAAGGCAATAACAAACATTTGACTAAACGCTTTGATGACATTTTGTACTACGTTTCCATTCCCCAGCGATAAAAAATGATGTAATGGAATGAATTGATAACTATAAAACACACCGTCTAATAATATATGGTGACCATTAACAGCAAGCAACAATAATAAAGCAAACGTATGCAAGTATTGTCCCATCAGTGGGCTTTGTGCGCCTGTTTGTGGGTCAATGACGTTTGCCACAGCAAATCCCATCTGAAAATCGATTAATCCACCAACGATTTGAATCGCGGACATAATGATATACGCCAATAAACCGATACAAAGGCCGACTAACACTTCTTTTATGACGAGTAACACATACATCTCGTCAAGTGAAATCGGTTCTTTTTTTATCGCAAAAAACATGATCCAACTAATAAAAAATGATAATCCAATTTTATGAATAGGAGGAATCGTCCGATAAGAAAATAATGGCAATGTCGTAAAAAAGGCAGCAACTCGGGCGAATACTAATAAAAATGCTGGAAAATACGATAGTAATTGCTCCATACGATCAGCCTACAAACTTTGTTAAATTATTCAAAATTTCATACGCATACGAAACCATATGTGAAAGCATCCACGGTCCAAAAAAAACAAGCCCGATTAACACAGCGACAATTTTCGGCACAAATGCAAGGGTTTGTTCTTGAATTTGTGTCGTCGCTTGAAAAATGCTAATAATGAGTCCGACCGCAAGCGCTAGCAACATCAACGGACCGCAAACGATTAAAATCATATATACACCGCGTTCAGCCATATGAATGACGAAATTTGCACTCACGTATGCTCACCTACTTCTTTAGAAACTTTCCAGCAATGATTTCACAACTAAATACCAGCCGTCAACAAGAACAAATAATAAAATTTTGAACGGCAACGAAATCATCACCGGCGGAAGCATCATCATCCCCATCGACATAAGAACGCTGGCCACTACCATATCAATGACTAGGAATGGGATAAAAATCATAAATCCCATTTGGAATGCCGTTTTAATTTCGCTAATCGCAAAAGCAGGAACAAGGGTTGTTAATGGGATATCTTGAACGTTTTTTGGTTTTTTGGCACCGCTATATGTTAAAAATAACGCCAAATCTTTTTGTCGCGTATGTTCACTCATAAATTCCTTCAACGGCACAGAAGCTCGTTCATATGCTTGTTCCAAATTAATTTTTTCGGAAAATAACGGTTGAAGAGCTTGGTCGTTTATTTCCTTAAATGTCGGTGCCATAATAAAAAATGTTAAAAATAGCGCTAATCCAATCAACACTTGGTTCGGCGGCATTTGCTGCGTTCCAAGTGACGTGCGAACAAACGACAAAACAATGATGATGCGCGTAAAACAAGTCATCATAATTAAGATGCCTGGTGCAATTGATAGTACCGTTAATAAAAGCAAGAGTTTCACAGACATCGATACGTTTTCAGGAGCAACTTGGTTAAAAAATTGCATAAACTCATTCATCGGACGTTGTTCCCTTCTGTTCAATCTGTTTTAACAGTTCCTTGCGTTGGTCAGCTAGCTCCTGCATCTGTTTCGCAAATATGTCGCGAAACGGTATTTCTTCGTTTACGGTTTCCTTTTTCTTTGCAAAGCGCCCTAGCAAATGAGAAATCCATTGGTTCGGTTCCAGCATTTGTTGCAACTTCTCGTTGTGCGTCGATAATAGTTCGTTTATTTCCTCTTCATTATCAATCTCCCGTAACAACTGAATGGACTCTCCGACGCCAATGACTAAAATGCGTTTTCCTACTTTCAATAGCTGTACAGAGCGGTTCGTGCCGACGCTTGTACCACCAAGATGTTCAATAAGTCCGCGCTTTCCTGATAAGAAACGACCTCGTTGATTCATAAACCGTAATAATGCATAAATGAGAAAGAGGACGAACGCGGTAGCTAGAATAAGCTTCATTACATCCCAAATTGTAAAGGACGAGACATCCTGTCCTAGCTTTTTATCGATTTTGTCTTCATGACCGATGGACTGTTGATTTTGACATGTTTCTGGGTGTTCTAAACATTCTTTGACAGTAGGGGATTGCTCCGCAAAAACAGGCATCCCTGTTTGCGAAGCAATCATCACAACAAAACATATAAGTAAAGGGATGATTCGAAACTGAAACAAGATCGTTCCACCTCTTATGTTTAGCCAAGTGTTTTATTGATCGCTTCAATGACGCGATCGGCTTGGAACGGTTTGACGACAAAATCTTTAGCACCAGCTTGAATCGCATCGATAACCATCGCTTGTTGTCCCATCGCTGAGCACATAATGACTTTTGCATTGCTATCAAACTTCTTAATCTCTTTCAATGCTGTAATTCCATCCATCTCTGGCATTGTAATGTCCATTGTAACTAAATCAGGACGCAATTCTTTATACATTTCTACAGCTTGAAGTCCGTCAGCTGCTTCTGCCACGACTTCGTGCCCGTTTTTCGTTAAAATGTCTTTAACCATCATTCTCATAAATGCTGCATCGTCCACGATTAATATTCTTGCCATTCCTAAAAACCTCCTATATTATTTTAATTTTTTCAAGCGATCGCTTTGACTAATGATGTCCGTTACACGTACGCCGAAATTCTCATCAATGACAACAACCTCTCCTTTAGCGATCAGTTTATTATTGACCAATATATCAACCGGTTCGCCCGCTAATTTATCTAGCTCAATAATCGATCCAGAAGAGAGATTTAAAATATCTTGTACGGAGCGTCTCGTTCGTCCTAACTCTACCGTCACTTGCAATGGTATATCAAGGAGCATATTTAAGTTTTGTGCCTCCGTCTCCGAGAAAGGAGTCGGTTCAAAACTTGCAAAATCAACTGGTTGAACGTGATGTTGTCCCACTGCTCCATGTGCGCCAAAATGATTCGGTCCATGCGCGTTTGGCTGATAAGTACCGCGATAAGGTTGATATGGCTCTTGTTGAACATGTTGAGCAGTTGGTTGTTGTTCATAAGCTAAATAAGCATTAGGTTGCGCTGCCATTGAAGAATGAGAACCTAGTGAAGGAGACGGTGATTGTTGTTCTGTTTTATTGGTCACATTGTCATGGCTTACATCTATTGTATCGGATAAAGACTCATTTGAACTAGACGGTTGAAGCAAATTTTGGACTAACTCTTTCGCAAAACCGACCGGCAATAACTGCATAATACTTGAATCAATGAGATCGCCAATCTTTAAATGAAATGAGACTTTGACTAATATGTCTTCATTCGGTAAGTATTCAAGTCCCTCTCCTTCTTTTACATCCAGTAAATGGAGACTTGGGGGAGAAATATCTACCTTTTTACTAAAAATCGTCGACATAGATGTCGCTGCTGACCCCATCATTTGGTTCATCGCTTCTTGCACAGCGCTCAACTGAATTTCTCCTAGCAAATCAGCTGGATTCTTTCCGTCTCCACCTAACATTAAATCGGCAATAATCGCTGCATCGGCTTGTTTAATCACAAGTAAATTCGTCCCTAAAAATCCATCTGTGTAATTCACTTGAATAGCGACGTAAGGAAACGGGAATTCGTCCACAACATCTTTCCGTTGGATTACAGATACATTCGGTGTTGTAATCTCGACTTTTTGATTTAACAACACGGAAAGCGCTGTTGCTGAGCTTCCGAATGAAATATTCCCAATTTCCCCTATAGCATCTTGCTCTATTGTAGATAACACATCGTCTACAGATGGAGTTTCATCAAAGTTACCTGTCCCACGCAATAACGCATCGATTTCATCTTGGGATAACATATCATCACTCATCATCGTTGTCTTCTCCCCCCTTGAGTGTATCTAAAACTTGCACCGCTAATCGTTTATTCACTTTTCCAGGCTGACCAATAAATTTCGGAATGTCTCCGACTTTAACGATTAACGGTCGTTGAATCGATTGGTCAAGTTGAATCACATCACCAACATCAAGCTGCAAAAATTCTTGAATCGTAATCGTCGCTGTTCCAAGTTCAGCAATAATTGGAAGCTTAGCGACTCTGATTCTTTTTTCAAGGGCTTCCATTTCTTCTGGTGCCCCTTCTTTTTTTTGTGTCTGCATCCAATAATGGACCGAAAGTCTAGGGATAATCGGCTCAAGCACAACATGCGGAATACAAATATTAATCATTCCTCTTGTTTCGGCAATTTGTGTATTTAAAGAAATGACGACAACGGTATCATTAGGTGAGACCAATTGCAAAAACTGCGGATTCACCTCAAATTCAGCTAGAATAGGCTCAATTTCAGCAATCGATTCCCATGCATCCCGCAAATTACTAAACGCTTTTTCAAATAAATTGGACATAATTCGTGTCTCAATTTCTGTTAAGTTGTCAACTTTATTAATGCTCGCCCCTCTTCCTCCCATCACCCGATCCAACATCGCATAGGCCACGTTCGGGTTGACTTCCATTAATATACGCCCATCTAATGGAGGTACTTCAAACACATTTAAAATCGTCATTTTCGGGATCGAGCGAATAAACTCTTCATACGGGATTTGATCGGCAGTCGCCACAGATATTTGCACATATGTTCGTAGCTGAGCCGAGAAAAATGTCGTTAGTAATCTTGCAAAATTTTCATGAATACGCGTCAAACTGCGAATTTGGTCTTTCGAAAAACGGAGAGCTCTTTTAAAATCGTAAACTTTTACTTTTTTATCTGTTTCTTCTTTTTTGAGCTCTTCGGCATTCATTTCTCCGGTTGATAACGCGGCCAGTAACGCGTCGATTTCACTTTGTGATAACACTTCACCAGACAATATTTCTCACCTCCTAGCTAGGCAGGTTATTGGAGGATGAAAGAAGTTATATATACTTGCTCCACTTTCCCTTCTTGCATCACTTGATTAATTTGTTGTTTTAAGCGATTTTCAAGGTTGATCATTCCTTGCTTTCCTTTAAAATCTTCCGGTTTCATTTCCGATAACTCTTCAATAATAATATTTTTAATTTGGAAATCGCGTTTTTCCGCCTCCGCTTTAGCGTCTTTGCTATCAGTTTGAATTTTAAAGGAAACTTTTATAAAACTGCCATTTGCTAAATTGGTCGTAATCTCTGGTATATCAACAGAACTTGCCACAATCTCATCAGCGGTTGGTGCTGTCTTTTGTTCATTACCCGTAAATTTCATGATGACGACTAAGGCAACTACCCCAATCAACGTAATCGTCACTAATATAAGCAACATCACTTTCCATAACCTATTCACGATCTAATCCCTCCATATCATGAGGAAATCCTAAAATTGAAATTTGTCGGTAAAAATCTTTTACTAACAAAACTACATCCTCCACTGACTCACGCACAACAAATTTTTTGCCATTTGTCAGTGTGATCGTTGTATCAGGAAAAGCTTCAATTTGTTCTATGTATATCGCGTTTAAGGTAAATGTTTTCCCATTCAACCGCGTTAATGTAACCATATATGTATTAGGGCGCTAGACGGAGTCTAGCACCCTCCCTCCTTTATTATTTCTTCAAGTTGACAAGTTCTTGTAAAATTTCATCAGACGTTGTAATAATGCGCGTATTCGCTTGGAAACCGCGTTGTGCAACAATCATTTCGGTAAACTCTTCGGAAAGGTCCACGTTGGACATTTCCAGCGTACCGGCAACGATGGTACCTGTTCCATTAGCACCAGGATTACCTGTAGTTGGTCCGCCAGCTTTGTTAGAGTTAGACGTTGCCCTAAAAAGATTGTCTCCTGCCTTTTCTAACCCGTCGTTATTATCAAATTTTGCTAATTGGATTGTACCTGCACTCTGTAAAGCCCCCGTTGAATCTATATAGTTGACAGTTCCATCTGATCCAATACTAACGCTTTTCGCACCTGAAGGAATGTTGATTTTACCGCCGCTACCGAGTAAATAGCGACCATCTGCACTGACGATATCACCATTTGAATCGAGATAAAAATTTCCTGCTCTTGTATATAATGGATTTTGAGCATTTCCATCTACTAGAATGAAGAATCCGTCACCAGAAATAGCTAAATCTAACGGACGTCCTGTGGTTTGCAAACTTCCTTGCGTATGGACTGTATCAATTGCTGCCAGCTGTGCTCCTAAGCCAACTTGTTTCGGGTTTACGCCGCCGCGATTGCCGGCTGGTGCGCTTGCCCCTGCAATTTGTTGGCTCACTAAATCTTTAAAAATCGTTCTTCCTTTTTTAAATCCATACGTGTTGACGTTGGCGATGTTGTTGCCGATAACGTCTAATTTCACTTGGAAATTTTTCATTCCGCTAATCCCAGAATACATAGAACGAAGCATTTAGTCCCTCTCCTTTTTTATTTTTTACCAAATCAGAGCATTTCTTCAGTCGGTGCCTCTACCTTGATGATTTGTTTACTTGATATCGTTTTTCCATTGTCTAATTCTAAAATAATTTCGTTATCTTTCTGTAACACAGATTTGACAATACCGTTTGCCATTGTCTCAGTTGTATTGGTTTCACCGTCTTGCACATCTTCCCAATAAACCTTTTTCCCTATCATTTCACTATACCGCAATATGGCGCTTTCGTTTTGCAACTGTATAAATTGCTCCATCTCTTTCGTTAGATTTGTCATTTGTTCAAGAGTGGAGAAATTCGCCATTTGTGAAATAAATTCTTTATCTTCTAACGGATTTAATGGATCTTGGTTTTGCAGCTGAACGAGTAAAATCTTCAAAAAGTCATCTTTTCCAAGAATTTGATCTCCTGTCTGACGCTCCGGTGGTTTATAGTTACTTAAGAATAAGCTAGAATCAATGGCATTGGTCATTTTAGAACTCACCTACACTTCAAAATTGACTAATTCATTCGTAAAAGCATCCTTAAAATCGAGTTCGTTTGTCTGTTCGGAAGAACGATGTTGTTCTTGGTGTGAATGCTGCTCGTCGCGAGCTCTTCCTTGTTGTTCCCGATATGATGGCTCGTATGTTTGTTGCTGTGTAAATACATCAAATTTTTCAATTGTAATGTTTTGCGCTGGAATGGCATGACGAATTTGTTGTATATTCGCTTCAATAAGTTCTTTCGCAGATGTACTTGAAGCAATAATTTTGGCCATCAGCTCACCATTTTCTTGAACAAGCTTAATCGTCAACGTACCTAAATGTTCAGGGTGCAAGCGAACAATTAGTTGGGACTGCCCATTTGCTAGTTTAGTAAATTTACTTCCTTTCATCACTTCCAACAGCTGTTGCACAAATTGTTGATTGACTGTCGATTTTGAAGCTGTTTCATTTAAAGAAATAACCGGCGCCCCCGCTTGCTGAGAGGAAGAAGACATGACGCTGCTATCTGTAAAAATCATGTTGCTTCCATCATCTTTGATGGTCATATTCTCTAGGGAAACGACGTTTGCTCTTTGCAGCTGATCGGTTACTGGATACATAAACGACCTCTTATGATTCAGCGTCACCAAAGTGTTTTTCGTTTCTACAGATCCTTCGACCATCAATGGCTTCTTCCATTGAGCGGAGCGAACAAATGCCAATCCATCACTTTCTTTCACATTTTGTAATGTTGTTTGATTTTTCGTTGGTTTTAGAACAAATGGTTGAACGGGCGATTCCTCGCTGATTGCTTCTTCCGAAGGTTCAGAAACATTATAAAGTATGTTCTCTAATTCATCTTTGAATTTTGTCAATATCTCATCATTGATTGCAGAAGAAGCTTCTTGTGTTGTTCGATTTTTCGTTGGCTTTAGAACAAATGGTTGAACGGACGATCCCTCGCTGATTGCTTCTTCCGAAGGCTCAGAAACATTATAAAGTATGTTCTCTAATTCATTTTTGAATTTTGTCAATATCTCATCATTGATCGCAGAAGAAGCTTCTTGTTGAAACGAAACGAGAGACATAAACATAGAGTCTTGTCCTACATGATCTACTTGAAACTCGTCCGCTAATAGCGGAGGTAAGGATGAGTCTAATTTTTCTCTTATATTTTTCACTATGTCTTTCATATCAAAAAGTTTTTCTATTTTTTGAGTATCTAACTTTTCACTTATGTTTTTTGCTACATCAGGTGGCAAACTATTGATTAGCCATTCAATAAGATTTGCCTCATTAAAAGTAAGTTCAAGTTCATTGTTTGCTCCTGACTTACTTAATTTCTCTTCTGTTTTTCCTAAAACTTCGGTTGTCTTTTTTTCTTTATTAAAATCTATCATCGTATTACTATTGGTTGCCTGCTCCTGTGAGAGCAATTGCTGGAATGTATTTTTTTCAGCTATTTTCTGCGTTTTGTTTTCTCCCGCTTGGTAAACAGCTGCATTTTTCGCTGGCACTGATGGAATATATCCAACTCTCATCCTTTCACCTCCCTTCACTGAACCGTGTTTGCTTCCGCACGTTTCGTAAGTAGCGTTGTATATTTCGCTGCGTTAGCAGGATTCATTTTTTCGAGAATCGCAGCTGCTTTTTCGCTGTTTAAGGATGCGAGAATGTTAATGGCGTCATTATCGGACATTCTAGAAATAATATCGGCAGCGTTTTTCTCCGACATCGTTTCATACATTTTCGCAATATCTTGAACGGTTGGTTTTTTTTCATTCGAAGATGGCTGAGTTGCTTCTTCCTGCTTAGCCGATAATTCAGCGTTTAACCGCTCAATTTCTTGTTTTAATGAGTCGATTTGGTTTTGCTTATTTTCTATCTCATTTTCAAGCTTTTTAATCTTCATCGTTTTTTCTTCGATTGTCGCTTTTTGTTCTAGTATGTTTTCTTTTAAAATTTGCTCTGTTGATTTTTCAGTGCCACCTACTAGGTGTGACACACCAGGGATTTTTGCGCCATACTTTTTCGCTGCATCAAACACATTAATTCCTGCAATCGTTGTAATGACAAGCGTTAACGCAACCGCAAATAATAACGGAATTACGATGACAAACAAGAACCATTGAAATTTGCCTGCTTTTTCTTCTTTTTCTACCTCTTGTTCTTTCATCATCTCACCTAATTTCTACGATTGACAAATTGTTGTATCGAAATTTCATCCATCCATTTATTTTCAGACTCTTGAATCGCTTCAAGAACCGCTTGTACATGTTTTTCCTTCATTTTTTCGTATTTTTTTACTTCGATATTTAATTCCGCTAATTTCGCTTGTTTTACTTGCATCTGTTCCCTTGCCTGTATAACAAGGTGCTGATAATGGTGAATCGTTCGTTCTAAGTTCGTGATGAACTGTTGAAAATAGCGAATATCTTGAATAGACAATCCCGATTGTAATTTTTGTTTATGCATCTCTTCATATTCTTCTTTCTGCTTTAAAAATCGATAGAGTTTTTCGGCCACTTCTTCAAACCGCTTTACCGCTTCATTGTATTCTCCGAGCGCTTTATCTTTTTCTTTTTCTTTAATCGTTAACACTTTATCAAATTTAAACGAATACACCATCATCTATTCACCCTGAATGCACCAGATTCAGTAACATATCGATGCTTTCTTCTTTCGTAAATTTTTCGTGTGTATCTTGTTTTAAAAAAGAAATGATTTTCGGATAATAACGAATTGCTTCATCAATTTCTTTTGAAGAACCTCTTTTATACGCCCCTATATTGATTAAGTCTTCCGAATTAATATAAGTGGAAAGGAGATGGCGTAGTTTTTCCGCTGCTGCCTTATGTTCCGGCATGACTATGTAATTCATGACACGGCTAATACTTTTTAACACGTTAATCGCTGGATATTGTCCTTTATTGGCTAAACTTCGTTCGAGCACAAAATGCCCATCTAAAATGCCGCGAACAGTATCAGCGATTGGTTCATTCATGTCATCGCCGTCAACTAAAACCGTATAAAATGCCGTAATCGTTCCATGCTCATTTGTACCTGTTCGTTCTAATAATTTAGGCAATATCGCAAATACGGAAGGAGTATATCCTTTTGTCGTCGGCGGTTCGCCGATAGCTAGTCCTACTTCCCGTTGCGCCATGGCCACGCGAGTAACCGAATCCATCATCAACATGACGTTCATGCCTTTGTCGCGAAAATATTCGGCAATCGCTGTCGCGGTGTATGCTCCTTTAATACGCATGAGCGCCGGTTGATCAGAAGTAGCGACAACAACAATAGAACGGGCGAGGCCATCAGGACCGAGATCGCGTTCAATAAACTCACGAACTTCGCGCCCACGTTCACCAATAAGAGCAATAACATTCAAATCTGCGTTCGTATTGCGAGCAATCATGCCCATTAATGTACTTTTTCCGACACCAGAGCCAGCAAATATACCGACACGTTGTCCTTTTCCTACTGTTAATAAACTATCGATGAGGCGAACACCAACTTCAATCGGCTCTTTAATCGTTGGTCTTGACAACGGATTGGGTGGCTCTTGTTCGATCGAAATGGCGCTTAGTCCTTTAGGTAACACGCTTCCATCTAATGGCTGCCCGAGCGAATCAAGCACTTGACCGATTAGCTCAGTCCCTACTTTTACTTGGAGTGGTTTTCCAGTCGCTTCGACGATGCAGCCAGGCGAAATGTCTTGAACGGTTGAAAAAGGCATAAGAAGCACATTTTGTTCGCGAAATCCGACCACTTCAGCGGCAATTCGTTGCTTTCGTTTTCCACCGCCAACATGAATGTAACAAACGTCACCAATCGAGCTTTCTGGACCTTTCGATTCAATCATTAGACCAATGACGCGAGTAACTTTGCCAAACCGCTTATATGAATCAATCATTTCGATTTCGTGAAGAAAAGTTTGCCAATTCAAACGATTATTCCTCCTCAAGCCGTTCGAGCAGCTTTTCTTTGATTTGCTGCAACTGTGTATCAACACTCGCATCGATTCGTCCAAATGGCGTTTCGATCATACACCCTTTTTCTTCTAATTGTTCGTCTGGATAGATAAATAAATCGACTTCTTGATTAAAAACTGCTTTTAGCTCGTCTTTTTGTTGTACTAATGTTTCGTAGTAAAACGGATGGACGTAAATTTTTACTTCTGACTGCTCACGAACTTCTTTGATAGCTCGTTTGACAAGGGAAAGAAAATACTCGCTGTTTTCGGCTAGCTTTTCACCAATAATTCGTTCCGCTACTTTCAACCCGATAAGAAAAATGGTTTCCTTTGCCGCTTCGATTTGCTCATAAAACTGCTCATTGGCCGTTTCGACAATACGTTGTGCTTCATTGATAAGCTCATGATAGCGATTAAGCGCTTCTTCTTTTCCTTGCGTAAATCCGGCTTCATATCCTTCTTGTTGAGCAACACTTGCAAGCTGCTGCTTTTCGGTATGCCAATGTTCTTGTTCTTGTAGCAACTGCTGCTTAACGGACTGGTAATATTTTTCTGCCTCTTGTTTAATGGCTTGTGCTTCGCGTTTCGCTTGCTCAATCATCATTTGTGCATTCGCATGTTCATCCATATCAACAGCAGTTGACAAACGATGCTGTTCCAAAAAATGGTTTTTAATCTCAATCAACTTTTTATTATGGTGGTCCGTTTTCGTAAAAGGAGCTTTAATGACGTTAGACAATGATATCATCACCTCCACCGCGCGCTACAACAATTTCACCCATTTCTTCAAGGCGGCGAATCACTGCAACAATGCGCGATTGTGCTTCCTCTACGTCGCGGAGGCGAACTGGTCCCATAAATTCCATTTCCTCTTTAAATGTTTCTGCCATGCGTGTCGACATATTTCTGAAGACCACTTCTTTTACTTCATCGCTCGATACTTTCAACGCAAGCATTAAATCATTATTATCCACTTCGCGAATAACACGTTGAATCGCACGATTATCAAGTGTAACGATATCTTCAAAGACAAACATCCGCTTTTTAATTTCCTCGGCAAGTTCAGGGTCTTGAATTTCAAGAGCATCGAGAATCGTTCGTTCCGTGCTGCGATCAACACCGTTTAATACTTCAACAACTGCCTCAATACCACCTGTTTGCGTATAATCTTGCACAAAGGTCGTTGATAGCTTTCTTTCTAAAATTTGCTCCACTTCGTTAATCACTTCTGGCGATGTGCTATCCATTAACGCAATTCGCCGTGCAATGTCCGCTTGCATCTCTTGCGGCAACGCGGATAAAATTTGCCCTGCTTGCGTTGGTTCGAGATAAGAAAGAACAAGGGCAATTGTTTGCGGATGTTCATTTTGAATAAAGTTCAATAGTTGCGTTGGATCGGCTTTGCGAGCAAAATCAAACGGTCTCACCATCAAGGCAGATGTTAAACGACTAATAATATTCAATGCTTTTTCTGAACCAAGCGCTTTCTCTAATACCTCTTTTGCATACGCAATTCCACCTTGTGAAATGTAATCTTGCGCTAAGGCGATTTGATGAAACTCTTCCAACACTTCCTCCTTTTCCTGAGCTGCAACTTGACGAACGCTGGAAATCTCTAGAGTTAGCCTTTCGATTTCCTCTTCCGATAAATGCTTATAAACAGATGCTGACACATCTGGCCCAAGAGAAATGAGGAGTATGGCAGCTTTTTGTTTTCCAGTTAGTTCACCTTTTTTCTCTTTTTTTGCCATCTTCATTCCTCCTAGTCTTCAGCCAACCACGTTCTTAATAGCTTTGCAAACTCGTCCGGTTTTTCTTTCGCAAGTTTTTCAAGCTGTTTACGGCGTATCGTCGATTCTGTTTCTCTTTCTTCATGAATATCAGGAAGTTCTTGGACCATTGGTTGTTCCATAAATTCATCAAACTCTTCATCATCTTGTTTACGCTTACGCCATAGGAAAAAGATGATAAGACCAATAATGACCGCAGCAAGAACTCCTCCAGTGATATAAACCCATGTTGGAATGGTTGGTTTTGGTTCTGTAAAGTTCATTTTTCCGTTAAATTTTTGTACAGAAACAACAATCCGATTTTGAATATCTTGATCCGTTAATTGTTGCCCTGCTTGTTTATCAATGGATGTTCTTACAACAGTACCTAAAATTTTCTTAATATCATCAACTGTTTGTTGCGGTAAAGAATTCGGGTCTTTTGGATTAGGTGGTTCAACCATCACTTGAATCCCTAAATCACGAACTTTATATGGACTTTCGATAATATGTTTCTTTATTCTATTAACTTCGTTATTAATCGTTTCTTCCGTTCTCTCGTAATCCCCGTTAGTCTGGTCTGTTGTTGCTTGATAGCTTGGAACGTCGTTTCCACCTGTTCCAGCTACTCCTCCAGGTTGAGCTCCTTTTCCAGAAAATGTTTCTTTGATTCGTTGCACACTAACAGCAATTCCTTGTTTATTTTGCTCATCCACAGGAGCAACGAGGTTTTCATCACGTTTTTCTTGAGTAAAATCCACATCTGCGGTGACCGATACAACGACTTTATCCGGCCCCATCATCGTACCAAGCATTTGCTGTACTTGGCGTTGAATGTCCCGTTCGATTTGTTTTTTCACTTCTTGTTGTGCAGCAAATGTTGTCCCTGTCGAAAAATTCTCATCATTTTTTAAATCAAAGTACTCAAAATATTGATTCATAATGACGATATTATCAGTAGGAAGATTTGGAACACTTTTTGAAACAAGATGATACAGCGCTTTAATTTGCTGGTCGCTAAACTTATATCCTGGTTTTGTTTTTAATACAACGGAAGCCGACGCTTCACCTTGGTTATCTGATACAAATACACTTGGTTGCGGAAGATTAATCATCACTTTTGCATCTTCCACCCCATCGATACTTTTGATTAAATTAGAAAGTTCGTTTTGCATCGCTTCCAATTTCAAGACGTTAAACTCGTTATCTGTCATACCGAAACTAGCGTTTTTGCCAAAAAACGAATAATCAATATTGCCGCTATTTGGAATTCCTTCTGCCGCTAGTTCGACTTTTAATGTGTCAACGTCTTTCTCCGGTACTTTTATCGTCGTGCCATTATCCGTCACTTCCGATTGGATACCGCGCTGATCAAGCGTCGCTTTAATTTGTCCTGTTTCTTGTGGAGAAAGGTTGCTATATAGCGGTACAAATTTCGTTCTTGTCGCAAAAAACGATGCAACAGCAACGACAAGAATAAAGAGTACAATCGCGCTGATCGCCATCGTTTTTTGCGCTTTCGTTCGTCCTTTCCAAAAAGATGTAAATCGAGTAATCCATTCTCTTATTCTCTCATTCATAGTATTCCCCCGGTTATTGCGAGATGAATAGGTAGTTGATTTAGTAGTACGTCACTTATACTTGCATTCTCATCATTTCTTGATACGCTTCAATGACTTTGTTGCGAATCTCAAGGGTAAGTTGTAAAGAAATGCTTGCTTTTTGCGAAGCAATCATCACTTGATGTAAATCAACGTTTTCACCTTTCACTAACTTTTCCGTCAACTGATCGGCTTTAATTTGCTCATCGTTTACTTGATTAATTGCGTCTTTTAAAAAAGCGGCAAATGATTTTTGAGCATCTGCCGGTTTCGCAGACGAAGACGTTGCAGCAGTGACCGCTGGAAAGACGCTTTGTTTCACTCCGTCAATCATCGTTCATTCTCCTTTTATTTACCGATTTCTAATGCTTTCATTAACATCCCTTTTGTCGCGTTGAAAACGGTAACGTTCGCCTCGTAAGACCGCGTCGCGCTGATTAAATCAACCATTTCTTTTAATGGGTCAACATTCGGTAACTGTACATACCCATCGCGATTAGCATCTGGATGAGTCGGGTCATAAACGAGTTTAAAAGGAGTTTGGTCCTCAATAATTTTCGTCACTTTCACACCATTCCCAACGGAAGAGCGACTGTTCATCGCTGTTTGTAAATATGTAGAAAACGTTCCCTCATTCGGTTCCATGACCACTAATTTACGGCGATACGGCTGCCATTGTCCGTTAACTAGTTTCGCACGGGTCGTATCCACATTTGCCATATTTGAGGAAATGACATCCATTCGCAACCGCTGCGCTGTTAATGCTGATGCTGTCGTATCTAAACCTTGAAAAATCGACATGCATTACTTACCTCCTCTGATGACAGTCTTTAACGTATTAAACTGACCGTTCAATCGCTCAATTAACGCGTTATAATAAATTTGGTTTTCCGCTAAATCTGACATTTCTTTATCAATATCGACATTATTTCCATTATGATTGTATACTATATCGTTTCTTGTCGTCACGAAAAAATTGCTAGTATTGGTATTTTTAAATTGAAAATGTTTCGGATTGGTCCGATACGCTTCTAAAGTGAGTGCACGCTCCAGTTCTGTTTTAAAACGGACTTCCTTCGCTTTGTAATTCGGTGTATCCGCATTGGCAATATTATTTGCAATCACTTTTTCTTTCATAGACGCATAATCTAATCCTTGCTCAAGAAGTGTAAATGTGCGCGAAAATAGTTTCAAACAAAATCCCCTCTTTATCTTCTTTTTTCGACAACATCTGCTAATACTCATTTTAAAAGAATGTACAAATCATGTATAGAAGGAAGATTGTACTATTTTTACTGTTTAGACGAATAAATGCAATAAAAAGGGGCTGAATCAATCTGTGTTGAACCAGCCCCTCATTCTTTTATTTTAGTTCGATTTCAATTTCTCTAATTCGGTTAAAAATTTATCGTTTAGAACTTTAATATACGTTCCCTTCATTCCAAGTGAACGTGATTCAATGACTCCAGCGCTTTCAAGTTTCCGAAGCGCATTCACAATGACCGAACGTGTAATACCAACGCGGTCAGCGATTTTACTTGCGACAAGCAATCCTTCTGTGCCGTCTAATTCTTCAAAAATATGTTCAATGGCCTCAAGTTCGCTATATGATAACGAGCTAATCGCCATTTGCACAACTGCTTTACTTCGTGCTTCTTCCTCAATTTCTTCCGCTTTTTCTCGTAAAATTTCCATGCCGACAACGGTTGCTCCGTATTCCGCTAAAATTAAGTCATCATCATCAAATTGACGATCCAGTCTTGATAAAATTAATGTACCAAGCCGCTCGCCACCACCGTTAATCGGTACGATCGTCGTTAACCCCGTTTTAAATAAGTCGCGGTTTTCGACTGGAAACGCTGTATATTCACTATTTATATCCAAGTTCGGTGATGTTTCCGTAATATTGAATAAGCTTTTTGTATATTCTTCTGGAAACTGGCGATCTTCCAACATTTTTTTCATTCGTTCATTTTCAATGGATTGTTTAATCGCAAAACCAAGTAGTTTTCCACGACGGCTTACTACAAACACATTTGCTTCAATCACTTCGCAAAGCGTTTCTGCCATTTCTTTGAAGTTAACAGGTTTTCCTGCAGCTTTCTGCAACATCGCATTAATGGTTCTTGTTTTTTGCAGCAAATTCATCTTCGATATCCTCCTATTCTTATTAATCATGATCACAAAATAAATTCACTTAAATCTTTGTTTTTAACAATGTTGCCTAGTTTTTGTTCTACATATTGCGGTGTGATTACTACTTTTTCAAGCGTAATATCCGGAGCCTCAAACGACAAATCTTCTAATAATTTTTCCATAATCGTATGAAGGCGTCTTGCTCCGATGTTATCCGTCGTCTGATTCACCTCAAACGCCACTTCAGCAATCTTACGAATAGCATCGTCAGAAAATTCAAGTTGTATACCTTCTGTTGCCAACAATGCTGTATATTGCTTAATTAACGCATTGTTCGGCTCAATTAATATTCTGACAAAGTCATCGACCGTCAATTTAGATAATTCAACGCGAATCGGAAAACGCCCTTGCAATTCTGGAATTAAGTCAGACGGTTTTGACATATGAAACGCTCCAGCAGCAATGAACAGGATATGGTCCGTTTTAACAGGACCATATTTCGTCATTACCGTTGAACCTTCAACAATCGGTAAAATATCGCGCTGCACTCCTTCACGAGACACGTCCGCAGAAGAAGCATTTTGCCCTCTACGTGCAATTTTATCAATCTCGTCGATGAAAATGATTCCAGACTGTTCAGCAAGGTGCACGGCCTCTTGTGTCACTTCGTCCATATCGATTAATTTTTGCGCTTCTTCATTCGTCAATACTTTACGCGCTTCACTTACTTTCAGCTTCCGCTTTTTTCGTTTTTTTGGCATCAAGCTGCTTAACGCATCTTGCATGTTCATTCCCATTTGCTCGATGCCTGCTCCTTGTAAAAAGTCGAATAGCGTTGCTTGTTGCTCTTCCACTTCTACGGTAACAAGTTCATCCTCTAGCTCCCCGTTCGCAAGCTGAATCGCTACTTGTCTTCTTTTTTGTTCAATATGTTGGTCGTCTTGAGTGTAACCCGCGTCTTGCTGTGTCGGCTGCCCGCCGCCGAATAATAGTTCAAACGGATTTTTCATCGTTTGTTTTTGTTTTCCCGGTACTAACAGTTCAACAAGTCGTTTATTTGCTTGCTGCTCCGCACGATCTTTGACTTCATTCATTTTTCTTTCTTTCACTAAACGAACCGACGTTTCAACAAGATCGCGCACCATTGATTCAACGTCACGACCTACATAGCCAACCTCGGTAAATTTGGTAGCTTCAACTTTTACAAACGGTGCACCAACAAGTTTTGCGAGCCTTCTCGCAATTTCCGTTTTCCCTACCCCCGTCGGACCGATCATCAATATATTTTTCGGTACGACTTCATCACGCAATTTTTCGTCAAGCAAGCTGCGACGATAACGATTTCTCAAAGCGATTGCTACCGCTTTTTTTGCTTCTTTTTGACCAACGATAAACTGATCGAGCTTTTCAACAATTTGCCGCGGTGTTAAATTCATCGTTCTCCCTCCCCCCCTCGTTACAATTCTTCGACGATGATATGATGGTTTGTATACACACAAATATCAGCGGCGATTTCTAAAGCGGCTTTGGCAATTTCTTTAGCTGACATATGTGCTCCTGCATGCTGTTTAAGAGCGCGTCCTGCGGCCAGCGCATAGTTTCCTCCAGAACCGATCGCTAAAATACCGTCGTCAGGTTCAATCACTTCACCCGTTCCTGATATTAAAAGTAAATGGTGTTGGTCCATGACAATTAACATTGCTTCCAATCGCCGCAGCACTTTATCGCTTCGCCATTCTTTCGCTAACTCAACCGCTGCGCGCTGCAAGTTCCCATTAAATTCTTCCAACTTTCCTTCAAACATTTCAAACAGTGTAAACGCATCAGCAACTGATCCGGCAAAACCTGCTAAAACTTTTCCTTGAAATAGTTTCCGCACTTTTTTGGCCGTATGTTTCATCACAACAGCATTACCAAAGGTAACTTGACCATCACCAGCCATCGCGCATGTGCCGTTATGTTGAATCGCAAAAATCGTCGTTGCGTGGAAACGCTCCATTTTTATCATATCCTCCTTCCCCACTAGCGAAAGTCTATGCTCGCGGGTGCGTATGCAAATAAATGTGGCGCAAGCGATCTTTTGTGACATGAGTGTATACCTGTGTCGACGAAAGGTGCGCATGCCCTAACAATTCTTGAACGGTGCGCATATCCGCCCCTTCATTAAGCAAATGTGTGGCAAACGTATGCCTCAATACGTGCGGGCTAATTTTTTGCATCATCGCCGCTTTTTCCACCATTTCGTTTAAAATGTGACGTACCCCTCGAGGTGTTAAAGGATTTCCGCGAAAGTTGACAAACAAATATTTATGGGCTGTTTTTCCTTTTTGTAAAAGTTCGCGCCGACCATCTTGAACATATCGCTCAAGCGCTTCTTTCGCAAAGCGTCCAAACGGAACATAGCGTTGCTTATTCCCTTTTCCATGAATTAAAATCGTCGAAAGAGAAAAATCAATATCAGGAAGTTGAATGTGACAACATTCACTAACACGAATCCCTGTCGCGTAAAGCAGTTCGATAAGCGCTTGGTTTCGCTGACCGATGGCTGTATTTAAATCATTGACATGAAATAAACTTTCTAATTCCTGTTCATATAAAAATGTAGGAATTTTTTGTTCTTTTTTCGGTAGCGATGCAAGAGCGAACGGGTTTTCTGTCACTTTCTTTTCCCGTAGTAAAAACTTATAAAAGCTTCGTAAACTTGATATTTTACGGGAAATCGATCGGCTCGATTGCCGCTCATTATGTAGCTTCGTTAAATATAAGCGAACATCGCCATAAGTGACTTCATCTAAGCGCTCAATCGCCTGCTCACTCATAAATGCAAAAAATTGTTCAATATCGCGCTTGTAACACACAATTGTATATTCTGAATAATTTTTTTCAATTTGTAAATATTCTATGAACAAATTTAACGCAATTTTCAAATTTGCCATTCTCAACACCTCACAAGGGCTACTAAATATTAACACACATTTAGTAACCCTTGCAATGGATTTCTGTTAATTTTTTATAAAATTCTGAATTGTATCCAACGCCCGTTGTGCATATCGTTCATTGCGGCGTTTTTTATCTTTTATTGACTCATCGAGCGGAGCGAATAAGCCAAAATTTGCGTTCATCGGCTGAAAGTGCGCAGGATTGGCTGTTGTAATATAATGCGCCATGCTACCAATTGCTGTTTCTGGCGGGAAAACGATTAAATCTTGCCCTAACACGAGTCGTGCCGCATTAATTCCGGCCACTAATCCGGAAGCAGCAGATTCTACGTACCCTTCAACACCGGTCATTTGTCCGGCAAAAAATAAATCATCACGCCCTTTATACTGATACGTTGGTCGTAGTAATTTGGGCGAATTAATAAATGTATTACGATGCATTACGCCGTAACGCACAATCTCGGCATTTTCCAATCCTGGGATTAGGCGGATCACTTCTTTTTGCGGTCCCCATTTTAAATGTGTTTGAAACCCAACAATGTTATAAAGGGTGCCAGCCGCATCATCTTGGCGAAGTTGGACAACTGCAAATGGTCGTTTCCCTGTGCGTGGGTCTTCAAGACCAACCGGCTTCATGGGACCGAATAATAACGTTTTTTTGCCGCGTTTGGCCATGACTTCAATCGGCATGCAGCCTTCAAAATAAATTTCTTTTTCAAATTCTTTTAACGGAACGGTTTCTGCAGAAATGAGCGCTTCATAAAAGCGGTCGAATTCCTCTTCTGTCATCGGACAATTCAAATAGGCCGCTTCCCCTTTATCATAGCGCGACTTGACATATACTTTGTCCATATTAATGCTATCTTTTTCGATAATTGGCGCAGCGGCATCGTAGAAATATAAATATTCTTCGCCTGTGAGCTCTTTGAGTTTATCGGATAAAGCTTTTGATGTTAACGGTCCTGTCGCTATAATCGTCGGTCCGGAAGGAATTTCTGCCACTTCCTCATTAATGACGGTCACATTCGGATGGTTTTTCACTAAATCGGTAACCCTAGCAGCGAACTCATGCCGATCAACAGCAAGCGCCCCACCAGCAGGAACGGAGCATTCATCCGCTGCTTTAATAATGACAGAGTTAAGTCTACGCATTTCTTCTTTTAACACACCGACCGCATTCGTTAACGAGTTCGCACGCAAGGAATTACTGCAAACAAGCTCTGCAAATTTATCGGTATGATGAGCCGGCGTCTGTTTGACCGGACGCATTTCATAAAGACGTACATGGACGTTACGATTGGCTAATTGCCATGCGGCTTCACTTCCTGCCAACCCTGCGCCAATGACGTTCACAATTGGTGCATTCATCATTCATTCCTCCTTGTTATTGCGTATAAAAACGGTGAGGGCTAACAATCGCTCACCGTTTACTATGATTGTGGTTCCTCTTCGTAGTCACACGTAACACATTGTACTTGTACGCCTTTTTTTAACTTTTTCTCTACTAACAAGCTTCCACATTTCGGGCACGGACGTGAGAGAGGTTTATCCCACGACACAAAATCGCAGTTTGGAAAGCGGTCACAACCATAGAACACTCGTTTTTTCTTACTGCTTCGCTCTACAATATTTCCTTCGTGACATTGCGGGCATTTGACACCGATTTCTTTCACGATCGGTTTCGTATGACGACATTCAGGAAAATTAGAACAAGCCACAAATTTTCCGAACCGTCCCATCTTATACACCATTGGGCTACCGCATACTTCGCAATTAATCCCAGCAGGGTCGTCTTTAATCTCGACTTCTTTCATTTCCTTTTCCGCAATTTGTAAACGTTTTTCAAATTCACGATAAAATTCGTCCACTACTTTGATCCACTCGATTTTTCCTTCTTCGATTTCATCTAAACTCTTTTCCATTTTTGCAGTAAATTCCACATCCAAAATTTCTGGGAAAAACTCCAATATAAGCTCTAAGACAATTTCACCAAGTTCTGTTGGGACGAATCGCTTATTTTCAAGAACGACATAGTTCCGTTTTTGAATGGTATCAAGCGTTGGAGCGTATGTCGATGGGCGACCAATGCCAAGCTCCTCTAATGTCTTTACTAATCGGGCTTCCGTATAGCGAGGAGGCGGTTGCGTAAAATGTTGCCTCGGTTCGATATCTTTACTAATGACCGTTTCTCCTTCTTGTAAATCTGGAAGCAATCGATCTTGTTCATCAGTCTGGTCATCCGTTCCTTCCACGTATACCTTCATAAATCCTGGAAATTTCACCTTTGAACCACTTGCCCGAAAAAGTACGCCTTCATTTTCTAATTCTACGCTCATCGTATCAAGAAGAGCCGGAGCCATTTGACTAGCGACAAAACGCTCCCAAATGAGCTTATATAAACGAAATTGATCGCGACTTAAATATGGTTTCACTGAATTCGGATCGCGAAACGTCGACGTAGGTCGAATGGCTTCATGGGCGTCTTGAGTGTTTGCACTTTTCTTTTCTTTTCGTTTTTCTTGCGCAACAAATTCTTTACCAAACATCGCTTCAATATAGGAAAGGGCCTCTTGTTGTGCCGTTTCGGACACACGTGTTGAGTCGGTACGCATATATGTAATTAAACCAACCGTTCCTTCGCCGCCAAGATCAATTCCTTCGTATAGTTGCTGCGCAATCATCATCGTCTTTTTTGTGCGAAAATTGAGCTTGCGTGCTGCTTCTTGTTGCAGCGAAGACGTCGTAAACGGTGGAACAGGGTTGCGTTTTCGCTCCTTTTTTGTAACAGACTTTACTGTAAAACGGTTTCCGCTTATACGATGTAAAACGTCCTTCACTTCCGCCTCATTTTTTAATTCAAGCTTTTTTTCATCTATTCCGTAAAATGAGGCAGTAAATGTTTCATTTCCTTTTAGGAATTCGGCTTGAATCGTCCAATATTCCTCTGGCTGAAACTCTTTAATTTCTTTTTCGCGATCAATAATGAGTCGTAAAGCAACAGACTGCACTCGACCCGCGCTTAAACCTTTTTTTACTTTTTTCCAAAGAAGCGGACTAATATTGTAACCTACGAGTCTGTCAAGCACACGACGCGCTTGCTGAGCATCCACTAAATGCATATTAATGGCACGCGGATGTTTAAAAGACTCTTGGATTGCATCTTTTGTAATTTCGTTAAATACAACGCGGCAATCGGAATGAATATCTAGCTCCAGCATATGAGCTAAATGCCATGCGATCGCTTCCCCTTCACGATCCGGGTCGGCAGCCAAAAACACTTTCTTCGCTTTTTTTGCCGCTGTTTTTAAATCTTTAATAACCGGTCCTTTTCCGCGAATCGTAATATATTTTGGCTCATAATCGTTATTTATGTCAACGCCCATTTGACTTTTTGGCAAATCGCGAACATGTCCCATCGAAGCTTTTACTTTATATTTTTTTCCTAAATATCGTTCAATCGTTTTCGCTTTCGCTGGTGATTCGACGATTACTAGATAATCTGACATCAAGCTTCCTCCCTTAAGAGGTAAATTTAAAATCTTCATTATTATTAATGATTCTTATGACATTTGTCAAACAAGATATGAAAAATTTTTATTTTACCGGGAAAAGATGGGCAAACTCATCGATAATATCTTTTGCCGAACGAACTAATTTCGCGCCTTGCTGAATAAGATGGTTCGTTCCATTCGCTTGTTCTACGAAAATGGAGCCAGGCACAGCAAATACATCTCTTCCTTGTTCTAATGCCAGTGCCGCTGTAATGAGCGAACCGCTTTTTTCCTTTGCTTGAATAACAACCGTTCCAAGCGATAAGCCACTAATGATACGATTTCGCAATGGAAAATGCCATTTTTGCGGTTTTATATGTGGAGGGTGTTCAGAAACGATAAGGTGCTCGCGCATTAATCGCTCCGCTAACGTGCGATTTTGTTTCGGATATATATAATTCAATCCCCCAGCGATGACCGCAATCGTTTTTCCTCCACATTTGATAGCCATTTCGTGCGCCGCGGTATCAATTCCTAAAGCAAGACCGCTAACGATAAGCCAACCATCTTGAATGAGCGGTGGCAGTAAAACATTCAACGATTGGATTCCCTCTTTCGTCGGTTTTCTTGTTCCAACGATGCTAATCATTTTTAATGTTGAGAGCCATTCAATGTTTCCTTTTGCATACAATACCCATGGCGGCTCAAAAATATGTTTTAGAAGTAGAGGATAATGATGATCGAAAATCGTGATAATATGAATATTTTTGTCCCTATATGTTTTTATCATACTTTGAATAGCAAGGGAATGTAAATCTTTGAAAAACAAAGAACATTGTTCACGGGAAATCGACAACATCGAAGTAAGTGCAGAATAAGGAAGGGAAAAAATCGAGGAAAGAGATGGATCGATTTCAAATAAACGAGCAATCGTTTTCCAACCGACGCCGCGACAATGATGAAGGTGAATGAGGCGTTCTTGAACAGATGAATACATCCAATCTTCCTTTCTCTATTTATTTTTTTTCAAATAAACGTCGAACAAGATCTTTTTCATATGACCGTAGGTTCGTTACGACTAAAGTCATTTTCATATCGGGTAAACGTTAATAATGAATATTTCCTAAGAAAATAGTCCCGCATGGACCAGAATGCGTTCCGATGCGGGACTATTGTCATTAATGCGTTTTACATTTTTCGTAAAGTCCTTGTTCTTTTAATACAGAAATTAATGTTTCACCGATGACAGCAGGTGTATCAGCTACTTTAATGCCGCACTCGTTCATTTTCTTAATTTTTTCAGCCGCTGTTCCTTTGCCACCGGAAATAATCGCACCAGCATGTCCCATGCGCTTGCCTGGAGGCGCTGTTTGACCGCCGATAAAGCCGACAACAGGTTTTTTCATATTCGCTTTTACCCATTCTGCCGCTTCTTCTTCAGCAGTACCGCCGATTTCACCAATCATGATAACAGCGTATGTTTCTTCGTCTTCGTTAAACGCTTTTAATACGTCAATAAAGTTTGTACCGTTGACAGGGTCTCCGCCGATTCCAACCGCTGTAGATTGACCGATCCCCGCTTGCGTTAATTGATGCACCGCTTCGTATGTTAACGTACCAGAGCGGGATACGATACCGACGTGGCCTTTTTTATGAATGTAACCAGGCATGATACCGATTTTGCATTCTTCTGGTGTAATGACACCTGGGCAGTTTGGACCAATAAGACGTGTTTTCTTTCCTTCCATGTAACGTTTCACTTTGACCATGTCAAGTACTGGAATACCCTCTGTGATACAAACAACAAGATCTAGTTCCGCGTCAACAGCTTCCATAATCGCATCAGCAGCAAATGGAGCCGCAACGTAAATGACAGAAGCATTAGCTCCTGTTGCCTTTACCGCTTCCTCCACCGTATTAAATACAGGAACCCCTTCAATTTCCATTCCGCCTTTGCCAGGTGAAGTACCGCCGACGATTTTCGTACCGTACTCGAGCATTTGTTTCGTATGAAATTGCCCTTGTTTACCTGTAATTCCTTGAACAATGACTTTTGTATCTTTGTTAATAAAAACGCTCATTATTCTCCCCGCCTTCTTAACGTACTAACTCAACAATTTTTTGTGCGCCGTCAGCCATTGATTCGGCAGCAGTAATATTTAATCCAGATTCATCTAGAATCTTTTTCCCTAACTCAACGTTTGTTCCTTCTAAACGAACGACAAGCGGAAGCTCTAGGCCGACTTGTTTCGTTGCTTCAACGATACCACTTGCGATGACATCACATTTCATAATGCCGCCGAAAATATTGACAAAGATCCCTTTTACTTTCGGATCAGAAAGAATAATTTTGAACGCTTCTGTTACTTTTTCTGCTGTCGCGCCGCCGCCTACATCTAAGAAGTTGGCTGGTTCGCCGCCGTAGTATTTGATAATGTCCATCGTCGCCATCGCAAGGCCAGCACCGTTGACCATGCAGCCGATATTTCCGTCAAGCGCGATGTAGTTTAAATCGTACTTAGACGCTTCGATTTCTTTTGGATCTTCTTCGTCTAAATCGCGGTATTCAAGCACATCCTTATGGCGATATAAAGCGTTAGAATCAAAGTTTAATTTCGCATCAAGCGCCATAACTTTGCCGTCCCCAGTAACAACAAGCGGGTTAATTTCTGCAATCGAGCAGTCTTTTTCCACAAATACTTGGTATAGCCCCATCATAAATTTCACGGCTTGGTTGACAAGCTCTTTCGGAATGTTGATGTTAAACGCCATGCGGCGCGCTTGGAACGCTTGTAAGCCAACTGCAGGATCGATATATTCTTTAAAAATTTTCTCAGGTGTTTTTGCCGCTACTTCCTCGATTTCCGTACCGCCTTCTTCAGAGCCCATTAAAACGACACGAGAAGTCGCACGATCGACAACTAAACCGATATAATATTCTTTTTTAATATCGCAGCCTTCTTCAATAAGCAGGCGCTTTACTTCTTTTCCTTCAGGACCCGTTTGGTGAGTGACAAGCGTTTTGCCTAATAGTTCGCTTGCGTATGTACGAACCTCGTCCAAGTTTTTCGCAACTTTTACCCCTCCGGCTTTTCCGCGTCCACCGGCATGAATTTGCGCTTTTACAACACAAACTTGGCTTCCTAGTTCTTTTGCCGCTTCCACCGCTTCTTCAACCGTAAACGCCACGCGGCCGTTCGGTACGCTAACCCCATAGCTTCTGAGGATTTCTTTGCCTTGATACTCATGAATATTCATGTCCCATCCTCCTATGTATAAAAATAAAAAATATTAGCGCTTTCATTGTATAATGTTACTTTACACATTGTCTACCGTTTCGACATAAAATCAAAAAATCCTGCAAAAGCGTTCAAAAAATAAGAAACACTGCTCTTATTTCGTCTAATATTGTTTGTTTTATCCTTATTTTTTCGCAAATTGTCGTTCAACGCGATACACAAACGCGAAAATTTCCGCGACGACTTGGTACAATTCTTCCGGTATCGCCTCGTTTATTTGCAGTTGGCTTAACATTTGCACAAGCGACGCATCTTCTTGAATCGGGACGAGATGCTCCTTTGCCGCGGCGATAATTTTTTCAGCCACATAGCCTTTTCCCTTTGCCACGACAATCGGAGCATCATGTTTGTCAGGACGATATGTCAGTGCGACTGCTTGTTTCATTTCTTTTTCTCCGCTCATACCCGATAATCCACTCCTGAATAAAACTCTTGTGAAAGCTGGTTTGCAGAGAAGCGAATTGGCGGATCATTGCTTTTATATTCTTTTTCCGGATGAATCACTTTCACGTTCGATAATATATAGCGCTGCTTTTCTAGACTTGCTTTTAACATCGGCTGCATCGCGGCAACGGCTTTTGCTAAGCCTGGCGTTTCGTTTATAATTGAGATGTTGACGACACGGTTTTGAATGTGAACGTCAATTACTGTTTCTTTTAACAGCTGTAAATCTAAATAAAAGAGAATACGACAGTAATTCGGATCGATGCTCCCGCTTTTTTGCTTTTTCCCTTGCCATTGAATGGTTACATCTGTGATGTGGTTGCCGAATCGAAACGGAATTTGCATGAAAATTTGCTGAATGGGTCCCTGCTCTTGAGCAAGCAACTGCTGCCCGGTAATGCGATGAACAAGCGATTCAATCGTTTCTTTGAGCGCTGGTTGAGACAGTTCCTCGAGCGCATGTAAAAGCAACGGTTTTAATTCATTAAATTGAGTTTCTTGCATTGTTTTTGTTTTCATGGCGTTTTGCACATTGGCTTCGTATTGCAAACCAAGCGATTGGACGATTTGTTTGAGCATCTTGGCGATTTTGTCTGTTGAATCCCACAGTAAAGCTGCGTCGTCGATGCGAGCAGTGAAAATAGCTTCTAGCAAATTCCGCTCATTCGCTGATAAATGCGAAACATTCGACAAATTTCCCTTGATGTAAGCATCGTAAAGATTGTCGAGTTGCTCTACTATTTGTCCTTCATCAATTGATTCCCCGTTTTTTAATAACGATAAAAGCGAGCGTAACTGTTCGGCGGTTTCTTCGTTTTCTTCGAGGCTTACAGCATGATGCAGACGAAAAAGTGCATCAGCAAATTTCCCTTTTACCTCTTCTCCCGATAAACGATGATTCGGCTCGAGAGCGAAAAGCTGTGAGTCCGTTTCTTGGTCTTTCGAAAGCTGTTTTGCCATCTTCTCCCATATTTCTGTTTCTGTCGTCTGTGCTGGTAAAACGTTCAGCTTTTGCAGAAGCGAAAAAGCGGGCTTCTCACCCATTGCTTGCGAATCGTCATTCAGCCAGGTTTCGAGCAATGAAAGAACGATTTGTTTTGCTTCTGTCTCACCGCCTGTTAATTTAGTTAAATGCTGAAGCAGCTTATTACTTGCTGGAGTTTGTTCAGGCAGTGACATTAAAGCTCCTTTCAAATTGGCTAATTGTTGAGAAAAGGGAAGCGGATTTTGCAGAGCTTTCATCGCTTCGAACGTAGCGCGCGTAAACGGAAGACGATGGACGTACATTAATTTAATCGCTTGCAAACCGACGTCGGTTTGTTCGGACATCGAAAGCCACTCCGTCGCTTGAAGAAGTTGGTCTTTAATAATAGGGAGTTGTTCTTTCAACAAAAAGCGCAGAAGCTTGTCGGCATTGCGTGAAAGTCCCCATTTTTGAATTAATTGCTGCGCAGCATGCTCGTCGTTTATTTTGCCGTTTGCTGCGTTCGTGCTTAACTCATCCAACACTTTTAACATTAACATCTCGTTCGAAGCCAATACTTGAAACCAATATCGTTCATTTACTGTTATGGGAACTTGCAGTTCAGCGACAAATTTCTGACCACCAATTTGCACTAATGCGGTATTGTTCGGATATATTTTTTCGATTTTTCCATATACAACTTGATCAGGCTGTAACGCAATATCTTTTGCTACCTGCAATACTTCGCGAGACAATAGTGAATCGATGTTTTGAATCGATATCATGTCCTTTTTACCCCTTCTGCGACTCTAGCGCTTCACGCACAGGCGCAAATGATTTTCGGTGTTCCGGAGTGACGCCGTATCGCTGAATCGCCTCTAAATGCTGCTCCGTTCCATATCCCATATGCTTTTCAAATCCGTATTGTGGATATTTCTTTCCTAGTTCTTTCATTAACCGATCGCGCGTTACTTTCGCGACAATGGAGCTCGCAGCAATCGAGATGCTGTTGGCGTCTCCTTTAATAATGCTGCGTTGTGGTATCATTAATGGTAGTTCCATCGCATCAATCAACAAATAGTCTGGCTTTGGCTCAAGCTGCTGCACGGCTTGGAGCATCGCTTTTTTCGTCGCTTGATATATATTTAATTCGTCAATTTCTTTCGCAGAAACAAAGCCAATCCCGATTGAAATGGCACACGCTTGAATTTGGTCAAACAACATCTCACGTTTCGCTTCTGATAATTTTTTCGAGTCGTTTAATCCAGGCAAATAAATGCCTTTTGGTAAAATCACAGCTGCAGCAACAACCGGACCGGCTAAAGGACCACGTCCCACCTCATCGACACCGGCAATATAATGAACGCCACTGTCGTATAATTGTTGCTCATGACGTGACATTTCCTCCCATTTTCTTCTCGCTTGTTCTTCACTTTCTCTTTGCTTATACCAACGAGTGATCAGTTTTTGTACGCTTTTTCGCTCATCTTGGCAAATTTCTTGAAACAGTGGGTCATGTTCGCCTTTCACTGTCTGTAATAACGATTCAATTTCTTTTACCGTGCGCTTCATCTATGTCATCGTTCCTTTCTTCACCTATTGTTTATATCGGCACTTGTCAAAAAAAATAAAGCCCGTTCATAAATCGGGCTTTATGGCTTCTCAAAACTAAGCCTTCCTAGTTTTTCGGTGCGAATTTCTCTGAGCACAAGTTCAGCGACTTTATCGTAATCGACGACACCGCCACCCATGAGGCAACCTCGGCGTTTGCCGATTGCATCAAACAGCTGAACAATGTCTTCCGGAATTTCGTCAAGCGAATACCGTTCTTTTAAACGTTCGGGATAATATTGTTTTAGAAAATTCAACGCATAAACGGCAACGTCTTGCAAATTTAAAATCGTATCTTTAATGGCGCCCGTCGTTGCCAACTTGAGCCCTACTTCTTCGTCTTCGAATTTCGGCCACAATATTCCTGGCGTATCTAAAAGTTCCATTTCTTTTCCGACTTTAATCCATTGCTGCGCCTTTGTAACACCAGGTTTGTCTCCTGTTTTGGCAATATGTTTACCAGCAAGACGGTTAATTAATGTTGATTTTCCGACATTTGGAATACCAACAATAAGAGCGCGCATCGGGCGAGGATTTTTAATTCCTTTCGCTGCCATTTTCGCAAATTTGTCTTTTAACATGTCTTTCGCAGCAATGGTAATTTGTTTTACACCCGTTCCTGTCTGTGAATCAATGGCTAGAGCAAGCAAATGTTGGTTTTGAAAAAACGAAATCCATTGTTTTGTAATTTCTTCATCAGCCATATCCGCTTTATTTAGCAGGACAATGCGCGGTTTGCTCGCAAGAATTTCATCAATCATTGGATTTCTTGAAGATAATGGAATGCGCGCGTCCAAAAGTTCAAAAACGATATCGATGAGCTTCAATTTTTCCTGCACTTCACGTTTTGCTTTGGCCATATGGCCTGGAAACCATTGAATTGTCATGACTGCCACCTACATTCGTGAACGTGTTTATTTAATAATGCGTGCATCAGAAAGTGGCCAGTAAACAATATTCGCTTTACCGACTACTTTCTCCATTGGAATAAATCCGATATGACGGCTATCTTTACTAAATCGGCGATTATCTCCCATCACAAAAAGATAACCTTTAGGCACGGTCTTTTTCCCGGTTATTTCTTCTAATGTAAAAGGTTCTGTTAATGGACCGTCAATAAGCTGTTTTTTGTATTGATCTAAATATGGCTCTTTATAAGCTTTCCCGTTAATGTATAAAGTATCATTTTTATATTCAATATGATCGCCAGGTAAACCAATGACCCGCTTAATATAATCTTTCCCTTCTTCTGCATGAAACACAATAATGTCAAAACGTTTCGGAGTACCGATTTTATAAGAAAGTTTGTTGACAATCATCCGATCATGGTCATGGAGGGTGGGCATCATCGATAACCCATCAACAATAATCGGAGCAAAAATAAAATAGCGAATGCCGCCAGCTAATAAAACAGCAATCATAACAGCTTTTAACCATTCCCACGTTTCGCTTTTTTTCTTTGTCATTCTTCTCCCACCTAATATTTTAATTAGAAAAAAGGAGCTTGAACACCAAGCCCCTTGTTTCAACTTATTACACTTTTTTCCCTTCCATTCGTAATCATTCAATGAATCGAATGGAGCTAATGAATTAACGAATTTCTTTAATACGTGCAGCTTTACCGCGAAGTTGACGCAAGTAGTAAAGTTTTGCACGACGAACTTTACCGCGGCGAACAACTTCTAGCTTCGCAATTTTTGGCGTATGCACTGGGAATGTGCGCTCTACACCTACACCGTAAGAAACTTTACGAACAGTAAATGTTTCGCTAATTCCAGCGCCACGACGCTTAATAACGACGCCTTCGAATACCTGAATACGCTCACGGTTTCCTTCAACGACTTTTACGTGAACACGCACTGTGTCGCCAGGACGAAATTCAGGTAAGTCTGTTCGCAATTGTTCTTTTGTGATTTCTTGAATTAATTGATGCATCGTATTCAACTCCTTCCAACAGATGCTCATAGCAATGCTTTCTTCATCATTGCAGCGGAACACCGTTTTAACGACTTAAGCACACGACCTAAGTCACAAAGATTATACTAGCATAAAGGTGTATTGTATGCAATAGTTACCGTTCGTTTTTTTGAAATTCCTCAAGCCATTTTTTCTGTTGTTCTGTTAATTCGTATTGCTCAAGGAGATCAGGGCGGCGCAAAAACGTTCGACGTAATGACTCTTTTTGGCGCCATTCTTCAATCAATCGGTGATTGCCGGATAAGAGAATATCAGGCACTTTTAAACCGCGAAAATCCGCTGGTCTCGTATAGTGTGGATGCTCTAACAAGCCAGAACTGTATGAATCGTATAATGGAGAAGCTTCATTACCAAGAACGCCCGGTAGTAAGCGAACAACGCTATCGACAATGACCATCGCTCCTAATTCTCCGCCTGTCAACACATAATCACCAATCGAAATTTCATCGGTGACTAAATGCTCGCGAATGCGTTCATCATATCCTTCGTAATGTCCGCAAATAAGAATTAAATGGTTTTCTTTGGCCAGCTCCTCCGCTTTTTTTTGCGTGTAGCGCTCACCTTGCGGACAAAGTAAAATAATCCGCGCTCGATCGGAATGTTTTGTTAAATGGGCAACCGCATCAAAAATCGGCTGCGGCTTTAATACCATTCCTGCCCCGCCGCCGTATGGATAATCATCGACCGTTTGATGTTTGTTATCGGCAAAATCACGAAAATTAACGACATTAAGCGAGACCGCTTGTTTTTCTTGTGCTTTTTTTAAAATCGATTCGTTAAACACTCCTGTAAACATATTCGGAAATAACGTTAATATATCAATTTTCATTATTCAAGCAGCCCTTCCATTGGACGAATCGTGATTGTTTTTTCTTTTACGTTTACATCGATCACCACATCAGCAATATACGGGATTAATATTTCTTTTCCACCTTTTCCTTTAACGACCCAAACATCGTTCGCTCCTGGTGTTAATATTTCTTTTACGGTACCAATCGCTTCTCCATTTTCGGTAACAACCGTACAGCCAATAATTTCGTGAAAATAATACTCTCCTTCTTCTAACTCGCCAAGCTGACTTTCCGGCACTTTGAGAAGCGCTCCTTTAAATTTTTCGACGAGGTTAATATTGTCGTAGCCTTCAAACGAAAGTAAGTCAAAGGACTTATGAACACGATGACTTTTTACTTTCACTTCGATTGGTTCTAATGCGTTGTCCATAAAAATGTAAAGCGTATTTCCTATTTTGTATCGTTCATCAGCAAAATCAGTGCGCGAGATAACACGAACTTCACCTTTAATTCCATGTGTATTAACAATTTTCCCAACGTTAAACCATTTTTCCACCGCTATTCACCCCTTCTTAACGAATTTCTTTTACGATTCCATCTTCGATAATAATCGCGCGTTGGGCCGTTATTTCTTCCCAACGGTCACCTATATTTACTTCGACTAATGCCTGTACTTCTCGTTCCTTTAATTCACTGCCTAACGGTAGGATATGTAATTGTTCGATTTGGAAATCAAGAAGTTTGATTTTCTCAAGTCTTTCGTCGATTTCTTTAGCGAAATATTGCTTAAGAAGGTTCGGTGAATGTTTCGTTGTTTTTTCAAGCCGCTTTTGTTCAAACCGGAGCTGTTCACATTCTTGTTGAAGTTGTCGCTTCCTCGATGCAAATTTTTCGTACAAGTCTGTTCTACTTTTTTCCGTTAATATTTGCTTCACTTCAACGGTTTGGATAATTTTCATACCGCCACTCCTAACGGGAACAATATATAAAAAAGGGGAGGATTTGTCCCTCACCCTTTGTCTTTTACTTGCACGACAACGCGTTTCGGTTGCCCGGATGCTGCTGCATACACAACCGTGCGGATAGCGTGAATCGTGCGTCCTTGCTTTCCGATTACCTTTCCTACGTCTTCTTCGTGAACGGATAAAACGTAGGTAATCGTGTTTTCGTCCGAAGTTTCTGTCACAACGACATCTTTCGGATGATCCACAAGCGCTTGTACGATCGTTTCAATTAATTCTTTCATTTCGATCACAAGTATTATTTGCCGTATTTTAAGTTATGGAATTTCTCTAAAATACCTTGTTTCGAAAGAAGGTTACGAACCGTATCAGACGGTTTTGCACCGTTTTGCAACCATTTTAACGCTAACTCTTCGTTAATGTTAATTTGTGCTGGTTCTGTAAGCGGATTATACGTACCAATTGTTTCGATGAAACGACCATCACGTGGAGAACGAGAGTCCGCTACAACAATACGATAGAAAGGTGATTTTTTCGCACCCATACGTTTTAAACGAATTTTTACTGCCATTCTTTTAGCACCTCCGTAAATATTTCACACAAGATAGTATATTAGCAATAATCAACTAGTTTGTAAAGTGTTTTTTCTTAACACAGTATTGCCTACATAAATGGGAATCTAAACCCTTTTTTCTTTCCTTTTGTCATGGTTGTCATCATTTTCATCATTTTTTTCATTTCTTCAAATTGTTTCAATAAACGATTGACCTCTTGAACGGACGTACCGCTTCCTTTCGCAATTCGCTTTTTGCGGCTTGCGTTAATAATTTCGGGATTCATTTTTTCTTCTTTCGTCATCGAGCGAATAATCGCCTCGACATGGCTAATTTGTTTTTCGTCGATTTGAATGTTGTTTAAGCCTTTTATTTTATTGGCTCCCGGCAACATCTTAATAAGTTCATCAAGAGGTCCCATTTTTCTTACTTGACCAAGTTGCTCAAGGAAATCGTCAAAGGTGAACGACATCGTGCGCATCTTTTGCTCGAGTTCTTTCGCTTTCTCTTCGTCAACGGCTGCCTGTGCTTTTTCAATAAGCGTTAAGACGTCGCCCATGCCTAAAATGCGTGAGGCCATACGCTCTGGATGGAACGGTTCAAGCGCGTCTAATTTTTCGCCCATACCGACAAATTTAATCGGTGTATTGGTGACTGCTTTAATCGATAAAGCAGCACCGCCACGCGTATCGCCATCTAGCTTTGTTAAAATAACCCCGGTTAAACCAAGCTGTTCATTAAAGCTTTGGGCGACATTGACCGCGTCTTGTCCGGTCATCGCATCGACGACAAGGAAAATCTCATCCGGCTTCGTTACTTCTTTAATTTGTTTGAGCTCATCCATTAATGCTTCATCAATATGAAGCCGCCCCGCTGTGTCGATGAGGACATAGTCATGGTGATCTTCCTTTGCCTTTTCAATCGCTTGTTTGGCAATTTCCACAGGACTTACTTGATCGCCTAATGAAAATACAGGCATATTCAATTGTTTTCCTAATGTTTCTAACTGCTTAATAGCGGCCGGACGGTAAATATCGGCTGCGACTAAAAGAGGCTTTCGATTGTATTTTTTGCGTAAAAGATTCGCAAGTTTTCCCGTTGTCGTCGTTTTTCCGGCCCCTTGCAAACCGACCATCATAATAACCGTTGGTGGCCGGGTTGCTACCGCAATTTTACTTTGTTCCCCGCCCATGAGCGCCGTTAACTCTTCTTTCACAACTTTAATAACTTGCTGACCAGGCGTTAAGCTTTTTAGCACTTCTTGACCGACAGCACGTTCGCTCACACGCTTGACGAAGTCTTTGACGACTTTAAAGTTGACATCCGCCTCCAATAGCGCGAGACGAACTTCCCGCATCATTTCTTTAACATCGGCTTCTGTCACTTTTCCTTTGCCGCGAATTTTGTTCATAACGCTTTGCAGACGGTCGGCTAATCCTTCAAACGCCATTCATTACCGCCTCCTACTCTAATTTCTCTAACGCCTCAATCGTTTGTAATAACTCTTGATCATCCGCATATTTTTGCAAGGCTAGCTCTTTTAAACGTTTAATGAATCGCTGTCTCTCTTGAAATTTTTGAAACAATAACAGCTTTTCTTCGTATTCCTCTAGCATTGCTTCCGTTCGTTTAATATTGTCATAAACGGCTTGACGGCTTACTTCGTATTCTTCTGCAATTTCACCGAGGGAGTAATCGTCTAAATAATAGAGCGACATATAGCTTCGCTGCTTTGGTGTTAACAACGAGTGATAAAAATCGTATAAATAGTTCATTCTCGTTGTTTTTTCAAGCATGAAACTCCCCCCTTGCTTGTTAAGTAAAATACCTTTACAAGTGACTAGTGTACCGTTTTTTTATCATTGTGTCAAGTTTTTTTCTTTACAAAAAATCGGATAGAGTTTGTCTATCCGATTTGCGTCTTTATTGTTGCGGTTCTTCTAATAAATCAGCAAATAACCCGTATACATATTGTTCAGGGTCAAATTCTTGCAAGTCGTCCATTTTTTCACCAAGACCAACCAATTTCACTGGAATGTCTAGCTCGTTGCGAATCGCAAGAACGATACCGCCTTTTGCGGTTCCATCGAGCTTCGTTAGTACGATACCGGTTACATTCGTTGCTTCTTTAAATATTTTCGCCTGGCTCATCGCGTTTTGACCTGTCGTCGCATCTAGGACAAGCAGCACTTCGTGCGGCGCACCAGGGATTTCTCGCTCGATGACACGCTTGACTTTTTCTAATTCTTTCATTAAGTTCACTTTATTTTGCAAGCGACCAGCCGTATCGCATAGTAATACGTCTACATTGCGTGCTTTTGCCGCTTGAATCGCGTCATACATGACCGCTGCTGGGTCAGAGCCGGCCGATTGTTTAATCACTTCAACCCCGACGCGCTCCCCCCATACTTCTAGCTGTTCAATCGCCCCAGCGCGGAACGTATCTCCCGCAGCGAGCATCACCGTTTTTCCTTCCGATTTTAGTTTATGGGCTAGCTTTCCAATTGTCGTCGTTTTGCCGACCCCATTGACGCCGACAAACAAAATCACGGTCAATCCATCTTCTTGTATATTTAATGTTGCCAGCTTATCATCACCGCTGCGGTAAATATCAACTAATTTTTCGGAAATCACCGCTTGCATTTCTTTCGTATCTTGAATATTGCGGCGCTTCACTTCCATTTTTAGTTCGTCAATAAGTTCCATCACCGTCGTCACACCGACATCAGCGGCAATTAAAATTTCTTCCAGCTCTTCAAAAAACTCCTCATCCACTTTTCGATAGCGGGCAATTAAATCATTGACTCGTCCCGCAAATGAATCGCGCGTTTTTGAAAGACCTTGCTTAAACTTTTCCGTTACGGAATCCGCTTGTTTTGTGATTTTTTCTTTCAACTTCTTAAAAAAACTCATGTCAACTGCCGTCCTTTCTTCACGATTTTACGAGTTGCTTTGATTCTTCCAAGCGCACCGAAACAAGCTTAGAAACACCCGATTCTTGCATCGTTACACCGTAAAGCACGTCCGCTTCTTCCATTGTCCCTTTTCGGTGGGTAATGACAATGAATTGCGTTTGGTTGCTAAACTGTTTTAAATATTGGGCATAGCGATGAACGTTTGCCTCATCCAACGCAGCCTCAACTTCATCCAGAACGCAAAATGGCACAGGTCGCACCTTTAAAATCGAAAACAGTAGCGCAATCGCTGTCAACGCGCGCTCTCCACCGGAAAGCAAGCTTAAGTTTTGCAATTTTTTGCCCGGCGGCTGTGCAACAATATCAATACCTGTATTGAGTAAGTCGTTTGGATCGGTTAACTGCAAATCAGCACGCCCTCCGCCAAACAACTGCTTAAACACTTCGCCAAAATGCGAACGAATTTGTTGGAAAGTAGTCAAAAAGCGTTTCTTCATTTCTTGATCCATCTCATCGATGACTTGATATAACGTATCTTTTGCTTGCTGTAAATCGCTTTTCTGTTCCGTTAAGAATTGGTAACGTTCCGATACGCGCTCGTATTCATCAATCGCCCCTAAATTAACGGTTCCTAATTCTTCAATCGCACGTTTAATAAGTTTCACTTTTTTCCGTGCTTCGTTCACGTCAATGTCAAGCGGATATTTCTCTTTTGCCGCTTCAAACGTTAACATATACTCTTCACGAAGACGGGAAAGCAAGTTTTCAAGCTCGACATCAAGACGGTTAAGCTTCACTTCCTCATCTTTGACGATGTCGACTAATTGTTTATATTGCCTTTTTTTCTCCTTCAATTCACGTTCGAAGTTTTCGAGCTTCTCCTGATATTGTAAACGTTGCTCGCGACGGCTAGCAATCAATTCAATTGTTTCGTTTTTGTCCTGCATTTTTTTCTGCCGCAGTTGCTCTAACTGCTCCTCGCCGGAATCATTTGAATCCATTTCAGCAATAAGAGCGGATAAGTCTTCTTTTGCTGTTTGTAGCTGTTTTTCTGTTTCCAACTGTTCAAGCTCAAGTCGTTCCACTTTCTCTTGCACGTTTTTTAACAGCTGTTGTTTTTCAGCAAGAGCGATTTTTTGTTCGGTAATTGCTGCTTGCAATGCTTCCTTAGAGTTTTGTTCATCTTGTTTTTGAACAGTTAATATTTGAATATGTTCATCAATTTCTGTCAATTTTCTCTCAAGGTCACGCAATTGTTGTTCAATGACCGTTATCTTTTCTGTTATTTCTTTCGCCTCTTGTTCATCATGTGCTTTTTCATGGTCATAAAGCGCTAGACGCTCGTTCATATTTTTTTCTTGCAACTCAACTTCTCTTAATTCGCTTTTTACTTCTTGAAGAGTCAAGCGCCATTGTTCCGTTTGCTGACGAAGTTCAAAAATGGCTTCCTCTTCGCGTTGCGCTTCTTTCTTTTTCGTTTGGACATATCGCTCGAGCTGCTTTGTCTTTTCTTCCATCTCATGCAACTTGGCCACCATCGCTTCTAATTCGCGATTTCGGCTTAAAAGTGAATTTGCTTTTTTTGCTACTCCTCCACCTGTCATCGCACCACCAGGGTTTACGACATCTCCGTCAAGCGTAACAAGACGGTAACGATAATGTAACAGTCGAGCAAGTTCGTTTGCTCCTTTTAAATCGGTTGTCACAATGACGTTGCCGAGCAAATTCGAAATGACTGCGCGATACATTGGATCGTACGTAATCAGCTCGCTTGCGACACCGACAAACGCCGGGTGATTTTGAATAAGTGAAAGTTGTTCCGCTGTGATCGCCTTTGGTTGAATGACGTTCATTGGTAAAAACGTTGCTCGTCCATACGCATGCTTTTTTAAATAGTGAATCGCCGCGCGAGCGACCTCTTCGTTTGTGACAACAATGTGTTGCATCGCGCCGCCAAGCGCAATTTCTAATGCTGTCTCATATTCGCTCGGCACTTGAATTAATTCGACGACTGCCCCATGAATGCCCGGAAACTGCTCACGCGCTTTTAAGATTTCCTTTACTCCTTGGAAAAATCCAGCATAATCTTGTTGCATTTCCTCGAGCATTTCTTTTCGCGATTTCGTTTGCTGCAAATATTGATACGCCTGATAAAGCATCGCTTCTTTCTTTTCAAGATCCTGTTTCATGCCGGTTAACTGAGCGATTTTCTCCTGTAACAGCGTTTCGTGATCATGTAGCGTACGTTCGATTTGCTTACGTTTATCTTCTAGTGTTGCGTATTGCTCTTTTATGCGCTTTCGCTCGTCTAAATATTTTTGATTCGCTTCGGCGAGCGTGATTTGCTTAGTCTGCAATTTTTCTAATAATGTATGCAAATGGGAGCGCTCGTTTTTTAACGATGCTTGTTCATGGACAAGCTCGATATAATCGCTTTTTAATTGTTCAATTTTTTCCTCCACGTTCACATCATAGGAAGAAAGGGAGGCTTGCTTTTCTTTTAGTTCTGCTTGAATCGAAGCGATTTCCTTGCGTAAATGAGCAAGCTGCTTGTTTTCTTGTTGAAACGTCGATAACAATCGCTCTTTTTTCTCCGAAAGAGAGATAATCGTTTCCTCGAGTTGCTTTTTATATTGTGCTGCGTTTTTCTTTCGCTCTTTTAATACTTCTTTTCGACCTTCGAGTTTTTCTAATTCTTCACTAACAACGAGCAACACTTGTTGCAGTCCATCAATTGACTCATCTAGAGCCGTGATTTGATCGCGAAGCTGTTCAATATGCGCTTCTTCTTTTTGCAATGTCGTCGATAATTCCATTTCTTGATTTTGATGTTGGGTAAATTGTTCATGTAAGGCCGTCCATTGCTTGTGCAGTTCTTCAATTTCATAGGCAGTGAGCGCCACTTCAAACTTTTCTAGCTCATCGCGCTTTTCTAAGTAGTCTTTTGCAATAGAAGCTTGAATTTTTAGCGGCTCTAGTTGGTTCTCTAATTCATGTAAAATATCGTTCACACGATGTAAATTTTCTTGGGTCTCAACTAATTTATGCTCCGCTTTTTTCTTGCGAATTTTATATTTTAATACTCCAGCAGCCTCTTCAAAAATGGTGCGTCTCTCTTCCGGTTTACTGCTTAAAATTTCCTCGACACGCCCTTGTCCAATAATGGAAAACGCTTCTTTTCCTAAACCTGAGTCCATAAATAAATCAACAATATCTTTTAAGCGACAAGGTTGTTTATTAATAAAAAATTCACTTTCACCCGAACGATAGACGCGTCTTGTAATGCTTACTTCTTGATAGTCAAGTGGTAAAAATTGATCTTCATTATCAAGCGTTAACGTCACTTCCGCAATATTTAATGGTTTACGTGAATCGCTCCCCGCAAAAATAATGTCTTCCATTTTTGTCCCACGAAGTGATTTCGCTGATTGTTCTCCCAATACCCAACGAATCGCGTCCGTAATATTACTTTTGCCACTTCCATTTGGACCGACAACGGCTGTCACTCCAGGGACAAATTCGATCGACACGCGATCGGCAAAAGACTTAAATCCGATAATATCTAACCGTTTGAGGAACATCCTTACTCCGCCTCACTATCTCATATAAAATCTCCATTATTTTAACACAATTCATCGTTTTTTCGGAAACAAATCCCCCCTTTTGAAAAGGGGGGATTTGTTTTATTCATTCGTCAGCGCTTTTAACTTTTGCAATGCCATTTGCGCAGCTTTTTGCTCCGCCTCTTTTTTCGACTTACCAACACCAATTCCCAGCTCTTCACCGTTTAAGGAAACACGGGAAACAAATTCTTTATTATGTGCAGGTCCTTTTTCTTGCAAAATTTTATATTCGATGACACCGCTGCCATCACGTTGGACAAGCTCCTGCAATTGGCTTTTATAATCCATCACATGAGAAAAAGCACCTTCATTAATTTTTGGAAAAATCGTTTGTTCCAAAAATCGAATGACCGCATCCATTCCTTGATCTAAATAAAGAGCCCCAATAAACGCTTCAAACACGTCCGCTAAAAGAGCTGGTCGTTCGCGCCCGCCCGTCATTTCTTCCCCTTTTCCTAGCAAAACGAGTTGACCAAATGAAAGCGCGTTGGCAAATTTCACAAGGGACGGCTCACATACGATCGCCGCACGCAACTTTGTTAATTCGCCTTCGCTCATATGTGGGAATTTTTTAAAAAGATATTGGGAAATCGTTAATTCTAACACGGCGTCCCCTAAAAATTCGAGCCGTTCATTATCTTCATGCGGTCGTTTGCGATGCTCATTCACATACGATGAATGGGTGAATGCTTGAATGAGGAGCTTTTCGTTCGTAAAAAATATGCCGATTTTTTCTTGTAATTGCTTAAACTTTAATCGTTTTTTTTCACTCATTCGCTGTTCTTTGTCTTTCTGTCTCGACATAAGTAAGGGACCTCCGACTTCGTTCCATCAATGTATTCGGCATCAATTTTGCTTCCATTAGTATAAAAAACGACCGCTATAAAAAGAAAGCGATTCGTCTTTACCACTATCATTCATTATATCCGTTCCGTTTTACATTACACCGATAAAAAAGCATAGAAAGCCCCGTCTGAACAACGGGACTTTTCTATCTATATCATTACATACGGCTTTTTATGTAGTTCACAGCATCTCCTACTGTGACAATTTTTTCTGCCTCTTCATCGGAAATTTCCATATTAAACTCGTCTTCTAATTCCATTACGAGTTCCACTACGTCTAATGAGTCAGCTCCTAAATCATCTTTGAAAGAAGCTTCAAGTGTAACTTGAGATTCTTCTACTCCTAAACGGTCAACGATGATTTTCGTTACACGCTCTAATACGTCTGCCATCGTATTCACCTCCTCTCATGATTATAGTAAATTTCGTGACAAAATACTAGGCACCCTCTCAAAAAATTGAATGAGTATCGTTACATGACCATTCCGCCGTCGACATGAATCGTTTGCCCTGTTATGTAGTTAGCTGCATCAGACACTAAGAAAACGACCACTTTTGCGATATCTTCCGGTTCACCGAAACGAGCAAGCGGAATTTGTTTTAACATTTCCGCGCGAATGTCTTCACTAAGACGGTCGGTCATATCGGTTGTAATAAATCCAGGAGCAATCGCATTGACGGTAATGTTGCGGCTTGCTAATTCTCTTGCCGCTGTTTTCGTTAAGCCAATCACGCCTGCTTTTGCTGCAACGTAGTTCGCTTGTCCTGGATTTCCCATCACCCCAACGATCGAAGCGATATTGACAATACGCCCGTACCGCTGTTTCATCATCGGACGTGTCACTGCTTTCGTGCAATTAAATACCCCTTTTAAGTTGATGTTGATCACTTCATCCCATTCTTCTTCCTTCATGCGCATGAGTAAATTGTCGCGCGTCACACCGGCATTGTTCACTAAAATATCAAGGCGGCCAAAGCGTTCAAGCGCTTCTTTGACCATTTGCTCGACCGCTTCCGCTTTGGATACATCCGCTTGAATGGCAAATGCTTCGCCACCCATGTTGATGATTTCGTTGACGACTTCGTTCGCTTTTGCCTCATTACCCGCGTAATTTACCACGACCTTTGCTCCGTGGCGTGCTAACTCTAAAGCAATGGCGCGACCAATTCCGCGGGATGCTCCCGTGACAAGCGCTACTTTTCCCTGTAACATGTTTATTCCCCTTTCAATGCCGCAATGGTCGCTTCTAAAGAGGCTAAATCGTTGACTGCATACACCTGAACATTGCGGTTAATTTTTTTCACAAGCCCAGATAATACTTTGCCTGGACCGATTTCAACAAATGTGTCGACGCCAAGCTCAACCATTTTATTCACCGATTGCTCCCAGCGAACCGGAGAGTAAAGTTGTTCGATTAATAATTGTTGAATAACTTCTTTTTCTACCATTGGTTCTGCTGTTACATTGGCGATAACCGGAATCGTAGCATCCGTAATCGTAATCGTGCTTAACACATCCTCTAATTTTCCAGCGGCAGGTTTCATGAGCGAGGAATGAAATGGACCGCTTACTTCAAGCGGGATGACGCGCTTCGCCCCTTTTTCTTTCGCTAATTGCGAAGCTTTTTCGACCCCTTCTTTTGAGCCAGAAATGACGATTTGTCCCGGGCAGTTTAAATTGGCTAACTGCACAGGTGTACCTTCGCTAGAAACTTGTTCCGTCACAGCTTCGAGCGCATCTGCTTCCATTCCAAGGACAGCTGCCATTGTTCCTTCTCCCGCTGGCACCGCTTCTTCCATAAATTCCCCGCGTTTTCGAACCGCATAAACGGCATCGGTAAACGAAATCGCTCCTGCTGCAACAAGCGCGGTATATTCTCCTAAACTATGACCAGCAACGTAATCCGCGACAAGACCAGCTTCCTTCACTTTTTCAAGCAAAGCGATACTCGTTGTTAGTAAAGCCGGTTGCGCATTGTACGTTAATGTGAGCGTCTGTTGTGGTCCTTCAAAAATAATGGATGAAAGTGAAAAACCGAGCCGCTCATCTGCTGCTTTGAAAATCGCAGCTACCTTTTCATCCTTTTCCGCTAATTCTTTTCCCATGCCAACCGTTTGCGAACCTTGGCCAGGAAAAATGAATGCTATTTTTCCCATCATTTTCCCTTCCTTATGAATGAGTTTTTTCAATTTCCTTCTTGATCGTTCCAACGATATCGTTCATGACCATTTCACGCGCTTGACGAACCGCATGGAATATCGCGTTCGCATCCGAAGAACCGTGCGCTTTGATAACTGGTGCGTTTAATCCAAACAAGGCAGCGCCACCGTACTCGGAATAATCCAGTTTATTTTTTATCTCAAGTAATTTTGGTTTTAAAATAGCAGCAGCAAGTTTGCTAGAGAAGTTGCTTGTCAGCACCGTTTTTAACATCGAAAATACAGAAATCGCTGTCCCTTCAATCGTTTTAAGGGCAACATTTCCGGTAAAGCCGTCGGCAACGACAACATCAGCGACGCCTTGCAGTAAATCGCGTGCTTCTACATTACCGATAAAATTCACATTTGCCTCTTGAATAAGCTGAAAAGCTCGTTTTGTTAAATCATTTCCTTTTTGGTCTTCGGTGCCGACATTTAGTAGACCGATGCGAGGATTGGCAATCCCTCTTACTTTTTCGGCGTACGTCATTCCCATTAGTGCATATTGCAATAAATGTTCCGGACGAGCATCGACATTGGCTCCAACATCTAAAAACACAAATCCTTCTCCACCAATCGTTGGTAATGTCGGAGCTAATGCAGGGCGATCGATTCCTTCGATTCGTCCGACAATAAACAGTCCTGCCGCCATTAACGCACCGGTGTTTCCTGCCGATATACAAGCGTCAGCGCGACCTTGTTTCACTTCTTGTGCCATTAATACCATCGACGACTGTTTTTTTCTTCTTACAGCACGTACTGGCTCGTCTGTGGCTTCAATCACTTCCTCCGTATGAACAATCGTTATCCGTTCGTCAGAAGTGAGATACGAACGAATTTGTTGTTCATCTCCTAGCAACGTAATTTCTACATCTTGAAAGTGCTGAATCGCTTTCATTGCTCCGAGAACAATTTCTTTCGGAGCATGGTCACCACCCATGGCATCAATTGCTATTCTCATCTTTTACTCCATCCTTTTTTGCGATGTTTGATCGATACATTTCAAATTCTCCTGAAAAAACGAGTTCTTGTCCAACATAGCTATTGACTTCGACTATCGTTCTTCCGTTTTCATTGACACCTTTCACTTTCGCTTTGGCAACCACTCGTTCGTTTTCCTTTACTTGCCGTGTAAAGCGAATGTTTGCTTTCGCCGTCAACGCAAGCTCATCGTTAATGACGGCCACCGCTAACGAGTTCGCTTGCGCAAATAAATGATGTCCGCGCGCAATTTTATTTCGCTTAAACACATGTTCTTTTTTTACATCAAAAATCGAAATCGCACTATGATCTAGCTCAATATCAATAATCTCACCAATCACTTCTTCAATTGGCAACGATTTAACTTTATCCGCAAATGATTTTTCGGCCACGCTTTTAATTCGCTCACGCAGCTCTGGAATCGACAACTCTAAGCGGTCTAAACGAATCGTTTGAATGCTGACTGAAAATTTTTCAGCCAACTCTTCATCAGTAATAAATGGGTTTTCTTCAATCGTTGCTTTCAACATTCTTTGCCGTTCACGTTTCGTTCTTCGCACGATGAATACACCATCCGTTTTTATGACTAGGTACTAATAGTAGTATATAATCAAAAAAAACAGATTGCAAGACTAAAAAACGTTTGCAATCTGTTTTTGTTAATCGAGCTTTTCTCCATTTAACACACCGGATTCGTGTAAATAGAGACGCATCGGCTCATATGCCTTATCATACCAAAACGCATTTGAATCAATCAATTTCGCAGCATCGTTACGCGCAACTTCAAGAATTCGATAGTCATGCACTAAATCTCCCAACTTAAATTCCGGCATTCCGCTTTGTTTCGTGCCGAAGAAATCGCCAGGACCTCGCAGTTGCAAATCTTTTTCCGATAATACAAAACCGTCATTTGTTTCCGTCATAATGCGCATTCGTTCTTTTCCCGTTTCTGATTTTGGGTCAGCTAAAAGGATACAATACGATTGTTCACTGCCGCGACCCACACGTCCTCTTAACTGGTGAAGTTGGGCCAATCCAAACCGTTCAGCATCATAAATGACCATCACCGTTGCATTTGGTACGTTCACACCGACTTCGACGACCGTTGTTGATACTAAAATTTGCACTTCATTTTGGCTGAATGCTTTCATCACTTCATCTTTTTCCTCTGAGGAAAGCCGGCCGTGCATAAGACCGATTCGATACTTTCCACGATAATAATGGGTGAGCATGCAGTGAACATCAATGGCGTTTTGTACGTCTAATTTCTCCGATTCTTCAATGAGCGGACAAATGACGTACGCTTGTCTTCCTTTTTGAACCTCTTTTTCGATAAAATCAAGAACACGTTCGAGCATATTATGTTTGACCCAATACGTTTCGATTTTCTTTCGCCCTGCTGGCATTTCGTCAATGATGGAAACATCCATTTCACCGAATGCGGTAATGGCCAACGTTCGCGGGATTGGGGTTGCCGTCATAAATAATACGTCTGGCGATTCCCCTTTTTCACGTAAAATGCGGCGTTGCTCCACACCAAAACGATGCTGTTCATCCGTAATCACTAAACCAAGTTGGCGAAAGTTGACTTCGTCTTGAATGAGGGCATGCGTCCCGATGATGATATCGATGTCACCGGAAGCAAGTTTTTCCAACAATTCTTTTCTCCTTTTTCCTTTGACAGAGCTTGTAAGCAGTTCGATTGATATATTTGTTGGTGCTAATAGAGTTTGGAGCGACTCCGCATGCTGTTCCGCTAAAATTTCGGTTGGCACCATGAGCGCGCCTTGATACCCAGACAATACAGTGGCATATAAAGCGATCGCAGCGACAACCGTTTTTCCTGAACCAACATCTCCTTGAAGAAGTCGGTTCATTCGATAAGGGGACTGCATGTCTTTGATAATCTCTTGGACCACTCGTTTTTGTGCCCCCGTCAATGGGAATGGTAATTGTTGAATAAAATCATGTAATCGCTCCATCGAAAAGGTATGAGCAATTCCTGCCGAATGTTCGCGTTGTACTTTGCGCAAAGCGTGAATTTTTAATTGGAATAATAAAAATTCTTCATATACAAGCCGACGTCGCGCTTGCTTTAATTCCTCATGAGAGCGTGGAAAATGAATGGCATATATCGCGTCTTTTTTGGACATTAACCGATACGTTTTTCGCATCGCTTCTGGAAGCGGGTCGTTAATCGCCTCACCATATTGTTGAAGCGCTAATTTGATAAAGCGCCGCATCCCTTTCACCGTCAACGCTCCTCGTGTAGAATATACCGGCTCCAGTTCGCGTTTTTCCGTTAACGTACCGATTTTCAGCTCACTGACTGTAATCGTTTGTCGGTGTTGATCCCATTTTCCAGTAACCGTCACCGTTTCGTTGATGGATAATTTTCCTTTTAAATAAGGACGGTTGAAACAAACAACAGTAATTAAATAACGACCAACAAGTAAGCGAAACGTCAAGCGTGATTTTTTGCGAGTATAGTACGTAAGAGAAGGCTCACTATGAACCTTCCCCTCAACGGTCACTTTTTCATCGTGTTTTACATCCGCTAAATCGCGCAACTCATAATCTTCGTAACGAAACGGAAAATACGTGAGCAAATCCTCCACTGTTTTAATTCCCATTTCCTGTAACGCTTCGTTCGTTTCTTCCCCAATTCCTTTTATTTGTATTACTGGCTGTTGCAATACGTTATTCACGGTTATTAGTCGAAACGCCGAAAATTTTCGCCGCTAATGCGCGTCCTGTCGGCGTTGCAGCTAACCCCCCTTGTGCAGTTTCTTTTAAAGCGGTCGGCATCGTCTCGCCAATACGATACATCGCCTCAATCACCTCATCGCAAGGGATGCGACTTTTAATACCAGCAAGCGCCATATCGGCAGCAACCATCGCATTCGCTGCTCCCATCGCGTTTCGTTTCACACATGGCACTTCCACTACCCCCGCTACAGGATCACATACTAATCCTAACATATTTTTTAAGGCAATGGCCATCGCTTCGGCTGCTTGACTCGGTGTACCTCCCGCCATTTCGACAAGAGCTGCTGCCGCCATCCCTGTTGCAGAACCTACTTCCGCTTGACAGCCACCTGCCGCTCCGGAAATTGATGCATTGTTAGCAACGACAAATCCAAACGCTCCTGCTGTAAATAAAAATTCGATCATTTGCTCACGAGTCGGATGTAGTTTTTCTTTTACGGCAAATAACGTTCCCGGTACAACCCCAGCAGAACCAGCTGTTGGCGTTGCGCAAATGATTCCCATCGCCGCATTTACTTCATTTGTCGCTACCGCCTTACTAACGGCGTCTAAAATCGTTTCTCCAGATAAAAAACGACCTTGTTGAATATATGTTTGCAATAAAACAGCATCGCCACCCGTTAATCCCGAATGAGAAGAAACGCCCGCTAATCCTTTCGCCACCGCTTGTTCCATCACTTGCAAATTTTTATCCATTTGCGCAAAAATCTCTTCTCGACTTCTTCCTGTTACTTCGATTTCTTGTCGAATCATGACTTCAGCAATTTTGATTTGCTGACTTTCGGCCAGCTGTACTAATTCCGCAACATTCCGAAACATCTTAGATACCACCCTTTTGTGTCTGTAAACGCTTTCGTGTTGTTAATCAACAATTTTCGTTACTTGAATAATGTGAGGAAGTTGCGTTAATTCCTCAATAATAGACGGATCGATCGGCTGATCGACTTCGATCGTCATTAACGCTTCCTTCCCTTTTTCTTTTCGCGACACTTCCATATGCCCGATATTAATTGCATACTTCGCTAATACATTGGCCACTGAAGCGATAGTTCCGTAGCGGTCATTATGCACAACGAGAAGCGCCGGATGATGACCGGATAGTTTGAGTTCAAAACCGTTTAGTTCTGTAATTTCAATTTTCCCGCCTCCAATAGAGATGCCAACGAGCTCTAGTTCCCCATTCTCATCACCGATACGAACTCTCGCTGTATTCGGATGATTCGGAACCGCGTCTTCTTCGTAAAAAACGATCTCGATTCCTTCCTGTTTGGCGATTTCTAGGGATGATTTAATGCGTTCGTCGAATGTATCAAAATCCAATAAACCGCCGACAATCGCGACATCTGTTCCATGACCTTTATATGTTTGAGCAAAAGAGCCGTAAAAAGAAATATGCGCCCACTTTGGCTTTCTACCAAACAAGCTACGCGCTACTCTCCCGATTCGCGCTGCTCCAGCTGTATGTGAACTAGAAGGCCCTATCATAATCGGTCCAATAATATCAAACACGCTTTTATACTTCATGTTGTTTCTCTCCCTTTAGTCCCCAATAAAATAGAAGGGGGTTTTCCCCTTCTGTTATTCTAACATATTATTCGACAGAAAAGATAAATGGATATAATGGCTGCCCCCCGTCGTGTACTTCAACTTCAACATCTGGGTACGCATCCTCTATATAGGCCACGACGGTTTCCACTTCTTCTTCCGTTGCCTCTTCACCGTATAGGATGGTTACAATTTCCGCTTCCTCATCAAGCAGTTCATCTACTAATTTTTTCGTGACAGCAAGCTTATCTTTTTCTGACACAACAATTTTTCCATCGGCAATCCCCATGTAATCATCTTTGGCAATTGTCACTCCATCAATTGTTGTATCGCGCACAGCAAACGTAACTTGTCCCGTTTTTACTTGGGATAAGGCCATCGTCATCGCCTTCTCATTTTGTTCGGCAGAAAGGGATGGATTAAACGCTAAAATGGCGGACATTCCTTGAGGAACGGTTTTCGATGGAACCACAATCACTTGATTATCCACAACAGAAGCTGCCTGTTGCGCGGCCATAATAATATTTTTATTATTCGGCAAAACAAAAACGGTTTCCGCATTGACACTTTCAATCGCTTTTACGATATCTTCTGTGCTTGGATTCATTGTTTGACCGCCCTCAATGACGGCATGTGCACCGATGCTCTTCAATAAATTCGCAATTCCGTCTCCCATAGCGATCGTAACGATGCCATACTTCTCCTTTTGTTTTACGGTTTGTGCTTTTGGCGTTACTTGTGGAGCTTCGTTCACGATGTTCGCATGTTGTTGGCGCATATTCTCAATTTTAATATTTAATAAGCTCCCATAGCGCTGTCCGTACGTTAACACTTCTCCTGGTTGTTCGGAGTGAATATGGACTTTGACGAGTTCGTCGTCCGCAATTACCAATAATGAGTCACCAAATCGGCTTAAATCTTGACGAAACGTTTCTTCAGAAAATGGGTATTGCTTTAACTTATCTTCTTCAAAGCGAACCATAAACTCTGTGCAATATCCAAATTCGATGTCTTCCGTATACATATGGCTTTGAGCACTTTTATGGTGTTCGGCACTCACAAGTTCTTGCATGGAAACAGTCGCCGCTTTAAGATCCGCTACCGTTTCACCTTTTAATTCCGCTAAAAATCCCTCGTAAACATAAACAAGCCCTTGCCCACCGCTATCGACGACACCGACTTCTTTTAAAACAGGAAGTAACTCAGGAGTGCGCTTTAACGATGCTTTCGCTTCTTTCACGACTTCTTCCATTACAGCAACAATATCTGGTTGTTTTTTCGCAACAGCAACCGCACGTTTGGCCGCATCTTTCGCTACCGTTAAAATCGTTCCTTCCACCGGCTTCATTACTGCTTTATACGCAGTAGCAACACCAGCTTCCAACGCCGCGGCAAACTCGACGCTATTAATTTCTTTTTTTGTTTCAACCGCTTTTGCAAAGCCGCGGAATAATTGCGATAAAATGACACCAGAGTTTCCGCGCGCGCCCATAAGCAATCCTTTTGCCAGAGCACTAGCAACTTTTCCAATATGATCGGAACTATGATTTTTCACTTCTTTTGCGCCAGAAGTCATCGATAAATTCATATTCGTTCCTGTATCTCCATCCGGGACCGGAAAGACGTTCAGCGCGTCTACCGCTTTCGCATTGTTTGATAAATGTTGTGCCCCCTTCAATACCATTTCTGCAAAACGTCTTCCGTCTAACGTCCTAATTGTCACCGACTAATTCCTCCTTACTATACTATGGGTTCGTGACGCGAACCCCTTGAACATAGATGTTAATCGATTGCACAGCAAGCCCTAATATTTGATCTAGCGTATACTTCACTTTTGTTTGTACGTTATGAGCGACTTCGGAAATTTTAGTACCGTAGCTAACGACAATGTACATATCGATATGCACTTCTCCGTTTTCTTCCCGTACAATTACTCCTTTTGAAAAGTTTTCTCTCCGTAAAATTTCTGAGATTCCGTCCTTAATTTGATTTTTTGATGCCATTCCAACAATTCCATAACAATCGACAGCAGCACCGCCTGCAATCGTCGCAATAACATCATTCGAAATTTCAATTCGTCCATACTTTGTTTGTAATTCAATGGACATGTTGGCTCCCCCTTTGGAATTGTTCGCATAACTACAGCCATTTTACTATAACAGCTATCTTTTTAAAAGTCCCACCATCACCCACTAGTATTATTTAGCCTAAAATCAAAATGTATGTCAAGGAGACTTTCTTGAAAGGTTTTGATTGAGCTATTGCAATCTGTCATTTTGTATGATAAATTATAGTAGTGTTTTTAGCACGCGCAGTCGATGATCGCAATTTGTTTGGTAAGTAAGGAGGGAAAAAAATGGCGAAATGCTTTGTAACTGGAAAGAAAAAATCTTTCGGTAACTCACGTTCACACGCAATGAACGCTAGCAAACGTACATGGAAAGCAAATCTTCAAAAAGTGCGCATTTTAGTAGATGGAAAACCAAAACGTGTATGGGTTTCTGCTCGTGCGCTTAAATCTGGTAAAGTAGAACGCGTCTAATAAAAAAAGCACCAAGAAATTGGTGCTTTTTCTCATCCTTTTTTAAAGGAGTTTAACATAGCGCGCACAATTCCACCAAGAAACTTTGGCAACTTAATCGTATAAAATTTCATTCCGATCCCTCCCCAGCTATCGTGACGAGCTTTACCTATTTCCTTAATAAGTATATTCTTTCCGCCAAAAATAGTACCTAGAAGCCCTCGCCTAAATCTTTGCTTCTTACCATCATTAATATGCCTTCAGAAAATGAAAAAGTACCAGAAGATTGGATGAGTTCATTACTAATACATAGTGTTGAACCGAGCTGAATATGACAATTTGTTAATGGATATTTAAAGCCTCTTAATGTAACTCCTTTCACTTCAGCTGAAATCGGGATAAATGACACATAAGGATAGGTTTGGTCATCCGAAACGGTATAAGTACCTGGCGTATGAACGGTAATTATATTTTGTCTATCAATGATTTCAATTTCTTTCTCCATATATTTAACCAAAAGTTGAACATTGCCCAACAAATGATCAAGGCGACCGCCTGTTGCCCCAAACATACGAATTTTTGCTACATTTTGCTGAACGGCCCAATCAAGAGCAATCTCCATATCTGTTTGGTCTTTTTCGGACGGCCATATTTCCATATCATCTAAAAATGTTTGTACCCATTCAAGCTCTTTTGAACTCATTGAATCAAAATCGCCAAATGCTTTTACGGGGCGAATGCCCGCTTGCAATAACGAAATAACGCCTCGATCCACTCCGATCCATTTTACATTCTCTCCATCATAATGATGGAACGGAGGAAGAAATTCGTTAGGACCGCCCCCAACAATGTGAATGAACATTTGCTTTTCTCTCCCTTTTTATCGCATTTGAGAAAAAACGGAAGGATCTCACCTTCCGTTTATTTTTCACCACGAATGGCGCGAATCGCTGCAGCTCGGTCTCTTTCATTATAAATAGCCGAGCCAGCAACGAGTACGTTGGTACCTGCTTCGATACAAAGACGAGCCGTTTCTGCGTTCACGCCTCCGTCTACTTCAATTTCAATTTCTAAATTTCGCTCTTTTGCTAGTTGCGCGACCCGTTTAATTTTCGGTAACACAGAATGAATAAATTTCTGCCCTCCAAATCCAGGATTGACAGTCATTAGTAACACTAAATCAACATCATCAATGATATGCTCAATCATCGCAACAGGCGTATGCGGATTTAAGACGACACCTGCCTTGACACCGCATTCTTTTATTAAATGAACAGTCCGATGCAAGTGAGGGCATGCTTCCACATGGACGGATAAATAATCAGCGCCTGCTTTTGCAAATGTTGGAATATAGCGATCCGGATGTTCGATCATTAAATGAACATCCAATGGCAATTTCGTAATCGGACGAATCGCTTCGACAATCAACGGCCCAATCGTAATATTCGGCACAAAATGCCCATCCATGACATCGACATGAATATAATCAGCCCCGCCTTGTTCAACATCGCGGATTTCTTCGCCAAGTTTAGCAAAATTCGCTGATAAAATCGAAGGAGCAATTTTTACCATGATTAATACCTCATCTTTCTTTCTTTTATTTCTTCCATAAAGCTTACATAATGGTCGTAACGATAAGCAGGAATTTCTCCTAATTCAAGTGCCTTTTTCACTGCGCACTTCGGTTCGGCGATATGCGTACATCCTCGAAATTTGCATTCGTGACTGCGCTCTCGAAATTCAGGGAAACAAAGCGGCAATTGTTCCTCTTCTATGTCATGAAACTCTAACGCACTAAACCCAGGCGTATCAGCGACTAATCCTCCACCTACTTCCATCAGTTCAACATGACGAGTGGTATGTTTTCCGCGACCTAAATGAGTCGAAATATCGTTTGTTTTTAACTGCAAGTCTGGACGAAGAGCGTTGAGAAGTGATGATTTTCCAACACCAGATTGCCCGGCAAACACGGAAATACGTCCTTCTAAATAAGGAAGCAATTGCTCGACTCCTGATTTTGTCACCGTTGACGTTTCGATCACGTCGTAGCCGATATGGCGATAGTCATGAATATATGTTTCCACCATCGGTCTTGTCTTCTCGTCTAGCAAATCCATTTTATTGATGACAATAATCGGTTGAATCTCTTTTGATTCGATCAGAACGAGAAATCGGTCAAGAAGGCCTGGGCTAAAATCCGGTTCGACCGCGGAAAACACAAGAATCGCTTGGTCAACATTCGCAATCGGCGGACGAACGAGTTCATTTTTTCGTTCGCGCACCTCCATAATATATCCGTCCGTTTTACTGTTTGCCTGAAAAACAACATGGTCACCGACAAGAGGAGTAATTTTCTGTTTTCGAAATACTCCTCTTCCTCGACATTGAATCACTTCCCCATCGCTTAATACATAATAAAATCCACTTAATGCTTTCATAATTTTTCCTTCTGCCATAGCCTCACCTCTTATTTACGAATTTGGATATGGAACCGTCCCTTCTTGTTTGACAATATTATTTACAATGACACGATAATATCCTTGTCCTTGATATGGAATGACAAATTCAACCGTTTCTTTCACCGGCGCAGTAAGACGATACGTTTTGTACGGTTTCGTCATGTCGTGATTCGCATCTTGAATATATAGTTGCGCCTCGACAACTTCACCTTCCTGCTCTGGTTCATATGGGATGTCGATTTCTTTCACCACCGTTTTGTTCGGAAGCGGTTCTTTTCCACGTGAAATGACAACGGTAATCGTTGCTCCTTTTTCTAATTCAGCATTAGCGCTTGGCGTTTGCGACATAACGATTCCTTCTGGCACTTTATCCGAATATTCGTGTTTTACAATGACATTCAAATGTTGTTCTTCCGCATAATCACGAACGCTTTTTTCGGTATAACCGGTTAAATCTTTTAAAATAATTTTTGGCGGTCCGATACTAACAGTAAACGTCACTTCTGTTTCTTCAGGAACGACTTTCTCACCCGGAGAAGGAATTTGATCGATAATCGTTCCAGCCGGTTCATTACTGTAACGTTCATTTCGTCTGATAATCAAAAATTTGCCGTTTTTTAACTGTTCTTCCACTGAATCAATGTCTTCCCCGATAAAATTCCCAAACTCGATTTTCTTTTTTCCAATACTTTTATAAATGGTAATAGCTGCTCCTTTTTTTACAGTTTTTCCGGCCTCTGGTTTTGTACGAATGACCTTCCCTTCAGCCACCTCGTTATCTTCGACATTCACTGTATCCTTAATCTCAAATCCTAGCGAAGACAGCTTTTCTACTGCTTTATCATAATTTTCGTTCGTTACATCAGGAACAGTAACATCATTTGGGAAGAAAAGCGCCGGTACCCACGTCACGACACTGACACCAGCAGCGATAGCAAAAATAAAAAATGCTATAAGCCAGGTTATCCATTTTCGTTTCTTTTTTGTCCCTTGAATTGGCGACTCTTTCTTTTCCTCACCTTTTCCCTCGCGTACAATCGTTTGCTGTTCGTCATCAGATACTCGCTCTCCCTCTTTTATAATAGGGATCGCTTTCGTTGGTTCATCATCATCATCTGGAATAGTAAATCGTTTTTCGTTAAGCCGCTCAGGATGTAAGGCCGTGCGGATATCCTCATTCATTTCCTTAGCCGATTGGTAGCGGTAAAACGGGTCTTTTGCGGTCGCCTTTAAAATAATGTTTTCAACGCTTTGCGGAATCGTAGGATTCCATGCTTTAGGAGAAGGGGTTTCCGTTTGCAAATGTTTTAAAACGATCGAAACCGCTGATTCTCCGGAAAAGGGGAGCCGCCCCGTTAACAATTCAAACATAACAATTCCTAGCGAGTAAATATCTGACTTTTCGGTCGTAATACCGCCGCGCGCCTGCTCTGGAGATAAATAATGAATGGAACCGAGCACGGAATTTGTTTGTGTAATCGTTGTTGAACTTAACGCTACGGCAATACCGAAATCTGTGACTTTTACCCTTCCGTGCTCATCAATTAAAATATTTTGCGGCTTAATATCGCGATGAATGATGCCGTTTGCGTGCGCATGGGAAATCGCTGATGTCAGCTGTTCCATAATATTTAGTGCTTTTGGAACGCTCAGCGGTGCATGCTGCTGAATGTACTGTTTTAATGTATAACCGCGCACATATTCCATGACAATATAATAAATGCCTTCATCCTCACCGACATCATAAATACTTACGATGTTTTCGTGATTTAAACTCGTTGCTGCTTGCGCTTCGCGGCGAAATCGTTTAATAAATTGCTCGTCATTGGAAAAATCGAAACGTAAAATTTTAATAGCCACATCGCGTTCTAAAATGATATCTCTTGCTAAATAAACGTTTGCCATCCCTCCGCCGCCGATCAAATTGATAATTTTATAACGGCCGCTTAATCGTTTGCCAATGAGCACGTGTCATCACCCGCTTTCACATTCCGATGAAAATCCGACAATTGCTAGTGTAATATTGTCTTCTCCGCCATGCTCATTTGCTAAATGAATAAATGTTTGTGCCTTCTCTTCAAGCGATTGTTCCGACGTTAAAATATGTATCATTGCTTGTTCTGATACTTTATTCGATAAACCATCTGAGCATAAAAGCAATACGTCATTTTCTTCGACAACAATGGTTTTAATATCTAGTTTCACATCTTTTTCCGTTCCGAGCGCGCGCAGCAGCACGTTTTTGCGTGGATGATGTTCTGCATCTTCCTTCGAGATTTGACCGGTTTTCACCAATTCGTTGACAAGGGAATGGTCTTCGGTAATTTGTTGAAATCCGTGTTGATTGAGTAAATAACAACGACTATCACCAATATGACCTATTGTCGCAAATTGGTCGGTACAAATGGCGCATACAATCGTTGTCCCCATTCCTTGACATTCTTCATGACGCAACGAATGATCAAATAAAATGCGGTTGATGTTGGCCACATGCTCTTTCATCCATTGTTCCGCAATATCAGGGGAAGAGATATTTTCGGTCTCTTCCCATTCGTTTTTCAAGTACGTAATTGTCATTTCGCTAGCAACATCACCGGCACGATGCCCACCCATACCATCTGCTACAACTGCTAAATAATGTCCGTCTTTATTTTTAAAAATACCGCCGCAGTCTTCGTTATGAGGTCGAATTTTACCAACATCGGTTTGAAAAACAACTTTCATTGTTTCACCTCGTTTCTTCTTTTCGCTCCTTCGCGCGAAGCTGCCCGCATGCTGCATCGATATCGTGTCCTTGTTCGCGGCGAATCGTAACATTAATTCCATGTTTTTTCAGTGTCCGCTCAAACGCAAAAATTTGTTCACGCGGTGTTCGTACATAATCCCGCTCCGGTACATAGTTGACCGGAATTAAGTTTACATGGCATTTCAACCCTTTTATGAGCGCTGCTAATTGTTCGGCATGCTCAATTTGATCATTTACTCCGCCAAATAAGCCATACTCAAATGTAACCCGGCGCCCTGTTTTTTCAATGTAATAACGCACCGCTTCCATTAATTTAGGCAATGGATACGCCTTATTGATCGGCATCAGTTTCGTACGCAATTCCGTCGTTGGTGCATGCAAAGAAATCGCAAAATTAATTTGCATCTCTTCATCAGCAAATTGATAAATTTTCGGGATAATGCCGCTTGTCGATACGGTAATATGGCGCGCACCGATATGCAACCCTTTTTTGTGGTTCACAATTTTTAAAAACTTGATAAGTTCATCATAATTGTCAAACGGCTCGCCAATTCCCATAACGACAATGCTACTTACCCTCTCTCCTTGCTCGTCAAGCGCTTTTTGCACTTTAACGACTTGGGCAACAATTTCTCCTGCTTCTAAATGACGCTTCAATCCACCGAGAGTAGAGGCGCAAAACGTACAACCGATGCGGCAACCGACCTGCGTCGTTACGCAAATGGAGTTGCCGTAATCGTGTTTCATTAATACCGTTTCGATCGAATAACCGTCGTGAAGTTCAAATAAAAACTTCATCGTACCGTCTTTCGATGTTTGCTGAACAAGCGTTTTTAACGTAGTCATCACAAAATGTTCATCGAGCTTTTCACGCAGTTCTTTCGGAAGATTCGTCATGTCGGAAAATGTGGTCACCCGCTTTTGGTAAAGCCACTCATATACTTGCGTGGCGCGGAATGATTTTTCTCCTTGCTCCGTCATCCACGTTTGCAATTCCTCTAATGTAAGCGAGTAAATCGACGGTTTGTGCGTTGTTGTTTCATGTTTGTTTTGTGTTCCGACTTCTGTTTTTTCCAATGATGTTACACCTTCTTTCGTAATGATGCGATAAAAAATCCATCTGAATCAAAATAATGAGGCAATAAGCGCAACTGTCCATTGTTTACATATGGCCGTACTTTTTCTGGCAATCGTTCTTTCAACGTTTCATCGACAATAAATTCAGGATGACGGCTTAAAAATTCGGCGATGACATCTCCGTTTTCCTCCTCATCAATCGTACACGTGCTGTAAACGAGTGTTCCTCCTTTTTTTAATAACGGAGCTGCGGCAGTTAAAATTTCGAGTTGCAATTTCGCTAAGGTCGGAATATCTGCTTCTGTTTTGGCATATTTAATATCTGGTTTACGTCGTATGACTCCAGATCCAGAGCACGGAGCGTCGACTAAAATTTTGTCAAACGTTTCGTCCGCAAAATAGTTGGCTACGTTGCGGCTGTCTAACACATGTGTGGCGATGTTCGTTAGCCGAAGACGCTTTGCTTGCTCCTCAATCAATTTCACTTTATGTTCATGAATGTCTAATGAAACAACTTGCCCGGTATTATTCATCAGTTCTGCAATATGTGTCGACTTTCCTCCTGGTGCGGCACAACTATCAAGAACGCGGTCATGTTCACGAACACCGAGCGCCTTTGCCACAAGCATCGAACTTTCGTCTTGAATCGTTATATATCCTTCTTGAAACGTTTGCGTGCGCGCTAAATTTCCTTTTTTCGCTTTAATCGCTTCTTCTGCGACTTCTCCGCGGACAACTTCAACGCCTTCTTGCTCAAGTTGATGGATGACTTGTTCCACCTTAGTTCGTGCCGTGTTGACTCGTGCCGTTTGCTTCGGCGCGAGTAAGTTCGTTTCACACATGTTTCGCGTTTCTTCGATGCCGTATTGATCGACCCAACGCTTGACGAGCCAAAGCGGATGACTTGTTTCCACCGCTAAACGTTCGATATCATCGACAATCGCGTCTAACGAAGGGACTCCTTCGCGCTGAACGGTGCGAAGCACTCCGTTGACCATCGAAGCAATTCCTTGATGGCCGCGCTTTTTGGCAATTTCGACTGCCTCAAAAATGATGGCCCGATCAGGGATGCGGTCAAGATACATCATTTGATACAGCGATAAACGAAGCAGCACCTTCACCCATGTGTGTAATTTACGTGCTTTTTTTAAAAATGGCCGCAAATAATAGTCGAGTGTATCACGGCGTTGAATCGTGCCATAAACAATTTCCGTCAATAGACCGGTATCTTTTTCAGACAAGCGATGTGTTTCAATCATTTTATTTAACAGCAAATTACTGTATGCTTCCTTTTCTTCAATTGCTAAAAGTGTTTCTAATGCTACTTCTCGTACGTTTTTAGTTTTCATTTTCATCTCCTAACTTTGTTCCGATTGTAACATTCGCACCGGCACCGCGTAAAAATTGTTCGGCGCTCATTCGTTTTTTGCCTGCTGGCTGCAGTTCGGTAATTTTAATGGCTGTTTCATTTCCCGTCGCAACGACAATGCCATCATTCACTAACTCGAGAATCGTTCCCGGAGAAGCTTGTTTACGTGCAGGAACTTTGTCTCCCCACCAAATTTTCCATACTTGTCCTTCAAACGTTGTATACGCAACAGGCCAAGGATTTAAGCCGCGAATATGGTTATAAATTTCCTCACCGGTCTTTGTCCAATCAATTTTTTCTTGCTCGCGCTTAATATTGTAGGCAAACGTCGCTTCTTCCTCGTTTTGCTTGATCGGTGTAAGTTTTCCTCCCAGCAAAAGCGGAATCGTCTCTGATAACAGTTTTGCCCCAGCGGCACTTAATTTATCATGGAGCGTGCCTACCGTATCCGTTTCAGTAATCGGTACTTCCACTTGTGTTAAAATGTCGCCAGCATCGAGTTTTTCAACCATATACATAATCGTAATTCCCGTTTTCGTTTTTCCTTGTAAAATCGCATAGTGAATCGGCGCACCGCCGCGCAATTCAGGAAGCAGTGAAGCATGAACGTTAATGCAGCCGTATTTAGGAGCGTCAAGCAACTCCTTCGGTAAAATTTGCCCAAATGCTGCTGTGACAATTAAATCAGGTTTCAGCGCAAGCACTTGTTCATATTGTTCTTTTTCGCGAATTTTTGTCGGCTGCAATACCGGAATGCCGTGCTTCTCGGCTTCGACTTTCACCGGGGGCGGCGTTAATTCTTTTTTTCGTCCTTTCGGCTTATCCGGCTGTGTCACCACGCCAACCACTTCATACCCGTCTTGAATGAGCTGCTTTAGCACCGGAACAGAAAAATCTGGAGTTCCCATAAATACAATTCTTACCATCTACACATCATCTACCCTTCTAATTCTTCGCTTTCATAGTAACGAATGACTTTTGATGTAAACAAAACTCCTTGCAAATGGTCGATTTCGTGTTGCAATGCGCGCGCTAAAAAGCCGGTTGCTTCAAGCGTATACGTGCGACCACGCCGATTTTGCGCCCGCACTTTGACATAATTCGCACGTTTTACTTCACCAAATAGACCCGGAAAGCTTAAACATCCTTCCGGTCCGATTTGCTCTCCACGCGCTTCGAGAATCACAGGGTTAATAAGCTCAATTCGTCCATGCTCATCGCCAATATCAACGATCGCAATCTGTTTAGCAATACCGACTTGTGGTGCGGCTAAGCCAACGCCATCTGCTTCGAGCATTGTATCGTACATGTCATTTAGCAACTTCACAAGACGTCTGTCAAATTCCGTTACTTTTTCACAAACCGTTTCTAAAATGTCTGCTGGATATGTTACGATTTTCAATGTAGCCAAATGTAATTCCTCCATTTACATCATCATATATGGATTTGTATCAATCGTTATCAGCAGTTCCCCTTGAGACATTTCTTGTTGATAACGGTCCACTACCGTCTTTAAAACATGCGTAAAATTTGGCTCCCGTTTGTATTTTATCATGCATTGATAGCGATATCTATCATGGAGCCGAGCAATTGGTGAAGCGACAGGACCGAGAATGATAGCCTCTTTTGATAAATGCGCGCGCAAATACGTCGCGATTTTTTCAGTGACAGCGACCGCTTTCGTGATTTCACAATGAGAAACAGTAATGAGTGTTAAGTAATAAAATGGCGGATAACCGTGCAGCTTACGAATCGCCATTTCCTTTTGATAAAACGTATCATAATCATGATTGGCTGCTAATTCGACGCTGTAATGCTCCGGTGTATACGTTTGAATCACCACTTCTCCCGGCAGCTCATGCCGCCCCGCGCGTCCGCTTACTTGCGTTAACAGTTGAAACGTTTTTTCGGAAGCGCGAAAATCAGGAAGATGCAGCATGGTATCAGCCGTTAATACGCCAACTAACGTCACTTTTGGAAAATCTAAGCCTTTGGCAATCATCTGTGTCCCTAACAAAATATCAGCCTTTCCTTCGCCAAACGCCGCAAGCAGCCGTTCATGAGCCCCTTTTCGGCTCGTCGTATCGACGTCCATGCGAATGACCCTCGCTTCAGGAAGCAACTTGCTGAGTTCTTCTTCGACTTTTTGTGTTCCCGTACCAAAAAAGCGAATATGTTCGCTTCCGCACGAAGGACAACGATACGTAATCGGTTCTTCGTATCCACAGTAATGGCATTTTAATCGTTGTTGTACGCGGTGATACGTCAGCGAAATATCACAATGCGGACAACGAATGACATGTCCACAATCACGACACATGACAAACGTTGAGTAGCCACGCCGATTTAAAAATAACACCGATTGTTCGCCTTTGTTGAGACGATCTTGTAATTTCTCGAATAAAGCCCGCGAAAACATCGAACGATTACCGCTCCGCAACTCTTCTCGCATATCAACAATAGTAACAGACGGTAACCCGTTTTCACTCATACGTTTCTTTAATGTAAGCAGCTGGTAAACACCTTTTTTCGCCCGGGCAAATGATTCAAGCGAAGGGGTAGCGCTGCCAAGCACGACCGGGCATTGATAAAAACGAGCGCGGTAAATGGCAACGTCGCGCGCATGATAACGAGGGTTTTCTTCTTGTTTATAGCTGGCTTCATGTTCCTCATCAATAATAATCATGCCGAGATTTTCAAACGGTGCAAAAATCGCTGAACGTGCCCCAACAACAAGCTTTACTTCTTTCCGATGAATTTTTCTCCATTCATCGTACTTTTCTCCTATGGATAGTCCGCTATGAAGGACCGCTACTTGTGAACCAAACCGTCCTTTAAACCGTTCGACCATTTGCGGGGTAAGCGAAATTTCTGGCACAAGCACAATCGCTTCTTTTCCTTGACGTAATACCTCCTCAATCGCCTGCATGTATACTTCTGTTTTTCCGCTTCCCGTCACCCCATACATTAAAAACACTCGATGTTCATTCGCGCGTACGCTTTCTAAAATCGGCGCGAGCGCTTGTTTTTGCTCATCGGTTAACGGAAGCGGCTCTGTCTTTGTAAACTCGCGGTGTTCGTAAGGATCGCGATACATCTCCATTTCGTATTCATGAATAATTCCTTTTTGAATTAATGCTTTTACAGAAGCATAAGAAGCACCGCTTTGTTCTAGCAATTCCTTTAACGGCAGACCATCCTCTGCTGAAAGAAGAAGCGTTAACAGTTGTTTTTGTTTCATGGCGTTTGCTGGGAGCGCCTCGATCGCTTCATTTCTTTGTTCCACCGGCAAGGCAAACGCAACATATTTGACCGTCTTTTTCGTTCCTTTTTCTTTAACATGATAGACGACTTCTAAATGACCTTTTTGGATTTCTTTTTGTAAAAGCGATAAAACCTGTGTGTTTTCAATTTCTTTCCATGGAACGATGGAACGACCTGCAAAGAGAGGCTGAATGCTCGCGTGTAAACGGACACGATGTTCTTCGTTGACAAGATGAATCTCTTTTTCGTATTTCGCCTTCATCGCTGCTGGCAGCATCGCCTGATAAGCGGAAATGGCAAAACAAAGCGTCGTTTCCGTTAAATATTGGCCTAAACGTAATAATTCCTCATTCAACACAGGTGTGACATCTAATATGGCTTCTATCGGTTTTAACGTTTTCACATCGGAATGTGATTTAATATCGACAACAAACCCTTGCAATAACCGCGCACCAAACGGAACCGTGACACGCATACCGACTTGCAAGACGTCTTCCCATTTTTCTGGTATTACATAATCGAACGGGCGGTCCGTTTGCCGCGTTGGCACATCGACAATCACCGCTGCTATTTTCATCGAATCCCCTCGATATATTGAGCTATTTCTTTTAAAATTTCTTCCGCCACTTTCTTTTTCGATAAAAGCGGAAGTGATGTAACAGAGCCATCGCGTTTAAAAATCGTCACAATGTTTGTATCGCCGGCAAAACCTGCTCCTTCCTCAGCAACATTATTAGCGACAATCATATCTAAATTTTTACTTTCTAATTTTTTGCGGGCATATTCTTCGACACGTTCTGTTTCCGCCGCGAAGCCAACTAATAGTTGCGTCGTTTTTTGCTCGCCAAGCGTTTTTAAAATATCGATCGTTCTCTCCATTTCAATCACATAATCTCCAGGCTGTTTTTTCATTTTCTCCGTAAACACATGTTTTGGACGATAATCGGCGACAGCGGCTGATTTAATAACAATATCCACCGTCGGAAACACGTTCATGACTTCTTCGTACATCTCTTGCGCTGATTCCACGCGAATCGTCTTCACGTTAGGAGGAGATGGTAAATGGGTTGGTCCGGAAACGAGAGTGACTTCCGCACCGAACTTAGCTGCTGCTTCTGCAATCGCATACCCCATTTTTCCGGTCGAACGATTCGTAAAAAAGCGAACAGGATCTAATTTTTCCCGCGTCGGTCCTGCGGTAACGAGCACTTTTTTTCCTTTTAAAAGCGGTTGGGACAGAGAAAAATATTCTTCGATGGACGCAATGATTTTTTCTGGCTCTTCTAATCTTCCTTTTCCGACATATCCGCACGCTAAATGTCCTTCTGACGGCTCAATAAACTGATATCCGAAGCTAACGAGTCTTTCAATATTTGCCTTCACAGCTGGATGTTCGTACATATGGACATTCATTGCTGGTGCGATCCACACCGGCGCTTTTGTCGCTAGCAATGTCGTTGTTACCATGTTATCGGCAATTCCTTGCGCAAGTTTACCAATTGTATTGGCTGTCGCAGGAGCAACAAGAACAAGATCAGCCCAATCGGCTAAATCAATATGGGCAATGACTGCTGAATGTTTTTCTTCAAATGTATCAACATATACGTCATTTCGTGATAACGCTTGAAATGTTAGCGGCGTCACAAACTTGCATGCTGCCTCGCTCATAATGACTTTCACATTTACTCCTCGCTGCGTTAATTGACTCGTTAAGGCCGCCGCTTTATATACGGCAATTCCACCTGTCACACATAGTAAAATGTTTTTTCCATTTACCATTTCACACCGCTCCTCTAACCATTGTAAAAAAATAACAACCTAAAAATTAGGTTGTTATTCTTACTCTTCCTTTACTAGTTCGATATGACCAGCCGCAATTTCCTCTAACGCTTTTCCCACAAATTTTTTCGATACTGGTTTTTCGATTGTTAAATCGGCTTTTTCTTGTAATTGGCGCGCCCGTTTAGCGGCAACGGTCACAAGTGTATATTTTGAATCTAATTTTTCCATTAATAAATCGATGGAAGGATACAACATACTTCATTCAACCTCCAGCATTTTTTTATAACGTTTCGCCACGCGTTCGCGTTTGCAATGCTCTGCCATCACGATCGCTTTAATGCGTTCACACGCCAATTCCACTTTGTCATTTTCAACGACGTAGTCGTACGCATCCATCATTTCGAGCTCTTCTCTCGCTGCTTTCATTCGGTCGTTAATCAATTCTTCCGATTCAGTTCCTCTTGTGATAATTCGGTTTTTCAGCTCGTTTAAGCTCGGTGGGGCAAGGAAAATGAACAGCCCTTCAGGAAAGACTTTGCGCACTTGCAACGCGCCTTGCACTTCGATTTCAAGAAACACGTCTTTTCCTTCCTGAAGAGTCTTTTCAACATAATCAATCGGAGTTCCGTAATAATTACCAACATATTCTGCCCATTCGAGCAATTTATTTTCCCGAATCATTTGTTCAAATTCCTCGCGCGTTTTGAAGAAGTAATCAACACCGTCCACTTCTCCTTCGCGCGGTTTTCTTGTCGTCACAGAAATCGAATAATGTAAATTAATATCTGGCTGGGAAAATAACGCTTTCCGTACTGTACCTTTTCCGACTCCAGATGGTCCGGATAACACAATTAATAATCCTCTTTCACTCATAAAAGTATGGAAACCTACCCTTCCTCTGATAAATCATCACGTTCATATAGACGGTGCGCCACCGTTTCCGGCTGCACCGAAGATAATATGACATGATCGCTATCCATAATAATGACCGCACGAGTTCTTCTACCATGGGTCGCATCGACTAGCTTTCCGCTCTCTCGCGCATCTTGAATAATTCGTTTAATCGGAGCGGAATCAGGATTGACAATCGAGATAATGCGGGCGGCTGAAACCATATTTCCGTAGCCGATATTGACTAGTTTAATCCCCACAGAAACTCCACCTACCATAAAAATTATTGTTGCCGCAACTTGACGGTTATAAACAGTTACTCTATATTTTGCACTTGCTCTTTCACTTTTTCAAGCGCACTTTTCATTTCCACAACTTGCAAAGCGATGCGGCTGTCGTTTGCTTTTGAACCGATCGTATTCATTTCACGATTCAGCTCTTGCACTAAAAAGTCGAGCTTACGACCAACCGGTTCAGATTTATGTAACGTATCGGTAAACTGTTCAATATGGCTACGAATACGTTTGAGTTCTTCATTAATATCGGCTTTTTCGGCGAAAATCGCCACTTCCGTCAAGATGCGGGCTTCGTCAACCGCCCCTTGCACAAATTCATTCATCCGCTTGGTTAACCGCTCACGATATTGTTTCACTACTTCAGGAGCTAACATTTGAATGTTGTGCACGCATTGTGTAATGATAGCAAATTGCTCACGTATGTCGTTAAGCAACGCCTGTCCTTCTTGACGGCGCATCTCTGTTAACTGTTGAACCGCTTCTTCGGTAGCAGCAAGGACAAGTTGCTCAATCTCTTCGTTTCCTGCCTCTTCTTCGATGACCTCGGTCACTCCTTCTAGCTGAAACAATTGCGCAAGCGTCACGCGATCTTGCAGGGAAAAACGCTCATTCGCTTCTTGTAATCGTTCATAATAATCATTCATTAACTGCCAGTCGACGCGCAATTTTCGCTTAATGAATCCTTCTCCTTCGACATTAACGAAAACTTCTACTCTTCCTCGTTTCACGTACTGCAAAATCACTTTTTTTATTTTATCCTCAAATATCGACCATTGTCTAGGTATACGAACAGAAATTTCACAAAAACGATGATTAACCGATTTCATTTCTACTGTTACATGCATATGCTCATTTGTTTGCTTGCTTCGTCCAAAACCTGTCATGCTGTAAATCATGTTATCACACCCATTATGTTAACATACAAAAAGAAAAGGTCATAGAGTCTTCCTCTATCACCTTTAATATTATAGCATATTTGCTCACGATTTTCTTGTAAAAAGCGACCCAGCGAATAAAAATGTTGGTAACGCCGCCAAACCTAAAATAAGTAACCAATCGACTGGAAGGATGGAAACCGTATGGAAAACTCCTTGCAACGGTGGATAGTAAATGACAACGAGCACCAACAACACTGATAATAGCACCGCCCAGACAAGATACATATTTCTAAAAGGATTACGATCAAAAATCGAACGCTCACAACGGCAATCAAACACGTGGATTAATTGGGCCATGACTAACGTGGCGAACGCAACCGTTTGTGCGTATACAAGATTGTTTTCACTTCGTTCATAAACGGTCATAAACGCCGCCAGCGTCACCATCCCGATGATTAATCCTCGGCTCACAATTTTCCATCCAAGTCCACGGGCAAATACCCCTTCTTTCGGATGGCGCGGTTTTCGTTTCATGACGTTTTCTTCCGCTTGATCAAGCCCTAATGCCATCGCTGGAAGTCCATCAGTGACAAGATTGACCCATAAAATTTGAATCGGCACAAGCGGTAGCGGTAACGCCAATAACATCGCAAACAGCATCACTAAAATTTCACCCACATTAGAAGCAAGCAAATAGCGGATAAACTTGCGAATGTTTTCGTAAATATTTCTTCCTTCGTGAATCGCGGCTTGAATGGTAGCAAAATTATCATCTAATAACACGAGAGCAGCTGCTTCTTTTGCGACATCGGTACCAGATTGTCCCATCGCCACTCCAATATCGGCTGCTTTAATCGCTGGTGCATCGTTCACCCCATCACCGGTCATTGCGACAATATGTCCTCTTCTTTGCAGCGCTTTGACAATTTTTAATTTATGTTCGGGTGATACACGGGCAAATACATAAATATCATCAACCACTTGTTCTAATTCATCAACCGAAAGCCGTGACAACGTTTGACCGTCCATCACTTTTCCGTTATTCGGCAAAATCCCTAACTGCTTAGCAATTGCTTTGGCCGTTAACACATGGTCACCGGTAATCATCACCGTTTTAATGCCTGCTTCTTTACATTGTTTCACCGCTTTTTTGACTTCTTTACGCGGCGGATCGATCATTCCTTGAATTCCAATGAAAATTAATCCTTTCTCAGCCTCTTTTTCCGATGTAATTCGTTCATGCGCACCCAGTGGGCGATAAGAAATCGCAATCGTGCGAAGCGCTTGATTGGCCATCTCAGCAATGACTTCTTGCACCGTTTGGCGCCAAGCAATTGTCATCATTTGTTCACGACCGTTCCACCATATATGCTCACTTACTTGTAAAAGAACATCAGGGGCTCCTTTTGTCACAATAAATCGTCTCCCTGTTCCGTCTTTGACGATAACGGTCATCATTTTTCGCTCGGAATCAAATGGAAATTCTTGTTCAATCGTAAATTGTTTCTCTAGTTGGTCTTTTGTAAGTCCTGCTTTCATCGCAGCAACAAGTAATGCACCTTCCGTCGGGTCTCCTTCAATGTAACGCTGTTTTCCCTTTTCCTTTAATTGTGAGCTATTACAAAGTACTCCGAACGTTAAAAGATGTTGTAACGCTTTTTCTTTTGTTATATCAACTGAGCGCCCGTTTTCATAAAACTGTCCTGTCGACTCAAGCCCTGTCCCGCTGACTGTCCAGTTTCTTCCGCTTGCCCATATGTGCGTGACAGTCATCCTATTTTCCGTCATTGTTCCAGTTTTATCGGAGCAAATAACAGAAGCGCATCCTAATGTTTCGACCGCTGGTAACTTACGAACAATCGCGTTTTTCTTAATCATTCGCTGCACGCCAAGCGCAAGCGCAATCGTGACAATCGCTGGTAAACCTTCGGGAATTGCTGCGACCGCTAACGAAACCCCGGCTAAAAACATTTCATATATATCGTGTCCTTGGACGACACCAACCGCAACAACAAGAACGGTAAGCAAAAGTGCGACAATGATTAAAATTTTGCCTAATTGCTCTAGTTTGCGTTGCAATGGAGTCATGACCGTGTCCGCTTCTTGAAGAAGATTCGCAATCTGCCCCATGGCCGTTTTCATTCCTGTCGCAATAACAATGCCTACCCCATTTCCTCTTGTCACTAACGTTCCCATAAACGCCATATTATGTAAATCACCGATGGCTACATGCTCATTCACAAGCGGAGCGGCTGATTTCACGGTCGGAACTGATTCTCCTGTTAAGGCCGATTCTTCAATTTCTAATCCTTTAGCGTCAATAAGACGAACATCTGCGCCGATGCGATCACCGCTCGAAAATTTTACGACATCGCCGACGACAAGCTCTTGCGAACGGATTTTGATCCAATCACCATCGCGCAATACCGTCACCTGCGGCGCTGATAATTGCTTTAATGCCTCTAACGATCTCTCGGCACGTCGCTCTTGAAAAAACCCTAAAAATGCGTTCATCACGACAATGATAATAATCGCAATCGCATCAACATACTCACCAAGCAAACCAGAAATTATCGTCGCAATCAGTAAGACAAGCACCATAAAATCTTTAAACTGACTAAAAAATAACAGAAACGCAGACGGCTTTTTCGCCTCTTTTAGCTCATTATAGCCGAACCGCTTCAAGCGCTTTTTCGCTTCTTCTGTCGTTAAGCCTGTGGCGATATTCGTATTCGTTTCCTTTGCCACATCATTCGGCGCGAGCGTATGCCATTGCATTCATTTCACTCTCCCTCTTTGCTTTTCTATGAAAGCTTATTCAGACATGTCCAAAAAAATGATATGATATAATGAAACAAAACGTAGAAAAGATAAAGAAAGGTGTTTTCCATGTCGTTTGACGGAGTGTTTACATATGCAATGACAAAAGAATTAAAACAAACATTAGAGGGGGGACGAATCACAAAAATTCATCAGCCGTTTAAACATGAACTCGTACTGCAAATTCGCTCATACGGTCAAAATCATAAATTGTTGTTATCGGCGCATCCAAGCTATGCGCGTGTTCATCTTACGAAAGAAACATACGACAATCCAGCCGAACCACCAATGTTTTGCATGCTTCTCCGCAAACATTTAGAAGGCAGTATCATTGAATCGATTCGCCAAGTCGATTTTGATCGCATCATCATCATCGAAACAAAGGGACGTAATGAAATCGGCGATGTGCACACAAAACAACTCATTATCGAAATCATGGGACGACATAGCAACATCGTTTTAGTCGAAAAAGAAACAAACACGATCATTGACAGCCTGAAACATCTCTCACCTGCCGTCAATCGATACCGAACCGTTTTACCTGGTTATCCATATGTCGCCCCGCCATCACATGGAAAAATGAATCCATTAACGGCGACGGAAGAAACGGTCGTCAAAAAATTAGACTTTCATGCTGGGAAATTAGCCGAACAGCTCGTGACCACGTTTGCGGGCATTTCCCCGCTGTTTGCAAAAGAAGCGGTGTTTCGCGCTGGTTTAGCCAATCGAACGACACTGCCGAAAAGCTTTCTTGAGTTGATGGAAGAAGTGCGGATGAATCGGTTTACGCCGTGTATTTACACGAATAACGGAAAAGAACTTTTTTACGTGCTTCCGCTTACACACATTGAAGGGGAACCGAAAACATTCGCAACATTAAGTGAAATGCTCGACCGCTTTTATTTTGGAAAAGCGGAGCGCGACCGCGTCAAACAGCAGGCGCATGACTTAGAACGGTTTATTATCAACGAGAAAACAAAAAATGAAAAAAAAGTAAAAAAGCTTGAACAAACATTAAAAGAAGCAGAAAAAGCGGAAGAATATCGACTTTACGGGGAACTGTTAACAGCGAACTTATATGCGGTACAACGCGGTGACAAAGAAATTGAAGTAGTCAACTACTATGATGAAAACGGCGGTACGATTACAATCCCGCTTGACCCACAAAAATCACCGTCGGAAAATGCGCAACATTACTTTCAAAAATACCAAAAAGCGAAAAATTCCGTTCATATCGTGCAAGAGCAAATCGAGCGCACGGAACAAGAGATTGATTATTTTGAAACACTTCTCCAACAACTTGAATCCGCCGCTCCGAAAGATATTGAGGAAATTCGCGAAGAGTTAATCGAACAAGGATATTTGCGGCCGCGGTCAGCGAAGCAAGCAAAAAAACAAAAACAAGGGAAAATCGAGCTTGAACGCTACGTTGCAAGCGACGGAACGGAAATTCTCGTCGGCAAAAACAATAAACAAAATGACTATTTAACAACGAAACTCGCACATAAAGATGACATCTGGCTGCACACCAAAGACATTCCTGGCTCGCACGTCGTCATTCGCAGCAAACATCCGTCCGAACAGACGATCATCGAAGCGGCCCACCTCGCCGCTTACTTTAGCAAAGCGCGACAGTCGAGCTCCGTTCCTGTCGATTATACACAAATTCGCTATGTCAAAAAGCCAAGCGGAGCAAAGCCAGGATATGTCATTTACGAAAACCAACAAACGATCTACGTCACACCGGATGAAGATTTGGTGATTAAAATGAAAAAAACCGTCTGACATAATAGGCAGGCGGTTTTTTGTTTACATCTTTAGCTTATTGCAAACTATACTTATCTGTAACTCATATTTAAACAAAGGAAAGTGAGGGAATATTAATTACTGGAAATCCCCTCACTTCCCCATTTTACTGTTGAGCAATGTTTACTTCGAATTAGAATGGCTCGATATTAATATCATAGTTTTCAGAACTTCCTTCAAAATAAAATTTGATTGCTTTTTCACTTGGATTAACAGCCGGAAAAGGAATAATCGCCTCTACGTTTGTTTTCGGCAAAATATCAGATGGCACTTCAGGATACCCTGCCTCAAAGTTATCTGCTTTCTCATGTTGTGTATTGCCCACTAAAAGCTTTGCATTATAATCCCAGAAGTTAATTTTTGCATGCTTTGGTTGGAAATCGTAACATACGCTCTTGTTTCATTCTCCGCAATTTCTACTTTATTAAGCTTTACGATATAGCCATGCTGATTGATTTCTTTATTCACTTCAATAGTTTTAATTGGTCTGGAAAACGTCGTTACATAATCTGTCTTTTCCACTTTTTCTGCATCAATAATTGGAGCTGTAACTTTTCCACCTAATGCGTTTTCTCCTTCAAACGATTTTCTCACAGTCCCGATTACATGAATAATATCTTCATTTTTTACATCGGTCTTTGGATCGGCTACAACGATCACGTTCTGTTCGTTATTTTTTGGTTCAGCAAATGCCGGAATGTAAATGCCGTCATCATCCTTCTCTGGTTCAACAAAAATTTTAGTGTAGAAATTCACTTTAGAGCCCTTATACTTATCTGGGTTAGAAACCATTTTGACGAACTCTTCTTTTGAAAGTGGTGCTTTTGCTTTTGATTCTTGTTTTTTATTGTCGTTTTTGTCGCTATTGGATGATTGTCCGGATGAACAGCCCAGTGCAGTTACAAGCAGCAATACAAACGTGAAAAATAAAGATAAAATTTTTTCATATCTGTACTTCCTTATCTCTACCATTATTTGGAAATATACATTCTCTTTTGAGTGGCTACAAAAACTATAACATCTTATTAAAAATTTCTAGTGAAGGAATTTCTCCGTAACGATGATTCTTTAACCATTCGTCATAACACTTATCCAATAATTTTCTTCCTTCATCCGTTAACATTTGTGAGGTTAAAGAAAATTCTTCATCAATACCTAATTCATAAATCTCTAAACCATACTTGTTTAGTAACTCTTTATCTTTCAACCAATTCATTATAACTACAAGATGCTGCAATTTTTCTTCATACGAAGCATTGCCTTCCGATTCTAAATGCCACTTTGCCTTATCATACACTTTTACCCGGTTCATTTACGCTAACCTCCATACATGTGTCTGTATTTGGGATGGAAATTTATAAATTTCACCAGTCTCTGGATCTTTTATATAATTTCCACCGTTTTCACGAATACGTTGCTCTTTTGCTAGCTGTGCTTCTTTCGGCGCTGTTTCCGATGTTACTTCTACAGAATCAATAACGACACCATCTTTCACTACAACAAAATCAATTCTTCTTGCTTGTCCTGTTAAATCATCTTTTACAATATTTCCTTGTTCATCACGCAAATAAGCTTCACCGATAATCTTATAGCCTTGGTGTTCTGGGTACATTTCTTTTAATCGCTCGTATACCTGTTCTTCACGTAAATCACCGTTTTTACGATTTAAATCAATAATATCCTTTTTGCTCATTTCTTGTTCATATAAAGGTTTATCCGCTTCTGCATAGCTTGTTACCTCAGTTGTACTTAAGTCTTTCACAAATGCCGGGATATCCTTCAATAGTGAGCTAATTTCTTTCGTGGCTATTACTGCTTCCATAAGAGTTTCAATCATACTACACTCTCCCTGCGATAATGTTCAATCCACTTAAAATAAAAATCTTTAAATGCAGCGTTTTCTTTCGACTGTTCTCGGAGTATACATTGAATCAAAGCCTTCTCATATGCTTCGTTCTCTTGGAAGTCAACGTACTTTTTCAATGCCAAAGTTACTCTCTCATTCCATTCGTTGAAATTATTTGATGTACTTGCAAATTTTATTAGTTTTCCTACAGGTACAAAAGCAGAAATAACGCATGCTAGTTGTTCAAAACTATGTTGTTGCCATAAATCCATTGTTCCTTTTGTCATATATTGAGACAAATTATCAATCAATATCTGTTTTTCTTTCGAACTAATTGCTTGCTGTTCAAGCCATCTTATAAGTGAATGGATATCCAGATGGCTTAAATCTAGTTTTTGTTCTACAGCTACCCGTCCTTCTAAAAGAAGTTGGATGATACTGCTTCGCATTTGCTTATCATTGTTGTTATTGGCATCATTCATATGAATATACGGTTCCGTATTTTTAAATTCATCAATTTCACATAGAACAGGCTCAAGCCAGTTATTTTGGTAAACAACAGCAACTCCCGTTTTTAATTTTGCTACTTCGTTCATTTGCTGTTCATTCAATGTTGTAGCTTGTCCGACATCTTCACGATCATATCGATCCGGCAGGCGAAGAATGATTTTTGTATTTGTATTACGGATCACCGATCTATCTAATAGTCCTGGAGACTGATCGACAATAATAAATCCTTCACCATATGTCCGCATTTCGGCGATCGCATTTGTCAGCATTTCAACCGCTTTCCCTTGAAGATTGGCACTTTCCTGAGTTTGATCAAAATTTGTACGTCTTAATAAATGGTGAGCTTCCTCTAATACAGTTACGTGTTGCAGTTCATGATTCATAGTTGATGTAAATGCCATGCGATGCTCTTGTAACCGCATCAATAAAATCCCCATCATTAACGCTTTCGTTTCGGTTGAGCCAATGCGGCTTAAGTCGATCAAACAGTTTCGGTCAAACAGTATCGTATTATCCGTCTCATGGTCAGAGAACATACGCCCAATTAAACCGTTTGTTAATGAGTGAACCCTTGTCACTAACGCACCGATATAATCGTTTTTCGTATCTTGCGAATAAGCAGAACTATTAATGACTTCCGGCAATGTGCTGAGCAACTCTTGGAATGTTGGAAAAATTGGATTTTCATAAACATTTGTTGATTCCTCTAAATCCCAGCCACATCTTTCATAGCTTTGTTCAATCGCCTCTTTTAAAATAGCTGGCATAGCAGCATACATCGGCCAGCACGCATTAAAAATTTCAATCAATCGATCAATATGTTCTAACACATGAATATTCTTTGGAAATCGAAATGGGTTAATTTTTAATAAGGTAGACAAAGCTGGATTCGTTCCAAAAACATAGACATTTTTTCGTCCGCCAAATACTTGTTTGTATTCACCTTTAGCAGGCTCAATTACGAGAAAATGTATATTTTCTTTTTCAAGGCGATCTAATAAGGTATACACCGTATTAGATTTTCCAGATCCTGTAGAACCCGTAATGAATGTATGCATAGAAAGACTTTGCAGATCAAGAGTGACTTCCGTTTCTTCAGAACGTCCCATATGGAATATTTTACCTAATTTTATTTTTGTTTTCCCATCATCGTTATTATCGTATGTCCAAACATTTCTCCCAAACTCCACTGCTTCAAGAACTGGCAACCCGCTGACCGATTTTCTCGGCAACGCAAAACTAATAGCTAGTTCTCTTCCATTAATGAGCGTCCCCGGAGATACGTAAGGAACGTTTAGCCCATTATTCACTTGTAGACGAATGAGCGGATGATGCAATTTAGTTAAATACTTCGTAATCATTTCTAATTTTTGTTGATTATCATTATCCCACGTATTAATAACGGAATGTTCAACAGAAGAATTATCTCCACGCATAATCGATTGATACGTACTTGCAGCCACTTTTGCAATTTGGGCGTCTTCTGCGACAAAATAACAAGCGCAGTTCCACAAGCCGTAGTCTTCTGAGCTTTTTAGACGCTTTAACTGTTCATCTATCTTTTCAAGTAAATTTGTAACCGATTTGTTTTCAAACTTAATTTGCAAACTTCTGCTTGTCCCCTCTGTAATCGTTTCTGTCTTACTAGTTGTTGTTGCGTCTGATTTTGATGTCCCTGTCGTTGTCGTTGTTCCTTCTGTATCTGACGTGCTTAACGTTGAACTAATTGTTATTCCTTTCGTTGATGTTCGATTTGTTCCTACTGAGAAAAAGAGAGAAATTCCTGTGTTTCCTCCTTTAGAAACACTTTCACTCTGGGAACTGCCTTTAGTTGAGCCTTTTGTATGACTTTGCGTTTTAGCAAGACTTTCATTAATCGTATTTGTAACACTATTGCTAATACCGTCGGCGACCGCTTTACTATCATTTTCGCTAAAAGAAAGTTCTGTTTGTTGAAATGGGACAAGCTGTGAATATAATGTTTCGTAGCCTTGATAAATTTCAGCGACTGTTTTCGGTTGTACAGGCTCAGCAATAAATATGGCTGAAAATGTCTCACCTTTCATCGAGTCAATTAACTTTTCCAATCCTTGTATATAGCTTTTTTTATCAACATCTTTAAGCGCAGGAATACCTGAAACTGCTGTAATCACTTTATTCAATTCACTTAAGCGTGATTGAAATAAATTTTCTACAACTTTCTCAATTTCACTATTTCGCAAATTACGCAGTTCTGTTCCTGGGAAATGGCCGTTAAAACTTTTTTGCAATCCTTCTTTCGCTTCATTTATACTTCGCTGTGGATCGATCGAGCGCACTCCAATATATAAATCTACATCCGTTCCTTTACTGTCGAGAATGAGAATAAGAGAACTATTCAAGTTTCCTACCGTATTAAAAATGTTAATAAGCTTTTCTGAAATATCCTCGTTTTGATCATAAACAACTTTGGTAATTTTAAACAAACGAATATGCTGTCTCACTGTTAAACTTTCAATATGAGGTGGTATAGGGACCACCTCATGTGCCGTTAGCTCAGATAAGTAGTTTTTTTCAACAAATTCATTTGCCAGCTGAAACGATTGAATAAGGTCGTTTTCCTTTCTGACATCAAGTGAGTTCATAAAAAATTCCCCTTTTAACTATGAATTAGTAATCCCTATTTCGCGAAAAATTCATTAATTCTTTAACCTTTTGAATGTCATCAATGCTCGCATATTCTTCAATTCGTTGCAACAAATCTCTAACTCTTGTTTGCAACATTTCATTTTCTTGACGAAGTTTTTTATTTTCTTTGAATAGTTTCTCATTTTCCTTTTCAAGCCGCTCATTAAGTAGATGATATTTTCGAATCTGTTCTCTTAGTTCATCGTTTATTTCTTTATTAGATAATAAAGTACTGCTGCAGCAGCGATCACCACCGTTCCTGCTGTCAAAAACTTTCCCAAAGGATCTTGTTTCCCTTTTAAAGATTGAGTTGGCTTTACTTTTAAAGTGAAAGAATCAGAAGATCTTATTGTTTGCTCTGCTTCATATACTTTTCTACCAACTTCCAACATATGTTCAAAGCGCTTTTTTGAAAAATTTAATGTTAATTGTGATTGCAGTAATGTGAAGTATTCTTTATCCCATTTTGTGCAGTCATATTCAAAGTCTCTACCGTCATGTTCTTGCCATATATTGATACCGGCAGCTTCTACCTTTCGAACTGCGTTCGCTATTTCTCCATTTCTATCCAGTGGATCTGCCATAATATATGAACCAATAGCATTGCGGATTTTACGAATATTTTTTTCTTGAATTGCTTGTTCTAAAAACGTTTTGGAATTTCCCATACTATTACTCCTTTTTCATAGTTTATATATCAAGAATAGAATCTAATCTTGCAACGAAATTATCGAGCCATTGTTTTTTCTTTTTATTTTCTTCTATTCGCTCCTTCAGTTCATTGCTATGACTAGCTAATTGTTTAATTTCTTGTACACGTGATTTCATCAATTGTTCAAGCTGATTAATTTCAGAAATAAAGTATGCTTTTAGATTATTTTTCTCTCTTTCTGCATAGTCTTTTGCGCTATTAAAATTTTCTTCCAAAGAGAATCTAATAGGTGCTAAAAATTCTTCACGAATTTTCGTTAAATCAACGTATTCCCTATATTCGTATACATCTTCTTCAATATAACTGTCTTCAAACCATGTCCACGGCTTATACCATTTTTTTCGATGATTCTTCACTGTTCGTGTTCCAGCCCATTCCTTCTCTTTATAAGTATAGGAATCTATTAAATCTTCTACATCAGGTAATTCCGATTCAAAAAATTCAACAGGCATCCAGTTTAACACTTTTCCTTCATTGAAGCCGACAATATTTTTAATGTACGTTCGATATTCATCGATATATTTTTGTGCACTGTTACGCAATACATCTATAATGATCTTTTCTAAATCGGTAATTGCATCGCTTTGAAGCGCTTCTATATCTTTTTTTACACCATACAAAATGGCATCCGCTTTATATTTTGGGATTCGTTCATTACGAAATTTATCTGCAATTTCTTGTAACTTTACAAAGATTTTTTGATATACCTTTTCAAAGTATTCATCTACATTAAAATCTAGCTTATTAATTTGCTCTTTAAATTGCTTAGCTTTTTCTCCCTGAGCTAACTCTTTCTCAATGCGCTCCATTTGTCTTTTTATTTCTTGGCGTTTTTCCTCGTCCTTTGCCATTTCTTCTTGGAGGTTTTGCATCATCTGCTCGCGTTCAACAATCTTTTTAAACGAATTTACAGCATTTGTAATTTTCGATGTGACTGCATACTTATCTAAATACTCATTAATCGCTGCTTCAATGGATGGAATTCCAGAATGATACAATGCTTCCGTATACTCATCATTGTTATCTCTTGCTATCATAATTTGATCTGCTATCTTATTCTTTAACGATGGGCTTAAAGGAGCATACTGCTCTAAATGCATAACTGGTTCCTCAATAAATAAATCAATACTATTTAATGTTTTTCTTTGATGTCTAGTTAAATCTAATCCATTTTGATACATTCGAATGACTTTTGCCGTCTCAGCTGATACAGGATAAATATTCGGATTTTCAATTCCATGCTTTTCTAAATATTTTTTGACACGCTCTAAAACGCCACGTAAGTCTTCTCCTTTTTCTGGATCAAATTCATCCGCTTTATTGACGGCAAAAATAAAACGATCTTTTGATTGTTTGCCGCCTACCTTCATTGCCTCTGCAACACTATTTAGCAGAAAATAATCATCATCTGTATGCAGTTGCGTTCCATTTAAAACATATAGGACCATTGGTTTGTCGTCATCTTTAATCACGCGATATGTGTGCTCCCTATGACTACTGTCCACTGAGTTATTAGGACCTGGAGTATCCACCAGCACTAAATTCATTTTCTTTGCCGAGATCGGAGGAATATTTCCTTCCACTTCGATGACAGACACTGTTCGATTATTATTAAACACATCCATATCTTCATAAGTTACATTTTCTTTAGACGTAATTTCATTCCCATCAGCATCGTAACAAACAACAGAAAAAGTGGAACGTTCAGGAACGTTTTTAATTCGAGCGATGGTTGCTGTGCATGCCTCGTTTTTTGAAGGCATTAATTCTTTTCCTAATAACGCATTGATTAATGTTGATTTGCCAGAACTCATCGTAGCAATAACAGCGATTTCAAATTCGCTATTTAGAGCTTTATAGAAATTCTCTTTCACTTTTTCGTTACGCAACGATTCGAAAGGACCGCTTTGCATATGTTCAACTAATTTCTTTAATTCTTCTATTTTGTCGGCAGTTTCTTTTGCCGGGATATGTTCAATGCGAATAGAAGAAAACTGTTGGCAAGCTTCCCGTAAATCTTCATAGTCGGGCAATGTCCCTTTAAAGCGAATATGTATGCTATCTTCATTTAACTCTTCAATCAATGTAGGAAGCAATTCATGAATCCACACTTGCAATCTTTCATTTTTATACTTACTTAGCTTTCCGTTTTCCATCACATTTTTTCCATCTATTTCGATAACTGTTTCAACAGTGTATGGATTATATTTCATATACACATCAATCATTGAGTGCTCTTCCCCCTAAACTACATGTAATTTTTAATTTGATACATTCCTGAATGTTGTAGAACAGTATAAATGCGTTTGATATCGTATGTTTTATTTTTTATTTTCACTTCCCGTTGATCATTCGGAATCTCTGGTCGAAATGCGCAAGGTTCTGTTGCATATTTTGTCAAGTCTTGTGTTTCTTCCGCAAAATAGTCGTAAAAGAAATCGAATTGATTTTGTTCCCTTCTCGTTAAGCTTTCGCCGTTTAAAACTTTTTGACATAGGTTGCTTATATAGGCAGAAAGCAGTATTATGCTAGGGTTTTCAAGTCCATTTTGCTTTAAGTATGTTTTGGTACTCTCCAACAATCCTTGGAGCGATTCATTTCCTTCTTGATCGATTTCATCAGCTTTATTTACAATGAATACGATTTGTTTGTCGTCATGATTTTCGATGTGCTCTTTCACATAGCTAAGCAGCCTTCGATCATCGTCTGTACCAAGCTGGGTAGCGTTCATTAAATAAAAGATTGTATCGTATTGTTCGTTTCGAATCGCCTTAAAAGTGATCTCCTCATGACTACGATTTATGGAATTATTCGTTCCAGGAGTATCAATGAATACGACTCTATTTTCGAACGGCAGTACATCGGACAGTTTTCCTTCTATGTGTACTCGCTCAATCAATGGATTTTCATTTAATTCATTCATCGTGTGCTCGATACCATCGATTACACATTCGAAAGATTCGTTTTGGTCACGTTGTAAAATAAAATGTTTGATATAAGGTCGGTGAACATACGTAAACAGTTTTGAGGTACATGCTTCATTTTGCGAAGGAAATATCTCTTTTCCTATTAAACTATTTAAAAAAGTTGATTTGCCGGAACTCATCGTTCCCACAATTAAATATCTTTTTTCCACACCTTTTAAGAATTGTGTTTGTTTCTTATATGCATCATAATAAAAACGCAAATGATGAAACTTCTTTCGATTCAAATACGACTTTGCTGCTTCGAAATCTCCTGTTTTTAGCGCATTGACAAAATGAACAATGCACTCTGCATCTTTATTATGAATCTTTAAATGTTGTTTATCGATTACGTCTAATACATAAGGATGATCCATTGATATATATCCATATATTAACAACAAATAATGCGCGAAAAACAAGTATTTGTAGTTATATACATGAAGTTTCGCTTTTTCGAATTTCCATCTTGTCTTTCGAATTTCTTTGATAAATTTTAGACTACTCTGCGAGGTTTGTTCCTTATAAATTTCTTCTATATTGAAACAATGTTCATATAATGTAATGATCGGTTTACAGTACCTCTGATAATGCACATCTTTTTTTGCATAATGATGCAGCAATATTATATATGCCCTTCGAAGAGCCTTATTTTCATAAAAGATTGGGTGATTTTGATAAGGAAAGGAACAAATCATTTTGTAATATTCCAAACTACTTTCTCTCCGAATGCGAACGTTATCCTCTACAGCCAGCATACGTCCTATTCTCCTTCGACAAGAAACGTGTAAATTAGCAATTTATAGGTATATTTTACTATACATTTAACGATAAAATTTTAGATAAAATCCCTGAAAAGATGACATATATCGACAAGTCTATAAAGCCTATGTATAATTCCTTAACATGCTTTCGATCGTCTCCCTCATCTCCTCGCGAAATTCCTCCGGCTTGAGCACCTCCAAATATTGCGCTTGGCTTAATAGCCACATTTTAATGCCGCGCCCGTAAACTTCCGCTTCTATGACCGATGTTTGTCCATCTGTTTCAACGACTTTTGCGGTGGACAGGCGGTCTAAAATTGCTTGCAAGGAAGGTCCCCAAAACCGAAACGTAATTTTCATTAGTTCCCCCGTGTGCATAAATTGCACTCGTTTTCGAAATTCTCCCTCTTCAAATCGATTGGCGTAATCGGTCTTAAAACGTTCATCCGTTACATCGTAACGAACAATTCGATCAATGCGATAAATTGTTGGGAAGTTAAAATCATAATCAACAAGAAACGCGACTAAGTAAAAGTAATATTCGGAGAAAACAATCCCGACAGGTCTTAGTTTTCTCTGGATGGGACAGTCGTCCCCTTCTTTCTTATAATCAATAACAATTACTCGTTTTGTACGCACCGCATGACTTAAGTCCCAGATCATATGTATGAGCGGCTTGTTATGTTGCAATGGAACATAATGAAAATGTTCATTGCGAATCACGTCTTGGATAAAGCGTTGATTTAGCGGATGTGATTGTAAAATCAACTTTTTAAGCAGCTGATCCATTTCTCGTGTTGGCAATGCTCTACTTTCTAGCAACACTTTCGCTATGACGAGAATTTCCTCGTTCGTCAGCCATTCATTTTCATTTTGTTTTAAAACATAGCCGCCTTTCTTTCGGTCGTACTCTAATGACAATGATGTATGAAAATGATCAGCAATGTAAGTGCGCAATTCATCAATGTCGCGTTGAATCGTTTTTTCATTGACGCCGAAACGCTCGGCCTCTCTTTTTTTAGAAATTGATTCTCCTTGACGAAGACGTTCGTATATCGACAAAATTCGGAGCGACTTCGACTGTTGATCATCCACGTTGATCCCTCCGTCGTTTCAAACCGTGCGTGCAATAACATTTACTACTGTTACCCTTAAATGGTGTTATAAACATATTCGACAATATATTACCATTGTTAGTTGGACATTATATGTACTTCAAGAGAAATAAAAAAAATTTTTCCTACATTTCCTTGAACGATGTTTAAACTTTTTATGCAGGATTGTAAAGCAGATGCTATAAAAAACGTTATATTGTCAATGAATAAACGTGAACGCATCGTGACAAAAGATGATATCGTTATCATGGACAAACGCATCGAACCAACAAACGCTACACCACAACAATAACTCCTGTCAAATTTATTTCCGCGCTTTTCTTCAACAAAATCATCAAAAAAAAAACAGCCGCATCAAGCGGTTGCTTTTCATTTTACTCAATTGTCTCAGCGAAAAATCTCTTCGACATCTAATGATAGCCCCTGAAAACAAACAGATTGAACAACTCCTATACCGACTTTAATATCCGCTTGCTCGTATAATCCTTCCTCATTTAAAGCATAAACCGTCACAGCTTGTTTCATTGGATTGACAATCCAATATTCTTTGACGCCGTATGCCATGTACAAATTGAACTTCGTCACTAAATCATGTGCTTGGTTCGATGGACTTAATATTTCAACAATTAATGTGGGCACGCCGACATACTTTGTTTCAGTAAATCCTTTCTCGTCACAAATAATGCTCAAATCTGGAATGACGACTTTTCGTTCAGGAAACTTTTCGCTGACTAACTCAATATCGGTTGGTGCGGCAAATACTTTACATTTTTTTTCTTTTAAATACATTCCAAATTGCGTATGAATATTGCTAGAAACGAGTTGATGTTGAATGTTAGGCGAAGGAGTCATATACACAACGCCGTCGATATATTCCAAACGTTCATCGCTTTTTTCCCGTAATGCTACATACTCTTCGTAAGAAATATTAGAGAAACGCGGTAAGGACATGGCAATCCCTCTTTTCCTTTTCTATATACTTCCATTATATTATTGAACTCCCTTGAGCAAAAGAGTAAAAAAAGAGCGCATGTTTCATACGCCCTTTATTCCCCCCACTCCTCCGGGTTTTCTCGCCATTTTCTTAATGTGGCGATGTCTTGTTCGCTCACGACGCCAAGTTCGACGGCGGTTTCAATGAGTGTGTCGTAGTCCGTAATCGTGTAGACAGGAACGTTTTCGTCAGCAAACGCTTGCTTTCCTTTTTCTAATCCGTACGTAAAAATAGCGACGACGCCCAGAACATTACAATCCGCTTCCTTTAGCGCACGAACAGCATTTAACGAGCTACCCCCAGTAGAGATTAAATCTTCCACGACAACGACTTTTTGCCCTTTTTCGATTTTTCCTTCTATTTGTTTTCCTTTTCCGTGTCCTTTTGCTTGGCTGCGCACGTAGCACATCGGTAAGTTTAGGCGCTCGCTTACCCAAGCGGCATGCGGAATGCCCGCTGTTGCTGTTCCGGCGATTACCTCAACGTCTGGAAAATGCGTGTGGATGAGAGAGGTTAGTCCGTCGGCAATCGCGTTTCTGACGTTTGGATAGGCTAAAGTCAATCGGTTATCACAATAAATCGGTGACTTGATTCCCGATGACCACGTAAACGGTTCATTCGGTTGTAATGATACCGCACCGATTTGTAGTAAATAGGTGGCGATTTCTTTTTTCATTTTTCTTCTCCCCCATTCCATTCTCGTTGTAGTTGTTGGTAAGCTGCATACGGATTGGCTGCGCGCGTGATACTGCGACCGACGACGATCGCGCTTACGCCGAGCTGTCTTGCTTCGTAAGGGGTAACGACACGAACTTGATCGTTTTTTTCATCCGCGGCAAAGCGAATTCCTGGTGTGACGGTCAAAAACGGCGATCCTAAGTGCTTGCGAATCAGCGGCACTTCTTTCGCCGAGCAGACGACACCATCAAGCCCGCTTTGGTGCGAAAGAGAAGCATAATGAAGTACCGTTTCTTCCATGGAGTGTTCGATCAAAAGCTGTTTGCGCAACATTTGTTCACTCGTGCTCGTCAGCTGCGTAACCGCGATGCAATACGGACGGCGCTCGCCGCTTGGCGTACCGCTCTCTAATCCTTCGAGCGCCGCTTCCATCATTGTCGTGCCGCCCGCCGCATGCACGTTCACAAGATCAACACCTAACCGAGCTAATCCTTGCATTGCCCTTTTCGCTGTATTGGGGATGTCATGCAGTTTCAAATCTAAAAAAATACGATGATTTTGTTCTTTTAAATAGTAAATGATAGCTGGTCCTTCTTGGTAATATAATTCCATTCCCACTTTCACGAACAGAGAAGTATTGGGAAATTGCTTTAAAAACATTTTTACTTCTTCTACGGACGGGAAATCAAGCGCCACAATAAACGGATGGTTCACCTTTTCTCCAACTCCTTCCTGTGCATTCAGAAATCTGCTTAAAGCCAAGTTCATCAAGCAGCGCTGGAAGTTCGTCGATAATGTTTGGACAAACGAACGGATTGATAAAATTCGCGGTTCCGACCGCCACGGCACTTGCCCCCGCGTAGAAAAATTCGATGACATCTTCCGCGGATTGAATACCGCCCATGCCGATAATCGGAATGGAAACAGTTTGGCTCACTTCATAAATCATTCGAATCGCAATTGGCTTAATCGCAGGACCAGACAATCCTCCTGTTCGGTTCGCTAACACCGGTTGGGCCGTTTTTATGTCAATGCGCATTCCAAGAAGCGTATTAATCATCGTCAAACCATCTGCTCCTGCCGCTTCGATCGCCTTGGCCATCTCGACAATGTTCGTGACATTCGGAGAAAGTTTCACATAAACTGGAACTTCTGAAACTTCTTTTACGAGCTTCGTTAGCTCTGCGGCGACTTCTGGGATGGTTCCAAATGCAATTCCACCTTTTTTGACATTCGGACAAGAAATATTTAACTCCAGCGCATGGACATTTGGCGCTTTCGAAATTTGTTTAGCGACTTCCACATATTCCTCCATCGTAGAGCCAGCAATGTTGGCGATAATCGGAACATCAAATTGCGCAAGCCACGGCAGTTCTTCTTCCATCACTTTTTTTAAACCGGGGTTTTGTAAGCCAATCGCATTCAACATTCCACCCGATGTTTCTGCAATCCTAGGGGTTGGGTTGCCAAAGCGCGCTTCTTGCGTCGTTGCTTTAATCATAATCGCACCGAGTTGACTTAAATCGTAAAACTGCGCATATTCACGGCCGAATCCAAAGCATCCCGAAGCGGGCATAACTGGATTTTTTAACGAAAGCCCCGGCAGTTGGACCGCTAAACGATTCATAGCACCACCTCCCCAGCTTTAAAAACAGGTCCGTCACTGCACACTTTTTTGTACGCCGTCTCGCTGTTTGGAACGCGGCAGACGCAGGCAAAGCAGGCACCGATGCCGCATCCCATTCTTTCTTCCAAAGAAAGGTAAACAGGTTTGTTCGGAAATGTTTGCGCAAGCGCCTTTAACATCGGCTTTGGTCCGCATGCGTACAAAACATCAAAGGAAAAGGCACATTCTGCAATGACATCGGTCACAAATCCTTTCGTTCCGTAAGAGCCGCCAACCGTTGCTACATACGTTTCCCCAAGTTGAGCAAATTCATTTTCATAAAACATCACATCTTTATGTTGAAAACCAAGAACATGAATGACAGAAATCCCCTTTTTCACAAGCTGTTTGGATAGTTCGTAAAGCGGGGGAACACCGATCCCGCCGCCAACAATAAGCGCTGTTTGTCCCTGCTTTACGGCCTCAAGCGGAAATCCGTTTCCAAGCGGGCCGAGAACATCAACCGTTTCCCCCGGGCGTTTTTTAGAAAGAAGTGTCGTTCCCATCCCCGCTTTTCGATAAATAATTGTACATTCGTTCGTTTCCTTCTTAATTTCGCATATGCTCAATGGACGACGCAAAAGCGGGTCCGCTTGCGACGTCACTTTCATATGGACAAATTGCCCGGGCTTATTCATTTCTGTCACTAAATCACCTGTTAACGTCATCGCATAAATGTTTTTGGCGATTTGTTCGTGATGAACTATCGTCATTTCTTCCCGTTTCATCATGAGCGCACCAACTTTTCTGACATCGCTGTTGTTGAAAACGTCATTGATTCAATGACTTGCAACATCGCTTTCGCCGTGTCTAGCGATGTTAAACAAGGGATGCCGTTTTCGACTGCTTCACGGCGAATCCGAAACCCATCGCTTTCCGGCTGCTTACCTTTTGTTAACGTATTAATAACAACTTGTGCCTTTCCTTGGCGAATAACATCTAAAATATTTGGCGAGTCAGAGTGAATTTTGTTGACAACGGTTACTGGTATATTTTCCGCTTTTAACACTTCAGCCGTTCCGCTTGTCGCCAACAATTGATAGCCGATATGGTGGAAACGTCTCGCCAAATCAATCGCTTCCTCCTTATCTTTATCCGCAATCGTCAGCAATACCGCTCCGTACGAACGAATGTGAATGCCAGAAGCAACCAGCCCTTTATATAACGCTTTTTCAAACGTTGTATCTTTTCCGATCACTTCTCCGGTTGATTTCATCTCTGGTCCGAGCGAAATATCGACATTGCGCAATTTCGCAAATGAGAAGACAGGCACTTTCACATATACTCCGTCGCTTTCACGCCGTAATCCTATTTCATAACCGAGCTCGACAAGCTTCTTACCTAAGATGACCTTTGTGGCGATATTCGCCATCGGTACGCCCGTAATTTTACTTAAAAATGGCACGGTCCGGCTTGAACGTGGGTTCACTTCAAGGACATATACTTCGCCTTTATACATGACAAATTGAATGTTTAATAGCCCGACAATTCGTAATCCTTTGGCTAGTTTGATTGTATAGTCGGCGATTTTTTGTTTGATATGTGGCTCTAATGTTTGCGGCGGATATACGGCAATCGAGTCGCCGGAATGCACGCCTGCCCGTTCAATGTGTTCCATAATTCCTGGAATCAACACCGTTTCTCCATCGGAAATCGCATCGACCTCAATCTCTTTCCCGATTAAATAACGGTCAATTAAAACCGGATGCTGCGGATTGACTTTTACCGCATTTTCCATGTAATGAAGTAACTCTTCTTCTTGATAAACGATTTCCATCGCCCTGCCGCCGAGCACATAAGATGGGCGCACTAAAACCGGATAACCAATTTCCTGGGCAATGCGCACCGCTTCCTCTACAGAAAAGGCGGTTTTTCCTTTCGGTTTTGGAATGCCTAATTCGGATAATGTTTGCTCAAATTTATCGCGGTCTTCAGCGCGATCCAAATCCTCAAGAGAAGTTCCTAAAATGCGGACACCGCGCGCGGTCAACTCAGCCGCCAAGTTAATCGCTGTTTGTCCGCCAAATTGAACAATGACGCCGACGGGTTTCTCTAAATCTATGACATGCATGACATCCTCAATCGTTAACGGTTCAAAATATAATTTGTCAGAAATGCTAAAATCGGTGGATACTGTTTCCGGATTGTTATTAATAATAATCGCTTCATAGCCCGCTTCTTTAATCGCCCATACAGAATGGACGGTTGCATAATCAAATTCAATTCCTTGTCCGATGCGGATCGGCCCTGAGCCAAGAACAACGATGCTGTTTCGTTCGGTGACAATCGATTCGTTTTCTTCTTCATATGTGCTGTAATAATACGGCGTTTCAGATTCAAATTCTGCCGCACACGTATCGACCATTTTATAGACGGGCACGATACCGGCTTGTTTTCTTATTTCATAAATGTCACACTCATACTTATTCCAAAGTTTAGCGATCGTCACGTCCGCAAAACCAAGCTCTTTTGCTTTTCTTAACACGTCTAAATCACCGATGTTTTCGCGAAGAACAGATTCATAGCGGACGATGTTTTCAATTTTCGTTAAGAAAAAGCGATCGATTTGACTCCATTCGTGAATTTGCTCGATTGTAAACCCGCGGCGTAGGGCTTCGGCAATATAAAACAAACGCTCATCTCCCGCTTTGCGAATTCGCTTTTCCAGCAACTCATCAGAGACGGTTTCTGCATTTTTTAGTTCAAGGTGATAGACGTTTGTTTCTAGTGAACGCACCGCTTTTAAAAGCGACTCTTCGAATGTACGCCCGATCGCCATCACTTCGCCTGTCGCTTTCATTTGTGTGCCAAGACGGCGATTCGCCGATTCAAACTTATCAAATGGAAAGCGCGGAATTTTTGTGACAACATAGTCAAGTGTAGGCTCAAAACAAGCGTATGTTTTTCCTGTCACTGGATTCATAATCTCATCTAACGTTAGACCAACCGCAATTTTTGCGGCAAGTTTCGCAATGGGATAGCCTGTTGCTTTCGACGCTAAGGCAGAAGAGCGGCTGACGCGCGGATTGACTTCAATGACATAGTAATGGAAACTATGCGGATCAAGCGCAAGCTGAACGTTACATCCCCCTTCAATGCCAAGCGCACGAATAATTCGTAACGATGCGTTGCGCAACAACTGATATTCACGGTCACTTAATGTTTGACTTGGTGCGACAACAATGGAATCACCTGTATGAATGCCAACCGGGTCAATATTTTCCATATTGCAAACAACAATCGCATTGTCGCTCGCATCGCGCATCACTTCATACTCGATTTCTTTATATCCGGCAATGCTTTTTTCTAATAAACATTGATGAACAGGACTCATTTTTAAGCCGCTTGAAACGATGTCAATGAGTTCTTGTTCATTCGTGCAAATGCCGCCGCCTGTTCCGCCAAGCGTAAACGCCGGGCGAACGATGACCGGATAGCCAACGGTTTCAACAAATGTATAGGCTTCTTCTAAACTATGAATAATTTCGCTTTCCGGAACCGGCTCTCCAAGTTCGTTCATGAGAGCGCGAAACTGTTCGCGGTCTTCCGCTTGTTCAATCGCTTCCAGCTTTGTCCCAAGAATTTCAACTCCGCATTCTTCAAGCACCCCCGCTTTTGCCAATTCGACCGCTAAGTTTAACCCCGTCTGTCCCCCGAGTGTCGGTAAAATCGCGTCTGGTCGCTCTTTACGAATAATGCGGGAAACGAATTCAAGCGTTAACGGCTCCATATACACTTTGTCGGCAATTTCCGTATCCGTCATAATCGTCGCTGGGTTCGAGTTCACTAAAATGACTTTATATCCTTCTTCTTTTAACGCCAAACATGCTTGTGTTCCTGCATAGTCAAATTCCGCTGCTTGACCAATGACAATCGGCCCGGAACCAATGACTAAAATTGTTTCAATATCTTGACGTTTAGGCATGGACGACTTCCCCTTCCTTCTTGAACTGTTCAATCATCGCGATAAATTCGTCAAATAAGTGATTGGCATCTTCTGGACCAGGAGAGGCTTCTGGATGGTATTGCACTGTAAACGCTGGATAATCGAGATGGCGCAATCCTTCAATCGTTCCGTCGTTTAACGCGATATGGGTGACTTCTAATCTCGTCTGTTTTAATGATTGTTCATTGACGGTATAGCCATGGTTTTGCGAGGTGATCGCCACTTTTCCTGTTGCCAAATGTTTGACTGGATGATTCGAGCCGCGATGACCGAATTTCATTTTTTCCGTATCCGCACCGCAAGCAAGCGCGAACAATTGATGACCAAGACAAATGCCAAAGAGCGGTACTTTTCCTAGTATTCCTTGTATCATTTCAATCGCTTCCGGTACGTTTTTTGGGTCTCCAGGTCCGTTCGAAAGCATAATGCCATCCGGTCTTAACCGAAGCACGTCTTCCGCTGTTGCATTGTATGGAAGAACAATGACATCGCAATTTCGCTTATTCAACTCGCGCAAAATTCCGTGCTTCATGCCAAAATCAACTAGAACAACGCGATGCCCACGTCCCGGACTTGGATAAGCGCTTTTCGTTGAAACGCGCTTCACTTGGTCGTTTGGTAGACTTGTAGATTTTAAATAGTCAACAACTTCATGAACGCTCATATCTATATCGCAAATCATCCCTTTTAGCGTTCCGTGCTGACGGATTATTCTCGTTAATTTTCTTGTATCAATGCCCGCTAAGCCGGGAATGTGTTTCGCTTTTAAATATTCATCAAGCGTCATTTCATTTCGCCAATTCGAAGGGACGTCGCATACTTCTTTGACAATAAGTCCATGAATATGCGGCTCAATCGATTCGAAATCATCGCGATTAATCCCGTAATTACCAATCAACGGATACGTCATCGTGACAATTTGTCCGCAATAAGAAGGATCGGATAAAATTTCTTGATAGCCTGTCATTCCCGTATTAAATACGACTTCTCCCATCTTTTTTTCCATGCTGCCAAACGCATCGCCGATAAAAAAGGTTCCATCTTCTAAAATGAGTTGTCGCTTCATCATTCCTCTCTCCCTTTCTGCCAAACAAGTTTTCCACCGACAAATGTCATGACCGGCCAGCCTTTACATTTCCAACCGGCAAATGGGGTATTTTTTCCTTTTGAAGCAAAAGTGTTAGGGTCAATAATGGACTCAGTCTGTAAATCAATCACCGTTAAATCGGCCCTATTTCCTACAGCTAACCTTCCCGCTTGCAAGCGAAACGCTTCCGCTGGTTTGACGGTGAAAAAGTCAACAAGCTGCTTTAACGTTAACACGTTCGTTTCTACGAAATGTGTGTAAAGAAGGGGAAACGCTGTTTCTAAACCGACAATCCCAAACGGGGCAAGAACGATTCCTTCACGTTTTTCCGTTTCTGTATGCGGTGCATGATCGGTCGCAATAAAGTCAATCGTCCCATCTAATAACCCTTCGATTAAGGCTTCGCGGTCTTCTTTGCTTCTTAGCGGTGGATTCATTTTATAATTCGCATCAAGATCGGAAATATCTTCATCACAAAGCAAGAGATGATGCGGTGTCACTTCCGCGGTAACACGAATGCCAGCTCGCTTTGCATCGCGCACAACACGAACAGATTCTTTCGTGCTAATGTGGCATACATGATAGTGACAACCTGTTGCTTCCGCTAACAGCACATCGCGCGCAATATGAACCGATTCACATACAGATGGAATGCCGTTTATACCGTGCCGTTTCGCAAATTCTCCGTCGTGAACGACACCGTTGTTCGTTAACGTGTTATCTTCGCAATGAGCAACGATCGGCATATCGAGGGCTGCCGCCCGCTTCATCGCTTCATACATCATGCCCGCAGACTGTACCCCAACTCCGTCGTCCGTAAACGCAAATGCTCCCGCTTCTTTTAATGCGGCAAAATCGGTTAACTCTTTCCCTAACTGACGAACAGTAATCGCTCCATAAGATAAAACATTGACATATGCCGTTTCACGAATGCGCGACTGTAACCATTCCATTTGCTCTTTTGAATCTGGTACCGGTCTTGTATTCGGCATTGCGGCAATCGTCGTAAATCCACCTTTGGCCGCTGCAAGAGTCCCGGTGGCAATCGTTTCTTTCTGTTCACCACCCGGTTCGCGCAAATGAACATGTAAATCGATGAACCCTGGTGCAATGAAGTGCCCTTGAACATCGATGACCTCGTCCGATTCACCGTTATGTAATTCTGTTCCAACGGTCGTAATGATGCCTCCCTTTATTCTTACTTCCACTCGTTCTACTTCCCCATATTTATTAAACGACTTGCCATTTTTTAAGATGATAGCCATTGGTCATTCCCCCTTCTAACGCTCGTTTCAATACAGCCATACGCACATACACACCATTTTCCATTTGTTTAAAAATGCGGGAACGTTCACATTCGACAAGGCTGCTTGCAATTTCAACATCGCGATTCACCGGAGCAGGGTGCAAAATAATACTACCTTCTTTCATACGCTTCGCTCGTTCGATGGTTAGCCCATAGCGTTCGTGATATTGCTCTTTTGTTAACCCCATCTTTTCACCATGCCGCTCATGTTGAATACGCAATAACATCACAACATCCGCCTTGCGAATTGCTGTATCTAAATCAACATATGTTCCGTACGGATTCGCCTCATCTTTCCATTCATCAGGGCTCGAAAAGAGCACCGTCGCTCCTAATCGCGTTAATACTTCCGCATTGGAACGAGCGACACGGCTATGGCGAATATCACCGACAATCGCAACGGTCAATCCAACAAAAGTCTCAAACTCTTGGCGAATCGTCATTAAATCTAAGAGCGACTGCGTCGGATGATGACCACAACCATCACCCGCATTAATGATTGGAATTGATATCGATTGCAACGATTCAAAATAGCGATCATGTGGATGACGAATGACAAGAGCACGCACCCCAATCGACTCTAACGTCCGAGCGGTGTCATATAATGTTTCTCCTTTTTGAACGCTTGATGTTTCAACATCAAACTGAATGGGCTGTAATCCTAATCTTCGTTCCGCCACTTCAAAACTACATTTTGTTCTTGTGCTCGGCTCGAAAAATAAATTCGCTACAAACGTTGGTTCGGAAACCGTCCATTTCTTTCCTTTTGCAAATGCATTCGCCTCTTCTAAAATGGACAACACTTCGTCAAGCGATAGTTGCGATAACGTCAATAAATGTTTCATCCGCCATGCTCTCCTCTGTCATTTTTTAATAAAAAACACCCTGTCCAATCGACAGGGTGTTTCACAGTTTTTCGCGTAAAAAGGCATGATGATAGAGCCCGATTCGTCACACATTCGGTCCATCTCGACTTTTTACCCGACTGCTACACCCTTTTAAGTCTCTCTGGACTTAATTAAAAGGTGAAGTTACGCTACATGATTATCATTTTCCACTTCAAGTTCAAACATATTTTCAGCTGTTTCCGGACGACCCGGTAAAAGGAGATTTAATAACACACCACAAATCGCAGCTAATGCCATTCCTTGAATTTGGAAGTGTTCTGACACTTTTAATACCGCACCACCAATTCCGATGACAAGAATGACAGACGAGATGACTAAATTTCGTTTGTCACCAAAGTCGATTTTGCTATCAACAAGCATGCGCAATCCAGAGGAAGCGATAATTCCAAAGAGCAAAATCGATACACCGCCCATGACCGGCGTTGGAATCGAACTAATAAGTGCTGTTACTTTGCCAACAAATCCGAAGATGATCGCAATGACCGCCGCACCGGCTAACACGTAGACGCTATAGACGCGCGTAATCGCAAGCACCCCGATATTTTCGCCGTATGTTGTTTTTGGCGGTCCACCGATGAGCGCGGAAATCATCGTTGCTGTACCATCCCCTAAAATCGAGCGATGTAAGCCCGGTTTTTTAATGTAATCACGACCAACTACTTTGCTTAACACAAGTTGGTGACCGATATGTTCCGATAGCGTCACAACAGCAACCGGCACCATCAGAAGCACGATATCCCATGTCACGTGGACGTTATAATCAACAAACGGGATTAAAAAGTCCGGCATTTCAAACCATTTTGCTTTCGCCACTTGTGAAAAATCAACGATGCCAACCGCTAACGCATACACATAACCGACAATAATTCCCACTAATACCGGCACTAAGCTGAACATTCCTCTTAAGAAAATCGAGCAAACAATCGTAGCGGCAAGCGTCACTAACGCAACAGAAAAGTGGGTAAAGCTATATTTTCCGTCCGGATTGTTCATCGCCATATTGACCGCCGTATTCGCTAACCCTAATCCGATGACAATAATGACCGGACCGACAACAATCGGCGGCAACAAATTCATAATCCAGCGATATCCTGCTTTTTTAATGATTAACGCAACGACACCGTATACAAGTCCGGCCAAGAAGCTGCCAACCATCGCCGCTCCAGGACCGCCGGCCGCTTTTGCCGCGATAATCGGTGCGATAAACGCAAACGAAGAACCGAGATACGCAGGAACTTGCCATTTCGTAATGACTAAAAAGGCAAGTGTTCCTAATCCACTGGAAATGAGAGCGATTGATGGACTTAATCCGACAAGATAAGGTACTAAAATCGTTGCACCAAACATGGCGAACAAATGTTGAAGACTGAGTGTCAACCACTGCAATGGTGACGGCACATCTTTAATATCTAATACCGGTTTGCTCATTTTTATTTGCTCCTTTCCATGTTTACATAAAAAAACCTCTTTGCCCTTATAAGGTGCAAAGAGGTACAGTTGTGGCCTAAAGAACATACTCTAGACTGTTCTCACTGTTCCCCTTTGTCAGCCTCACGGGACTGCTTTTAAAAAGGGAAGCTATTATTTTTCATGAATACTTACTTGATCAAGTCCATCGACTTCCGTTAATTCAACAACAATCATTTCAGAACTGGATGTTGGGATATTTTTTCCTACAAAATCGGCGCGAATCGGCAACTCGCGATGACCGCGATCAACGAGCACCGCCAATTGAATTTGTGCAGGACGTCCAAGATCCATCACTGCGTCCATCGCTGCGCGCACCGTTCTCCCTGTAAACAATACGTCATCGACTAAAATGACTTTTTTATTTGTCACATCAAACGGCACATCCGTCCCTTTCACAAGCGGTTCATGATCGCTTGTTTTCACTGTTAAATCATCGCGATAGAGCGTAATATCTAACTCCCCAACTGGAATGGACGTTCCTTCAATTTGCTCAATTCGTTCCGCAAGCCGCTTCGCTAAATAAATACCGCGCGTCTTTATGCCAATAAGCACGCAATCGTCAATTCCTTTATTGCGCTCAATAATTTCGTGAGCAATTCGCGTTAGCGCGCGACGAATCGCTTGTTCATCCAAAACAACTGCTTTTTGCATCGTTTCACCTCCATACAAAAACCCTCTCACCGATCCGGCGAGAGGGCGGAAAAACTCCATATATAATCATAACATCCGACTCCTTCTCAGCCTCACGGGACTGAATTTAAAGGCTCTTATTCACTTGAGTTCATTTTACTTTTACGTATCACGTTTGTCAACGATTATTTCGTAATATTTCCAAAAGATGCTCAAATTCTTTTGGAAGTGGCGCTTCGAACTCCAAATATTCCCCGGTACGTGGATGAGTAAAACCTAATACGCCTGCATGTAACGCTTGCCCGTCAATCGGCAACGTCTTCTTTGGACCATACTTCGGATCTCCAGCAAGCGGATAGCCGATGTATTTCATATGGACACGAATTTGATGAGTTCTTCCTGTTTCCAACTGACATTCAATAAATGTGTAGTGGTTAAATCGCTCTAACACACGAAAATGCGTGACTGCTTCTTTCCCGTTCTCTTCGGTTACCGCCATTTTTTGGCGATCATGCTTATCACGACCAATTGGTGCATCGATCGTTCCATAATCATGCGGAATAACCCCATGAACAATCGCCTTATATTTGCGAGTGACTGTTTTGTTAACAAGTTGATTAACAAGCGACGTATGAGCAACATCGTTTTTTGCGACCATTAATAACCCGGATGTATCTTTATCAATGCGATGCACGATACCGGGACGAAGCACGCCATTAATGCCCGATAAATCTTTACAATGGGCAAGTAGCGCGTTCACAAGCGTTCCTCTCATATGACCAGGAGCAGGATGAACGACCATGCCGCGCGGTTTATTGACGACGAGCACATCCGAGTCTTCATAATAAATATCCAATTCGATTTCTTCCGGCTCCACATGAAGCGGTTCTGGCTCTGGAAGATGAATGACAACAACATCGCCCGCAGAACACTTGTAATTCGCTTTCACTGGCTTATCGTTGACAGTCACAAGCCCCTCTTTTATCCATTGTTGTACTTTCGAGCGTGACCATTCTTCGTTGAGGGCGGAAATCACTTTATCGATTCGTTCGTTATCGTACTCTTCCTCAATGTGAAATTGAACAACATCCATTACTGATTCTCCTTTTCCTTCGTTCCAGCAAAAAATGTTTGTAAAAAGACGAGTGCCACACCGATACATAGTGCGGAGTCAGCGATATTAAAAATTGGAAAGTTGTAGGTAAAAATAAATGTATGAATAAAATCAACGACCTCTTTACGAACAAGCCGATCAATAAAATTACCGATTGCTCCGCCAAGCATAAGACCAAGGGCAACGCCAAACAACCTTTGTTCTCGCGGCAAGCGTTGAATATAAACAACTAAACCGATCACTACAATAATCGTAATCATATAAAAAAGCCAAAACTGCCCTTGTAAAATCCCCCATGCCGCCCCACGATTTCGGTGAGAAGTAATATATAACACATTTGGAATGATGGTGATACTTTCTCCAAACCGCATATACTTCACAACAAGCCACTTTGTAAACTGATCGATTGCTATAACGATAAGCGCAATAACATAATAAATCACACGATTACCCCCAACTCGACATATGTACTTATGAATTGTAGCACAATCATAGAACAGTAGACAATGTGTTCTGATTGCATAACAGTATTAGGCAGCCGTATTGATTAACAAATAGCTCGCTTTCCCTCCACATTCGCCGAATGCGTCAGAAAAGCGCAAGTGTTCTCTTTATAAAACGGCTGCTATTTTTATTGCTCGTGCGCAAGGCAAAAAACAGGGCCGCCTTTAATGTGGCGAGCCCCGTTTGTGTTAGGCTGTATAATGTTCTTTTACAATGCGAGCGCAACGTGGACACAATGTTGGATGCTCTGTATCTTGACCGACGTCTGGTGTAACAACCCAACATCTTTCGCACGTTTCACCTTCCGCTTGTTTGACGACAATCGCTACGTTCGCAAATTTTTGTGCTTCTTCAGGTGCCTCTGTATAGTCACCTGCGATTTCAAATTCGGAAACGATAAATAGCTGTTTTACATCTTCTTCGATCGAGTCAAGCAACTGTTTCGTTTCCGCAGTTGGATAAACAGTTAGGCTTGCAGTTAATGATTTACCGATGATTTTTTCATTCCGCGCTACTTCTAACGCCTTTAATACATCATCGCGCAAGCTCATAAATGCATCCCATTTCGCCAACAGCTCTTCCGCTCCTGCGATTTCCTTGGTTTCTGGCATATCAACAAGTTGTACGCTCTCTTCCTTCACGTTTGGAATGTATCCCCACACCTCATCCGCAGTATGCGGCAAAATTGGCGCAATGAGCTTCGTTAACGCAAGTAGTGTTTCATATAGCACCGTTTGAATCGAGCGACGTTCTTTGTCATTTGGCGCTTCAATGTAAAGAATATCTTTTGCAAAATCTAAATAGAATGCACTTAAATCGACCGTACAGAAATTGTTGACTTCATGATAAATCGCCGCAAAGTCATATGTTTCATACGAATGTTTCACTTTTTCAATGAGACGGTTTAATTTCACGAGCATGTAACGGTCTACTTCTCGTAACTCCGTTAAAGGAACCGCATTTGTTTCTGGGTTAAAATCAAATAAGTTACCAAGTAAGAAACGGAACGTATTGCGGATTTTACGGTATACTTCCGCAACTTGTTTTAAAATGCTATCAGAAATTCTTACGTCAGCTTGGTAGTCAACAGAGGCAACCCAGAGACGTAAAATATCAGCGCCTAATTGATCCATTACTTTCGCTGGCACGACAACATTACCAAGCGATTTACTCATTTTGCGGCCCTCTCCGTCAAGAACGAACCCGTGGCTTAATACTCCCTTATATGGAGCTTTTCCTGTAACAGCCACAGCAGTCGAAAGCGAAGAGTTAAACCAACCGCGATATTGGTCAGAGCCTTCGAGATAAAGGTCAGCTGGACGTTGTAGGTCATCACGCTCTTCAAGAACAGCTTGGTGTGAAGAACCGGAGTCGAACCAAACATCCATAATGTCCGTCTCTTTTGTAAATTTACCGTTCGGACTTGATGGATGTGTAAATCCTTCAGGCAATAAGTCTTTTGCTTCGCGCTCAAACCAAACGTTAGAACCGTATTGTCTGAATAAGTTTGATACATGTTCAATGGTTTCATCCGTAATAATTGGCTCACCATTTTCACCGTAGAATACAGGAATTGGAACACCCCATGCGCGTTGGCGGGAGATGCACCAGTCACCGCGGTCGCGGATCATGTTGTAAAGACGCGTTTCTCCCCAAGCAGGCACCCATTTTGTTTCTTGCACCGCTTTTAGCAATTCCTCGCGAATTTTATCAATCGACGCAAACCATTGTGCTGTTGCTCGGAAAATCGTTGGCTGCTTTGTGCGCCAGTCATGCGGATAAGAGTGCGTGATAAAGCTAAGTTTTAAAAGCGCACCGACTTCTTGGAGTTTTTCGGTAATCGCTTTGTTTGCCTCATCATAAAATAGACCTTCAAATCCAGGTGCCTCTGCAGTCATATAGCCACGTTCATCGACCGGACATAATACGCCTAAACCATATTTTTGTCCAACGATAAAGTCGTCTTCCCCATGCCCCGGTGCAGTATGAACGCAGCCTGTACCCGCATCTGTCGTTACGTGCTCGCCGCAGACAACAAGTGAATCGCGATCATAAAATGGATGTTTCGCTACAACATACTCGAGCTCTTTTCCTTTGAGTGTTTTTACGACGATTGTTTCTTCCCAGCCAATTTCTTTTTTCACGGACTCAAGCAAAGCCGATGCGACAATATACTTCTCACCGTTTACTTGAACGACGCTATATTCAAGTTCAGGATGTACAGCGATTCCTAAGTTGGCCGGAATCGTCCAAGGAGTCGTTGTCCAAATGACGATTTTTTCGTCTCCTTCAAGCACCCCTTTTCCGTCTTTAATTGGGAATGCTACATAAATGGATGGAGAACGTTTATCTTTGTATTCAATTTCTGCTTCAGCGAGTGCTGATTCACTCGATGGAGACCAGTATACAGGTTTTAGCCCTTTGTAAATAAGCCCTTTTTTCGCCATTTCCCCAAATACTTTAATTTGTTGTGCTTCATATTCCGGCTTTAGCGTAATGTATGGGTTTTCCCAATCACCGCGCACGCCAAGACGTTTAAATTGTTGGCGCTGATTATCGATTTGCTCGTATGCGTATTCTTCGCAAAGTTTGCGGAACTCAGCGACGCTCATCGATTTACGATTGACACCTTTATTTTTCGTGAGCGCTGTTTCAATCGGCAAACCATGCGTATCCCATCCAGGTACATATGGTGCACAATAGCCGCTCATCGATTTATAGCGAACGATAAAGTCTTTTAAAATTTTATTTAACGCATGCCCCATATGAATGTCGCCATTTGCGTATGGAGGTCCATCATGAAGAACAAATAATGGGCGATCTTTTGTTCTTTCTTGTACCTTTTCGTAAATCTTCATCTCTTCCCATTTTGCTTGAATTTGCGGTTCACGTTGCGGAAGATTTCCGCGCATCGGAAACTCCGTTTGCGGCATTAACAACGTATCTTTGTAATCCATTTCTCATTCCTCCAACTTTTTTTCTATCAACAAAAAAACCGTCCTCTCCCAAAAAGGGACGAGAACGGTCTCGCGGTACCACCCTTGTTGACTATATATGCCCTAGACTAGACATTCATAGCCCTCTTTTCATTCGTAACGGGAATGACGCGCCATTGCCTACTATCGTTTCGGCATGGAACTCCAGGGTGATCTTCACTCTTTCGCTTATGCCGAGCTTCCACCGTCCTCGACTCGCTAAAATAAGCTAGTGAAAGAGCTACTGTCCCTTTCATCGCCAGTTGTATGGTCATTTTAAGTGTTATTATATGCGAAAGGGGCAAAATTCGTCAAGATTGGCTAATCTCTTCCTTCTCCTTTTCATCGATATCGATATCGATTTCTTTCAGTTCATATTCCATTAAATGATCCCAGTCGCTGTTGTTTAACATTTCAAGTTGAGCTTCGACTAACATGCGAAAGCGAGTGCGAAACACTTTTGATTGTCGTTTTAACTCCTCGATTTCAAGGGCAATTTTTCGCGATTTGGCCAGCGCCTCGCTAATAATGCGATCAGCGTTTTTCTCGGCCTCTTTAATGATGAGCTTTGCTTCTTTTTGGGCGTTTCTCTTGACTTCTTCCGCTGTTTCTTGAGCAATTAAAATCGATTTATTTAGCGTTTCTTCAATGTTTGTAAAATAGTTAAGCTTTTCTGTGAGCTCGGCCACTTTTTCTTCGAGCTGCTTTTTTTCACGAATGATCATTTCGTAATCTTTAATTACTTGATCAAGAAACTCATTTACCTCGTCTTCATCATAACCGCGAAACCCTTTGCTGAACTCTTTATTATGAATATCTAATGGTGTTAAAGGCACAAGTGCCACCTCCGTCTGCAATAATGTTCGTCATTCACTTTACCTTACCATTCGACATATTTCATCTAATTCCTGCAATGATTCGATTATTTTTGCGTTCCCACGTGAACACGCCACTTCTCTTTTTTTGTTTTTCCATCAATTAATAAAATTTTACAGCGACCAAACCCTCGCGCGGAAAGTGTATCTCCTTCCTTACACTCAAAATGAGCTTGCTCAACGATTTTCCAATTCACTTTGACAAGACCGTTTTCAATCAGCAATTGCGCTTTTTGGCGCGAAATATGAAACACTTGTGATAATAGCGCATCAAGCCGCAATGACGAAACGGTAATCGCCACCTCGTTCCATTGTTCTTCAAGAACGATGATGTCGGTCAATGGTTTTTCTTCTAACGAAATTTTTGTTTTACCAATCATCTCTAAATGCATTCGAATATAATCTGCCACTTCTTTCGCAACAATGAATTGAATATGTTCGTCTTTTATAAGAATGTCGCCAAATTTCGCTCGTTTCAAGCCTAGCGACATGAGTGATCCCAACACTTGACGGTGCTCAAGCGACACAAATTTACTCGGATAGTTGACAGCAAAAAGGGCAATCGCGAAGTCTTCTTGTTCCGGTTGAAAATAAGATGGATATAAAAGCGCACGCTTTCGTTCGACAAACGAAGCGCCCCCGAACAAAGAGATGTTCACATCTTCATCGTTTCCGATGACCAATCGAACAATTTCTTGTTCACGCGGGTCAAGAAAGTCGGTCAGTTTCGGACAATATTGCGTTTTGACAAATTCCCGCCACTCGAGCACTTGATCAATAAAATGATATTCTTCCTTACGAAAATGCTGGTAAAGATTCATTTTTGTTCACACCTAACTCTCATAAAGAAGGGAACCCTTGTGCTGGATTCCCTACACTAAGTTTAACATATTAAATAACGCGTACAATCCTCTCGTCGCAAAGTTTAACACAAAAAGGGCAACAATGGGGGAAACGTCAATCATTCCAATCGGTGGGATAATGCGACGAAACGGCTCTAAATACGGTTCACAAATAGCCGCAAGCATCTGCCCGATTTTCGTATCGCGAGCGTTTGGAAACCATGACATTAAAATGTACACAATTAATGCGTACGAATATATGTCAATGAGTGTTGTTAAAAATGAAAGCAAACTATGCATAAATGGTTACCACCTTTTCATGGATGTTTCATCATCAGCAATGACAGAAATCGAACCGGTTACATCAACATTATCAGGGGTACATAAAAAGATTTTCGTCCCGACTTGCTGAATATCTCCACCGATCGCATAAACGGTGCCGCTCAAAAAGTCGACAATACGCTTCGCTTGGTCGTGTTGAATTCGTTGCAAATTCACCACCACTGCGCGACGGTTTTTTAAATGATCGGCAATCTCTTGTGCTTCCGCGTACGCTCTCGGTTCAATGAGCACTACTTTTGATGATTTTTGCACGCTTTGTAAACTCACCACATTTTGCTTAGTTGAGCCTTTTCCTACTGGTTGAGAAGGGGACTCTTGTACTACTACTTCTTCATCTTCATACTCATCTTCGTATTCATCATAATCTTCTTCTAAAAAATAGTCTTTAAATTTTTTAATTAATCCCATTTTTTTCACCTCCTACGATTCATGTCCGACTAGTGATGTTCCTAAACGAATAAATGTCGCTCCTTCTTCGATGGCAATCACATAGTCGTTTGACATTCCCATCGACAATTCTGTGCATGGTGCGTTCGGAATATGTAACGCTTGTACACGTTCTTGCAATCTTTTCAGCTGACGAAAGCATTGGCGAAGGAATGGCTCATCATCCGTATAAGGAGCCATCGTCATTAAACCAACGACTTCAATTTTCGAAAAATCCCGCAATTGTTCAATAAATGGAATCACTTCATCTTTTGATAGACCATGTTTCGTCGCTTCGCCTGAAACATTTACTTGCACGAAACATTTGATTCGTTTCGTCGCCCGTTTTTCAATTTCGTGTGCAAGTGATAAACGGTCGAGCGAATGAATATAGTCGACTTTGTCAATAATGTATTTCACTTTGCGGGATTGAAGCGTTCCGATAAAATGCCACGTCGGCTCGGATCCTAATACTTCATATTTTTGTAACAGTCCATCATCGCGATTTTCACCTAAATCAGTAATCCCAGCTGCCAACGCTTCTTTTGCTCGCTCAACACTTACATATTTCGTTACGGCGACAATGCGAATGTCGGCAGGATCGCGGTCCGTTCGCTTGCACGCTGCTTCGATATTTTCACGAATCATTGCTAAATTGTCCTTGACTGACATTTATCCTTCCTCCTTTCTTCCGATAAATGCCATCATTCTTCCTGTTTGACCGTTGTCGCGGCGATGGGAGAAAAATAAATCAGCCGCACAACTTGTACAGTAATCGGACACGGCTATTTGTTGTTCATGTATTCCTGCCTTTACAAGCAATAACTTATTAAGCTCCTTTAAATCAAGAGCATATTGTCCTAAGCTGACGTCGCGATAAGGAATGGTTTCTGTTTTCCCTAGTACTTTTCTCACTAAATTAATAACACGATTATCGACGATATAGCAACACGAACCAATGGACGGACCAATTGCCACATAAATGTCATCGAGCGGAATATGCTCGCGCTCGTTCCATAATCGAACCATTTCACCGGCAATGTTTTTTACTGTTCCTTTCCATCCAGCATGAGCAATGCCGACAACTCCATGTTTAGGTGCGATAAAATAAAGAGGCACACAATCAGCAAAACATAGCGCTAGTAAAATCCCTGCTTCCTCCGTATATAATCCGTCTGTACCAGCGATAGCGGATTGATAATGAACCGCTCCTTTTCCGGCATCGCGTTTTGTTACCTTTTCAATGCGCGAATCGTGTGTTTGTTCACAACAAACCCATCGTTCGAGCGGAAACTGTAATACATCCGCTAATTTTTGACGATTGCGCTGAACGGAACGATCAACATCACCGACATGTAAGCCTAAATTGAACGTCGCAAATGGCTTTTCGCTAAATCCCCCTTGTTTCGTCGTGAAGCCAGCGACGAGCCCCGAAAACGTATGCCAATCCTGTAATAAAAGCAGTTCCTCTCCGATTGGCTGAAAAATTTCCGACATTATCGTCATCCTCTTATATGTTTTTTTGTAGATTTTTATCACTTTTTTTCCTATTTTATCATAGTTTGCTTAAACGTGATAATCATTATTTATTCATTTTCATCTAGCCGAACTAAAATGACATCCGCTCCGATTTTCACGATATTGCGCCATGGAATGATCGTTTCTTCCTCGCGACCAAATATCCCAAGAACTTTTCCTGCTCCTAAAATAATAAGCGATTCAATTTGTCCTGTTTGTAAATTAATATCAATATCACCAATATTACCTAATTTTTTTCCGTTTGCTACATTCACGACATCTTTCGTTTGAAACTCTGAAATTTTGATCATGGCGATCCCTCACTTTCATAACCTCTTATCTTACTATATGATTTTTCTTTTATTATTCATGATTATCTTTAAAAAAAAGAAAGGGGCTGCTCTAACAGAACAGCTCCTCATATTTGAATATTTTTATTCATTTGGCGAATAGCTGCTTTTTCTAGTCGTGACACTTGCGCTTGGGAAATGCCGATTTCTTCGGCTACTTCCATTTGCGTTTTTCCTTGGAAAAAGCGTTTACGAATAATCATTTTTTCGCGTTCATTCAAGCGGCGCATTCCTTCTTTTAGAGCAATTTCCTCAATCCATTGACTATCGCGGTTGCGCTCATCGCTCAGTTGATCCATTACATAAATCGGGTCACCGCCATCGTTATAAATCGGCTCAAATAAAGAAACAGGGTCTTGAATCGCATCTAAGGCAAATACAACTTCCTCATGAGAAACGCCAAGCACGTTCGCAATTTCTTCAGCGGTCGGCTCTTTTGAAGTTTCTCCCATTAATTTTTCACGCACTTGAAGCGCTTTATAAGCAATATCACGTAGTGAACGAGACACGCGAATCGGGTTATTATCCCGTAAATAGCGACGAATTTCTCCAATAATCATCGGCACAGCGTACGTAGAAAATTTAACATTTTGACTTAAATCAAAATTATCAATCGATTTCATAAGTCCGATACAACCGACTTGAAACAAGTCATCGACAAATTCTCCGCGGTTATTAAAACGTTGAATGACGCTTAATACGAGCCGCAAATTTCCGTTTACTAGCTTCTCCCTTGCTTCTAAATCCCCTTTATGCATTCGTTTAAAAAGCTCTCGCATTTCTTCGTTCTTTAATACTGGAAGTTTTGATGTATCGACACCGCAAATTTCAACTTTGTTTCTTGTCAAGTCTTTCCCTCCTATCAGGAGATGCTGTCAATGTTCAGTATCTCCTTAGGAAGGAAAAATATGCACACTTGTCATGTAACCGAGGTCAAGAAAAAAGGGCAACTGCCATTGCCCTCACATCATTTTATTAAATTCTTTTCGCAACCGTTTAATAATTCGTTTCTCAAGACGCGATATGTAGGATTGAGAAATCCCAAGTAAATCCGCTACATCTTTTTGCGTTTTTTCTTCTCCACCGGAAAGACCAAAACGAAGTTCCATAATTTGTTTTTCACGGTCGCTTAATTGGCGAAGCGCATTTAACAAAAGATGGCGGTCAACATTGGCTTCGAGGTCTTTCGTAATGACATCATCTTCTGTACCAAGTACGTCGGATAACAATAACTCATTTCCATCCCAATCAATATTCAATGGCTCATCGAATGATACTTCAGATCGCACTTTATTATTTCGCCGCAAATACATTAATATTTCATTTTCAATACAGCGCGATGCATAAGTTGCAAGTTTAATTTTTTTTTCAAGATTAAACGTATTCACCGCTTTAATGAGCCCGATCGTGCCAATGCTAATTAAGTCTTCGATATTAATCCCTGTATTTTCGAATTTGCGAGCAATATAGACGACAAGTCGCAAATTACGTTCAATTAACAGCGAACGTGCTGTCTCATCACCAGATGAAAGTTTTTGTAACAACATCTCTTCTTCTTCTTTCGTGAGCGGTGGTGGCAATGCTTCACTTCCACCGATGTAATAAATTTCATCCGTCTTGATTCCTAATTTCATTAACAGTTTATACCATAAATAAACAATGCGAAGTTTCCACGTTTTCATGAAAATCCCCCTTCTAATTTAGCGAAAAGTGAGTATGATATAGTAACGAACTTATGAGGCAGTTAGCCGTTTTCCCGTTTGCACCATTTTCGGGTGTATGATGCATTGATACTCCCCATCTGTTGATAAATTCGTTTCGTTCAATCCAACAAGCCCTTTCTGTACCTCAATCCATTGATTTTCATAGCAAATCATAATTCGGTCTGGCTTTACAGCTAATAAAAATTGTTGCTCCTGACCGACAGCGCGGTAAGGAATGACGCGCAGGCGATAAGACCATTTCCCTAATTGCTCATCATTGAGCCAATCCAAGTAATTCTGTAATTTGTTGTTTTGTAATAATGATTCTGGAAATATTGCTTTTACCTCGTTCATTTCAACGATCATAACGGGAGTTTTTGTAAGCGGGTCATACAATTGATTGCCACTATCGATCAGCCCTTTTAACGGAATGTGGACCCCATCAAATGTGAGCAATACATCGACAATGCTATCAAAACGCATTTTTTTGTCACGAATTCCATCCATACGCATTCGTGAAAAAAACCATAAAATCGGGAAACCAATTAAGACGAATAACCAACTAACAGGGTCTCCTGTCCCAAGCGAATACGTAGTTAACACTCCACTTGCGACTTGCACTTCGTTTTGCAAAAAATAGTGAGCCGCTATCAATCCTCCTCCAACCATAAACGTTGCGAAATAAAACGTAAATAAATTTTCCAAAAAATAGCGAAAACGTTTAAATCCAAATGAAGTAAGAACAATAAGAAACGAGAAAAGTAGTTTGATGAGCGGTTGTTGAACATACAATGAAAATGGAGTAAACATGAGCAGTACAAGGAATGAGCCAATGAAAGCCCCCGCAATCACTCTCCAGAAAACGATATTCCTTTTTAGCATAATCGCCGTCAACCAAAGCAATAAACTATCAAAACAAAGGTTTAATAACCATATTACATCTAAATAAACAGACAATCGAATAGCCTCCCTTTTATCAGGAACAGGGTCAAGCAATTTCTGAAAATAGTATATAGTACATCTTATTGGAAAGTCTGTCAATTTATGATGGTGAAAAAACGAATCTTTTGTCAAAGAAAAACGAAGACGCTCCGCATAAGCCCCGTATAGCTGCGAACGTGTAAATTTGTTTTCTTTTGAAAAAAAAGAGCATGAATCGTGATGATTCATGCTCTTTTTTAACGGCGACGGTTGCGATTGCGAAGAAATGCTGGAATATCAAGCGGATCCTCCACTTGTGATGAACGAAGCGAAGCATAATCTTGTACCGGTTCATCACGTTTCTCGCGCTTCACACCTACCGTCGTTTTTGGCGTCGTTCCAAGTCCAGAACGAATTGGTCGCGACTGTGATGCTTCGTTTTCATTAAATCCTGTAGCAATGACGGTGACAACAATTTCATCTTTTAAGTTTTCGTTAATGACGGAACCAAAAATCATATTAACATCTTGGTCGGAAGCAGATGCTACAATATCTGCTGCCTCTTGTACTTCATACAAACTTAAATTTGTGCCACCGGTAATGTTCATTAATACCCCTTGAGCACCGTCAATCGACGTTTCTAATAATGGACTCGAAATCGCTTTTTTCGCAGCCTCTGCCGCACGGTTTTCTCCGCTCGCAATACCAATTCCCATTAATGCGGAGCCTTTATTTGACATAATTGTTTTCACATCGGCAAAGTCAAGGTTAATTAAACCAGGAACAGCAATTAAATCAGAAATACCTTGCACCCCTTGACGAAGCACGTTATCTGCTTCACGGAACGCTTCCAACATCGGTGTATTTTTATCAACAATCTCTAATAAGCGATCGTTTGGAATGACGATTAATGTATCAACTGCTTCTTTCATTGCAGCAATTCCATTCGCCGCTTGCATTGCTCGCTTACGTCCTTCAAATGTAAACGGACGAGTCACGACGCCAACGGTTAATGCTCCTAAATCACGAGCAATTTGCGCGATGACCGGAGCAGCCCCCGTTCCTGTTCCGCCTCCCATTCCTGCGGTGACAAACACCATGTCGGCTCCTTTTAACGCTTCTTCAATTTGCTCTTTACTTTCTTCCGCTGCTTTTTTTCCGACTTCCGGATTAGCTCCTGCTCCTAAACCGCGCGTTAACTTCGCGCCAATTTGTAGTTTTGTAGGAGCTTTTGATAAATTCAAAGCTTGTGCATCAGTGTTAACTGCAATAAACTCTACACCTTGTACGCCATGTTCAATCATTCGATTTACAGCATTGTTTCCGCCGCCGCCAACACCGATGACTTTAATCGTTGCTAACTGATCAACAGTAGTGTCAAACTCCAACATGACAAAATCCTCCCAATAATTCGATCTCTATTCAAAGAAATATCCGAAAAATTTTTTTACTTTTTGCCCTAAATTTTCCTCTTTTACCTTTTGTTTCGTTTTGGACGGTTGCTGTTTTGGTGGTCGTTTTTCCACTGATTCCGCGACTGCGGCTGCAACAGGGACGCCACGACCTTGCAATCTCGCTTGTCGATAGGCAAATTTAATTAATCCAACTCCTGTCGTATATTGCGGATCGCGCACGCCGATATAATCAGGAATCGCAATACGAACACTGCTTCCAAGTACGACTTGTGCTAATTCTAAAATTCCCGGCATGTTCGCTACTCCGCCAGTCAGTACGTACCCGCCCGGTAAGTCACGGAATCCTAGTTTACGAATTTCATATTGAACCATTTGAAAAATTTCTTCAAGTCTTGCTTCAATAATGTCAGCAACCTCAAGTTGACTAAATTGTTGATGCTGATCAGTACCAATGATTGGAACGCTAAATATTTCCTCTTCCGAAGCATGGTCATAAAAAGCATGTCCATGCTTCAATTTGATTTTTTCGGCGTCTTCGGTAGACGTTCTTAAGCCGATAGATAAGTCTTTTGTAATATGATCGCCTCCGACTGGTAGGACGGATGTCGCTTGAAGAAACCCTTGTTCAAAAACGGCAACCGTGGTAGAGCCACCGCCAATATCGACTAAAGCGACACCTAAGTTTTTTTCATCCTTTGATAAGGCAAACGAACCAGCGGCAAGCGGTTGCAAACAAATATCGCTAATTTCTAATCCTGCTCTTTCGACGCAGCGAAGTAAATTATGTAAAACCGTCTTTGCTCCTGTAATAATCGTTCCTTCCATCTCGAGACGTACCCCAAGCATTCCGCGAGGATCGCTAATTCCATCTAGACCATCGACGATAAATTGCTTCGGAATGACACCGATAATTTCTCGGTCCGGGGGAATCGACACGACTTGTGCTGCGTCGATGACACGCGCCACGTCTTCATTCGTAATCTCGCGGTTTTCGCTAGAAACAGCAACAATTCCGTGACAATCTTGCAATTGAATATGGTTTCCAGTCACGCCAACAACGACGCGGTTAATCGTTAATCCAACCATTCTTTCCGCTTGGTCAATCGCTCTTTTAATCGATTGTACCGTTTCATCTATATCAACAATAGAGCCCTTTTTGAGCCCTTCGGATTTTACATTGCCTACTCCAATAATATTCAGCGATTCGTTCAACATTTCACCAATAATAACCTTAACATTGGATGTACCGATGTCAAGACTAACAACGATTTCATTGCTGTTCATTCTTTGGCACCTCCTTTAACAAAATAAACGATAATTGATGTATCGAACAGCGACAATCGAAGCATTTTTACTCATATATTCAACATTTCAAGAAACATTCCCTTTTTCAAAATCAATTTTTTTAGGATTTTTGCCGCTTCTCCATCCATTTAGTGAGCCAAATACGACGAATAACAGCAATATTTTGAAACAAACGAACTCCAAAAGCAAATACAGCTGCTAAATACAAGTCTACACCAAGATGAACACCGAGAAAAGCTAAACTTGCAGCTAAAATAATATTAAAAAAGAACCCGGACACAAAGACACTTTCATCGTACACATTTTGCAAATGAGCACGAATTCCACCAATTAATGTATCAAATGCCGCTAACACAGCAATCGATAAATAACTAGAGTATTCATCGGGAATGCGCAAATCCGTTAATAAACCTAATATAAGACCGACCATTAAGCCGATGAGCGGAAGCCACATCTTATTTTTCCTCCTTTTCGGCTTTCACCGCTTCCATATATTGAACGCGCAATTCCCCTTCATATCGCGGAATAACGACTGTCGGCAGCGGTTCGGAAACGGTTAACTGCAAATTTTCGATCACAAAGTCATCGCGAATCGTTGACACTTTTAAATGGTTATGTAATGTTACCACATCATCAGCAATGACTTTTACTTCTATCGGCAATGACGAAATTTTATAACTGCCCACTTTTGTGATTCCGTTCACATCACGAATCGCTGTTGTATTCGTCATTCGCTCGTTTGCGATGGCAATTTCTTTTGCACCGTACATATTCAACTCGTTGATTAATCGTTTTAATAGTTCAGGAGAAACGGTCTGCGTAATTGGACCTACATAGTTATCTGGATAAAATGGTTCAATTGTTAGTACAAGACCTGCACCTTGCACTTCTGTTAATCCTGCTTCTCGCTTTAATTCATTGACGGTTTCTTGTAAAGCAGCTTCTTTATTATCCGATTGTTTTTGTTGATAACTTTGTATTTTTTCTTCATAATTGCGAATCTCCAGCAATAGCTGATGCTGCAACTCCTGTTCTTTTTTTAAATCTTCACGCAGCTCCCAAATATCGCGCGTATCGCGTACGATTGGTCGCTTTGTCGTTTGAAACTGAACAGCCAACATAAAACCGATAATGGTTGTAATAAGCGTAAAATGAATCATTTTTTTCCGTTCCAACGCGCTTCACCAAACTTTCCGTTTTAACCCAAAAACGATCATTATTCATTATTCGTATGAAAAATCGGTTCTAATGTAATCTCATCTTTGCTAGCAATTTTGACAACAATATTGTCGTTAACTAGTTGATCTTTCACACCTCCGGCTATATTGAGCGCCGAAGTGAGCACGTTGGGGTCGCCGATCGCTGAAATGACAAATGGGGCAGAGTGTTGCGTGCCGTCCACTTCAATGACAGGACCATTGCAAACGATATACGAACGGTGCGAGATTCGCTGCCCATTTATCGCAATCGCCTCCGCTCCGGAGATGAGTAATTCATGAACGACTTTAAATACATGTTGCTCATGAACGATGTAGTTCGTAGCACTTTGTTCAGAGGGAATATAGGACGCATCGGACAACGTCACTTCTATTCCTTTTCCCTTTACTTTCACTTTTCCAACATACATACGCAATTTTTCAGCCTCTTTGACTAAGTCGACGTATGTCTTTTTTTCGGTGGCTAACGATTGTTCCATTTGTCCGACTTTTTCTTGTTTTTTCACCAGTTCTTCCTTTAACTTACGGTTTTCTTTTTGCTTCTGAATAAGCAATTGTCTGTATTCATACTCTTTTTGCCATTGCCGATCAGTGATTTGCCGCTTCGCTGCTTTGTCTCTTGCATATTGATAGGAAAAAGAAAGCATAAATCCTAATACAAGACAGACAAAAGAAAGGATGACATGTTTACCTCGTACTTTTTTCATCGTCATCCCCCTTCTTTTCTTGATCGTAAGCTTTAAAATAGTTGCTCACTTCCAAATGAATGATACCTTTTACATTCGGGTTTAGTTGTTTCACAATCGATGGGTATAACACCATTTTTTTAGCGAAATTTTGCACGTTTGCGCTTACTTCAAAACCGTCATTCATGTAGACAGTAATATGATATCGATCGTGATTGCTTGGTGTATGATGAATTTCAGAAATGGCATTCAATATATATGGAGGGAGTTGTGCCAATTGTCCTGCGATTTCTTGAATATCTTCTCCTTTTTTCCAATTCACTAAAATTGGTGCATCGCTTGGTGCTGTTTTTGGCGCATTTTTCATTAAAATTCGACCATTTTCTAAAAGCGGAAAAAATTTTTGTTTATGATAAATATAAGCAATCCTTCTCCGCTCTTTGATGTATAACACTACTGTATTCGGAAGCTGTTTTTTCAGCTGCACATCTTTTACTTCCGGATGTGACTCAATTTTTCTTTCGACTTGTTCTGCTTTTATCTTCCAAAAGCTTGTCCTATTTGTTAAACCGCTTAATTGGATGATCTGTTGAGCAGGAATATGTTGATTGCCTTTTACTTCGATATGCTTAATGTTACTTAACGGCGATTGAAAATAAATGATACATAAAATAAGGATAAAAAAGAAGGTAATATAAACCGTTAATCGGAGATTCGCTTTTTGTCTTCGCCGCTGTTTCAGCTTCGGAACACGTTCCTCTAGAACGACGACTTTCCCTTTTCCCAAATTCGTTCACCGCTTTCCGACACTTACTCGAAAGCAAGCTGTTAGATAACAATAAAACAAACGGCATTCTTCCATGCCGTTACAAATTTTTGCCCACTTTCGTGAACAAATCTGCTTCTATTATAGCACAATATTGGAAAATAGGGTGGCTGAATTTTTAGGACTTTCGACCAATGATTTCTACTTCAGTTTCTAGTTCAATTCCATGTAAACGTTGAATCGTCTTTTTGACATGGTCAATTAAATCAAGAACATCTTGAGCTTTTGCATTCCCAATATTGACAATAAAATTAGCGTGCTGCTCCGAAATTTTTGCTCCACCAATGGTATACCCCTTTAAACCTGCTTCTTCAATGAGCTTTCCCGCGTAATTTGGTAATGGATTTCGAAAAATACTGCCCGCGCAAGGATAATTCCATGGCTGTGTTTCGCGACGATAATCTTTATTTTTTTGCATTCTCGCAACAATTTCCTCACGTTTTCCCGGCTGCAATTGTAAAACAGCCGCGATACAAATGCCCGGACGTTTTTTTTGTAAAATTGAAGTTCGGTACGCAAATTCCATTTCTTCATTTGTGAGCCATTCAACCGTTCCATCAGGAAATAAAATTTGCGCTTTTTTCACAATATGCGACATATCAGAACCGTGGGCACCAGCATTCATATATACCGCACCGCCAACTGAACCTGGTATCCCGCCAGCAAACTCTAGCCCTGATAGCCCTTGTTTACTAATGATTGTCGCAAGCTTAATCAGAGAATAACCACCACCAACCGTTACTTCAGCACCATCAACAGTTAGCTCATCCAATCCTTCTCCAAGCTTAATAACGACTCCTTCAATGCCTTCGTCAGACACAAGTAAATTAGAGCCGCGACCAATCGTACGCCAATTCACTTTATGTTTTTGAATAATGGACATCACTTTTTTCAGACTTTCGATGCTATTTGGCTCTACAAATACATCCGCAGGTCCACCAATTCTCATCGTTGTATGATTCGCTAGTGGTTCCTGTTCTTTCACTTTCCCGACGTTTGCTTCTAACAGTTCTTTTACTAGTGATTGCACAAGCATCCTCCCCTTTTCTGTATCTCTCGTTGCCTTTTTATATAATATCATTGTATGCTTTTTCCGCTATCATCGCTACTATGCCATAAAAGAAGATTATTATGCTAACAAAATGAGAGGGGCTGTCTCTCCAAGTCGATAACTGGAGAGAGTCCCCTTTTTTCTTCAATATCGCGCATGTTTGCTAATATTAAGCAATACACCAATGGCCATCAACATGAGCGTTAGCGATGAACCACCATAACTTAAAAACGGCAATGTAATCCCGGTTACAGGCATTAACCCCGTTACAACCCCGATATTAATCATCACTTGAATCGCAATCATCGAGATGATTCCAATTGCCAAAAAACTTCCGTATAAATCAGGAGCACCAAGAGCAATTCGCACTCCTCGCCAAAGGAGCAAACTGAATAGCAACAACACAAGCGAACCACCAATAAACCCTAATTCCTCCGCTAAAATCGCAAAAATAAAATCCGTTTGCGGTTCAGGTAAATAAAAGAACTTTTGTCTGCTTTGACCTAATCCTAAGCCAAGTAAGCCACCTGGTCCAATCGCATATAGTGATTGAATAATTTGGAATCCACTTCCAAGCGGATCTTCCCACGGATTTAAAAAAGAAGTGATTCGTTTGATACGGTACGGCGCTGATAAGACAAGCGCCGCAAATCCGGTCAATCCTATCATTCCTAATCCAACGAAATGGATAATGCGGGCCCCAGCAACAAAAATCATCGCAATACAAGTACCAACCATAACCGTTCCCGTTCCTAAATCGGGCTGCAACATGATCATTCCAAACGCCGCAAATACAAGCATCAACGAAGGAAGTAAGCCTCGTTTAAAAGAAGTAATGTTTTTTTGGTTTTCCGATAAATATTTTGCCAAAAAAGCAATCATCGCTAGTTTCATAAATTCAGACGGTTGAATCGAGAACGCACCGACACCAATCCAGCTGCGTGAACCATTGCGCACCATTCCAATCCCAGGGATGAGAACGAGAACAAGGAGCACGAAACAAACGATTAGTAGTACTTTTGACCAGTCGCGCCATATCCAATAATCAATATTCATAATGAAAAACATCGCGATGAGGCCAACTCCGGCGAATAGTAATTGCCTTTTCGCAAAGAAAAATGAGTCATGGAACTTATACTCGGCCCAAACCGCACTGGCGCTATAGACCATAACAAGCCCGATAGCAAGAAGCGAAAACGTAAGAAAAATGAGTAAAAAATCAGGCGTAGACTTTTTCCGAGACAATGCCCAACACCTCAGCTTTATGAACTATAAGGAGAAAGTCTGTCCATCTCCTTATTTCAGCTTATGCACCGCACTTATAAAAATATCCCCTCTTTGTTCAAAAGTTTTATATTGATCCCAGCTCGCGCATGCTGGCGATAACAAAATGATATCGCCTGGCTGTGATAATTCATAAGCGACAGGCACTGCTTTTTCCACATTATCGACATGATAAATCATTTCTATTCCCGCTTGTTTTGCAATGCGTTCTAATTTTCTAGCGGTTTGGCCAAATAAAATGATCGCCTTCACATGATGCAAATAAGGGATTAATTCATCGAATTCATTGCCTCGGTCAAGTCCGCCTGCAAGAAGAATAATCGATTGATCCTCGAAAGCAGACAGTGCCTTTTGTGTTGCGAGTATATTCGTCGCTTTCGAATCATTGAAAAATTTTCTTCCGTTAATGGTAGCCACATATTGAAGACGATGTTTCACTCCGGTGAACGTTGTTAATACGTTGACAATGGCCTCGTTGTCTACACCTATTAATTTCGCAACAGAAACAGCTGCTAATATATTTTCGAGATTATGCTTACCAGGTAAAGCAATATTAGCAATATCGATAATTTTTTCATTGTTCCAATAAACAGCGCCATCCTTGATGTATGCACCACGTTCTACTATTTGTGTCGTTGAAAATAATATTTTAGTGGCATTTGAAGTTTCCGCAAGTTCCATGACGATCTTGTCATCAGCATTCACAACCGCATAGTCGCTACTTGTTTGATTTTTAAAAATGTTTCCTTTCGCTTGTGCATACGCTTCTTTCGTCCCATGATAATCTAAGTGAGCGTCAAAAATATTTAGCAGCACGGAAATATGAGGGCGAAATTCTTCGATCCCCATTAATTGAAACGAAGATAGCTCTGTGACGACCCAATTGTCTGCATTTGCCGTTTTCGCTACTTCACACGCTACCGTACCGATATTTCCAGCAATCAGTGGCTTTTTTTCACCTTCTTTTAGCATTTCATAAATTAACGTTGTTGTCGTTGTTTTTCCATTAGAGCCGGTAATTCCAATGAATGGAGCTTCAGAAATTTCATAAGCGAGCTCCACTTCTGTCATAATCGGCAATCCTTTTTCCAAGGCCTTAGCAACCATTGGATTTGTATACGGGATTCCCGGATTTTTCACAATGAAATCAAACGGCTCATCAAGCAAATCGAGCGGATGCCCTCCGCAAATGACACGAATTCCCAGCTTTTCTAATTGTTGCGCTGCATCGTTTTCTTCAAACGGTTTTTGGTCATTCACCGTTACATTGGCCCCTAGTTCATGGAGCAAGTTGGCAGCAGCAACCCCACTTTTCGCTAAACCAATCACTAACACACGTTTATTTTGATACATCGTCACCTGTTTCAATTAAATCCACACCTCTATATAAATTCCGAGCATTGCAAAAAGTAAGCCAACCGTCCAAAACGTGACGACAACACGCCATTCAGACCAACCGATTAGCTCATAGTGATGATGCAATGGACTCATGCGAAATACTCGTTTTCCTGTTGTTTTAAATGAAATGACTTGAATAATGACAGATAATGTTTCAATAACAAATACCCCACCGATAATGACAAGCAAAATTTCTAGCTTCGTCAAAATCGCGACAGTAGCAATCGCTCCACCTAACGCAAGCGAACCCGTATCCCCCATAAATACTTTAGCTGGATGGGCATTAAACACAAGAAAACCGAGGACAGCTCCAACAACTGCCACGCTAAAAATGGCAACATCATATTGCTGTTGGTTCCAAGCGAGTACAGCATAAGCACCAAATGCAATCGCGGCCGTGCCCGCTAACAAGCCATCCAACCCATCGGTTAAATTGACAGCATTCGAACCGCCGACCAGCATAAAAATAAGCAACAAAATATAGCCCCATCCTAAATCAAATGACATATTCGTCCCAGGAATATGCAAGACAGTAGAAAAATCGTTTTGTTGATAAACAATGTAAAAGACAAGCGCGATCACCAGTTGACCCACTAATTTTTGTTTGCTCGTTAATCCGAGATTGCGCTTCATGACGACTTTAATAAAGTCATCTAAAAAACCGAGTAAGCCATAGCCAACCGTCACAAACAACAACAAATATGTTTCGACCGTTAGGCTAGCAAATTTCTTCGTCATAAAAAGTGTTGTTAACACAATCGATAGTAAAATCATAATTCCCCCCATCGTTGGGGTACCTGATTTTTTTTGATGCGATTTCGGACCTTCTTCGCGTATACTTTGCCCGAACTTTAACCTTCTTAGGAATGGAATAAAAATGGGCGATAATAACACAGTAATGAAAAAGGCCATTACAATCGTGAACACAATGACTTGCTCTAGCATGACCGTTCACATCCTTCTTTTCCTTGAGCACTGAACCATTTCTGTTGTAATTGTTTCAATTCATTTATTACCGCTATATCATATGAACGATTTTGTTCAATATGATGAGCAACATCAATTGTTAAGTAAAATTTCGTCATTTCGTTGTTCTCCACTCTGTTCGTTTGCATATACGTTTGAACGATCGTTATTAATGCTTTTATCGGCGAAAGAACAAAAAAGACGGGGAAATCATTCGGGATATAATGTGGCAAATCCATCCCCTCTGGCCAAAGAGCTGCAATCGCTCCATGTTCAATCGCCATTTTTAATTCCTCGTTCCCACCCATTAACGGAACAAATAATCCTTTTTCGGTTTGCCGATAAGGATCAACAAAAACGCAATGAAACTGAATCGTATCATCAGCAATTCCACGTGTAGAAGGGAATAATTGTTTAACAGCCTGATATGTTAACATTGTGCATTCCGCTCCTTGATTGCTTCACGGGCAACAAGACGATCGTCAAATTCTAATACCTTGTCTCCGATTATTTGATACGTTTCATGCCCTTTTCCAGCGATTAAAATAACATCTCCTTTACTCGCTTGATGAATGGCATAACGAATCGCTTCTTTTCGATCAACAATCGAAATATATTCCTTTCCAACCACTCCATCTTCCATATCCTTCAAAATATCTTCTGGACGTTCAGAACGCGGATTATCTGATGTAAAAATGGCTACATCTGCATATTGTACAGCAATTTGCGCCATAAGTGGACGCTTTGTTCGATCGCGATCGCCTCCACAGCCAACCACAACATAAATCTTTCTTTTAGCGAATTGCTGGATCGTTTTTAGCACGTTTTCTAAACTATCTGGCGTATGTGCATAATCAACGATTACTGTAAAGTCTTGCCCTTCATCGACCGTTTCAAACCGACCTGAAACACCAGAAATCTCTTCAATTGCTTCCACAATAACAGAAAGCGGTATGCCTGATACTAAGCAGGCAGCTGTTGCCGCTAATATATTATAGACACTAAATCGACCAATTAATTTTGTTTTGATGCGAACTGTTTCGTGTGGCGTTACAAGGCGAAAAACCGTGCCGCTTGGCGTCATTTCAATTTCCTCGGCCATAATGTCGCTTTCTTTATCGATTCCGTATGTAATAACTGTTGCGGCTGTCATTCGTTTATATTGTTCTGAGGCAGGATCATCGTTATTAAGCACAGCAAACTTCGGACGTTCATGTTCGAAACGATTACCTAATTGAGCAAACAACAGTCCTTTCGCAAGACGATATTCATCCATTGTCCGATGATAATCTAAATGATCTTGTGTTAAGTTCGTAAAAACAGCGACATCGTAATCACAACCGTGAACGCGTCCCATATGCAAAGCGTGGGACGATACTTCCATAATCGCTACTTCCACATTTTCATCGACCATTTGTTTGAATGTTTTTTGTAATACAAGCGATTCAGGAGTTGTGTTTTGGACATCATATGTTTCATAGCCAATTTTAATATTAATCGTTCCAATTAATCCTGTCTTCTTTTTTGCCTTTCGGAAGATATGCTCTATTATATGAGTCGTTGTTGTTTTTCCGTTTGTGCCTGTCACTCCAATTAAATGTAATTGATGTGTAGGTTGTCCATAAAACGCATCGGCCAATACAGCCATCGCTCTTTTGCTGTCACGAACAATGATGACAGGAACTTCGACGTCCACTTTTCGTTCAGCAACAATCGCAACAGCTCCGTTTTTTACCGCTTGTTCAGCGAAATCATGACCGTCTACGGTAAACCCTTTAATACAAATAAATAAAGACCCTTTTTTCACTTGACGTGAGTCCATTTCAATCGATGTAATGGTGGGATTTTCCCCAACATAGGTAGTAAAATCGTGCAAATAAGAAAGCAACGTTTGCAGTTTCATCTTCGTTCATTCCTCTCGTTTGAATTCTCTTTGAAGGGAACGGTGAAAAACGGAAAAGAAGGGGCCCTCCAACAATCAGGCGATCGCCCCTTATCATCACACAACGAATCCATCATATTTCTCTAACGAAGGCTTGACGACGATTCTATTGGTTTTGGTCCCAAATAAATACGAACTGTTGCGCCTTCTTTCACTTTGACCCCTGGTTTCGGAGCTTGATCAATGACCTCTTCACCTTCTCCACTAACATCTAATTTTAAGTTAAAAAGTTGCTCTTGCAAGTCTTTTTTTGATAAACCTACTAAATCAGGAACTTCGACCATTTTTGGTTCATTCCATGCTCGTTCTTTTTCAATTTGACCTTTACTTGGTTTGACTCCAAGCGTACGTAAACTGTCTTCCATAACTTTTCCAACAATTGGTGCAGCAACCACTCCACCAAATTGTACCGTTCCTTTCGGATTATCAACTGCCACATAAACGACTAACTGTGGATGATCGGCTGGCGCAAAGCCAATAAAGGAAACGATATAGTTGTCTTGTAAATATCGACCATCTTTCGCTTTTTGTGCCGTTCCTGTTTTGCCGCCAACACGATATCCTTCCACAAAAGCCCCTTTCCCTGTTCCTTGAGCAACAACACTTTCAAGCGCATAGCGGATTTGTTTCGACGTTTCTTCGGAAATAACACGTCGCTTGGCCTTTGGCATATTGCGGCTGACCACTTTTCCCGTCTCTGGGTCGACCCATTCTTTCGCGATGTATGGGGTATATAAAATTCCACCGTTAATCGCCGCTGAAACCGCAGCCACTTGTTGAATAGGCGTCACTGAAACTCCTTGACCAAAGGCAGTTGTCGCTTGTTCAACAGGACCGACGCGCTTCATATCAAATAAAATCCCCGTTCCTTCACCTTGTAAGTCAATGCCCGTTTTTTCGCCGAACCCAAACGCCTTTATATACTTAAATAGCTTTTCTTTTCCTACACGTTCTCCTAATTCCACAAAGCCAGGGTTACACGAATTTTGGACAACTTCTAAAAACGTTTCGGACCCGTGCCCCCCTCTTTTCCAGCAGCGTAACGTTGCTCCTGCCACTTTTACATAGCCGGGATCATAAAAATGATCTTTTAATAAATTGACTTTTTTCTCTTCTAATGCAGCCGCTAATGTAATAATTTTAAACGTCGAACCAGGTTCATATGTGCTCCATACCGGTAAATTGCGGTTATATATTTCCGATGGAACGTTGCGATAGTTCGCTGGATCAAAAGTAGGTCGACTTGCCATCGCTAGTACTTCCCCTGTATTCGGATTCATCGCAATCGCAATGATTCCATCGGGATTATATTTTGCTTCGGCTATATCTAATTCACGTTCCACAATCGTTTGGATGCGCGAATCAATCGTTAATTTTAAGTCTAAACCGTCTATTGGCGGTGTATAATGATCAGCCATATCCGGCATTCGTTTTCCTTTTGCATCAGAATAAAATTGCACCGAACCTTTTTGACCGCTCAACTCTTTATCATAATACAATTCCAAACCGGTCAGCCCTTGATTATCGATGCCGGTAAAACCAAGGACGTGCGATAAATAACTACCAAAAGGGTAATATCGCTTTGAATCTTCTGCAATATACACTCCTTTTAAGCCAAGGGCACGAATTTCTTTCGCCTTCTCATAAGAAATTTTCCGACCTTCCGGAATGCGTTCAATCGATGTTCGCTTCGTAATATGCTTGTACGCTTTCTCGACAGGCATATTTAATACTTTCGCTAATTTTTCTGCTGTTTCAGCCGGGTTTTCCACTTGCCGCGGTACAACATAAACCGTCGGAGCGCTTATATTTGTCGCAAGCGGAACGCCATTGCGATCCAAAATTTCTCCTCGCTTCGGTTCAAACGGAATATTTCGGCTCCACGAATCTTTTGCCCGTTCTGTCAATAGATCTCCAAGAGCAAATTGAACATACCCTAAGCGAATATCAATAATGGCAAATACAAGCACCCCGATGAGTAACACAATGGCAAGGCGTTTACGAACAGTGACGTGTGAAACGCGCATATAGTAGGAACCTCCCTTGTAATAGGCTCGTTCCACTATATGCTTGTACTCTTCATTCTAGAACATTCCTTGCTTAATCAACCGGTTTGCCTTGCTCTTTTTTTCGTTTTGTTGTTTTTTCCTGCTCAATGCGCTCTTTCCACTTTTCAGGTTCATCGAGCTCAACAATTAAATAGTCGTTTGCTTTTACCACTGCTCCCGGACGGATATTTTGCGTGACAGCATATCCGTATCCTTTCGTACTCGGCTGTAGATGAAGCAACTCGGCGACTTTCATAATATCGCGTAGCGACCAGCCGCGAATATCAGGCATGGTGGCTGTCCCGTTTGTCTTTAGTACGACACGTTCGTGGTCAATCACGTCTTCACCAGCTGAAGGCAGTTGCGCCTCAATTTGTTCTCCATTACCGATCACGATCGGAGTTAACCCTTTTGCTTTTACATCTTGTACCGCTTCTTCGGTGGATAAACCAACATACGAATCAAGTTCAATTCCCTTTTTTCCACTTTTCTTTTCTGATGTTTCAGAAGAAGGGCGAATATTTAAGTATTGCAAACTATTTTTCATCACACTATTAAAAATCATTGAAACCGGTGCCGCTCCTGTTTCCGTATAAGAAAGTTTCGGCTGCTGGACAGCCACATACATTAACAGTCGCGGATTTTCTTTTGGAGCCATTCCTAAAAAAGAAAAAATATAGTTGTCATAACCTATTAAATATCCGCCTTTCGGAGAAGGAATTTGTGCCGTTCCCGTTTTTCCAGCAACACGATATCCTTCAATTTGATAAGGTCGCCCCGTCCCTTTTTCTGAAGTAACGACAGTTTCTAATATATCTAATACTTTTTGTGCCGTTTCTTTCGTAATTGGTTCGCCTACTACTTCCGGTTTATGTTGAACGATTACTTTCTTTGTATCCGGATCAATAATGCGGTCAACGACATAAGGTTTCATCATTTTTCCACCGTTTGCAACCGCTGTTGCCGCTTGAATTTGTTGAATTGGAGTGACGGATGTTCCTTGTCCAAATGCCGTTGTTAATCTTTCAATTGGATATTTATACGCAATTTTACCAATCGCTTCCCCCGGAAGATCAATTCCTGTTTTTTCATTAAAATGAAACCTATGTAAATATTGTAAAAATCGATCTTCTCCTAATTTTTCTTTCACTAAAATCGCAAAAGCAACGTTAGACGAGCGTTGAACACCTTCGTTAAACGTAATTGTTCCCCATCCAACTCTATTATGGTCGTGCACTTCGTTTGGTCCGACTTTATAAACTCCGGAGTGATACAGCTCGTTCCCATTGTAGACTCCTTCGTTAATCGCTGCCGCCAGCGTAAATATTTTCATTGTTGAACCAGGTTCATACGGATAAGAAATGGCGTCATTTAAGTAGTTTTCAATATTGCGTTTGTTCGGGTCAAAACTTGGTCTTGTCCCCATTGCTAAAATTTCTCCTGTCTTCGGATTGGCAACGATCGCGATAATTTTTTTCGGTTTGTATTGCTTTTCGACTTGATTCATCGCATCTTCTAGAAACGTTTGAATTTTTTGATCGATTGTTAAATATACATTATCGCCATTATCCGGAGGAATGATCCTTTCCTTCGTATCAGGCAAGCGAAAGCCATCCTTATCTCCTTGAAACACGACATATCCGTCTTTTTCGCGCAAATATCGATTTAAACTTTTTTCAAGCCCCATCATTCCAACCGTTTTGCTATTGTTTTCGTCCGTTTTTTGTGCATAGCCGATGACATAGGAAGCAAATGTCCCATTTGGATAAAATCGCTTCGTATCACGGATAAATCCAATCCCTGGTAACTTCAACGCTTCAATTTTTTTCTTGAGATCATAACTAATATTGCGACCATGAGTGCCAAACTCAACTTGCTTTGCCTTCTTTTTTAAAATTCTCTCGACTTCGCTGACATCCATTTTTAAAAGAGGAGCTAACTTTTTCGCCGTCATTTCCGGGTCAACGACATGCTTCGGATCGTTCGGGTCAATCGTCATTTTTGGATCTAGCACTGCGACCACTGTATAAGAAGGCGTATCTTCCGCAAGTACTTCTCCGTTCCGGTCAAAAATCGTACCACGCCTTGCTTCAATCGTTCGTTTTTGCTTATATTTCTCCTCTGCCTTCACCGCTAACACTTGTCCATCGGCTACTCCTGTTGCTTGCAATTCGACAAAACGGAAAAATAATACAAAAAAGAGCAGGCTAAATGCAAAAAACAACAATGCTGCTCCTTTATGTGTATTCTTATGTTTTTTATGCACCATTCCTCATCATTCCTGTACGACTTTCACATTATTTTCATTCAACGAAAGACCTAACTCTTTCGCTTTTTCTAAAATTCGTTCATACGTACTTAATTGTTGCACTTCAACATATAAGTCATTATTATGCTTTTTTTGTTCGTCAATAGCTTCTTCAAGTTGTTGAATGTCTTTATTGACATGATAGATCGCAACTTGATTAGAAACAATTTTGATAGATGCATAAGTAGCAAATAAAAGAAACGATACAAAAACAATTTTTTCCCCGAGCGTAAAACGGATTTTCAACTTCCGTTTTCGCTTTGTTTTTGGACGAATGGACTGATGTTGTCGTTGTTTTTCTTGAATTTTTACTGCTGTATTCATCGATTTCCTCTCCCTGTCCTATAGCTTTTCAGCGATGCGCAGTTTCGCAGAACGAGCACGATTGTTCATCGCCACTTCCTCTTCTGAAGGAACGATTGGTTTTCTCGTAATCAGTTTTAATGTTGGTCGATACTCTTCTGGAATGACCGGCAGTCCCGGTGGAAGTTTCGGTCCTTCACAGGCCTCCTTGAATGCGACCTTACAAATGCGATCTTCAAGCGAATGAAACGTAATCACGCTAATTCTCCCGCCCGGTTTTAATAAATCAATCGCTTGCGAAATTGCCTCTTTGAACGCTTGTAATTCATCATTGACCGCAATACGAATCGCTTGAAAAATTCGTTTTGCTGGATGCCCTCCGCTTCTCCGTGCCGGAGCAGGAATCGCCTCCTTAATCAATTCAACTAATTCTCCCGTCGTTTCGATGGGCTTTTGTTTTCGTGCTGCCTCAATTTTTCGCGCCACTTGTTTCGAAAATTTTTCTTCTCCGTAGTGAAAAAAGATGTGCACGAGTTGTTCATACGACCAAGTATTCACAATATCATACGCCGTAAGCGGTTCATCGCGGTTCATTCGCATATCAAGCGGTGCGTCGTGATGATAACTAAAGCCTCGCTCAGGCGTGTCTAATTGCGGTGAAGATACTCCTAAATCGAACAAAATTCCATCCACTTCGTTAATGCCATGTTCAGCTAATTTCGCAGTTAAAAATCGAAAATTGCTTTTAATAAACGTCACTTGTCTTTCATAACGTGCTAGTTTTACTTTTGCGTGTTCAATCGCAACATCGTCTTGATCAAAAGCGAACAATCTTCCTTCTTCTGACAGCTGTGAGAGCAAATATTCACTATGCCCACCACCGCCGAGTGTACAATCAACATAAACACCATTCGGCTTCACCTGTAAGCCATCGACCGTTTCTTTTAATAAGACTGTCGTATGTTGAAACACAGTCTCACCACCTTTACCTTTCATGCTGTCTATATGTAATCGACTGTTTATTTATTATACCGCAAAATCAAACAAATTTTTAGGTGTTTTTTGTAAAAAACCGTCTTGTTCTGTTTATTTTTGTCGTATTCCGTTCGATAGCTTAATAGATACAAACAAACATTCGATTACTTTTATTTCCACAAAACTTTTTCTCTGTACTATTCTGGTTTATAAAAAAAAATCCTGTATGAAACAGGATTTTTCTTTTCGACTCTTTCTGTTAAATATAAACAATTTTATGCAAACCATTCCATGTATATTCCAAGTGCATGAGCCGTTCAAGAATATCAAAACCATATTTGTTTATGTAGTAAAAAATGTTCCAAATCCGCTCTTGTGGCGCTTGATTCGGCAATAATGACATTTCGATGCGAGCAAATTTTCGCAGCTCGACTTCATATTTTTTTTCAAGGGCCCGCTGCAACGTTTGCTGAAGAAAATCGATTTGTGATTGAAGCAAAGCGGCATTCTTCGTCAATAAATTCGTTAAGCCGCGGTCAATTTCCATCCCGATTTCTCTTAATGGTCGATGAATTTCTTCGATGCTTGCCTTTGCATTAGCAAATAAATCGTCAAGTGGATAATGAACTTGACGAGATAGCCATTCCTTTTTCGCTTGTTCGATACGCCCTTGCAAAACATCTGTAATCGTCAAACCAACCTCATGTAAGTCCGTATGAATGGAGCGCTCGACAATAGTCATATTGATACGCGGAACAACAGGTGGCATTGTATAACCAAACAACGAAAACGCTTCCTTCAACTCAGCCCAATAAGCGATTTCTCCTGGTCCTGCAATAAAGGCTAACGTCGGAAATAAAAATTCTTGCATCAATGGTCGTGTCACAACATTATTGCTTAACTGATGTGGATGTGTTTTCGCGAGTGACAGTAACTCATCTTTTGAGAACACAACCTCACCTTTTTTGCTGCGAAAAAGCCCTTCTTGTTCCTCTCTCTCTAGCAACCATCGTTCACGTCCATCATAATAAAATAAATGGACTGACTGTGGTTGTACATCGAGCGTTTTTTGATACCCAAGTTGTTCTAGCTGTTGCTGTTGTTGTAAAACAGCGTTCGTCACTTCGCTATGGCGCTCAATTAATGTCACAAAAAAATCGCTTTCAATCGTCCTTAACGATTCATCAGCAGCGTTCACAACCACTAATCCTTCTGAAGCGAAAAGCCGCAATACAATGAGCGCAAAAAAATCGACAAACGTTTCAGCCTGATCTAAACAGCTCATCATAAAGCTAAACAATTGATTCGTTGTTTCTGTTTCTCCGTACGTCTCCACAATTTCTTTCATCCACTGCGAGCAAACTTGTTTATCAATCGGCAATTCAGAAACCATCCGTTTTTCTTGAATGAAATGTGGATATGTTCGTTTCGTTATTTTTCCCTTCTCCGCAACATAAATATGATCCACTTCAGCGATGTCATGATCCTCTCCAGCAATCCAAAATATCGGTACAACAGGAACTCCCAACGCGTTCTCTTGTTCTTTCGCTAATTTTAAAATAGACATGATTTTATAAATGGTATAAAGCGGACCCGTCAATAAGCCTGCTTGTTGTCCTCCAATCACAACAACGCTAGATGGATCAAGTAACTTGTAAATATTATCCAATGTTTGCTGACTCGCTTGAAATCTTTGATGATAGGAAAGCAAATGATCTACTAGCTCGCGACGCGGATACGTTCTTTCTTTCAGATCACGCACTCGCCTCTTAAACACATCGTTTGCACCAACATGATAGTCAAATCCTTTCTCTATCGGAAATGTTCCCGTTATATAATCCGTTGCTAACGGTGTAGTCGCTGGTAAAGAGATTTCAAATATCTCCATGCACAAAAACTTCCTTTCTCGCTCTTTATTTTCTTTCATGAGTATATCATTCTTTTTACGAAATGAAAAAATATGCGCTCACGGTTGATTTACATGTTGTTAGATACGCGTATAACGATTCCATAGAGAAGCAAACTAAAATAAAGTGAGAAAAATAGAAGAAAATTAAAACGCCAAAATAAACGGAATATCACTGTAATATGCAAATCCCCTTTTTTTCGCCAATACCCTATTGCAAACAATATATTTACTATAAGTAAAAAAATGACAATCATCCATAAATATGACTTGCCCCAAAGAGCGACAATTAAAAAGTGGACAGCTATTATAAAAAAAAGCGTCGAAACATTGATTGCTAAATAAAACGATTTTTTCTTTTTCTTTATGAGTTTCCTAGCAAAAAAATAGACGAGAAAAAACGCAAGTAGCGGCATCGTCACAAAAGCTGCTAGCACATGCGCAACAATGTCACCCATTCCGCTTCTCTCCTTCCATTCCTTTAATCGCATAAAATAAAAATTGGCAAAGCGGTGTCGGCACATCGCGTTCTTGTCCTTTGTCGATTACATAACCTAAAATCGCCTCAATTTCTGTTTTCCGTCCTTGCTCGATATCCGTTAACATCGAAGAGCGGTTATTCGCTGTTTTTTTACATACACTAACAATATGTTCCCATGCTTCATCGGAAAGTGTCAGTACATGTTTCAACTCAGAAAACAATAATTCCATCATTGCTTTATATTCACTGACCTCAAGTAAAGCACCATTTTTCACGCGCAATAAGGCCGTTAACGGATTGACGACCGCATTGACCACTAATTTTTTTGTCAGCATTTCGTACCAATCGCTCGTATAAAGAAATGGAAAATCAGGAATAGAAGTTGTAATCAATCGCTCCACCTTTCCTAATTGCCCTTGGAATAGGGACAGAAGCGTTTTTCCGATTCCGGTATGCTCAACCGTTCGATCATCATGCTTGAACGCCCCGTGCTCTACTACCCCTAAAACAATATTTCGATTTTTTAATTGCGACAATAAACGGACATGCCCCATTCCGTTTTGTAAAAAGATAAGTGTTTCTGCTTGAGACCATTCGTTACACTTCTCAATGACATGAGCGACATCGTACTGCTTCACCGTAACGATTAAGACATCGTCCTTTATTGTTTTTTGTCCAAATGGCACTGCTTGAATCGGAATGAGTCGTTGCTCTCCATTTTTGATAAGAGATAACCCTTGAGCGTTTAAAAAATCTGCTTGCACTTTGCGACGCGTATACACAGTCACATCATATTCGTTATGCAAATAGGCAGCGATTAATAGTCCAATCGCCCCGCCTCCGATAATTCCCACTTTCATACCGATTTTCCTCACTTTCCGTCAATCAACTCCTGTGCCTATTTTATCAAATTACGAATGAATGCGTTAATAGAAAAAGCTGATCCAAAACGATCAGCTTACTCTCCCATTACTTTTCAATTTTTTCAAGATTTCCGTTTCGCTCCATTTGAAATTTCACTTTTTTCGCTTGTTCATCTTCTTCCAATACAACCATTTTGCGTGCCCTCTCCATAATGCCAATCAGCGCTTTATAATCTTCCTGCACAACAGTCAACTCTTTTTGTAATGCTTCTTTTTCCGCTCGAAGTTTCGTAATGACTTGTTGTAGTTGTTCCATTTCTTTTTTCAAAGCACGGTTTTCATCGACAACATGTTGATAGTGGAGAAACGATTGCTGATATGTTTGTAAAAAAGCAATAATGTCTTGCCATGTTAATTGTTTAGTGACTCTCTCCTCTGTAGCTATCATCTCTTTTGGTTCATTCAGCTGTGCTATTTCCTTTTTCTTTTCTTTTCGCTGTTTTTTCGCTACTTCAATCGCCTCTTTATATTGTTTTCGTACGTATGAATTCCAACGAAACCCGCAAGCAGCAGCTGTGCGCGATAGGCGCCGTCCTACTTCCTCAAACGCTTGAAGCTGTGTTCCCCCTTCACGAATGTAGCGTAATACGACTTCTGCTAACAGTAAATCTTCATCGTGCGTCCACGCATCTTGGCGTACACTTGTCATTTTCCTTCCCCCTAGTCGCTTTTTTCACTATATGTATGCGACTAGTAGAAAAGATAGAAGGGAAAAGTTACGATTTATTTAAAAAAGCACGTACCGCTTCCATATGCTCCTCTGATTCCCAAAGTACGGAACATTGCATAATCTCGGCAAAAAATCTAGCGCGAAAATCATCGGTCTTCCATTTCTCTACCGCTGCTCTTTTATATGCCCGTAAAACAGGAACCGATTGGGACAAATACGGAAAAAGTAGCTTGCGACATTCTTCCTTTATGTTTTCTCCCGATAAAAGAGAATGGACCCAGCCGTATTCATACATCTTTTCTACACTAATACGTTCCGCTCTCAATAAGATGTCAAGAGCCGACCCATACGGAAGCTTCTCAAGTAACATCGTCGCTCCGCCCCATCCAGTTGTAATCCCTAATTTTCCTTGAATAAAACCGACTTTCGTGCCTGTTTTCGCATAACGAAAATCGCATGCTGTTGCTAGCTCACATCCTCCACCAACTGCCATTCCATTTATTAATGCGACCGTCGGTTTCGAAACCGTTAATAATGAATATAAAATCGTCCCCATTTTTTCAAGCATATCATATGCTTCTTCTTTCGTATGTAAGCGATGAAATTCGCTTAAATCACCGCCCGAACAAAACGCTTGATCACCAGCTCCTGTAATCACAAGCACTTTCACTTTATCGTTTTCTTCCACGAGATGAATCGTTTCTTGTAAAGCATCCATTACCTCATAATTGATGGCGTTTCGTTTCTCTTGTCGATTAATGGTAAACCAAACGATTCCATCATAATCGCGTTCTAATAAAACCGCGCTCATCTTCTCTCCCCCTTTCCCCTATACATTTGGCCATGCTTCTCTATTTTCCTGCTACGTATTCAATAAAAAAACAAGCATAAGGAATGTTCCTTATGCTTGTTCCGTTGACATGTGAATCATTATTTGTTGACAACTTCTTTTCCTTTGTAAGTTCCGCAAGCTTTGCATACGCGATGAGCTAATTTCATTTCACCGCAATTTGGGCACTCTACCATGCCAGGCACTTGTAATTTGAAATGCGTACGACGCATTCTTTTTTTCGTTTTAGATGTTCTTCTAAAAGGTACAGCCATTCTTTCCACCTCCTTAACAGGATTTAGAAGTATCATGAAGGCCGGATGATGCCGGTTCTTCGCTCACTCTCGCTCTTTCTTTTCAAAAAACTTCGCTAAGCCGGCTAGGCGAGGATCGATTTTATTTTTTGCTTGTTCTTCAGTGATGACTTCCCAGCCAACTCCTGACTGTGGCGCACCGCCTTGTACATTCTCTTCTTCAGAAAAAATTTGTAATGGAATTTCAAGGAGAATTAACTCTTTCACAATCGGTAATAAATCCACTGCTTCTCCTTCAATCAGATGCGTATCTTCATCAGTTGTGACATCATAGTCATTCAGAAAAAACGTTTCCGTCGTATGAATCGTAAACGGATAAGAAACGTCGACTAACGTACGAGAACAAGGTAACACCATTGTTCCTTGAATCGTTAAATGAAACGTAAATTTTGTCGCGCTAATATCGGCCCTTCCTTCAATATGTACGGGCGAAATATCGCGAATAAGCTTGTCGATTTGTTTTAAATCTGACACATCGACCGTTTCATGAATCGTTAGTCCTTTATTTTGTAACTGATGAAGCTGATGAATAGACCATTTCACAAAAATCACCTCAAGGCAACAAAGAAAATTATACGTTTCGTTTTCCTGTTTGTCAATATTTTTTCTTTACAGTATAATTGTTGTCAGTTTACATACAATTTATCACGTTTCCATTAAAAATACCAAAACTTCGAACGAGGGAAAGAGAATGAAAGCGGTCGGGATGATTGTCGAATACAATCCATTTCATAACGGACATCTGTACCATCTTCAAGAAACAAAAAAGCAAACAGAAGCCGATTGTTTGATCGCAGTGATGAGCGGAAGCTTTCTGCAACGCGGCGAACCAGCGCTTGTTTCCAAATGGGCGCGAACAAAAATGGCCTTATTAGCTGGAGTCGATATCGTCGTTGAGTTGCCTTATGTGTTTGCTGTGCAATCTGCAGAAATGTTTGCAAACGGAGCGATTGCCTTACTCGATGCGTTATGTTGCAGCGAAATTTGCTTTGGAAGCGAAAGCGGAGAAATCCACCCCTTTATAGAAGCAGCGAAATTGCTTCGAGAACAACAACGAGAATACGATACCTATATTCAGCAAGCGTTAAAAACGGGAGTGAGCTATCCGCAAGCAAACGCCGATGCTTGGAAACAGCTACAAATAGCTGGTATCGATTTAACAAAGCCGAATAATATCCTTGGCTTTTCGTATGTAAAAGCCATCATGGAACAAAATAGCACGATTGTTCCGCGTACAATTCAACGTATCGCTTCTGGTTATCATGACGAAACGTTTTCCCATCCATCGATCGCTAGTGCGACGAGCTTACGAAAAACACTTAACGGCTCAATTGAACATCTTGAAAGCATTTCGCCTTACGTTCCTTCATATACAAAGCATATATTAGAACAATATTATTCCACATGCGGTATGTTTCATGAATGGAAGCACTATTTTCCTCTCCTAAAATATCGCATCATGACAATGGAAAAAAACGAATTACAGCGCATTGTCAATGTCGATGAAGGATTGGAACATCGCTTCAAACATGCGATTGTAGAAACAGAAACATTTTCACAATTCATCAATGCTGTAAAAACGAAACGTTATACATGGGCGCGGCTGCAACGAACATGCACTCATATCCTAACCAATTTTACAAAAGAACAAACGGAAACAATGAAAGTTCCGACTTATATTCGCTTGCTCGGCATGAGTGACAACGGAAGACGCTATTTACAAACCGTTAAAAAACGCATATCCCTCCCACTCATGACGAAAGCGTCACATTTAGAAGCCCATCCGATTTATCAACAAGAAAAAAAAGCTGTTTTCGCTTATGCTGCTATTTTTCCAGAGCCAGTTCGCACAAAAGCAATCAAAGAAGAATATGCTACTCCACCACTTCGGTAAATAGAAAAAATAAACAGTGACCCCCTCACACAATGGCGGAGGGGGTTCGCCTTATTTTAGTTTTTCTAAGTAACGAAGCGCATCATCAAATGTATCTACAGGGACAATCTTCATCTTCGCCCCGATTTTTTTTGCTGTTTTTACCGCTTCACGATAATTCGAGTGTTTCGCTCCTCGTTCATTCGGAGCAAAGAAAATTTCTGCTCCCGCTTGATTAGCAGCGACCACTTTTTGTGAAATACCACCAATCGGTCCCACTTCTCCGTTCATATTAATCGTGCCCGTTCCAGCAATTTTGTGACCTTTCGTAATATCTTCTTTCACTAATTGATTGTAAATTTCTAATGAAAACATAAGTCCAGCGGAAGGACCACCAATTTTTTCTGAATCAATGTGAACAGGTGGCCGAGTAACAATATCATAATCAGTCATAAGTGAAATGCCAAGACCGATTTGTTTCGGAGATTGTGGAAACGGCGCGAGCGAGAGAGTAGCTGTCTTTTCTTTTCCGTCCCGGTTAAATGTAACGTCGACTCGATCTCCTTTTTTCTTTTTACGAATATATTCTATTAATTGCTCGGAAGTATCGATGTTTTTACCATCCACTTGTACAATGCGATCGCCCACTCGTAAAAATTGCTCTGCGGGCATGTTCGGTAACACACTCATCACGTATACACCGCGCGGTTTATAAAAAAATGGTTTTTTTGCTTTTTTATAGGCCACTACAATCGCTGCTTCTTTTGACTCTTCCATTAGATGAAGCTGACGCAATGTATATTCTTCATCCGTTTCCCCTTCTTCTTTAATGGCCTCAAGCGGATAAAGTTCATAATACGAACGAACATGCGCCAACAAATAAGAAGCGATATTCGCTCGTCCCATTCTTACCGTTGTTAACATCAAGCTTCCTCTATCCTTGTCCCCGTTCTCCACATGAACAAGCGGCTCCAACTTTTGCGCGGTTCCTGGCATGGTAACGTAGTAAGGAAGCTGTATAAATATGAAAAGCAAAGCAACGATGACTCCAAGTAAAAACGTGATTACATACGTTCTTTTTTTCATCAATTTTGAAACTCCTTCCACTTTTCGATTGCTTGATGAATTTTGTCTATTTGTTTCCGCGCTTCCTCTTCTCCAATCATAATAATCTCCTCCGTATGTGTAAACGCTCGAGAACTATACTGTTCGACACGCGGACGAATCATAACATCAGAAGCGAACTCTCGATGACGTACGAGTTCGTCTTGTAAAATATCAATGCTTTGTAAAATGACATCAAAAATCGATGCGATTTCGTCCGTCACTTTCACATGTGAAACGTCTACACCAATGACAATATCAGCTCCCATCTCTCGGGCAACAGAAACAGGAATGCGATCAATCACTCCTCCATCCACTAGCAAGCGCCCGTCTACGACTTCGGGGACAAAAATACCAGGAATCGAAATGCTCGCTCGTACCGCATCAGCAACATCTCCGTTACGAAAAACGACTTTTTCACATTTTTGTATATCTGTCGCAACGATGGCAATCGGAATATGTAATTCTTCAATCCGCTTTCCCTTTGTCAAAAGACGGATAAACTCTTTAATTCTTTTTCCAGCAATAAGTCCCATTTTTGGAATCGTTACATCAATGTAATCATTTCTTCTAAATGCTTTCGCCAATTTATATAAACGATCGATTCCCAACCCGCTTGCATATAACGCGGCAACAAGCGCCCCCATGCTGCTCCCAGCAATATAATCGATAGGAATTCGTTCCTCTTCAAGCACCTTTATCACACCTAAATGAGCAAATCCTCTCGCTCCCCCTGATCCCAACGCTAATCCAATTTTTGGATACATCTTCTCCCTCCTTTATTTCATCTTATGGTCTAAAATTACCCTCTATACTCGTATATTAAACTACATGGGGTTGTACACCATATCGAAATATAGAAGAGAAAGGGGAGAGGATATGTGAACAAACTTCGCTGTCGGGGGGCAAATCGTGTATGAAAGCGAAAGCAAAAACCATTATTTTAGCTTTATCGGTAACGTTGTTTGCCGTGTCTCTCATTTGTTATCCACAACAATCACTCGAAGCATCGATTCGTGGTTTAAATATGTGGTGGGAAGTAGTTTTTCCATCATTATTACCTTTCTTTATCGTTTCTGAGTTGTTAATCGGCTTTGGAGTCGTCAATTTACTCGGTGTCCTGTTAGAACCGCTCATGCGACCACTTTTTAAAGTTCCTGGTATCGGTGGTTTCGTCTGGGCGATGGGAATGGCGTCTGGATATCCGTCAGGAGCAAAGCTTACGGCCCGATTATACCAAGAAAAACAACTCTCCACTATCGAAGCGGAGCGACTTGCCTCATTTACTAACTCGTCGAATCCTTTATTTATTTTCGGAGCGGTTTCCGTCGGTTTTTTTCATAATCCTAACCTTGGAATCATCTTTGCTCTCTCTCACTATATTGGTAACATTTGTGTCGGTCTACTCATGCGATTTCACGGCAAAACGGACGAAAAAACACTTCATATGAACCACCAACATTCTCTTTCACTTCGAAGTGCGTTTCGTGTATTGCACGAAACACGTTTAAAAAACAAGCAGCCATTAGGAAAATTGTTAGGAGATGCAGTACGGTCTTCCATCCAAACGTTGTTAATGATTGGTGGGTTTATTATTCTCTTTTCCGTCATTAATAAACTTTTATATATGATTCATATTACAAACCAAATCGCCTTCATTTTTCAATATATCCTTGGCGTATTCCAATTTTCAAAAGAGTTAAGTATCCCGTTCATTTCCGGGTTATTTGAAATTACACTTGGCAGTCAAATGATTAGCCAAATCGAGAACGCTGGATTGCTAGAAAAGGCAATAGTAACAAGCTTTATTCTTTCTTTCGGTGGCTTTTCTGTACAAGCACAAGTCGCGAGTATTCTTGCAGAAGCGAACATTCGTTTTCAACCCTTCTTTATCGCACGAATGATTCACGGCTGCTTTGCTGCTTGTCTTACATACCTTTTATGGAAACCGCTTTATATCAACTTCCACTCGGTCAATGAAAGCGTGCGAGCAATCCCTGTATTTTTTACAGAACATGCACATTTTTGGCTATTTGAATACTGGAGATTTTTAATACGATATGGTCCGATTATTACGATTATGTTTCTGTTTATGTACGTATTATTGCTTGCGGCAGCATTCAATAAAGAGGCTGACTGAAAAGGTCGTTAAAACATGACCTTTTTCAAGTCAGCTTTCTCTTTGTAAAAATATAAATCATCTGCTTCCTACCGCTTAGAAACGGTCGCTAAAAGCTCCTCATTCATTATCAGACCTAAATTTTTTACGAAGCGCATCTTCGACAACAGGAGGTACAAGTTCTGAAATGTTGCCGTTATATTTTGCCACTTCCTTTACAATGCTTGAGCTTAAAAACGCATACTGACTGTTCGTCATCATAAAAAATGTTTCAATATTTTCATCTAATACGCGGTTCATAGACGTTATTTGCATTTCATACTCAAAATCAGATACAGCGCGCAATCCTCTTAAAATCGCATTGGCGTTTTTGCTACGAGCATAATCGACAAGAAGACCATGAAACGACTCAACCATCACATTCGGAAATGGCTTTGTTACCTCTCGTAGCAATTCCATCCTTTCTTCAACCGAAAAAAGCGGCTGTTTCGAAGAATTATTAAGAACCGCAACATACACTTGATCAAATACTTTCGCACCGCGTCTAATAATATCTAAATGTCCGTATGTTACCGGATCGAAACTTCCCGGACAAACCGCAATGCTCGCCATTAGATTGATTCTCCTTTCTTCACATAAGCGTAAATCGAAACCGCGGTAATTCCGTAGATTTCATGCTTAACTCTCATTAATTCTCCAATTTGATTCGGAAGATCGATGTCGTGAGCATGTTCCGCAATTATAAATCCATCTGTTTCAAGAAGAGAGTGCTCATCAATAAAAGAAATGAGCGACTGTAGTTTTTGTTTTTTATAAGGCGGGTCGAGAAAAATCAACTGAAACTGCAACCCACGTTTCACAATCGCCTTTAACGCTCTCTCTGCATCATTTCGATATATTTCGGCTTGTTCGGATAACCCACACGTTTCTACATTTTTCCGAATCGTCTGCACAGCTTTTATATCATGGTCGACAAAAATCACACGATCTAATCCGCGGCTTAACGCTTCAATTCCAAGACCACCGCTACCGCCAAATAAATCTAAACCCATTCCTCCGGAAAAATAAGGACCTACCATATTAAAAATAGCCTCTTTTACTTTATCCGTTGTCGGTCTTGTTGACATACCAGGAACCGCTTGTAGCGGTCTTCCTTTACACTTTCCTGAAATGACTCTCATCATCTTCACCACGTTTTCAAACGTTTTGCCATCCCTATCCTATCATAAACTTCTTTATAATACCACTTTGTCATTTAACCCCTTTTTCGAGAAATCTTCCTCCACTAAACGAAGTGTAGATGAGAAATGCTCATGCAACGAGTACGAATTATTCATTACAACATACATATTCCATCACGGCTGTTGATTATCCAAAATTAGGAATACTTCTCCCGTAAAAATGGGCATGCTCAAATAAGACAGCTACCATCTCTGATTTCCAATCGAGAGGAAGTTGCCCAAATAAAACCCGACGAACGAAAGAAATGAACGTG
>JBHGYD010000025.1:0-47528 GCA_041920415.1 Anoxybacillaceae bacterium
TGCCAATCGGTTTCATGCCAATCGAAAAGAGTTGCGAGAATCGATTGTTTCGTTCTTGGAGCACCTCGCTCAATTTCCAGAAAAAGTGCTCCAACGCATCGGACAGGTAGTTATGTCGGAAAATTAATCTGAATCTATATATATTGGTTATTGTTGTTGACAAGTTAAAAACCTCACTTACTTATGATACGGTTCACCGTAACGTTGGATAGGGTAAAATAATATAAAGGCTAGTATTTAACCAGCCTCTTTTCAGAAATTAAATTCTTTTAAACTTATACGAAAGAAGAATATGATGAATTCATTAATGACATCAATAAACAAATTGATGACTTATCACTGATGAAACAACAAGCTGAATCATCTCTTCAAACAACAGATCACGAACTTGCCATTCAAGAATTAAAACAGTCACTTGAAGCATTTATGGATTTCAAAGAATTGACTCCTGAAATCCTTCACCGTTTAATCGATCGTATTGAAATAAAAGCAGATGGAAGTCCGAGAATCTTTTACAGATTCTCGAACCCATCTGCTTATTCTTTGATTCTTTCTATCAACGCACAGCACTCCACATGATTCGTATGCGGAAACATATCGACTGGCTGAACCTCGAGCGTCTTGTACCCGCCATCTTCGAGGATGCGCAAGTCACGCGCTAACGTTGCCGGGTTACAGGAGACGTAGACGACACGCTTTGGTTTCATGGCAATAATCGTTTGTAAAAGAGCTTCATCACAGCCTTTGCGCGGTGGATCGACAACTATGCAGTCAGCCTGAATGCCTTGTTCGTACCATTTTGGAATAACGACTTCCGCCTCGCCGACGGCAAATTCCGCATTGTCGATGCCGTTGAGCTTTGCGTTTCGCTTCGCGTCTTCAATCGCCTCTGGAACAATTTCAACCCCATATACTTTCTTTGCCTTCTTCGCTAAAAACAACGAAATCGTCCCAATGCCGCAGTACGCATCAATGACTGTTTCTTCACCCGTCAACTGCGCGTACTCCAACGCTTTTTCATACAGCACTTTCGTCTGTTCCGGGTTGACTTGATAGAAGGAACGAGCAGAGATTGCGAATTTGATATCACCGATGTAATCGTAAATGTATTCCTCTCCCCACAATACTTTCGTTTCGTCCCCTAGAATAACGTTTGTTCGTTTCGGATTGATGTTTTGCACAATTGACTTGACGTTTGGCACGTTTTCAATAATTTCATGAATGATTTTTTTCTTATGCGGAAAATCTTCCGTACGCGTAATGAGAACGACCATCACTTCTTTCGTCATTAGGCCGTAACGCGCCATGATATGTCTGAGCGTACCCTTATGCGTTTCTTCGTTGTACGCTTTCACACCATATTTTTCGCAAATCTTTTTCACCGTCTGCACAACGACATCGTTCATTTCCTGCTGAATGAGACAAGCGTCCATATCAATAATTTGATGGCTGCGCTGCTGGTAAAAGCCAGCGACAAGCCCCCCTTCGCGCTCGCCAACAGGCACTTGCGCTTTATTGCGATAGCGCCACGGGTTGCTCATGCCAAGCACGGGATGAACAACGACATCGTCAATTTTTCCGATGCGCGCCAGCACTTCTTTGACGTGCTTATGCTTCGCCTTGAGTTGCCCTTCATAACTTAAATGTTGCAATTGACAGCCGCCACATTGTTTGTAAATCGGGCATGGCGCATCGACGCGTTCTGGGCTTGGTTCATATAGTTCGATTAAACGACCGTAGCCGTAGCCTTTTTTCACTTTAATCACTTTGATTTTTGCCTTCTCGCCTGGCAGTCCGTTGGCCACGAAAATTGGAAATCCGTCGATTTTCGCCACGCCTGCCCCGTCATGCGTTAAATCTTCAAACGTGACATCATAATATTCATTTTTCACAACTGGAGCTTCTACTTTTGCCATCTGTCATACTTCCTTTTCGTCAAAATGCTGCACTGATTGTATCATACAATCACTTCAGACACAAAAAGAGAACAGGTTACTGCCCTGCTCCCATTTGCTTTGCTTTTTCTTTTGGCACAAACACTTCAAGGTGTCGGTATAAGTTGACAAACTCGCCCGGTAACAATCCGCCATATTCGCCGTCTAGATTGAGCTGCATTTTGTTCGGCGCGGTTACCTTGATGCGGTTTGCCTTTGTATAAATTAAATGCGGATCATTAATATGCTCGCCTCTTGCGGCAAGTGTGACGACTCGAATAAATTCAGCGAGATTCGTTTTCTTTAAAATAATTAAATCAAACATTCCATCATTAAGCGATGAATCCGGCGCCAACTTTTCAAACCCGCCGACAGAGTTCGTGAGCGAAACTAAGAACAGCATAATTTCGCCTTCATATACTTTGCCGTCGTACTCAATGCGCGCTTCAGTCGCTTTAATCGACGGTAGCATTTCAATTCCTTTTAAATAATATGCCAGCTGACCAAGCATCGTTTTTAGCTTGCTTGGCACTTCGTATGTTAGCTCTGTTAGTCGGCCGCCGCCGGCAATATTAATAAAATAACGCGTTTTCCCTTCGTTCGTTACGCAGCCAATATCAATCGGCACCGCTTTCCCATTCACAATGACATCACATGCGCCTTCAATCGTGCGCGGCACGCCGATCGCTCGCGCAAAATCATTCGTTGTTCCGACCGGAATAATGCCAAGCTTCGGACGATACTTTTGATCGGCAAGTCCATTGACTACTTCGTTAATCGTTCCATCTCCACCAGCAGCGATAACAAGGTCAAATTTCCGCTCTACAGCCGCTCTAGCAGCCTTCGTCGCGTCCCCTGCTCCTGTCGTCGCATGACAGGACGTTTCATAGCCGGCTTGTTCTAGACGAATTAACACATCTGGTAAATGCTTTTTAAACAGCTCACGACCTGATGTTGGATTGTAAATAATTCTCGCTCGTTTCATATCCCCATCATCCTACTTATCTTAAAATAAAGTAACTTCAAATTCCACTATTTAACATAATAACGAAAGGAGCACGTCGTTGCAATGATTTCGCTTCAAAGATGAACAAACATAATAGTTGAACGACTGTGTTATTATATCAAAAATCAAAAAAAAAATTCATTCAAAAAACATTAGTGATCGTCTTATGAAAGCCATTTTGGAATTAAAAATAAAATTCATGAAGATTTTCCCCATACTGACGATCACTGACATATTTATGTTTCGTCCATAACCATCTTTGGCACTAATAGTGAAAGACGCCGTGCGAAAACACGACGCCTTCTTGTGCACTTTTTTATTCGTTCGCTTTTTCTGTTTTCTTCTGCCCAGCAATCTCTTGTGTTAACTGGTCGATGCTGTTTTTCACGTTCCCTTTGCCAGAGAAGTTTTCAAGCAATTCTTTTACATCGATGCCAGAAGAAGCTTTAAGCGATTCTTGCAATGTCGTCATTAAGTTGGTCGCATAACTTGTTACTCTATTCGCTCCACCATTCGCATCGCTACTTCCTGTATCGACAATCGTAATCTTATCAATATTCGCAAGCGGGCTTGCCACTTGTTTTGCATATTCAGGAAGCATTTTTAAAATCATATCGAGAATCGCAGCTTTGCCGTATTGTTCGAACGCTTCGGCGATTTTTTGCTTTGCTTCCGCTTCGGCTAGACCTTTCAAGCGGATAACCTCTGCTTCGGCTTCCCCTTTTGCTTTCTCCGCTTCCGCCTTCGCTAAACCATCGATGCGCACTTTTTCCGCTTCGGCTTTTGCCATCGCTTCGATGCGATATTTGTGAGCATCTGCTTCGGCCATTTGCTTCACTTTTTCCGCAGCTGCCGCTTGCTCGACCGCGTAACGGTCCGCATCGGCTTTCTTTTTCACTTCGGAATCATATTGGCGCTCGCGGCGTAAAATTTCTTTTTCTTCGAGCTCAATTTGCTTTTGACGTTCAATAATTTTAATTTGCATTTGCTGTTCGATAACTTCTTGCTTCGCTTTCGCTTCTTCTAAATGATACGCTTGGTCCGCACGTGCTTTGGCGATATCTTGCTCGCGGCGAAATTCGGCCATTTTCAACTGGTTGATTTTCTCTGCTTCCGCAATTTCCGTGAGGCGTTCCAACTCTGCTCTTCTTGCCTCCTTGTCCGCTTCCGCTCGCTTAATTCGTGTTTCTTTTTCTGCTTCTGCTGTGGCGATATCGGCATCGCGCTTTACTTGGGCAATGCGCGGCTTCCCTAAGGAATCAAGATAGCCATTTTTGTCGCGCACATCTTTAATTGTAAAAGAAACGATAACAAGACCCATTTTCGCTAAATCGTGTGACGCGACACGTTGTACTTCTTGTGAGAATTTATCGCGGTTTTTATAAATTTCCTCCACTGTCATCGAGCCGAGAATCGAGCGAAGATGACCTTCTAACACTTCTTTTGCTTCGTTTTCCATATCGTGTCTTGTTTTTCCTAAAAACTGCTCCGCCGCTGTGGCAATTTCACCGATGGAACTGCCGACTTTAATAATCGCCACCCCATCCGCCATTACAGGAACACCTTGCTCTGTATACACTTCCGGCGTCTGCACATCGAGTTTAATCGATAGCAAACTAAGGGGCCGTGCTTGTTGGAAAATCGGCAACACAAACGTACCACCGCCGCGGACGATTTTTATTTTATTCCCAGCTTCATCAACATGCACATTTTTGTTGCCAAGATAACTGCCCGTTACAATGAGCGCTTCATCGGGACCGGCTGTACGATAGCGCAACATAAAGACAGCTACTAACCCGAGAAGCAATAAAACAACAACACCAATAACTACTAACATCGGCAACATACAAACTCTCCCCCTCTTATTTTAATGGAATATAGTAAGGATCGTGCTTCGCGACTTTCGCGACGCCGTTTTCCATTTGAACGATAACGACTTCTGTGCCTGATGGAATCTCTTCGTCTTTCCAACTTTGCGCTGGTTTCGAAATCGCACCGCTCGTTCCTTGAATGAGAATCTCACCGAATCCATCTTTCGGAACGGTCACAATCACTTTCGCAATTCGCCCTTCTAAATCCGATTCTGAGTAATTCAACGACGCTTCCGCTGAACGAAGCGGAATGAACACAAAAAAGTGCAAAAGCAATACCATCATCAATGCGATTCCAGCGCTGGTAAGACCAATCAATGGGCTTGAAAAACCCGTATATGTTTCAAACAAATAACCGGCGGCACTAAATACCGTCAAAAATGATAAAACTAACTGCGGGCTTAATAAGGGGTGATCGGGCACATCAAAAATCCCGTCTAATATATCGCTTAATAAAATATAGAAAAACGTCAAACTCCCGCTCACAATGAGCGTAACTAAATAAATGGTCTCCATCGGATATCCGAACATTTCCTACAATCCCCCTTTTCGCCCATGTTCAGTTAATAATACGAACTGGACAAAAAAACGTTTCATAATTTTTTCTATTTAGAGAAAAATTTTAAATCGTTTTCGTTTCCGCTACGACATCTTATCCCCCTCTTTCATTTGTCTGGTTTCATTCTAAAAAAGAGAACGGTGAAAATACGATGAAAAGTACATGCTGGTAAAAAGAAAAAAAGCGTAAGATATTTTTAGGCTCTTACGCTTAAGCGTTGATTACTGTCCTTCCGCTTCCTTCAAAAGACGTTTCTTTCGACCCTTTCTCTGAGCCTGCAACAATTTTACAGACAAATAGATGCCAGACAATGTTAAGAAAATTATGCTGATTGCAGCAATATCAATCGCCCACCTAATATCCATGTTCCCTAATCGTCCCTCATGGAGACCGCGGATGATTCCGGCTAATGAGTTGTCTCCTCTTTCCCCTCTAAAGCCTTCTTTCGGTCCGAAGCTTCCTTGTTCTTGACCTGCTTCTTGGGCGATATTGTTTCCTTGTAAAATGTTGTTCACTGAAATTTGTCCTTGTTTTACGTTTTGCGTATGCATAGGTTGACCCTTAGGCTGCTGCCCTATCAACCACGGTTCCGCTAATAATAGCCCTGTAATAGCTTCCACAAGCAAGAAAACAGATGTAATCAATCCAATCCATAAATGTGCTTGTCTCATTTTTTTCATAATCTATGCCTCCTTGTATACTTCTTAGGCATGACTTTAAAGCAAAAAAGTGAAAATATGGTGAAAAACAAAATCACTTTCACTTATTTTTCATAAACATTTGTTATGATAATTGATGAAAAACGGCTCTGTTGATGGGTGAAAACATTGAGGTGCTTAACTTCTCTCACTTCAACGATTCAGACATGTGTACCAGCAATGAAAAATCAACGAGCCATAAGAATAGAAGAAAGGAAGAGCGAATCGATGAAAATTCTCCTTGCAGAAGACGACCTCTATTTAGGTGAACTCATCGTGCATATGTTGAAGAAAAAAGGAGCCGACAAAGTCGATTGGGTGCAAGAAGGAGAAGAGGCATATGAATATGCACTTGCTTCCTTTTACGATGTCGTCATTTTAGACTGGATGCTGCCAAACGGGGATGGCGTCGAAGTTTGCAAGCGTCTCCGCAAAAAAGGATATTCAGGTGCGATTTTGATGCTCACGGCGAAAGATGCCGTCCAAGACCGCGTCGAAGGATTAGAAGCGGGCGCGGACGATTATCTGGTTAAACCTTTTGAAATCGACGAACTTATGGCGCGCTTAAAAGCATTATCGCGTCGCACGTTTGTACCGATTCAAGAAGAAACGATTCGCTTTAAAGACTTTGTCCTAAATCGGACAAGCCACACGCTACATCGCGGCGACAAAGAAATTTTTCTTACACCGCGCGAATTTCAACTTCTCGATTTACTCTTGCAAAATAAAGGACGTGTATTGTCGCGCGAAACTCTTCTTGATCGCATTTGGGGATATGACGCTGACGTTTCGATGAAAACGATTGATGCGACTGTCAAACTTCTTCGAAAAAAGCTCGATGTTGACATTATTCAAACCGTACGTGGGGTGGGGTATAAAATTGAAGAATAAACTGTTTTCATTCATTTTAAAAAACAAGCAAGATATGTTTCGCCTCACCCAATTTCGCCTAACAGCGCTTTACAGCGGAATGCTGATGATTTTTTTAACGGTCTTTATCATCATCGTCTATTCTCTTCTTTACTTCATCATAACGAACGATCAAGAACGAAGAATCACAAGCCTTGCCGACCAAGAAATGAAAGCGATCGAAGACATTCTGATTCAACAAGCGAATCCAGATTTTATTGACAGTCAAAATGTTGTATTTTTAAGTGAAGATCAATCCTTTTTCTATGTGATTAATCCTAGAGGGCAACTCATCATGGGCGACGAAGTCAACAAAGGATTGAGACCAATTCTTCTTGAGATGCTGAAAGACTGGACACCAGAAGAAAATGAACTAAAGTATGTGGACGTCCATCTCCCTCCCCATATGCATATGCATGAGTTTTCAAGATTTCGTTCCCTTGAATTAAAACTTCTGACCATTGCCCGTCCGATTATCATTCGGAATCATTTTGTCGGAATTTTATATGTAGGGATGGACACGACCTCTCTTTTCAGACTGTTCAAATGGTTACTTATGATTCTCATCGGTCTAGCGGTTCTATTTATTGGTTTTGCTGTTTTATTAAGCCATTTTATGTCAAAACGAGCGCTCGTTCCGATTCAAGAGTCGTACAATCGCCAACGCGAATTTGTGGCCAATGCTTCTCATGAACTGCGAACACCGCTAAGCGTCATTTTTTCATCCGTTGAGGCATTGGAAATGGATGAAGAAATAACAACAAATGATTTTAGTAAAAAAATCTTGCACCGTCTGCGAGAGGAAGTAAAACGAATGACCAAGCTAATCAACGACTTGCTTACATTGGCTCGCACGGATTCTGAACACGCTTTTCTTGAATTAATAAAAGAAACTTTCGATTTTCGCCCTTATGCAGAGCGAACGTTACAATCGTTAGAGGAACTGGCCACGAAAAAAGAAATCAGCCTTCATTTCGATGCACCACAATCCGTCGTTGTTTCCGGAGACGCTGATAAATTGACACAGCTACTGTACATTCTGTTAGATAACGCCATTAAATACACTCCAAACGGCGGAGAAGTTGCATTAAAACTTCACATCGAATCTTACAAACAACAGCGATTTCTCATGATCTCCGTCAAAGATACAGGCATTGGCATCTCGCGTGAAGATATAGGAAGAATTTTCGATCGCTTCTATCGTGCCGACAAAGCGAGGACACGTCAGCACGGCGGACACGGTCTCGGTTTATCAATTGCAAAATGGATTGTGGATGCTCATCAAGGAATCATCCAAGTCGACAGTGAATTGGGAAAGGGAACAGAATTTATTGTCAAAATTCCTTTTTGAAGGTGCTTTTCTATAACGAAAAGTGCCTTTTTCTTTTTGTCCAAAAAAATTTTCGAATCCCCTATTTTTTCACCTAATTTTCTCTTTTCTTCCCTACAATGCAAAGTGTAGACAAGCTAAACCAAAAGGAGGTGAAACAAATAATGAAAAAGAGAACCATCATCCTACTACTTCTTTCAGCAGTGATTGTGTATGGGGCGGTGCATATCGGTGCTTTCATGAACATCGGATTTGGCAGAGAATATCACAATATGCCAATGATGGATATGCCTCGTCACCACGGGCCGTTTGGCGGATATCATGATTTTGCGTTCCATCATGGTCCACGAGGTGGGTGGATGCATCAAGGTGGATGGATGATGTTCGGGTTCCTCCCACTTCTTTTCCGACTAGCGATGCTGGTCATCGGATTAACGATGGTAATCATCGGCTGGATTGTTTGGAAAACAACGAACCGTTCTCGTGTGTGGAAATGGGTAGGACTTGCGTTCATGGGATTCGGATTGATGGCGCTTCTGCCAAAAATCTTACTCATCCCGCTTGGATTATTGGTCGCTTACGTTATGTATAAACAAACAAAACGTCAACCAGTTGGTAACGTTCTAAACGAAGAACTTACATCATTTACCGTTCCAACTGTACAAAAGTACGATTTTTTAGATGAATGGGAAAAGAACATTCAGAAGGAGGAATAACAATGGGACTTTTGAAACGAGTGAAAAACGTCGTGCTCGCGGATTTGCATGACCTTGTCGACAAATTCGAGGATCCTATCAGTATGACAAAACAATATCTTCGTGAGCTAGAGGAACAAATCGAAAAGGCGCAACATGCATTAGCTCAACAATTTGTCATGGAACGACGCTATGAACGTTTGATTCAACAAGCCGAAGAAATGGTAGAAAAAAGAACCCGTCAAGCCAAACTCGCCGTTGAGCGAAACGAAGACGCCATCGCGAAAATGGCCTTGCAAGAAAAAATTGCATACGAGAAAAAAGGTTCCTTATACAAACAACAATACGAAGCACTCAAGGAAAAAACGACATACTTAACCGAACAACTGAAACAACTGAAAGAAAAGTACGAAGAGCTAAAGGTTAAACAGCTTGACTTAATCGCTCGTGCCCATGCCGCCCAAGCGATCAAGGAAATCAACACTTCACTCGTTTCCTTTAGCCCAGAACACGCACTAAAAGGCTTTGAGCGCATGGAAGAACGCGTATTTGCCCTCGAAGCCGAAGCAAAAGCAAGCAGCTATTTATATGAATCACACAAAACGCTTCACATGTCTCCTCTATTTCAAGAGGAAGTCGAAAAAGAATTAGCCCAATTAAAAGCAGCCGAATAATTTCATAGTTGTATATCCCCCTTTCTATATAGATTTCCCCCTTGTGTAGCCGCAAGGGGGATTGTGTTTTAGAACTATCGGAACGGCTCGCCACTTCATTTCGTTTGAAGTGCGGTTTGTATATTATAGCTGAACGATCATTACGCTTCCTCTCATCCGAAAGCGTTCGTTTGAACAGTAGTGTAAAGCGTAAGCCTTATAGCTTCGCTAATAGGGTCTTGACTGTTGGGATATCAGCAGGTGCCCATTCAAGAGAGCCTAGTTCTTGCAGCGGCACCCATTTCAATTCCGCATGCTCCTTCGCTTGCGGTGTTCCTTCAACAATTTTTGCTTTGTATGTAAGCAAATGAACCATCATACTCGGATATTCATGGTGTGTTTCTTCCACTTTTTCATGCACTTGAACCGTACACCCTAACTCTTCGTGAATTTCTCTCACCAATGCCTCTTCAGGTGTTTCTCCTTCTTCCACCTTTCCACCTGGAAACTCCCAAACATGAGGAAGTGACATCTTTGGAGAACGAAGCGCACACAAAATTTCATGTTGCTCGTTATAAATCACCGCACCAACGACGCAAACCATCTTTTTCACCACAACTTGCTCCTTTTATTGATTGAGTTGAGTAAAATGGAAACGAAAGCCTACCATTACCTATGTAAGTAATGGCAGGCATATCATTATTTTTATGCATGGAAATTCTTTTATTCCATTATGAAAGCAAGTCCTGATGTTTCACTAAAACCTTCTGTCCATACACTGTGAACGCAGTAAGCACTAGCGCAAGCGCAAGATAAAGGAAAAGCCATAGCCATTTTGTTTTCCAATCAGAAACATAGTACCGTTCATCCTTTATTTATGATGCATTTTAAATTCAAGAAATAGCTCATTGTAATAAGCCAGCATTCGTTTGCCTAAATTTTTGTATACTTCTAAGTTGCCGACGGAGTCAAAATCAGGATAGAAGCGCTTATCGTTCTTAATCTCTTTCGGCAAATACTCAAGCGCCTTCTCGTTCGGTGTGGAATAACCGACATATTCCGCGTTTTGCGCAGCGTTTTTTGGATCAAGCATAAAATTGATAAATTGATGGGCTCCTTCAATATTTTTCGCCGTCTTTGGAATGACCATATTATCAAACCATAAGTTCGAGCCTTCCTTCGGTACGACGTAATCGAGTTTTTCATTTTCCGATATTATCTCTGCCGCATCTCCAGACCAAACAACACCAATCGCGGCTTCTTCATTCGCGATAAGCATTTTAATCTCATCCCCAACAATCGCCTTAATGTTCGGAGTGAGCGCATCGAGCTTACGCTTTGCCTCTTGCAGATGCGCTTTGTTCGTGTCGTTTAACGAATAATGAAGGCTATTTAATCCCATGCCAATGACTTCACGCGCGCCGTCCACAAGCAAAATTTGATTGCGCAAATCCTTGTCCCATAAGTCATTCCAACTCGTAATTTTTTTCCCGCCAAGCATGTCGCGATTATAGACAATACCGACCGTGCCCCAAAAGTACGGAACGGAATACGTATTATTCGGATCAAATGATAGGTGCAAAAAACGCGGATTAATATATTTCAAGTTTGGCAGCTTTGAATGGTCAAGCGGAACAAGCAATCCCTCTTCCTTCATTTTACTGACGGCATATTCAGAAGGAACCGCTACGTCAAATGTCGTTCCTCCTTGAGCGATTTTTGCCATCATCGCTTCGTTCGAATCGAATGTTTGATAAATGACTTTCAGCCCGGTTTGTTTTTCAAATTTTTTAATCAACTTCGGATCGATATAATCCCCCCAGTTGTAAATCGTTAACGTATGATTACCGGAATATCCTTCCGTTTCATTAAGATGGGAGGCCATGTACATAAGGGTCAGGGCCACTAAAAAAACGACCGCAAACATTTGAACGAGCTTTTTCACTTTCTTCCCCCCATTCCGTACAAGCGGCTGCTTCGTTGACTAATGAAGTAGTAACTGATCACAAGAAGCACGGTAAACAAGAACAGAAGGGTTGACAACGCGTTAATCGAAAGCGAAATCCCTTGCCGCGCCCGCGAGTAAATTTCTACTGACAACGTTGAAAATCCGTTTCCCGTCACAAAAAACGTCACCGCAAAGTCATCAAGCGAATACGTCAACGCCATAAAAAAGCCGGCAAAAATTCCTGGCGTAATAAACGGCAAAATGACTTTCGTCAACACGTTCCATTGATTCGCCCCTAAATCGCGCGCCGCATCAATCAAGGTCGGGCTCATTTCTTGCAGTTTTGGCAACACCATTAAGACGACGATTGGCACGCTAAAGGCGATATGCGACAGCAAAACCGATGTAAATCCAAGCTGAATGCCTAAGATGGTAAATAAAATCAAGAACGACGCGCCGATAATGACATCGGGGCTGACAATGAGAACATTATTGAGCGTAAGAAGGAGATTTTTTACTTGCCGCTTTTTTACATAATAAATAGCAAGAGCACCCATCACCCCAAGAATGGTGGAAATGGCCGCTGACAAAAGGGCAATCACAAATGTATTCAATACGATAATGAGTAAGCGGGTATCTTGAAATACTTCCTTGTACCATTCAAGAGTAAATCCTTGAAAATGATGCATCGTCCCCCCGCTATTAAACGAATAGTAGATTAAATAGAAAATCGGAGTGTACAAAATGATAAACACAAAGATTAAATATAGATTTCTCCATTTTATGTTTTTCGTCATATTCTATCCCTCACTTCCGATTTCCCGTTACAATGACGATGATCGCCATCGCAATAATTAAAAATACCGCAATCGTCGCTCCCATCCCCCAGTCTTGGGTGACAAGAAAATGTTCCTCGATCGCCGTACCGAGCGTAATCACACGATTTCCGGCAATTAAACGCGTAATCATAAACAACGACAACGACGGAATAAACACCGCTTGGCATCCTGCTTTCACGCCATCGATGGTCAATGGAAAAATGACACGTCGAAACGTCGTCCAAGCGGAAGCCCCAAGATCGCGCGCCGCATCGACAAGCGACGGATTCAACTCCTCAAGCGCATTAAAAATCGGCAGCACCATAAAAGGAATAAAAATATAAACAGATACAAATACAAAGCTAAAATCCGTAAACAAAATTTGTTTCGTGCCGATTCCAAACGTTTCTAACACCGCATTAGCGAGTCCATACGTACCAAAAATTCCAAGAAACGCATACACCTTCAACAACAAATTCACCCATGTCGGCAAAATAATCAACAAAAGCCATAGCTGTTTATGTTTTGTTTTCGTCAACAAGTAAGCTGTTGGATACGCGATAAGCAAGGAAAACAATGTAATCAAAAACGCATACCAAAACGAACTGAACGTCATTTTTAAATAAATCGGCGTAAAAAACTTTTGATAATTCGCGATCGTCCGCTGCCCCTCAATATCGAAAAAAGAATAGTAGAGAATAAGCAAAATCGGTGCCACGACAAATAAGACAATCCATAATACATATGGAATGAGATAAACATTGCGTGTATTACGTTTCATCGGAAACCTCACCATCAGATGCTTTTTGCGTTTCACTTACGCGCATCACATGAATCGCTTCCGGTTCAAAATAAAGCCCGATTTCCTCTCCTACTTCTGCTTTTTTCGTTGAGTGGACAAGCCATTCATTTCCATCTTGGTCATAACAACAAAGTTCATAGTGGACTCCGCGGAACAATTGAGAATCTACGCGAACTTGTAGTTTCCCTTGATCACGTGTCGTAATCTCCAAATCTTCCGGACGAATTACAATTTCAACAGGCTCATTCGGATAAAACCCTTGGTCGACACACTCAAACCGTTTCCCCGCAAATTCAACGAGAAAATCCGCAACCATCGTTCCCGGAAGAATATTCGACTCGCCAATAAAATCAGCGACAAACCGATTTACTGGTTCATCATAAATATCTTTCGGCGTACCGCTTTGTTGAATTTTTCCTTTATGTAACACAAAAATTTGGTCCGACATCGCCAGCGCTTCTTCTTGGTCATGCGTAACAAAAATGAACGTAATCCCAAGACGGCGCTGTAATTCACGCAATTCATACTGCATTTCCGTCCGAAGTTTCAAATCAAGGGCTGACAGTGGCTCATCAAGAAGAAGCACTTCTGGCTCGTTGACAATCGCCCGCGCAATCGCCACCCGCTGCCGCTGCCCGCCAGACATTTCGTGAATTTCTCGATGTTCATAGCCCTCTAAATTGACAAACCGAAGCGCTTCGGCCACTTTTTCTTGAATATCGGCATGTTTCATTTTTTTCACACGCAAACCAAAGGCAACGTTTTCAAACACATTTAAATGGGGAAATAACGCGTAATCTTGAAACACCGTGTTCACCTGACGCTTATTCGCAGGGACATGATTGATATGTTGACCGTTAAAATAAATTGTTCCCTTCGTCGGTTCGGTAAATCCAGCAATGAGTCGAAGAATCGTCGTCTTCCCGCACCCCGACGGACCAAGCAGCGTATAAAACTTCCCCCGCTCAATCTCAAAGCTCACATCATCCAACACAACAAGACCATCATACTGCTTCGTCACATGTTCGAAGCGAATAATGACATCTTTCGACATAAGCGCCCCCCTCGTTGAACGAAAATATGATGATAGCTTTCCTCTACCTATCCTTCGAAAGTTCAATACGATGAAAATATTCATTCTAATGGTTATAAAACCATATGTTTCCTATCATCACTATTAGAACATGACGAAGCATAAACTGCAATTGGAATTTTCGAAAAAATGCCAAACAAAAAAACCCACTTCCCAACACGAAAAACATAATAACAAGGGAGTGGGTAAAACAATCACGGTGACAAAATGTCATCACCTGCAAACAAACTGCTTGTAGTTAAGAAAAAAATTCACAGGTCGCAAGCGTGACTTGAAAGAGATGATATGGGTTTGGATCCTCATAGTTAAGATAAAAACGCGGTAGCTATCGGACTAAATGAAGCCATCATTCTCCGTTTGGATCCTCATAGTTAAGATAAAAACACGTCTTCTTGCGGAGAGGGCAATTCGACGAGGAAGAGCGTTTCAATCCCTCATAGTTAAGATAAAAACCCCCAAAAAACATTGATAAATCAATCAATGGAGGCAAAGTCCATCTACATTATAATTTGTTTTGAAAATTCTTTCAATAACCAAAAAGATTGATTTGCCTAGTCTTTTGGCTTTGTATGAAATTGTCGTCAATCCCCCAGAGTTTTTACACGATTAGAGGTCGACGACAAATTGTTTTTATCTTTTTCTCCCCCCACAGCTCCTGTCAAATCACCTCTTGATCCCCTTGCCTTTTTCTATCGTTCCATCTCGTTTTTGATCGGTTGTCGTGGCTCAATCATGACCAATTCTTTTCCATCCGTTACGTCACATCATTTTTTCACCATAGCTTCTTATTTTAAACCATCATGATATAATAAAAATGACTTGTCCTTTTATGTCATTTAGAAAGGTGGTGAAGAAATGGTAGAGGCGATGTTGCAACAAATTCTTCAAGAAATTAAGCTCACTCAAGAAAAAATCAGTACACTTGAGGGAAAAATCAGCTCAATTGAAGTAAAAATCAATGCAATTGAAGTAAAAATCAATGCACTTGAAGAAAAATCGAATGAAACAAAAGCCATTTGCGAAGCGATTCGTCACGGTCAAGAAATATTGGTTGCCAAATATGATTCTCTCGCACTTGATGTCCACAATGTAGTCGGAACAACCACCTCTCTCAAAAACTCACTAGACGAAAAAGTACTTCCTGCCATCGATGATCACGAATCGAGCATCCAAGTTCTCAATACCCGCGTGTTTAAAGTCGAAAGCACACTCCAACGATTAGTCAATTCCTAGATGTTTCAAGTTGTGGCGATGCACCACATCTTTTCTTTTATTTTGTACACCTTACATTAAAACCAACATATCATCCCATTAGAAAAACCCGCTGGCTTTCATTCGCCAGCGGGTTTCTGTTATCGCTTATTAATCTCTTCTAACAACAACTTATTTACAAGCGGCGGGTTGGCTTGTCCTTTGGTTGCTTTCATAATTTGACCGACTAGGAAGCCAATCGCGCGGTCTTTTCCGTTTTTGAAGTCTTCAATAGATTGTGGGTTAGCATCGAGCACTTCAAGAACGATTTTGCGCAATGTCGCTTCATCGGAAATTTGCACAAGTCCTTTTTCTTTAACGATTTGTTCTGGATCTCCGCCTTTTTCGACAAGCTCTTTGAACACTTTCTTCGCGATTTTTGAAGAAATCGTGCCGTTTTGAATGAGCTTAATCATACCAGCAAGGCTTTCTGGTGTTAAGGCGATTTCATGAAGTTCTTTTTGCTCAGCGTTTAAGTATCCAGATACTTCAACCATCAGCCAGTTGGATGCCAATTTCGGATCTGCTCCATTTGCTACAGTTGCTTCGAAGAAATCGGCCATTTCTTTTGTCAATGTTAATACTTTCGCATCATACTCTGGCAATCCAAGCTCTTCGATGTAGCGTTTTTTGCGTTGGTCTGGAAGCTCTGGAATCGTCACGCGAACGCGCTCTTTCCATTCATCATCAATATAAAGCATAACAAGGTCTGGCTCTGGGAAGTAACGATAGTCTTCCGAACCTTCTTTAACGCGCATTAAAATCGTTGTTTTTGTAGCCTCGTCAAAGCGGCGCGTTTCTTGTTGAATTACTCCACCGGAAAGAAGGATTTTCTCTTGACGTTTCGCTTCGTACTCAAGTCCAGCGCGTACGAAGTTGAACGAGTTTAAGTTTTTCAACTCTGTTTTTGTACCGAACTTGTCCGAACCGATTGGACGAAGTGAAATATTCGCGTCGCAACGAAGAGAACCTTCTTCCATTTTACAATCGGATACGCCTGTATATTGAATAATCGATTTTAACTTTTCCAAATATGCATATGCTTCTTCCGGTGAGCGGATATCTGGCTCAGAAACAATCTCAATTAATGGTGTGCCTTGACGGTTGAAGTCGACTAATGAATAACCGTCACCTGTATGCGTTAATTTACCCGCATCTTCTTCAAGGTGAATGCGCGTAATGCCGATTTTTTTCTTTTTCCCGTTCACTTCGATTTCAATCCAACCGTTTTTGCCGATTGGTTGGTCATATTGCGAAATTTGATACGCTTTCGGGTTGTCTGGATAAAAGTAGTTTTTACGGTCAAATTTCGTTTCTGTAGCGATTTCACAGTTCAGTGCCATCGCCGCTTTCATCGCAAATTCCACCGCTTGTTTGTTTAAAACAGGGAGAACCCCTGGATAACCTAAGTCAATCACGTTCGTTTGCGTGTTTGGGGGCGCTCCGAAGTCGGTTGGACTGCTTGAGAAAATCTTCGACTTTGTTTTCAGTTCGACATGGACTTCAAGTCCGATGACCATTTCAAAGTTCATTCTTCTTACCCCCTTACAGTGCTGGCTTTTGTTTATGATAATCCGTTGCTTGCTCGAACGCGTGAGCAACGCGGTAAATTGTGCTTTCGTCAAAGTGTTTACCGATGATTTGTAATCCTACCGGCAAGCCATTCACGAATCCGCATGGAATCGAAATACCTGGAACACCGGCAAGGTTAACCGGAATCGTTAAAATGTCGTTTGCGTACATTGTTAATGGATCGCTTGTTTTCTCACCGATTTTGAACGCAGGAGTCGGCGTTGTTGGTCCAATAATAACATCGTATTTTTCAAACACTTTTTCAAAGTCTTGTTTAATTAATGTCCGCACTTTTTGCGCTTTTTTGTAGTAAGCGTCATAATAACCTGAGCTTAACGCGAATGTTCCAAGCATAATACGGCGTTTTACTTCGTTACCGAAACCTTCGCTGCGTGTTTGTTTGTACATATCAATCAAGTTTTTCGCATTGTCTGTGCGATAGCCGTAACGAACGCCGTCAAAGCGAGCAAGGTTCGCGGATGCCTCTGAAGACGCTAATAAGTAGTAAGTAGCAAGGGCATACTTAGAGTGTGGAAGCGATACTTCTTCCCATGTTGCGCCAAGTCCTTCTAATACTTTTAATGCATCTAATACAGATTGACGAACTTCTTCAGATACACCTTCGCCTAAATATTCTTTTGGCACGGCAATTTTTAAGCCTTTAATGTCACCTGTTAACGCAGATACATAATCAGGAACATCGACGTTCGCAGATGTAGAGTCCATTGGGTCAAGACCTGCGATCACTTGTAAAAGGTACGCGTTATCTTCAACTGTGCGTGTAATCGGTCCAATTTGGTCGAGTGAAGACGCGAATGCGACAAGACCAAAGCGAGATACACGACCATATGTAGGTTTTAAGCCGACAACACCGCAGAACGCTGCTGGTTGGCGAATAGAGCCCCCTGTGTCAGAACCTAACGCAAACGGTACTTCTCCTGCCGCAACAGCCGCTGCGGAACCACCGCTCGAACCGCCTGGTACGCGTTCCAAATCCCAAGGGTTACGCGTTAATTGGAAGCCGGAGTTCTCGTTGGAAGAACCCATCGCAAACTCGTCCATATTTAATTTACCGATCGTAATCGCATCCGCTTCATGTAAGCGTTGCATGACCGTCGCATCGTAAATTGGGTCAAAGTTGTAAAGAATTTTACTTGCGCAAGTAGTACGAAGACCTTTTGTGACGATATTGTCTTTAATTCCAATTGGCATACCGAAAAGTAAGCCAAATTCGTTTTCTGTCGCAAGTTTTTCATCTAATTCTTTTGCTTTGCGGCGGGCGTTTTCTTCATCTAATGTTAAAAACGCTTGCACTTTATCTTCTACTTCGGAAATGCGTTTAAATGATTCATCGACTAAATCAGAAACAGAGATTTCTTTTTTATGTAGCATGCTATGTAGTTCAGAAATTTTATGGTCAAATAAAGACATGTGCTTCCCTCCTTACTCTAAAATCGCTGGTACGCGGAATTGCCCGTCTTTATGATCTGGGGCGTTTTTCAATACTTCCTCACGAGGAATTCCTGGTGTCGGCACATCTTCGCGCATGACGTTTTTCATATCAAGCACGTGCGACGTTGGCGGAACGTTTTCTGTATCTAATTCGTTTAATTGCTCGGCAAATGTAATAATCGCGTCTAATTGCTTCGTAAACATTTCAGCTTCTTCTTCTGTAATCGCTAAGCGTGCCAAATGAGCGACATGTTTTACTTGTTCAACAGAAATTCTTGACATCCTTTTCACCTCCAAGAGTTTCGACCTTTCACAATATAATAGATGATACCAAACTTTCGCCCATTGAAGCAACATTTGCCACGGAGACTTTAACAAAAAGACCTCCCTGAAAATCAGAGAGGTCTTACGGATTAAAACATTTCTGAAACCGTTTTTGCTTGCATGTGAAGAATTAAGTAGTCAGGGCCGCCTGCTTTAGAGTCGGTACCAGACATATTGAAGCCGCCGAATGGTTGGTAACCAACGATCGCGCCTGTGCAGCCGCGGTTGAAGTAAAGGTTACCGACATGGAATTCTTCGCGCGCTTTTTCGATGTTGAAGCGGTTTCTAGAGATCACCGCGCCTGTTAAGCCGTATTCCGTATTGTTCGCGATTTCAAGCGCATGATCGAAGTCTTTCGCTTTTGTGAAAGCAACGACCGGACCAAAGATTTCTTCTTGCATGATGCGTGCTTGTGGATCGACATCCGCAAATACTGTTGGTTGAATGAAGAAGCCTTTTGAATCGTCTCCTTCGCCACCAGTCATTAACTTGCCTTCTTGTTTACCAATTTCGATGTATTCCATAATTTTATTGTAAGCAGATTGGTCGATAACAGGACCCATGAATGTGCTTTGTTCTGCTGGATTGCCGACTGTTAATTGTTTTGTCAATTCAACAACGCGATTTAATACTTGATCATATACTTCTTCAAGCACGACAACGCGGGAGCATGCTGAACATTTTTGACCTGAGAAGCCGAATGCTGATGCCACAATCGATTGTGCCGCTAATTCAAGGTCAGCATCCTTGTCCACAACAATTGTGTCTTTACCGCCCATTTCCGCGATGACACGTTTTAACCAGATTTGACCTGGATGTACCTTTGCTGCGCGTTCGTAAATGCGGATACCAACATCGCGAGAACCAGTGAAGCTGATGAAACGAGTGCGTGGATGGTCAACTAAGTAGTCGCCCACTTCAGCGCCGCTTCCTGGGATATAGTTTAAGACGCCTGCTGGAAGACCTGCTTCTTCAAGTACTTCCACAAATTTGTACGCAATGACAGGTGTTGCGCTCGCAGGTTTTAAAAGAACGGTGTTACCTGTTACAAGCGCGGCAACTGTTGTACCGGCCATGATCGCAAATGGGAAGTTCCAAGGCGAAATAACAACGCCAACGCCAAGCGGAATGTAGAAGAAACGGTTAAATTCATTTGGACGGCTTTCAACTGGAATACCGTCTTTTAATTTTAACATTTGACGACCATAGTATTCTAAAAAGTCGATTGCTTCTGCCGTATCAGCGTCCGCTTCTTTCCATGGCTTTCCTGCTTCTTTTACAAGCAACGCAGAGAACTCATGTTTGCGGCGACGAATAATCGCAGCAGCGCGGAATAAGATGTCAGCGCGCATTTCTGGTTTTGTTTTGCTCCACCATTTGAACGCTTCATCCGCTACTTGCATTGCCTTTTCCGCAAGGTCTTTGTTCGCTTTCGAAACGCGGCCGATCACTTCTTCTTTGTTAGCTGGGTTGATCGAAACAATTTTATCTTCTGTCGAAATACGCTCTCCACCGATGATTAAATCATAGTCTTTTCCAAGGTATGATTCGACGAGATTTAAAGCGTTTTCAAACGCTTTTTTATTAGATTCCACCGTAAAATCTGTAAATGGTTCGTGCTTGTAAGGTTGTACCATTTTTATGCCCCCTTTGTCGAAATTACAAAAGCGTTTACAAACCTCATTTACCATTCTAACTGATAATAGATACTTATTCAATTTTTTTAAAAATAACAAAAAAAGGAGCCCGATAAAGGAACTCCTTTTTTGCTTATTGATAAATGTGCACAAATGGATGATCTGATTTCGCTGGACGAACGATGATACTTTCTGGTCCGCCAACGGAAGAAATATAGACGTTCACATTAATGTAATCCGGGAATTTCTCCATGACAAGTCCCGTCACATACTGAGTAAACCCGATCACTTCTGCTTTGCCATAGAATTGCATCGGAATGTTAATCGTTAATTGTTGTAATTGATCATCCTTGTAAAACGCTTTTCCGATGACCCCTGTATAATTCGGGAAAAAATCCTCAATATCAGATTTAAAGTTTAAAAACTTCATCAAATCTTCGCGGTGATTTTTCTCCGCTTCATCCGATGGGAATAAAGCGTATTCTTCATTAATTTTTTCCCAGCTATCAATGGTGGAACTTCCTTGATCGACATTGGTCATCGCGAAAAAGTGCCCTGGAATAATCGATGTTCTTGGCGCTTGTTTAAAAAGAGCAATGGTAATCGGCACTTCTCTCAGCCCTTTTATATTGCGAACACGTGACAGTACTTCCGCAGCAATTCGTTTCCCTTCTCGTTCGATGACCTCGTCTTTCATTTCAACCTCGCGCGGATACCCTTGTTCCGTTTCATAATAATGAACCGAATTTAACGCAAGCCCTATGACGACACCGCCTAGTTGCACTTTGCCGTTATCATTTTTCATTAAATAATCGTGCTCCAGAATATTGGCTAAATAAATCGGGCTTTTTGTGTTTTTCTCCTCGTTTGTTCCTTTATCACTCAACACCGGATTCAATCCGATATTTTCCGACTCCTTCATTCCTTCTTTTTTTAATTGTGCTTTTGTCAACTTTCTCATTAACCATCTTTGAATCGTTTTTTTATTTAAATATTGTCCTTCTTGAAATAAATACTCTTTTGGAGAAAAACGTTCTTGGGCAAGGCGCATTAACCCTGTTTCAAATTCATCTACATCTAAGCGCGTATTGAGATTTTCAACAACAAGTCCTCGCGCTTCCGATGGTTTAAATGGCAAAATCATTCGATAGTATGAATCGGAAATATTGTATTTCGGAATGACCGCTTTTTGTTGTTTATTGTCTTTTTGTTGCACCACTTCTTCTTGACCAAACTTCGGTGCACACGCCGAAAGAAAAAGAACGAGCACAACTGATAATATCGCAAGTTTTTTCATTTTCTTTACACCTACTTACTGCTCAATTTCTTGAAGAAAGCGCGCTTCATCCCAAATTTCAATGTTCAGTTGCTGCGCTTTTGTTAATTTCGAACCTGCATCCACACCAGCGATGACTAAATCGGTATTTTTGCTGACGCTTCCTGTCACTTTTCCACCGAGTTGTTCAATTTTCTCTTTTGCTTCGTTTCGTGATAATGTTTCGAGTTTTCCTGTTAAGACAATCGTTTTACCCGCAAAATACGAGTGAATTTCTGTTGCTTTTACCGCTTTCGGACCTTTATATGTCATATTCACTCCGTACGAACGAAGCTCGTTTAATAGTTGCGCCACTTCTGGTTTCGAAAAATAGGCCACAATTGAATCCGCCATCTTTTCACCAATTTCGTGAATCGCCATTAATTCTTCCTTCGTTGCTGCTTGGAGGCGGTCCATTGTTTCAAAATGCTCGGCCAACACTTTTGCCGCTTTTGCTCCGACGTGACGAATGCCAAGACCAAACAAAAGGCGTTCAAACGAATTTTGTTTTGAGGCCTCAATCGCATTAAGTAAATTCGTCGCTGATTTTTCGCCCATTCGCTCCAAATTCATCAGCTGCTCTTTTGTTAGTGTGTACAAATCCGCGACATCATGAACAAGCCCTTCACCAAATAGTTGGGCAATGACTTTTTCACCAAGCCCTTCAATGTTCATCGCTTGACGCGACACAAAATGAATAAGCCCTTCACGAATTTGCGCTGGACATTTTGGATTCATGCAGCGCAACGCTACTTCCCCTTCTAAACGAACGAGCTCGCTTTCACACTCCGGACAATGCGTTGGCATCGCAAACGGCACTTCTTCACCTGTGCGGCGTTCCGGTAACACGTTGACCACTTCAGGGATGATGTCACCTGCTTTTTTTACAACAACATAATCACCAATCATAATATCTTTCGCGCGAATTAAATCTTCGTTATGAAGAGAAGCGCGTTGTACCACCGTCCCTGCGACACGCACCGGTTCCAAAATCGCAGTCGGTGTTACCACTCCCGTACGCCCAACGCTTAATTCAATGCCGATCAACTTCGTGACTACTTCTTCAGCTGGAAACTTATAAGCGATCGCCCAACGCGGACTTTTTGCTGTTGCTCCAAGCTGCTCTTGTTGCTCAAAGGAGTCAACTTTAATAACAATGCCATCAATTTCATAAGGGAGAGTTGGTCGTTTATCGTGCCAAGCGTTCACAAACTCAATCACTTCATCGATATTCGCACATTTGCGGCGCTCTGGGTTTGTTTTAAACCCTAGCTCCTGCAAATAATCAAGAGCAGCGCTATGGGAATCAATCCCCAGCTCCTCGGCATTCGCAAGACCGTACACAAATAAATCTAAATGGCGTGACGCGGCAATTTTCGGGTCTAGCTGCCGCAATGAACCAGCGGCAGCGTTACGCGGATTCGCAAATAACTCCTCACCGCTCTCACGTCGCCGCTCATTTAACAACTCGAACGATTTTTTCGGCATGTACGCTTCCCCGCGCGCTTCAAGCGTTACAGGTTCATGTAAGCGAAGCGGCAAGGAGCGAATCGTCTTTAAGTTTTCGGTAATATCTTCACCGGTCACACCATCGCCGCGCGTCGCTCCTTGGACAAAGTACCCATCTTCATAGCGAAGAGATACCGCAAGCCCGTCGATTTTTAGCTCGCAAACATAAGCAACGTCATCGCCAACTTCTTGGCGCACACGGCGATCAAAATCGCGCAAATCTCCTTCGTTAAACGCATTCGCAAGGCTAAGCATCGGCGTACGATGCTCTACTTTCTGAAACGCATCAAGCGCTTGTCCACCCACGCGTTGAGACGGTGAATCTTTTGTCTTCAATTCTGGATATTGTTCTTCAAGCGCGATCAGCTCCTGCATGAGCCGATCGTATTCCGCATCTGGCACGGATGGATTATCAAGCACATGGTATTCATAATTGTACTTGTTTAAAAGGCGGCGAAGCTCTTCGATACGCGCTATCGCAGCTTGTTGATCCATTCTCGTTTCATCCTTTCCTTACACTTTTGTAATTGGCGCAAATTTGGCGAGCAATCGTTTAATCCCGATTGGACTTGGAAACGCAATATCTAGTTCTTTATCGTCTCCTTCACCTTTTACGCTGACAACGGTGCCAATTCCCCATTTTTTATGCTCCGCTTTGTCGCCGACTTTCCAAGTGATCGCTTCACCACCTGTTGTCGTGGCCACCGTTATCGTACGGAACGTTGATGGTTTCGTTGGCTGACTCGTTGCCCATCGCGATGTTTTGCTGACACGTTCAATTAATTCGTCCGGAATTTCGTTCACAAAACGCGACACCGGGTTGATGTTTGTCCGACCAAACAATGTGCGCATTTGTGCGCTCGTTAAAAACAATTCTTCTTCTGCACGCGTAATACCGACATACGCAAGACGGCGTTCTTCTTCCATCTCTTCTTCATCGTCAAGCGAACGACTGTGAGGGAAAATGCCTTCTTCCATGCCGATTAAAAAGACAACTGGAAACTCAAGTCCTTTGGCCGAATGAAGCGTCATTAATACAACGGACTCACTTTCTTTTTCTTCCGTCGCATCCAGTTGATCAATATCGGCGACTAACGCCAAGTCGGTTAAAAACGCAATCAACGATTTATCATCGTTTGTATTCTCAAAATGCTTTGTCACGGATAAAAACTCATCGATATTCTCAAGACGGCTTTGCGCTTCTAATGTTTTTTCGGCTCGCAACATATCACGGTAGCCCGATTTGTCCAATACGTCTTCGACTAACTCCGTGACTGATACATATTCTTGCATTTGTCCCCACTGTTCCATTCGCCGGCGAAACTCCGTTAAAGGAGCAACAATGCGTGCGCTTAATCCGATTTGTTCGATTTCTCCAAGCGCTTGGAAGATTGAGAGCCCGTTTGCGGCAGCATAGCTTGTAATTTTATCAAGGGAAGAAGCACCAATACCGCGCTTTGGTACGTTAATGATGCGCATTAGGCTAATATCATCGTTCGGGTTTGCAATGACGCGCAAATACGCCAAAATGTCTTTAATTTCTTTGCGGTCATAGAACTTAATGCCACCAACAATTTTATAAGGAATGTTTGATTTTAATAACACTTCCTCCATCATCCGTGATTGTGCGTTTGTTCGGTACAAAATCGCAAAATCGGAATAGCTGCGTTTGCCGCTATCCACATATTCTTTAATTTTCCCAGCGACAAATTGCGCCTCATCTGATTCGCTCATCGCTTCATAATAAACAATTTTCTGTCCTTCTGGATTTTCCGTCCATAATTTTTTCGGTTTGCGATTATAGTTGTTTTCAATGACTTCATTTGCCGCTTGTAAAATTCGTTTCGTTGAGCGATAGTTTTGCTCGAGCAAAATGACTTTCGCGTTCGGATAGTCTTTTTCAAACGATAAAATGTTTTGAATATCCGCTCCGCGCCAGCGATAAATCGACTGGTCCGAATCGCCAACGGCGCATAAATTTTTAAAGCGCGACGCCAACATTTTGACAAGCATATATTGTGCCCGGTTCGTATCCTGATACTCATCAATATGAATGTATTGGAACTTATATTGATAATATTCGAGCACTTCCGGTACACGCTCAAATAATTGAATCGTCGTCATAATTAAGTCGTCAAAGTCGAGCGAATGGTTTCGGAGCAGACGTTTTTGGTATTCTTCGTACACGTCGCTTACGATTTTCTCGTAATAGCTTCCTGCCTTCTTAGCGAATTGTTCTGGAGAAAGCAATTCGTTTTTCGCGCTGCTGATTGTGCCTAAAATCGCACGCGGATCAAATTTTTTCGAATCAATATTTTTTTCGTTTAAAATTGTCTTTAACACCGAAAGTTGGTCAGTCGTATCTAAAATCGAAAAATTGCGGTTAATGCCGATACGGTCAATATCGCGACGCAAAATGCGAACGCACATCGAGTGGAACGTCGAAATCCAAATCTCCTCCGCTGCTCCGCCAACAAGAGCTTGAACGCGTTCCTTCATTTCGCGTGCCGCTTTGTTTGTAAATGTAATCGCTAAAATGTTCCATGGGGCAACTTGTTTTTCGGCCATTAAATACGCGATGCGATGCGTTAGTACGCGGGTTTTTCCGCTTCCCGCCCCCGCCATGATAAGAAGGGGACCTTCCGTCGTTTTCACAGCGGCTTGCTGCTCACGGTTTAAATTGGCTAGTAACTTTTGCGATAAAAAATTCAACTTGATCACCACCAAACAAACATATGTTCTATTTTACTACACTTTTTCCTATGGTACAACTTATCCTTTTACCGCTTTTACAGTTGCGAGCGCTTTTTCCAAGTCCTTATAAACGGCATTTCCTACAACAATCGTATCGGCGTATTGCGCCATTTCTTTGGCCTGCTGTTCACTCTCAATTCCACCACCATAAAACAGTTGAGTTTGCTGCAAGACGTTTTTTACTTTTTGCACCGTTTGTGGATTTCCATATCTCCCGCTATATTCTAAATAAAAAATCGGTAAATGGTACATTCGTTCAGCCATGCGGGCATAAGCGATGACATCATCATCGTTAAGTTCTGTATTTGCCTCCGTTAGTGCGGCCGCTTTGCAATCTTTATTTAAAATGCAGTAGCCTTCCATAAAAATTTCGTCCCAGTTCATCAGTTCGCCAAATTCTTTTACTGCTTCATGATGCAAATCGACGATCCATTTCGTTTGCCGGCTGTTTAGAACCATCGGGATCAAATAAAAATCAAATCCCGGCGTAACGGATTCGATATTCGATATTTCCAACACACATGGAACGCTAAAACGGCGGATTCGCGCCATTAAATCGAGCACGTTCTCTAACGTTACACCGTCCGTTCCTCCAACAATGACGGCATCTGTCCCTGATTCACATACGAGTTCAAGCTGTTCGTCGCTAATTTCTTTATTTGGATCTAATTTAAAAACATGACGCCATTGGCGAATATCATACATACACGAAACCCTCCATTTACTTATCCATCTTTTCATTATAACAAATCCTCTTTCATTTCAGCCAAAAAGAAAAGGAGCTCCTTCACGTAAACGTATAAGGAATGCTCCTTTTTTCGATTAAGCATTATGCGTTTCTTTCGTCTCGTCTGTTTTTTCTTCTTTAATGCGCTCAAGCGCCATTTCATAGGCATCATTTCCGTAGTTTAAACAACGTTTGACACGGGAAATCGTCGCTGTGCTTGCTCCCGTTTCCGTTTCAATTTTATGGTATGTGTATCCTTCGCGAAGCATACGTGCAACTTCAAGACGTTGAGCAAGCGATTGAATTTCATTAACGGTGCATAAGTCGTCAAAGAAACGATAACATTCTTCTAAATCGCGAAGAGAAAGAATCGCTTTAAACAGTTGGTCTACTTCTCTGCCTCTTAGTTTGTCAATTTGCATTCTCTTTTTCAACCCTCCATCTACAAAAATAGGTTAACGATATTTAACGATATCAAGTTGCGGAACGATGTTAATCCACGTTTTTCCCGGAACAAAGCCAACCGGCACACCGTTTTCATACGGTAAAATGCGTCCGTTCACATTTTTCCATTCGACCTGTTTCACCATTCCGTTTTGAAACAAATATCCCTTTCCTCCTGAGGTTAAATCAATGTCCCGTCGCCCTAATTGGTCGACAATTGTATGTTTTGCTGCCACAACGAATACGTTCTGAATCACAATCGGAGCATGTGTGTCATAGTCAATCGTCTGCTCGCCCGCACTGTAACGGAAATATTCTTTTTTGTCTGGATTGTATTTGTACTGAACATGCGCATAATCTCGATGCGAATAAGCAATCTCAATTTGTTGCGCTGATTCCCCTTTTTGTTCGCTTGTAAAAAACGGTAGTGGCTCTACTTTTTCTTGAAGCGAATAACCCTTTTCCTTCGCTCCTTTTTCGATATTCGCAAACGTAATGTACGAATTATGCGGTGCTTTTCGGAACGAAGCGCGCTTGAATAACGTACCGTCATAGAAAAGTCCGTTGAGATAATCTGTCTCTCCAGACTCCAACATATCTCTTGCCTCCGGACTCCAGCCATGACAAATATACAACGCATCGTATCCTTTGCTTAATTGAATATAATAGTCGCGCGCACTGCGAACCGGTCCGACTTTCTCCGGGAATTCGCTTTGATATAATGCTAAAAATCGCGTAATATCCCCTTCGGCAAGTGCCTCGTATACAAGATCCGCTTTCTGCAATCCTGACTGCGGTCTTGCCTTTGGATGATTGTTCACCATAACAGCAATGACACGGTGATCAGAAGGTTTCTCCGCAGGCAATCCTGTCAATGGAAAGACAGTTTGTTCTTGTTGCGGTACGTTTTCTTGTTGTGGCGTTTCGATCGATGTTACGTTTCGACGCTCGCTTTTTTCTTTTTCCTTCGCGCAGCCACTGATAAGAAGACACACTCCGCTTATCGCAATCAACCAGCGTTTCAATGATCACACAACCTTTTTTCTTTTATATTTTAACGCATTATTGATGGAAAGAGTATTATTTTATTCATCACATCATAAATTCCTCTTTGGGTAATGCGAATATACGGCAAATGAGTTGATTGTAAAAACAATAATGAATAAATCGGATCAACGAATTGATAGCCTCTTTGTTTAAGCAACTCGGTCAACTTTTTTTCTTGGTCAATAAGCACTTCGACGTTTTCGCGTGACATCATCCCGCTAAGCGTTAACGGAATTTCATGAATCACTTCACCGTTTTCTACTAAAACAATTCCTCCACCAATTTCATTCATACGTTGAAACGCAACAAACATATCGCTTTTACTTTTTCCAATTAAAATAATATCACCCGTATTCGAGTAAGAGCTGACTAATCCTTTCACGTGGGTGGCAAATCCTTTTAAAATCGTATTCACTCGCCATTTTCCGTTTCGGTCCACTAACATTAAAAAGCTCTCGTCATGATCCGTAGACAATTCATCATGTGATGTGTCAATCGAAATCGAATATGGTTTCATAATGACCGAATTTTCCATGTACATTCCTATCGGCATCGAAAATTGTAAATCATCTATGGACAATTGCCAAGACAGTTGAAGTGGCTCAATCCCATATGCTTCCCAAGCTACGGAAGGAAATCGATCTTCACAAACACCATCGCGCTTGACCCAATGTCCTTTCGCAAGCACACTGACCGGAGTTGGGTCTTCTTTAGCCCGCAAAAAGTTAATGTTGGCCACACGTCCCGTCGTAATAGTACCGTGAAGATGTTCCATATGATAATGGCGGGCTACATTGATGGTCGCCATATTATACGCATCAATGATTGGGATACCTTTTTCAATTGCTATTCGAATCATTTGATCAATCAACCCATGCTCGTAAAAAGAGGGTGTTGAACCGTCTGTCGTGAAAATCAACTTGTCATATTGCTCAATGCCAAGATTTTTGATCTCATCAAGCAATATCGGTAAATCCGGCCGAATCGAGGAGTAGCGTAACGAAACGGTGTAACCGTGCAAAAGTCTCCGATATACTTCCTCTCCTGTCATCGCTTCGTGATCGCAATCAACACCTAGTAACATCATTTTTGCAAGCGTTTTCTCCGATGCACCAGGAAAATGACCTTCAATTTGTTTTTTCATTCGTTTGGCTTCTTGAATCCAATGGAGCATTAAATCATCGCCAGCGAGCAATTTCGGCCATCCTGTTAATTCTCCTCCTTGCACAACAGACTTCTGTTCTAACCATTCTTTTATATCGGCAAAGGAAAAATGTTCTTCCTCTTTTTCAAGCTCTGTTTGACCGTCGAAGCGGCACCACCAATACATTGTTGTTGGAAGCGTATTCATATTACGCAAAAAAGAAAACGCTTTCTTTTTTGGTAATTGCAAAGCAAGGAATAAATTATCATTCATGATCGTCGTTGTTCCAAATTTCGATGCATATTCGGCCAACGAATGGGGATTATATAACTGGAACGGATGAGCATGCGGCTCGATATAGCCTGGGACTAAAAAATAGTCGCTGCAATCGATCACTTCGCATTGTTCAAGATCGCTCGGTAGACGTTCACCAACATAAATGATGCGGTCTTCATAAATCCAAATGTTTCCTTTTAACCATTGACGCAAATAAGAATGCAAATATGTAGCGTTTGTTAACAATTTCGTAGGTGCCTGTTTGCCATCGATAATCGCGACATGTTCGCGTAATTCGTCACTTTTCCAGCGGTAACGTTGTTCAACCATATACATCCCCGTCCCTTTTTTCCTAATTGTACCATATAAACATTTTACCGCATTAAAGTCATTTTCACAAACAAAAAAAGGAGGAAACATATGGTGAGAGTCAACATCGGAATATTAAACGCTTTAATCCGTATCACATGTGGCTTAACTATACTTGCGTGGGTAACATCAAGAATGACAATACGACCTTGGCGCGACTCATATATTGTTGTTGCCATGTTAGCAGCAATGAAAGTCGCTGAAGGGATTACACGCTTTTGCCCATTAACGGCCTTATTTGAAAGGTACCAGCAACAAGCAGAAGAAGAACGAAACAAAGAAACGATGATCAACCCTACTTAATAGTATAGTTAGAAAAAATGGGCTGACTCCATTCGCAGAGCCAGCCCGGGAACAAAGGAGAGAATCAATGATGTTACTTGAATATATGACCGATATGTTGTTTGTGTTCGCATCATTAATTGGGGGAATTATTGCCCTTATATTTGTTTACGTTAGGAAAAAGCGCGTGCGATAGCTTTATGGCCAACATCGCGACGGTAAAATAACTGATCGCATCCTATTTTTGTGATTTCCTCATATACCGTTTGTTGCGCTTGCTGCAATGTCTTCCCTTTCGCAGCAATGAGCAGCACACGTCCGCCGTTTGTATATAATGTGCCGTTTTCCATTTTCGTTCCCGCGTGAAACACTAGCATACTGTCGCTCAGCTTATCAAGCCCCTCGATTACATATCCGCTTTTATAGGTATCAGGATAACCTTTAGAAGCAAGGACAACACCAATTGTTGCTTCTTGTGACCATTTCAACTCAATTTCTTTTCCTTCTAGCAAATCAACGAGCAATTGAACAAAGTCATTTTCAAGGCGCGGCAAAACAACTTGCGCTTCCGGATCGCCAAAACGCGCGTTAAATTCGATCACTTTTGGTCCTTGAGCTGTTGCGATTAACCCTGCATACAATATCCCTGTAAATGAACGATTTTCGGTAACAAGCGCCTTCGTAATTGGATAAATAATTTGTTCAACCGCTTGTTGTACGACATTCTCTGGAATTTGCGGCACAGGGGAATACGCCCCCATACCACCTGTATTCGGACCTTCATCGTTATCAAAGGCGCGTTTATGATCTTGGGCAATCGCCATCGGATACGCTTTTTCCCCGTGAACAAACGCCATTAACGAAAATTCTTCCCCCTCTAAATATTCCTCAATGACGACTTGCTCGCTCGCTGCTCCGAATTTTCCTTCTACCATCATTTCACGCAACGCTTCTAACGCTTCTTGGACGGTCATCGCCACAGTTACGCCTTTTCCTGCCGCTAATCCGTCCGCTTTAATAACGATTGGTGCTCCTTTTCGTTCCACATAAGCTTTGGCTTCTTCATAGGAAGTGAATGATTGATACTCTGCTGTCGGCACGCGATATTTTTTCATTACGTCTTTCGCAAACGCTTTGCTGCCTTCAATCAACGCTGCCTCTTTCCGTGGTCCGAAAATACGAAGACTTTCCTCTTGGAAACGATTCACGATTCCGTTTAAAAGAGGCGCTTCCGGACCAACAATTGTTAAATCAATTCCCTCGTTTTTCGCAAAATGTACAAGTGCTTCCGTATCATGTTCATCAATATGAACAAGTTCAGCCATCTCAGCGATTCCGGGATTCCCCGGTGCTGCATATAGCTTTGTTACAAGAGGACTTTGCGCCGCTTTCCAAACGATGGCGTGCTCCCGTCCACCGCGGCCAATCACGAGCACCTTCATTTTTTTCACCTCATTTTAATGTTTAAAATGACGCACACCGGTAAAGGCCATAGCAATTCCGTATTCGTCCGCCTTTTTAATCGAATCTTCATCGCGAATCGAGCCACCTGGTTGAATAATCGCCGTAACTCCCGCTTTTGCGGCTGCTTCTACGGTATCGTCCATCGGGAAAAATGCATCGGATGCTAAGGCAGCGCCTTGAGCTTTCTCGCCTGCTTGTTCAATCGCGATTTTCGCTGCGCCAACACGGTTCATTTGACCCGCACCAACGCCGATCGTCATACCATCTTTCGCTAACACAATCGCGTTCGATTTCACATGCTTGACGACTTTCCAAGCGAGTTTCAAGTCTTCCCATTCTTTTTCTGTCGGCTCGCGTTTTGTGACAATCTTAATCTGAGCATCATCTAACGTATATACGTCTTCATCTTGAACTAATAAACCACCTTGTACGGAAACAAGGAACGATTCTTTCTTTTTCTCTGTGTCGAAATCGATCGTTAACAAACGAATATTTTTCTTTTGCGTTAAAATTTCCATTGCTTCAGCGCTAAAGGATGGTGCAATAATAATTTCTAAAAAGATTTCGTGCATTTTTAACGCTGTAGCTTTATCCACTTCCCGATTGAGAGCAACAATGCCGCCAAAAATCGATGTTGGGTCTGCTTCATAAGCTCTTGTGAATGCTTCGTAAATGGTCGCGCCGACACCTACTCCGCACGGGTTCATATGTTTCACTGCCACAGCTGCCGGCTCCGTAAACTCTTTCACAATTTGTAACGCCGCATTCGCGTCATTAATATTGTTGTATGACAATTCTTTTCCATGCCATTGTTTCGCAGCAGCAATGGAGAAAGATGAGCCTAACGGTTTTTTGTAGAACGCTGCTTTTTGATGCGGGTTTTCCCCGTAACGTAAGTCTTGTTTTTTCTCAAATGTAATCGTAAGCGACTCCGGATACTCTTCACCGACAATGTTAGTCAAGTACTCGGCAATCATTGCGTCATATGCAGCGGTGTGACGAAATACTTTTGCCGCCAGTTTCAAGTTTGTTTCTTGAGAAACCGTTCCGTTTTCTTTTAATTCGTGTAAGACCGTTTCATAATCAGCTGGGTCCACGACAACTGTTACATATTGATGGTTTTTTGCCGCAGCACGAAGCATAGTTGGACCGCCAATATCAATGTTTTCAATCGCTTCTGCAAACGTTACATCACGTTTGGCAATCGTTTGTTGGAACGGATATAAATTGACAACCACTAAATCAATTGGCTGAATATGATGCTCGTTCAGTTGTTGGCGATGATGCTCATCGTCTCGAATAGCAAGCAACCCTCCATGAATCATCGGGTGAAGCGTCTTCACACGACCATCTAAAATTTCCGGAAATCCCGTAACATCGGAAATGCTAATGACAGGAATCCCTTCATCTTCTAACGCTTTCTTCGTTCCGCCTGTAGAGATAATTTCGATACCTAACTCTGACAATTGTCTTGCAAAAGAGACGATTCCCTCTTTGTTCGAAACGCTAATTAATGCACGTTTTACTGCCATGTTCTTCGACCCTTTCTACTGTTCAAGCAATTTTTTTAACACTTCTGGATATAGCTGATGCTCTAGTTCGTGAATTTTTGCTTCAAGTTGTTCACGTGATTCCCCTTCATGAATCGGGATCGCGCGTTGAGCGATAATCGGTCCTGTATCCATCCCTTCATCGACATAATGAACCGTTACTCCCGTTATTTTTACACCAGCACGATACGCCTGTCCAATTGCATCTTTCCCTGGAAAAGCAGGTAAAAGAGAGGGATGAATATTGACGATTCGCCCTTCGTAAGCGGCGAGCAGCGTCGGACCGATTAAGCGCATATAACCAGCTAGAGCGACGAACTCGATTTCTTTTTCTTTTAATTGTGTTAAAATTTCTTGTTCAAAGTCTGCTTTTGTTGCATAATCTCTTGGACGAAAAACGAATGTCGGAATTTGCTCTTTTTTCGCTCGCTCGATCACTTTTGCTTCGGGGCGATCACACACTAATAAAGCCACTTCGGCTTGTAAATCCCCGTTTTTTACTGCGTCTACAATCGCTTGAAAGTTTGTCCCGCTTCCTGAGGCAAAAATGGCGATCCGCTTCATTCTATTTTCCCTCCAGCAAATAAAACCCCTTCTCCCTTTTTCACGCGGCCAATTAAATACGCTTTTTCACCAAGCTGTTCCAAACGCGCAATCAGTGGATGAATGATTTCACTGTCCACCGCCATCACTAAACCGATTCCCATATTAAAAATATTAAACATTTCCTTACGTGCAAGCTTTCCTTTTTCTTGTAACAGATCAAAAATAGGGGGAACGGGCCATGAACCATAATCGATTTCTGCACATAAACCGCTCGGCAGCATGCGCGGAATATTTTCAATAAATCCACCACCCGTAATGTGAGCCATTCCTTTCACATCAAATTCGTTCATGACCGTTATTAATGATTTTACATAAATGCGCGTCGGTTTCAGCAACTCTTCACCTAAAGAAACTGATAAACGGTTATATGTTTGATGAAGATTTAATTTCGCTTCATCGAGAACAATTTTCCGAACAAGTGAGTATCCGTTGCTATGAAGCCCATTTGATGCGAGACCAATTAATGCATCGCCTTCCTGAATTCTCTCACCAGTAATTAATCTCGATTTTTCAGCAATTCCAACAGCAAACCCGGCGACATCGTATTCATCTTCATTATACATCCCTGGCATTTCCGCTGTCTCGCCACCAATGAGCGCACAACCCGCTTGCACGCAGCCATCCGCAATCCCTTTGACAATTTGCTCAATTTTTTCCGGAACGGCTTTTCCACAGGCAATATAGTCGAGGAAAAATAATGGCTCGGCTCCTTGCACAACGATGTCGTTGACGCACATCGCTACACAGTCAATGCCAATCGTGTCATGCTTATTCATCATAAAAGCAAGCATTAATTTTGTTCCGACCCCGTCCGTTCCAGAAACTAAGACAGGCTCTTGATATCCGAATTTCGATAAATCAAACATACCGCCAAAGCTGCCAAGACCGCCAAGCACTTCCGGACGAGTCGTCTTTTGTACATGCTTTTTCATGAGCGAAACCGCTTTGTAACCGGCTTCGATATCGACGCCCGCTTGTTTATATGCCTCCGCCACCTAAAGCTCCCCCTTTTATTGTTTTGACGTTAGCTGTTGTAATTCTTTACATGTATTCGTCGGATAGGCTCCTGTAAAACATGCCATGCATTGTCCACGTAATGGAGAGTCTTTCGGACGTCCAATCGCTTCAAGCAACCCTTCATGGCTTAAAAACGCTAGTGAATCCGCACCAATAATTTGCCGAATTTCTTCTACGGTATACGTAGAAGCAATAAGCTCTTCCTTTGTTGATGTATCGATCCCGTAAAAACAAGGATGTGTAATCGGTGGTGAGCTAATGCGAACGTGTACTTCCGTTGCACCCGCTTCTCGAAGCATCGTCACAATTCGCTTACTTGTTGTTCCGCGAACGATCGAATCATCAACCATTACGACCCGCTTGCCTGCTACAACCCCACGTACAGGAGAAAGTTTCATTTTCACTCCTTGCTCGCGTAGCGATTGCGATGGTTGAATGAACGTACGTCCGACGTAACGGTTTTTAATTAAACCAAGTTCATATGGAATCCCTGTCGCTTCAGCATAGCCAATCGCTACAGAAATGCTCGAATCCGGAACACCTGTGACAATATCCGCTTCAACAGGGGCTTCGAACGCCAAACGCTTTCCAAGATTTTTGCGGGCCGTGTGAATATTAATTCCATCGACATTGCTGTCAGGACGGGCAAAGTAAATGTATTCCATACTACAAATCGAGCGCGTCCGTTTGGATGCAAACCGTTCGGAATGAATCCCCTCTTCATTGATGATAATGAGTTCCCCCGGTTCCACTTCACGCTCGTATGTGGCTCCGACCACATCAAACGCGCATGTCTCTGAAGCGACAACATACGCGTTGCCGAGCCGACCAATGGAGAGCGGACGAAATCCATAAGGATCTAGCGCAATATACAATTCTGTTTCTGTCAACAAAAGAAACGCAAATGCCCCTTCTAAATAGGTTAACGCTTCTTTCATTTGCTCTTTTAATGTTGGTGCATGGCTTCGACGAATGAGATGGGCCAATACTTCCGTATCTGATGTTGTTTGAAAAATGCTTCCTTGTTGTTCTAACTGAATTTTTAGCTCTGTCGCATTGACTAAATTTCCGTTATGCGCCAAAGCGAGGCTACCGCTTTGCGAGCGGAACAAAAGAGGCTGCACGTTTTCATAGCCCCCGCCTCCAGCCGTCGAATAACGGACATGACCAATCGCTGCCATTCCATGCAACGATTGAAGCTCACCATTGCTGAACACTTCTGTCACGAGCCCCAATCCTTTATGCCCTTTTAATGCGCCATGATGAGCAACAACAATTCCTGCGCCTTCTTGGCCCCGATGCTGCAAGCTATGCAAACCGTAATACGCCACTTGTGCCGCTTCCTCGTGCCCCCAAATACCAAAAATGCCGCACTCCTCGTTTAAACCTTTGATTTCAGCAAGCATGGAATAGCTCCTTTCCACACGCTTCTCATTTGTTCAACTGAAAGATGCACAACTGCTTCACTATGCTCATGTTCGATGAGAAGCGTTGCATCCTCTGTTACTTCACCAATAAGGTTTGCTTCGACTAATTCTTCAAATTTCGCTTGGTGTTCCTTTTTCACTGAAACAATGAAACGAGATTGCGTTTCGCTAAATAATTCCGTCACGATGTCACCGCTTACGGTCACTTTTGCTCCTAGTCCGTTAGCGTTCATAACACATTCAGCAAGCGCAACGGCTACACCGCCTTCTGCCACGTCATGTGCTGAAGCAACGACCCCAGCGCGAATCGCCGTAAGAAGTTCATTTTGTCGCTTTGCCTCGACCTCTAAATCGATGCTTGGTGCTTTACCAAAAATGTTACCGTTCAATAATTTTTGCAATTCACTTCCGCCAAATTCTGGCTTGGCCTCGCCAATGACATAAATAAGATCGCCCGCTTGTTTAAATTCTTGCGTCGTAATATGTTTCAAATCTTCCACTAAGCCAACCATACCGACAACAGGGGTCGGATAGACTGCTTCTCCATTCGTTTCGTTGTAAAGCGATACATTCCCGCTAATAACAGGGGTTTCTAACGCACGGCACGCCGCACTCATCCCATCGACCGCTTTTTCTAACTGCCAGAAGATTTCTGGTTTTTCTGGGTTACCAAAATTTAAACAGTCTGTAATCGCTAAAGGCTTAGCTCCCGAACAAACAACATTCCGTGCCGCTTCAGCAACAGCGATTTTTCCGCCTGTTTCCGGATCTAAATAAATGTAGCGAGAGTTGCAATCCGTTGTCATTGCCAACGCTTTATTCGTACCACGAATACGTACGACAGCGGCATCAGAACCGGGAGCAACAACCGTATTTGTCCGCACCATATAGTCGTATTGTTGATACACCCACTCTTTACTTGCAATCGTCGGCTGTGCTAATAAAGAAAGCAGTGTTTCCTCATAGTTTTCCACGTGTGGAATGTAAGACGCCATCTCTTGAAACTCGCGATAATACGCTGGCTCTTTCGATGGTTTATGGTAAACAGGTGCGTCTTTGGCTAATGCATCCACTGGAATTTCCGCCGCTACTTCGCCGCGAAAATAAAGACGAAGCATTTTGTCATCAGTTACTTTACCAATCGCTTTTGCCTCAAGTCCGTATTTCGCAAATAAATCATAAATTTCTTGTTCACGACCTTTTTTCACGACAAGAAGCATGCGTTCTTGCGACTCAGAAAGCATCATTTCGTATGGTGTCATACCTGTTTCACGCTGCGGCACTAAATCAAGGTTCATTTCAATACCATACCCCGCTTTACTCGCCATTTCCGCAGATGAACTTGTTAATCCTGCCGCTCCCATATCTTGAATACCAACTAACGCATCTGATTTGATGACTTCTAAACATGCTTCAAGCAACAGTTTTTCCATAAATGGGTCGCCTACTTGAACAGCCGGACGTTTTTCCTCAGAGGCTTCTGTTAACTCTTCGGAAGCAAACGTCGCACCATGAATGCCGTCACGTCCTGTTTTTGCACCAACATACATCACCGTGTTGCCGACGCCTGATGCCACTCCTCGTTGAATATCCTCATGACGAATAATGCCCACACACATTGCGTTCACTAGCGGGTTGCCTTCATAGGCCGGATCAAATTGCACTTCCCCGCCAACGGTTGGAATACCGACGCAGTTTCCGTAACCGGCAATACCAGCTACCACATTTTCTAATAAATATTTTACGCGCGGAGACGTTAGTTCTCCAAAACGGAGCGAGTTTAATAGCGCAATCGGACGAGCTCCCATCGAGAACACATCGCGAATAATGCCGCCGACACCTGTAGCCGCGCCTTGATATGGCTCAATCGCTGATGGATGGTTATGGCTTTCAATTTTGAACACAACTGCCAAGTCATCGCCAATATCAACAATACCCGCTCCTTCTCCCGGACCTTGAAGCACCTTTTCACCGTCGGTTGGGAATTTTTTTAATACTGGTTTTGAGTTTTTATAGCTGCAATGCTCGGACCACATGACCGAGAAAATGCCCGTTTCCGTATAATTCGGTAAGCGACCGAGAATTTTCTCAATCATTGCAAACTCTTCATCCGTCAATCCCATTTCGCGGTAAATTTTTTCTTCTTTAATCATCGTTGGACTTGGCTCAAGTAGTAACGACATGTGCTTCCCTCCAGTATTTCACGATTGATTGGAACAACTTTAATCCGTCAGCGCTGCCAAGCAGCTCGTCAACTGCCCGCTCCGGATGCGGCATCATCCCAAGCACATTTCCTTTTTCATTGATGATTCCCGCAATGTTTTCTAAGCTTCCATTCGGATTTTCACCATAGTAGCGAAATACGATTTGCCGATTTTCGATTAGTTTTTTCAACGTTTCCTCATCACAGTAATAGTTGCCTTCACCATGAGCGATTGGAATCGTGATGATTTCGTCTCTTTCGTAAGCAGATGTAAACATCGTTTCATTATTTTCTACTCGCAATTCTATGGGACGGCAAATGAATTTTAGACTGTTATTACGACGCATCGCCCCTGGCAATAGCCCTGCTTCAAGCAAAATTTGAAACCCATTGCAAACCCCTAAAATCGGCTTTCCTTCCTCGGCGGCTTTCATGATTGCTTTCATCACGTTTGAAAAGCGTGCAATCGCTCCAGAGCGGAGATAATCGCCATACGAAAAACCACCTGGAAGAAGAATTCCGTCAAACTCGTCTAAGTTGTCGGCATCATGCCAAACATACTCGACTTCTTCACCTAGTTCATCTTTAATCGCATGATACATGTCGACATCACAGTTGGAACCCGGAAAAACAACGACAGCGAATTTCACTGTACAACTACCTCCTCGATTTCATAGCGGTAGTCTTCAATCACCGTATTGGCCAACAGCTTTTCACACATTTCGCGCACAAGTTCATCGATATTGCGTTCACTTTTCTCAATAACAAGTTCCATAAACTTGCCGATTCGCACATCTTGCACTTCATTGTAAGACAAGCTATGAAGAGCTCCTTTCACTGCATTTCCTTGCGGGTCTAATACGCTTTCTCTTAATGTTACATACACTTTTACTTTGTACATTCGGTTTGACCTCCTAGTCTTTGTAGAACAATTTCATATGCGTCGGTTAAGTTCCCTAAATCTCTGCGGAATACATCTTTGTCAAGTTTTTCGTTTGTCTCTATATCCCATAAACGGCAAGTATCCGGGGAAATTTCATCCGCCAATACAATTTTCCCTTCTGCATCGAAGCCGAATTCGAGTTTAAAATCAATCAATCGGACGTGGCAGGCTTGGAAATGTTGGATGAGGATCTCATTGACTTTTAAAGCTAATTCCTTCAAAACAGCAATTTGTTCTGAGGTCGCCAGCTTTAAAATGGCAATGTGGTCTTCCAACAAGAGAGGGTCGCCAAGATCGTCATTTTTGTAATAAAACTCAATGAGCGGTTTTTCTAAGCTTGTTCCTTCGGCGATGCCGAGCCGCTTCGCAAGACTCCCAGCGACATAATTGCGGACAACAACTTCAAGAGGGATAATCGTTACTTTTTTAACGAGCTGTTCAGTAGCGGATAGTTTTTTGATAAAATGATTGTCAATTCCAGCACTATGAAGCTTGGAAAATAGTAAGCTTGTAATTTCGTTATTTAAACGCCCTTTTCCAACAATCGTAGCTTTCTTTTCACCATTAAACGCGGTCGCGCTGTCTTTATACTCAATCCAAAGAACATTCTCTTCATCCGTCATATACACTTTTTTTGCTTTTCCTTCATAAAGTAGCTCTAGCTTTTTGACCATGATACAGGCCTCCTAATACAGAATATTAAGAATTCTCCTTTTACCACATAGGTAAGGAATCCCCTTACCTATATGGCATTACAATCCTAACCGTTCGAAAATCGTATCGACATGTTTTAAGTGATAGTTGTAGTCAAAGCAATCATCAATTTGCTCTTTTGTTAAGCGGCTTGTAATTGTTTCGTCCGCTTCAATTAACGAACGGAATGGCACTTGTTTTTCCCAAGCTTCCATCGCTTTCGGCTGCACTAAATCATATGCCTCTTCACGTGTCATACCTGTATCAATAAGTGCAAGTAATACGCGCTGTGAATAAATGAGTCCTAACGTACGATCCATATTGCGCTTCATGTTTTCAGGGAACACGGTTAAATTTTTCACGATGTTTGTAAAACGGTTTAACATATAGTTCAACGCAATCGTTGCATCAGGTAAAATAATGCGCTCTGCGGATGAATGGGAAATGTCGCGCTCGTGCCAAAGCGGTACGTTCTCATATGCTGTTAGCATATAACCGCGAATGACGCGCGCCATCCCCGTCATATTTTCCGAACCAATTGGGTTGCGCTTATGCGGCATCGCGGAAGAACCTTTTTGTCCTTTTGCGAAAAATTCCTCTACTTCACGCGTTTCGCTTTTTTGTAGACCACGAATTTCTACCGCGAATTTTTCAATAGAGGTCGCGATTAATGCTAAAGTTGCCATGTAATGGGCGTGACGGTCGCGCTGTAATGTTTGCGTCGAAATTGGTGCCGGTTCTAATCCAAGCTTTTCGCACACATATTTTTCTACGAATGGGTCAATGTTTGCGTACGTCCCAACCGCACCGGAAATTTTCCCAACACGTACCGTTTCTGCTGCTTGTTTGAAGCGCTCTAAATTCCGCTGCATTTCCGCATACCAAAGTGCCATTTTCAGACCGAATGTCGTCGGTTCAGCATGAACGCCGTGCGTGCGACCCATCATAACCGTATATTTATGTTCTTGCGCTTTTTCCTTCAATACTTGGATAAAATTTTCAAGGTCGCGAAGTAAAATTTCATTCGCTTGTTTTAATAAATACGATAAAGCAGTGTCAACGACATCCGTAGACGTTAAACCGTAATGTACCCATTTCCGCTCTTCACCCAATGTTTCGGAAACAGCACGTGTAAACGCCACTACATCATGACGCGTTTCTTCCTCGATTTCTTTGATTCGCTGAATGTCAAAGGAAGCATTTTTACGAATGAGCTCCACGTCTTCTTTTGGAATCACACCGAGTTCTGCCCATGCTTCGCAAGCTAAAATTTCCACTTCGAGCCATGCTTTAAAGCGATTTTCTTCCGTCCAAATTGCACCCATTTCCGGTCTTGTGTAACGTTCAATCATGTTTGTTGTAGCCTCCGATCATTCCAGATTTGCAATTCGTCAATTTTTTGTAACGCAACATCGACATTTTCAGCTAACACCGTCAAATGACCCATTTTCCGCTTCCGTTTCGCTTCTTTTTTTCCATAGAGGTGAAGATGCATATCCGCAAGCTGCGGAATGTGTTCGATAATTGGCTGTACATGCTCCCCTAAAATATTGACCATAACTGCCGGCTTAAGCAATTCCGTACTTCCTAGCGGCCAGTTGCAAACAGCGCGAATATGCTGCTGAAATTGAGATGTCGCACAGGCATTAATTGTATAATGACCTGAGTTGTGCGGTCTAGGGGCAAGCTCATTAATATAAATATCTCCTTCTTTTGTCAAAAACATTTCTACCGCTAATGTTCCAATCAGTTCAAAATGTCTGGCGAGCGTTTCTGCATACGTAATCGCTTTTTGCTGGATATGTGGTAAAATTCTTGCAGGAACAATCGTTTGATGCAAAATATTATCAATATGAATATTCTCCGCCGCCGGAAAAACTTTCATATCGCCAAATCCGTTTCTTGTGACAATGACAGAAATTTCTTTTTCAAACGAAAGCCATCTTTCTAACACACAAGGACCTACTTGCAATAAAGAAAGTGCCTGTTCACAGTCTTCTTTGCAGCGAATAACAAATTGTCCTTTGCCATCATAACCACCGCATCGCGTTTTTAACACACAAGGAATGCCGATTATTTCAATTCCTGCAAACAACTCTTCTGCCGATTGAATTTCCACATAAGGAGCAACCGGAAGCCCTGCGTCTGTAATTGCTTTTTTTTCTGTTGCACGATCTTGCGTGATCTTTAATAATTCGCTGCCTTGAGGCACGTAGGAATGCTCCACAAGCCAATTCAACGCGGTCACATCAATATTTTCAAATTCGTACGTAATCACATCACTTACATTTGCTAACTCTTTCATTGCTTCCAAATCGCTATATTCCGCCGTAATTTCGATATCCGCTATTTGACCGCATGGGGAGTTTGGAATCGGGTCTAGCACAGCAACACGAAATCCCATCTCTTTTGCAGAAATGGCCATCATCCGCCCAAGCTGTCCCCCGCCAATGATGCCGATCGTTTGTCCCGGCATAATGATTTGCTTACTCAAGATGATCACTGCTTTCTAATATTTCTTGACGAATTTGTTCTCTTCTCTTTTTCAATGCTTCCATATATTCAGGATAATAAAGACCTAGCATCGCCGCTGCTAAAAGCCCTGCGTTCGTCGCTCCAGCTTTGCCAATTGCCACGGTGGCCACAGGTACCCCTCCTGGCATTTGAACAATGGACAAGAGAGAATCCAACCCACTTAATGCTTTGGATTGAACAGGTACACCAATGACAGGTAACGTCGTTTTTGCAGCGACCATTCCTGGCAAGTGTGCCGCTCCTCCCGCTCCGGCAATGATCACTTTAATTCCTCTTTCTTCAGCTGTTGTTGCATATTCAAACATATAATCAGGTGTTCGATGTGCTGAAACCACCTTTTTTTCAAACGGAATCTGCAGTTCTTCTAATATATCGCAAGCATGTTTCATCGTTTCCCAATCGGATTGACTTCCCATAATGACACCAACAAGCGGTTGCATTCATCTTCACCTCTTTTTTTCACCATATAAAAACCCAGAACATATGTTCCTTCTTCGAGGGAAAGCATCGTTCTGGGCATAGCTCGACCGTATAAGGCGAAAAAAACAATTCGATCCTTTCCCTCATAGTCCAATAATTTACGGTTATTGGGTAGAAACTTTTGGGCCATATTCCCAAGATTATATGAGGGCACGTTATGAAGTTACCATTATCTTATCAATGTTTTTCTGAAACTGTCAACATAAAATCGAACATTTATTAAAAAAATAAAATTAATGTTCGTGTTTTTGTCTTTTATTTCACAAAATCGTTGTCTAAACATATGATGAAATAGCAACAAAAGAGGAGGACGAAGAAAATGAAAGCAAGCCCATTCTCAGACTGGACGAAACATTGGGAACATTTTTTTAATGGGGATTTTTGGGGGAATTTTCAACCTTTTTTACCAACGAATAAAAAATCGTCAGGTGTCAATATATATAAAAAAGACAATGAGTTACTAATCGTTGTTTGTTTGCCTGGTTTAGAAAGTATTGACCATGTTGAACTATATACGTATTATAAAACATTAGAAATTAAAGCAACGATTAATTTACAATTTAAAGGGTTTGAGTTAATAGAAGAAGGCATTTTTCAAGGGACATGGGAAAAGACGATTCCTCTTCCTTTTGCCGTAAAAGAAGAACGAATTGAAGCAACGTACCATCATGGACTATTAATTATTCATCTTCATCGACTGATTCCTGATGACCGAAAGAAAAAAATTGAAATTAAAAAAGGAGAATAAACGTATCATTTGTTCAGCATTTTGATCACGATGAACCTCTTCGACCTTCACTCCGTTTGAAGAAAGAGGACTCCTCGAAAAAAATGTTAAAAAAGAAGCAGCTAATCTCTATCGTATGAGATTAGCTGCTTTTCTTTTAGCTCAGCACCTGATTCTCTTTCTTTGAGAACTCATCGCGGTGCTTTTATTTCTTATGGGGGAGAGGATTTTAATGGCGTTATATAAAAACGCAAAATAAGTTGGACAAAAAAAGTTAGAGAACTGATTTATAAGCTCTCTAACGAATCAGTCCGCCTAGCGACGTCCTACTCTCGCAGGGGCAAAGCCCCAACTACCCTCGGCGCTGAAGAGCTTAACTTCCGTGTTCGGAATGGGAACGGGTGTGACCTCTTCGCCATCATCACTAGACCAATTTGAGACAATTTCTATTATACCGATTGGCTAGAAACTGTCAAGAGAAACTTCGTTCTCTCAAAACTAGATAACGTCATCCATTGGGTTAAGTCCTCGATCGATTAGTATCCGTCAGCTCCATGCGTCACCGCACTTCCACCTCGGACCTATCAACCTGATCATCTTTCAGGGATCTTACTAGCTTGACGCTATGGGAAATCTCATCTTGAGGGGGGCTTCATGCTTAGATGCTTTCAGCACTTATCCCGTCCATACATAGCTACCCAGCGATGCCCTTGGCAGGACAACTGGTACACCAGCGGTATGTCCATCCCGGTCCTCTCGTACTAAGGACAGCTCCTCTCAAATTTCCTGCGCCCACGACGGATAGGGACCGAACTGTCTCACGACGTTCTGAACCCAGCTCGCGTACCGCTTTAATGGGCGAACAGCCCAACCCTTGGGACCGACTACAGCCCCAGGATGCGATGAGCCGACATCGAGGTGCCAAACCTCCCCGTCGATGTGGACTCTTGGGGGAGATAAGCCTGTTATCCCCGGGGTAGCTTTTATCCGTTGAGCGATGGCCCTTCCATGCGGAACCACCGGATCACTAAGCCCGACTTTCGTCCCTGCTCGACTTGTAGGTCTCGCAGTCAAGCTCCCTTCTGCCTTTACACTCTACGAATGATTTCCAACCATTCTGAGGGAACCTTTGGGCGCCTCCGTTACTCTTTAGGAGGCGACCGCCCCAGTCAAACTGCCCACCTGACACTGTCTCCCACCCCGATCAGGGGTGCGGGTTAGAATTTCAATACCGCCAGGGTGGTATCCCACCGACGCCTCCACCGAAGCTGGCGCTCCGGTTTCTCAGGCTCCCACCTATCCTGTACAAGCGATACCAAAATTCAATATCAGGCTGCAGTAAAGCTCCACGGGGTCTTTCCGTCCTGTCGCGGGTAACCTGCATCTTCACAGGTACTATAATTTCACCGGGTCTCTCGTTGAGACAGTGCCCAAGTCGTTACACCTTTCGTGCGGGTCGGAACTTACCCGACAAGGAATTTCGCTACCTTAGGACCGTTATAGTTACGGCCGCCGTTTACTGGGGCTTCGGTTCGCACCTTCGCTTGCGCTAAGCGCTCCCCTTAACCTTCCAGCACCGGGCAGGTGTCAGCCCCTATACTTCGCCTTTCGGCTTCGCAGAGACCTGTGTTTTTGTTAAACAGTCGCTTGGGCCTTTTCACTGCGGCTCTCTCGGGCTCGACACCCAAGAGAGCACCCCTTCTCCCGAAGTTACGGGGTCATTTTGCCGAGTTCCTTAACGAGAGTTCTCCCGCGCACCTTAGGATTCTCTCCTCGCCTACCTGTGTCGGTTTGCGGTACGGGCACCTCTCACCTCGCTAGAGGCTTTTCTTGGCAGTGTGGAATCAGGGACTTCGGTACTTATAATTCCCTCGCCATCACAGCTCCGCCTTACGGCAAGCGGATTTGCCTACTTGCCAGCCTAACTGCTTGGGCGCGCACAACCAACGGCGCGCTTCCCCTATCCTCCTGCGTCCCCCCATTGCTCAAACGGTGAGGAGGTGGTACAGGAATCTCTACCTGTTGTCCATCGCCTACGCCTTTCGGCCTCGGCTTAGGTCCCGACTAACCCTGAGCGGACGAGCCTTCCTCAGGAAACCTTAGGCTTTCGGTGCAGAGGATTCTCACCTCTGTTTTCGCTACTCATACCGGCATTCTCACTTCTAAGCGCTCCACTAGTCCTTACGGTCTAGCTTCGACGCCCTTAGAACGCTCCCCTACCGATGACGTAAGTCATCCCACAGCTTCGGTGATACGTTTAGCCCCGGTACATTTTCGGCGCAGAGTCACTCGACCAGTGAGCTATTACGCACTCTTTAAATGGTGGCTGCTTCTAAGCCAACATCCTGGTTGTCTGGGCAACTCCACATCCTTTTCCACTTAACGTATACTTTGGGACCTTAGCTGGTGATCTGGGCTGTTTCCCTTTTGACCACGGATCTTATCACTCGTAGTCTGACTCCCAAGGATAAGTCATTGGCATTCGGAGTTTGACTGAGTTCGGTAACCCGATGAGGGCCCCTAGCCCAATCAGTGCTCTACCTCCAAGACTCTTACCTTGAGGCTAGCCCTAAAGCTATTTCGGGGAGAACCAGCTATCTCCAAGTTCGATTGGCATTTCACCCCTACCCACACCTCATCCCCGCACTTTTCAACGTGCGTGGGTTCGGGCCTCCAGTAGGTGTTACCCTACCTTCACCCTGGACATGGGTAGATCACCTGGTTTCGGGTCTACGACGACGTACTATACGCCCTATTCAGACTCGCTTTCGCTACGGCTCCGTCTCTTCGACTTAACCTCGCACGTCATCGTAACTCGCCGGTTCATTCTACAAAAGGCACGCCATCACCCGTAAACGGGCTCTGACTACTTGTAGGCACACGGTTTCAGGTTCTCTTTCACTCCCCTTCCGGGGTGCTTTTCACCTTTCCCTCACGGTACTGGTTCACTATCGGTCACTAGGGAGTATTTAGCCTTGGGAGATGGTCCTCCCTGCTTCCGACGGGATTTCACGTGTCCCGCCGTACTCAGGATCCACTCAGGAGGGAACGAAGTTTCGACTACAGGGCTATTACCTCCTATGGCGGGCCTTTCCAGACCGCTTCGTCTACCCCGTTCCTTTGTCACTCCGTATTGAGTGTCCTACAACCCCAAGAGGCAAGCCTCTTGGTTTGGGCTGTTCCCGTTTCGCTCGCCGCTACTCAGGGAATCGCTGTTGCTTTCTTCTCCTCCGGGTACTTAGATGTTTCAGTTCCCCGGGTATGCCCTCCATACCCTATGGATTCAGGTATGGATACTGTCCCATTACGGACAGTGGGTTCCCCCATTCGGAAATCTCCGGATCAACGCTTACTTACAGCTCCCCGAAGCATATCGGTGTTTGTCCCGTCCTTCATCGGCTCCTAGTGCCAAGGCATCCACCGTGCGCCCTTTCTAACTTAACCAGTGAAAAGAGCTTCACTTT
>JBHGYD010000026.1:0-9552 GCA_041920415.1 Anoxybacillaceae bacterium
TCCTCAGACCGGAAGTTTGCCGCTCGCTTCCTTCAGATTCCATGTCGCCATGGACACCCTTGCGTTAAGCTAACTGCTACTTCTGCCTTCGCAGCTCGGGACTTGCACCCTATAGATTACACCCATGCCGGGCGCACAAGAAGAAGAAAATCGGGTGCAACCCCCAATTTTCTTCCCTTATCTTCCTATTGACGTCCTTGTACTTTTTTCCATTCAGAGTCCATATTTTTTAAGAATCCATCGACATCTTTATCATGAGTTAATTGTTGTAAAAGGTTTGCTAATCCGATGCCAACAGGAATATAATGGTCTGGGAAGTCAACAAGCGCACCTTTGGCAAAGCTTTCTTTTAATCCGTCAAGGGTAGGGTCATCTTGTGTAAGTCCTTTGATGGCAGAGAATGCATTTTGTTCAGTAATATACGTTTTCGCATTTTCAGCATTTAATAAGAAATCAACAAATTTTTTTGCTTCTTTCGGATGTTTCGATGTTTTGGAAATCGCTAATAGAAGGTCGACGCCAGACACTAATTTCGTTTGTTCGGGGTCATTCGTTACTGGATAAGGGAATACACCTAGCTCAATGTTTGGATTGGCTTTTTTAATTTCTGGAATCGCCCAAATCCCTTGTAAATACATCGCTGATTCGCCTTTCGCAAAAGCGACGTTTCCATCTGCATAGCCTTTTCCAAAATTGTCTTTATGACCGTATTCTAGTAATTTTACAAACTTTTCGGTCGCTTCTTTATATCCTTCTTTGAAGTTTGTCTGTCCTTTGTTTAAATCTTGGAAGAACGTTTTTCCTTGTGTGTTAGCTGCAAGTGCATTGTAAGCTGGCAAGGTTGTCCAAGCGTCTTTAAAGGTAAAATAAAACGGCGTTTTTCCAGCCGCTTTTACTTTTTCTGCCACGGCGATAAATTCATCCCATGTTTTCGGAACGGTTAAGCCAAGTTCTTTAAATATCGCTTTATTATAAATAACACCGTCTGCGTTGGCCGCATATGGTATGGCATATACTTTATCTAATCCCGTCACATCGTGTAACATCTGGATGTAAGCAGGCTGAATATTATCGAGTTCAGAGGCGTTCGTCAAATCTTCAAACACGCCGGCCTTCGATAATTCAGCAAACGTCGTGTCTGCCCCGATTCCAACAACGTCTGGAACATCACGTTTCGCCGCGCGAGTTTTTAAAACTGTTTCAGCTTCTGGTGGATTCGCGTTAACTACGTCAATGTTTGGATTTTCTTTTTCAAATTTTTCGATTAATTTATCAAACGTGTCTTTTGCTTCTGATTTGTAATGGAAAAATTCAATTTTTACTTTTTTTCCTGAACTGCTTGATGCTTCTTCGCTTTTGCTTCCACACGCGCTAAGCACAGAAAAAACTAATGCGCTTGACATGACAAGTGCCATTGTTTTTTTCATTACAAACTCCCCCATTTTGCTTTTTGTTAACGCTTACTTTCTTCGATACAACTTTTCACCCGGTGTTTCTGGCCGCTCACCTCCTTTAAGTGTAGAGCGAAGACACTTACTCTTTTTTCATTCCACAACTTTCACGAATGATCAGCTTCGCTGGAGTAAGAATTTTAATAGGGATTTCTCTTCCATTCATTCTCTCGTACAAAGCATTCACTGCGATTTTTCCCATTTCATATGTGTACATTTTGACGGTGGAAAGGGGCGGATTCAAAAAAGCCGCAGCGTCAATATCATCAAAGCTGATGATCGAGATACCTTCTGGTACTTTTAAACCCGCTTGATGAATCGCATGTAATGCACCGATCGCCATTGGATCGCTGGCGATAACAAAAGCGCTAGGCAAATCACCTAATTCAACCGCCTTTTTCATTAATTCATACCCCTCTGCCGGTCCCCACTCTCCGATGAAAACATGTTTTTGTTGATATAGTCCCATTGCTTTCATTTTTTTTTCGAAAATTTGCTTTCTGATATCGTCGATTTCGTAACTTTTTTCGCCATTTAATTTCTTGATTGTTTCTGATCCGCCAATATAACCGATTTCCTTATGACCAAGTCTTATTAAATAGTCTAATATGTTTTCAGTTGCTGTTTCTAAATCGGAACAAACGACGTCATATTCGTCGATATTAATTACTTGGGTGACAAATACGACATGATCTTGTACGAAATGTTGCTTAATATCATCTGGATCAATGCCACCGATTACAATCAATCCATCGAATTCATTTAAATTTTGTATTTCAGCTCCATTGACCCTAATAACACTTGAGATGTGAATCGGCAGTTGTTCACATTGCTCTTCGATACCTTGACGAATGGAAGCGAAATAAGGGTCATTGGCTTCGTCGTGCTGTGAAACAGCGAGAAGAAGAGCAATATGATATACTTCTTTATTCTTTTTGGAATGACGTTTCCGAATAGGCTTGTAATTGAGCTGTTTTGCAATACTAAAAACCCGTTGTCGCGTCTCTTCTGAAACAGAAAGAGTTGTATCGTTATTTAAAATTCTCGATACTGTCGCAATCGAAACATTCGCTTTTCGAGCAATATCTTTCATTGTGACCATTAAACCACCAAGCACAGTAAATTTATTTTTAGTTAATTTTACTTAAACTATTAAGTAAAATATAACAAAAAAAGCAATACGATATCAATTATTTTTTAAAAAATACTTATTTTTTAGTTAATTTCACTACACACAATTTTGAAATACTACTATTATTTTTTACTTAAATTAACTTGTAAAAAACGATGTCTAGATTTAGATATCGTTTCAGACTGTTGACAAAATGACATTCTTTTAAAAGATAAGGAAGAATGTGTCTCCATAAGGAAGAAAATGAAAAACGTTGCTTCGTCTTGTATACGTAATTCGCTACCTTTTTCAACTTCATCACAGCACAAACAAACATCGACTCCGTCCCACTTTTCCAACCCTCTAAAATGAGTTCACCACACGCCATGCTTCTCTTTCATATCGGCAAGTTTCATTCGATCATCTTTTTTCGAAAAACATACATTCTCCGATTTTTTGGAACATCCTTGAAATGAAAAAATATGAGAACAACACATTGTGTTGTTAAAACCAAATGTTTTCGATTCACATATTCCAAGAAAAAGAATGTTGCTATGCAGGAAATGAAAGGAATTTTTGTCCAAAATAACGAAATGAAATAGGGATATAGGATGAAGGGAGACGAAAAATGATTCAAACGATTTATGAAACCCATTTACAAGTGAAAGATTTGGAGCGTTCGATTCAATTTTACCAAACGCTCGGTCTTCCATTGGCCCATAAAATTGAGGCAAGAAGATGTGCTTTCTTCTATGTGGGACAACATCGGCAAATGCTTGGCTTATGGGAAGTACCAAAAGATCAAGAGGTAAAGAGAAGCCATTTTGCGTTTGGAGTGGAACTCGATGATTTAATGAATGCAAATGCATGGTTACAAAGCAAAAGAATCGAACCTGTTGGTTCTTTCGGTAAAGAACCTATTGAACCGCTTGTTCATACATGGATGCCCGCTGCCAGCGTCTATTTCCATGATCCAGACGGAAACAGTTTAGAACTCATCTCTTGGCTAGAAGGTGAACCAATGGTACTGGATTATGTTCCGTACTTGAGTGAATGGAATAAGTTGAAATCAAAAAATATAAAAGATTAGATAAAAACTGCCCTTGCTTGGAACCCTCATCGTAGACACACTTACCTTTTCGAGAGGGCTCCAATGCAAGAGCGTTTTTTATCAAATTCCATTATTTTATATCACAAAATACAAACTCCTCGCTCCGCTCTCTTCAACGCGCCAACGGCTCAGATGAGTTGTAATCACACGGCACGACCGCATCGTGCAATGCTTGTTCAAGTTCCTTGCTGTATGCTTGTTTTTGTTCACCCGACCATTTCAAATAATCGGCCATAAAGTTGATAACTGGTGCTTTCCATTTTCGTACCCAAGCGATGTCAAAGAATAGCGCCCCTGTTCGTCGAATAAAATAATCGACTGGCTTTACGGTCATTTCTTCTTCCATCGCATAAACGAGCGTAACAAATACATCGAGTGGAAGACCGCTATCGGAATCATATTGTTGGCTAAGTTCAAGTAAGCGGTCGACATTCGTGCCGTATTGTTTGGCGAGTCGTTCCCCTTCTTGTTTTGTAAAGCCATATTGCACCGCTTCTTCTGCTTTTTTGGCGATAAAAGAAGGCAACGCATGTGAGCCGCCGACATCTCCTCCTGAAATCGGGAGATGTTTCGTTTGACAAGGACGGAATGTCAACCCTTTCTCTTTTTCAAGCTGTTTTGCTACAAGGTCAACAACCATTTCTGCCATTTTGCGATAACCGGTTAACTTTCCTCCGGCAATTGTAATGAGTCCTGATGGTGATTGCCAAATTTCATCTTTTCGCGAAATTTCCGATGGGCTTTTTCCTTCTTCATAAATGAGCGGTCGCACTCCAGCCCAGCTTGATTCGATATCTGCCTCCATTATATGCACGCTCGGGAACATGTAACGAATCGCGTTCATTAAGTACTCTCGATCATCGGATGTCATTGTTGGATGGGCGATATCGTCATTATAAAACGTATCAGTCGTGCCGACATACGTTTTTCCGTCACGCGGAATGGCAAATACCATGCGTCCATCTGGTGTATCAAAATAAATGGCCTGTTTTAATGGGAACCGTTTTTGGTCGATGACGATATGAACTCCTTTTGTTAGTTGCAGCATTTTTCCGTTTTTCGAGCGATCTTTTTCGCGCAATGTATCGACCCACGGACCAGCGGCATTAATGATTTTTTTGGCATACAAGTTGTAGAAGCGACCGCTCATTTGGTCACGGCAGCGGGCACCGATGATATGGCCGTTTTCGTAAAGAAACTCCTCGACTTTTGTATAATTGATCGCATGCGCCCCTTGCTCGACAGCTTTTTTGATCACTTCAAGCGTCAAACGGGCATCATCGGTGCGATACTCGACATAATAGCCGCTACCAAGAAGTCCTTCTTTTTTCAAAAGCGGTTCTTTTTTTAATGTCTCCTCCACACTTAACATCGTGCGTCGTTCGCTTTTCTTTACGCCCGCTAAATAATCATACACTCGCAAGCCAATGGATGTACTCCATTTGCCGAATGTTCCTTCTTTATAAATCGGAAGTAACATCCATTCAGGGGTCGTGACATGTGGACCATTTTCATACACAATCGCCCGTTCTTTTCCGACTTCAGCGACCATTTTCACTTCTAACTGTTTTAAATAACGAAGCCCACCATGCACAAGCTTTGTGGAACGGCTGGATGTTCCTGCCGCAAAATCTTGCATCTCAACTAATGCCGTTTTCATACCGCGTGTCACTGCATCTAGTGCAATGCCACATCCCGTAATTCCACCGCCAATAATGAGAACATCATATTGATGACGACTCATTTCTTCTAAACGTTGATGACGATCAACACTCGAAAATGATAATACCATAAAAAATTCCTCCCCTCGAAAATAAAAAGAGACCATAACAAACACGACAAGCCGGTTGCTTATCATGTATGCATGGTCTCTCCTAATCTCCTGACATTATATTAACTTGCTTTTATTATAAAACAAAACGAGGTCGTTTGACTAGTAAAAAATTCACTAACACACTTCATAATGTTTCCACAATTCTTTATTCGATGTCGTAATCGCCGTCGCTCCTGCTTCAAGCGCACGTTCGACGTCATCAATGGTACGAATGAGCCCTCCGGCCAATATCGGTATTCCCGTCCGTTCTTTTACTTCGCGAATGACATGCGGCATCGCTCCAGGCATCACTTCAATAAAATCCGGCCGCGTCTTTTCGATGAGTTGGTAACTCTTTTCAAGCGCATGGGAATCAAGCAAAAAAATGCGTTGAATGGCTAGTACCTTTTTTTGCTTTGCCTTTACGATGACGCTTCCTCTTGTGGAAATAAGACCGTATGGCTTGAATTCTTGACATAAGTATTCCGCGGCGTATTCATCATGACTTAACCCTTGAATTAAGTCCGTATGGGTGATCAAGTTTTTTCCGCATTGTCTCGCGTATTGAAACACGCTTTTTAGTTGAGCGATATGTAACTCCAATAATACAGCATGAACGTATGAACTGCTTAAAAATTTCTCAAAATCTTTCATCGTTTTAATGGCCGGAATAATTTTTTGTTGATGAATGTCCAATCCCTTCACTCCTTCCCCGTTCATCTCCTCCCCTTATTCATTATTTTTTGTCGCTTCAAGCGCTGTCAAGCAAGATAACGACAGCATCGTTCGCGGTTTGCAGGCGCTAATCTTAATGCCTCGCTTTTGAAATTTTTCGATGACATGTTGAATATCCTTTTTTTGACGATTCGTGGTTTCATGTAGATGGTCTACCATCATGTTTCCCACCTTTCTCCTCGTTTTCCGTTCTTACGAAACGGCTTTTGGAATCAACAACTCGACCGTTGTTCCTTTTCCAACTTCGCTTTCAAGCGTAATTTGCCCGCCGTATTTATCGACAATTTCTTTCGCAATCGCTAATCCAAGTCCAACGCCGCCTTTTTCGCGACTTCTTGCCTTATCAACACGATAAAAACGCAAAAACACTTTTTCTAATTCATCACGTGGAATCCCAATTCCTTGGTCAGTGACCGAAATCGACACATATTTCCCTTCTTCTTTTAAGCAAATCGTGATTTGTTTGTTTTGTTGCGAATATTTCACCGCATTGTCTAACAAAATTAACAAAAGTTGTTCAAAATGGTACTTGGCCATTCGGATCAATTCCTTCTCTCCTACTTCGTCATGAATCATAAACTGAAAATTCGGATGCAATACCCGGAAGTTTTTCATCGTCTGTTCGACCGTTTCTTTTGGAGAGATGGGCTGAATATCCGCAGGCACGGTAATCACTTCCGCGCGCGATAAGTCTAAAAGTTCTAGCGCAAGTTTTTTTAAGCGCGCCACTTCTTGTGACGCTGCTTCTAACGACTCCTCTAAAATATCGCGATTATTTTTTCCCCATCGCTTTAACAACGAAAGATGCCCTTCTAAGATCGCAATCGGAGTGCGCAATTCATGTGACGCATCTTGAATGAACTGTTTTTGTTGATGAAATGAATGTTCAATTTCATCCATCATTTCATTAAACATGACCATTAATTCGGACATTTCATCTTTAGAAGGCGGAATATCGATTCGCTGTTGAAATCCTTTATTCTTAATGTTCATCATCGTTTTTGTTAATGTTTTCAGCCGCCCGACAAAATGACGAGCAATAAACATGCCAATAAAGGCGCTTGTCACCATCGCTCCTATTCCGATTAACGTCATAATGAGAAACAATATTCTCGTCATTTGTTTAAATTTGGCAAGATGACGAACCACTTCAATCGTCCCGTTTACGGACGAAAGATGCAGCGGCTTACGTAAGACGATGGAACGTTCATCGTCAACAGAATGATACGCAATTTCTAAGCTTTTTGGAGCGGCAGTTGGCGATAAAGCGACCGAAGCATGATTGGAAACAGAAACTACAATATTTCCTTTTGCATCAAGAATGCGAATCGTTTGATATTTTTCATTTAATTTCTCGAGCAATTGTTCACTTTCGCGAACATCCTTCCAAGATAGATTACGTTTTTCGGCGTAATAAGTTTCAATTTCTTCGATCGTTTTTTTCATCGTCTTCTCTTCTTCGTTCAGTAACCATTGCTTCACCATTTGATATTGCAAACATGTAAAGAAAAAATAAATGATAAAAATAGCAGACGCAGAAAAAAACGTAAGCTTCCATTTTAATGAGACGTTTTCCAGACGAAAACGTTTCATGACCGCATCACATATCCAGCACCGCGCACCGTTTGGATATAACGTTCCTTATCTGTTTCATCTAATTTATGACGTAAATAACGAACATACACGTCTACAACGTTCGTTTCTACTTCCGTATCAAATCCCCATACTTTATTGAGCAATACATCCCGAGTGAGAACGATATCGATGTTTTGTAAAAATGTCACAAGCAAATCATATTCGCGCTTCGTTAACTCAATCATTTGTCCTCCTTTTTTGACAACGCGCGCTTTTACATCAACAGTAAGATCTTTGCATGTTAAGATTTGCTCATAATCTGACGAAGGCTGTACACGACGAAAAAGAGCGCGAATGCGGGCTAACAACTCTTCAATCGCAAACGGTTTCACAATATAATCATCCGCACCGCTATCTAATCCCATGACGCGGTCAAACACGCTGTCTCTTGCAGTAATCATAATCACAGGCGTTTGTTTCACGGCCCGCAATCGACGACATACTTCCATTCCATTTAAGCTTGGTAGCATTAAATCTAATAAAATCAGTCCCCAATCTTCTGATAACGCCAGCTCTAATCCTTCTCTCCCATCATGGCTCACATGTACTTCATATCCTTCGTGAATTAAATCAAGCTCAATAAACCGAGCTAAATTCGCTTCATCTTCAATGATTAAAATGCGCTTATTCATCGTTTTTTCCCTCCTATCTGAATCATATCAAAAAGAAATGCTAACCGCTCTCATACGGTCAGCAGGGAACATTCCTTTTTACGAATGTTTATTAAATAAATCCATAAACGCATGAACTGTTTCCACAAATTGATACGTCAACAAAGATATGGCCGTTCCTGAGAAAAAAAGCGTAATCATCAAACGAATGATGTGCATCCTATTCTCCTCCTTTTTGATGCCGGGCTCTCTTCGATGTAAAACGTGGATAGAGTAATGGATGCATTGAAAAAATGAACATACGTTTCTAGGAACATTGCCATTTCAAATGATTGTCTACCGGCTTTTTCTTGCAATTACATCATAATCAAAAAACCTTAAAAATACATTAAATTTTTCTAAAAAAATGGGAGTGACCTTTTTGTGCGATCACACATACATTTAAATGAAAGAGCGAATTATGAAAGGGGATGTATGCGATGAATGAGCATTTTCAACCGCCGATGAGAAAAAAACGAGACGCGGAACCGCTGCAGCATTTATGGGAAATGGTCGATCAATTTTTCGACGAACGACCGCTAAAAAAAATGTTTGAAACGCTCGATGAGTATTTTCACGAAACGTTTTCACACTCTTATATTCCGGTTGATGTCCATGAAACAAAACAAGAATATATCATTACTGCTCATCTTCCTCACGTCAAACGAAATCAAGTGCGATTAGAATGTACCGATGACTATTTACACCTTACCATCAAAAACAATGAAGTGATTGAGTCAACGGATGAGCAAAAAAACGTATATCAAAAACGACAAATGCATCAAAACATTACACGTACAATTCCTTTACCTTACCCAGTCACAGAAAAAGAAATTAAAGCTTCCTTTGAAGACGGCAAACTCATCATTCGTCTGCCTCAAAAACGAAAATATATTGACATCGACTAAAAAGAGGGTGTCCCAAAAGTGTTCGCTAGGCGTTCGCTTTTCGGACACCCTCCACTTTTTTGGCGCAAAAAAAATAAGAAAACCGTTCCTCTTTTGGTATAATAGAGTCACCACAACTCATCACAATTCACCACAAAA
>JBHGYD010000035.1:0-23355 GCA_041920415.1 Anoxybacillaceae bacterium
TCAAGATACTCGAACTCATTCATTTTTCTGTGCTGCTTCCGATGTTTCACATACGCTTGAAAGATGCTTTGAAGTACCCCTTCACCTTCCAATCGATGTTCCCCCTTTCATTCCCGACTTTTCTGGAAAATTGCATGATTACTGAATTTGAAGGAAATCGGGTATGCTGCGTAGAATTTTTCTGAGTATGGTAAAGGGTATGAGAAAGGGATTGTCCAATATATCTTGTCTATCGAAAAAATTTTTTCTATGTTTAAGAACTTTTTCTTATTTGTGAGGTGAATTTCATGAACATAAAAACAGAAACGGGATACATATGTAGACTAAAACCAATTCTTGCTGAAGACGGAATAAAACATGGCTGGTTTGCGGAGAAAATAGGGATAAGTAAGGGGACTTTAAGCGCCATCGTTAATAATAAGCAGTTACCTTCATTTGATGTTACGTATGCGATTTGTTTAGAAACGAAGAGATCAATCCATGAAATATGGATAAAAAAAGAGCCTACTCAAAGCGAGTAGTTTTTAAGTCTCGATGTCTATTCATATACCTTAAAATCAGATAAAATTGAAATGGAATTATATAGAAGGAAAGAGGGAAACAGTAATGAGAAAAGACGGATGGGAGCCGTGTCCACGATGCGGAAGTAACAAAGTACAGCAACGAGGGAAAGGATTTTTCTTTTTATTACCGTTTATGTCTGCTGGATGTATGGTGTGGTTAGGATTTTTGTTCTTCCCGTTTTGGATTTTAGCCGCATTATTAGTCCTTGCTAGTCCTTTTGCGTTCTTACTTCCTAAAGTGAATCAATGCCAGGATTGTAAGTATGCATGGAAAGTGAATAAAGAAAAAAGTGTACAAGCGTAAAAACGCCCCTCTCGAATGAGAAGGGCATTATTTTATCTCACTCCGATTTTTTATTTTTTGAATAAATCATTTACTAGTATCAATAACGTTGTATGTCATTGATTTCATCACCTTAAAAGATTGACATTTAATATTAACCTTTATTATAATACGATACATTTTTTTAGAGCAAGTGTTCTATTTTAATCATTATATCCAAATAAATAAAAACTAATTAAAAGGCTAATTCAAAATGCCGAATATAATATCGAATATAATGTCGAATAAAAAGAGATTAATATCCTTAAACAGCTCTTTCTTCTTTTCACTCATTCTTATCCCCTCTCTTACACTATTCCACTTACAAAATATCACAATTAAGCTGAAAAATTTGTCGAACATTGTCATAGAAAGAGAGAACAAAAATGTTTTCAATGATAGTAAAATGTAGTCGGTATTTTGAAATACAGTAAAAGAAAAGGAGGAAAACGGACTATGAGAAAGTTTCTAACGCTAGCATTATCATTAGTAATGCTGTTTGGATTAGTAACCCCATCTTTTGCTCATCCCGGAGCACTAGATGAATTAGGGGGACATTTTAGAAGAGCTGATTGTACTTATTTGCTACACAATCCTACATCATTAGCGCGCAAAGCTAAAAATATGCAAGAGCTGATCGCGCTTATAAAAAAGTACAACAGTAACTCGAAGTGTACCCGTGTACTGAACGCAAGCAAAGTTGATTTAGAGGGGTTTACATTTAGTAATAGTCAACCATCTCATAAGACGCCATCAACTCAAACAAAACCAGCTTCTACAAAGAAAGTTGCATTACCTACAATCAGAATCAATTCAAAACACACGGTAAAAGTCATTCGTGTAGTTGACGGGGATACCGTAGAGGTAAGATTCAATAATGGCGCAACTGCAAAAGTGCGGTTGATTGGGGTCAATACACCAGAGACAGTTCATCCGAATAAACCTGTCGAAAAGTATGGAAAAGAGGCATCTAACTATACAAAAAAGCGACTCACTAATCAAAATGTCGTTTTAGAATTCGATGTAGGTATTAAAGACAAATATGGTAGATTACTTGCATATGTGTGGTTAGGCAAGGAACTATACAACGAAACTCTTGTAAAAGAAGGATATGCCCGTGTCATGACCATTCAACCTAACGTGAAATACCAAGAAAGATTTATTAAGGCTGAGCGTGCGGCGCGACAAGCGAAGAAAGGTTTGTGGAAATAATGGAGAAAGCCCCTCTCGAGAAAGAGAAGGGCTTTTCATTTAAAAAACGGGTATTTGAGGAGCATTTTTCTGAACGTACCCTCGTCTTTAATAGGTAGTTGACGCTCTGGGTGCTTAAAGTAGCACTTTTGGTGGATGATGGTATGTATCATGTTCATAAAAACTTTATCATCTAGCTCAACTACCTCTGAACAAATGCCGCAACGTAATTTCCCCAGAACCTCCCACATAGCTCCCACCTCCCTGGTATTGTTTATACCTCACCAAAATGAAAATTCCTTCCAAAAACAAAAAAATCCCCCGCCAAACGGCAGGGGTTATTTTACACGCAATTTTTGCCCGACTTTAATCAGATCGGGATTTTTGATGTTATTCAGCTTCACTAAGTTTTGCACCGTTGTTCCATACTTCTTCGCAATTTTTGTTAGAGTGTCGCCTTTTTGCACTACATATACTTGCTCTTTTTGACCTGCAGCTTGTACAGGTTTCTTGTTTCCGACTTTATCGTATTGTGTGAGATTGTATTTCTCGATGATCTGGATCAACTTGCTCGCATAATTCGGATCTGTACAATAACCGCATTCCTGAACCTTTTTGCAAGCCATCACATAATTTGTTTCACCGATGATAGGCTTATATTTATCTTTGTCCCATGATACGCCGTTAGTGTAGAGTTTAGCAAGGTCTTCTAGGCTCTCGTACCAGGAAGGATATTTGCGGAAAGGCGCGTCAATACATATTTGCTTTCCATTCTCACACTCATTCGTACGCATCGTCACGGACTGGCCGTTGTAACTTCCCTTGATACCAAAAAGATTTTTTGCTTTTTGTGCTAGTCCGCTTTGTCCAAAATTACTTTCAAGGCAAGCTTGTGCGATAATCAAAGAAGGCAAGATATGATACTTCTCTTGGATTTTTTGAGCGTAAGGAACAAGTTCTTGAATGAAGTTATTCATCGTGATCCCTCCTCGCTTTTTTTCTCTTTCCCTTTCAAAACTTCAATAGCCGAACGAAGCTGTTCTGGATAAGGCAAACCAATACGCCCTGCATTTTCTAAGATGGACAAAATCTCATTGCCCATATAAAAGAAAATAACCGCATCCCTAAAAACGTGACCCTTTCCAATTGCAATATCAACAAGATTTCCAGTTGCTACAAGAGCAAACATCATCACCTTTTTAGCAATACCCTTGAATCCCACTTTGCTACTAAGTTTCTTTTCGACTCCTCCCGCAATTATTCCCGTTGAATAATCAACAATCGAAAGGGAAACCAAAATTTTTAAAGGAACTGTCCAGCCACCGAAGAAAAAACCGACAATACCGCCGATGGCTGTCATGAAACTTTTATAAATTTCGCTTAGTCTTTCCATCTTTATCTCTCCATTTCAAACAAAATAAAAAAAGCCCTATTTCCGGACTTCCCCACTGATTTGATTCAATTCTTGTTTCAATTTTTTCACCAACGTCGGTCGACTCTCACCAAAAGTCGCCTCGATTTGAAAACCTCTAGGCTCATAAATTTCTTTTATTTCAGTGATACGAGCATCTCGCGTCACGCCCCATTCCCGATTTTGAATGGTGACTATATCGCCTAGATCATAGTCCTTTTCGTAGACGAAAGGCGAATTCGTGAGAACTTGTCCCTCGAGAAAAAACTCCTCGGCGAACTCTGAAAGCTTTTGCTGTCCTCTTTGTTGCAGCTTTGCGATGATTTCAGCTTCTGGAAGTGCTTGTTGATTTTCATCTTGCTCTGATATATCCCTCGAGTCGATAAAGGTTTCAATCCGTGAAAGTCCTTCCGTTTCTCCAACCGTGACAACGCGACGATCGGCTCCCTCGCCTTGCCCAGCGATGTAGCCAAAATTCTTGTAGTTGTAGTCGGACTCAACAAAGCTTAATTGTTTCAGACTCTCAAACTGCGGGCTAAAAATAACAGGCGGATTCTCTGTCTGATTAACCGTGAGATTCCGCCCTTCGTATACATCAAATATCCATTTTTTCTGTTGGAAGTCGAGAATAACATCCCATCCAAGACCGCTAGCTTTTGAAATCTCGATCAACTCATCTGCAAGATTTTTGAAACGCGATTCCCAACTGATTTGTGAACCTCGTTGCTGATCCGAAGCAATCATAAGCATGTCAATTTTCCGTTTCACATCGGCTGGATTGACAATGTGATTGTTGACATAGTGTTTCATAACCGTTTCTGCAGCTCCGCTTGCTCGGTCATGGCTATCGCCAGCAGGAGGGACCGTGATCCGTTGCGCCACAACTCCTTTCAACGCAATCCCTTTTACCAGCCAGTTTTCTGTTTTCTTGCCGTTCTCATCAAGTTCGATTTCACGATGCCGAATGATACCAACCTTTTTCCTGCTTGCACCGAGCATGATGAGATTGCCGCGTTGAAGAAGCTCCGTATGCCGTTTGTGCCGATTAATACGCAACTCAAACTCACCAACTTCGTGCCATCGTCGAGTAAAAAGGAGTGATTCGTAGTTATCGATTTCGGCAAGAAGATCAAGGTATGGAGATAAGATGCGAATAGATTTCATGTTTTCACCTACTTTCAACGAAAAAAAGATACTCGAAAAGAGTACCTTCACATTATGTTTTATCTTTATAAAAAGATTCGATTTCCGTATTAAAAGCTGTAACATCCCCTAAATCTAAATTGGAAAAATCACGAATTGACCACCAATATTGAGCGTTTTGAAATAACAACATTACATACTTATGATATTTCTTAAAGAAATCAGACAAAGTTATTCTGTCTATTCCTTGAATACGTCTATAATCCGCATGAGAAAGAGAGTTTCTAATGGTTCTGAAATCTCTACCGAACTCTTCAGGACAAACATCATCATAATAACTTCTGTCATTTGCCCAATCTGGGGCAAACCCATTGTCTATTGCAGTTATCCAGTTTTTAAGAATTTTATTTACTTCAAAATTAATCAGTTTATCAATCTCAAAATATTTTATATCACTAGTGTCTAATCGATCTCTCTTAAAACAAGCTACTAAATACTCATAAAGATGTTGAATGAATAACGCATAGGAATTATAACGAAGCAAATTAATTTTTGTTACCGTGGATGTATCTAGATTGTTACTCCCCCATCCTAAGCTGATAAATTGATTAAAAGCAAGTTCGCATCTCGAAAACTCATGAATTATCACTTTAACTAAAGCTTTATCAGTTTCATCCCCATATACAAATCGCATATTAATCACCCAACATTTAGAATTTCTTGATGATATTATGCGATTTGAAACAAGGGAAAACAAGAAAAATACTCTCACTTTTTTCACTAGTGTTTATCACACATTATCGTCCAAAAAAGAATAAAAAAGAACACTACGCTGCGTACGGTTCACCAGTGAGCTCTTGATATTGTTCAGGAGTAATTTTCCCTGCTTGGACAAACACTTTTACGTTGTCTTTTGAGTAGTATCCTCTGTCATAGTAGCGTTTAACAATCGCATACCAATCGATCGGCATGATTAGACAACTCCTTTCATCGCTAAATTTAAAAGTAATTCGGCTTGCGTTTGTTCCAGCTCGGCAATTCGACTTTCCTTTACTACTAAATCCATTAACAATTCTGCAATCTCTTGTTCTGTTAAGGTTGTTTTTTTGAACTGTTCTTTTAAGTCGACTAATCCATTAGGTAATATCGCTCCTGGTTTCCGAAGTTCTTCTAATTCATCCTCAGAAAACTCATAATCTGTCACGATAAAGTCGCCTTCTTCTAAATTGATTCCTCTTACTGTTTGTTTTTCACCAACAATAAAATCATCTCCAGTTTCTAGTACATTTTCAATTACATTGATAATAACATGATCTGATTTTCTAAAAACAAAACCTACGGCCACACTTGTCCACCTCTGCTCTCCACAATTCTAGTTGTTGCAGAAATAGTATTACCGGTTACATCAAAAAGTATTGAAGCATCCGCCACTAATCCATTGTTGTTACCTGAACCACTAACCGACAATACACGACCATAAGAACCTTCTAAACACTTAATGGCAACATCTTTATTGCTAATTGTAGCTGTTAAAACTGTAAATTTACTATTTGAAGCAGTCACACCAGAACCGTTTGTCGATTTTGTGTTAGCAGTCATATTCACATTATTGATAAAGACGTCTGGGCAATCTTGGATATAAATAGCATCCTCATAACTAGTTGTGTTGTTAGCTGATAATTGTGTAATCTCAACACGACAAGTGCAACGTATAACTTCTATTTTTTTAGTCACAAACGCTTTTGTTGCATCGTAACCACTTAAACGAATTAAGCTTCCATGAAAATCTTTTATAGTCACTTTTTCATCATACGTCCCGTCTGCTAAAATGATTTCGCGTCCCAAACCTTGACCAAACTTTTTTATGGAGTTGATGGCTTTCATAATTGTTTTATACGGTTTTCCAATGGTCCCATCTCCTGTTGTATCGCTTCCAGAAGGGCTAACAAACACACTATACCATCCCGTTCCACTATCTATAATAGGACTAGCCCCTATCTCTTCCCATTGCCCCCACGTTCCGCTAATTCTTACACGCTTATAAATTTTCCCACCTGCGTTTGAATCTGCTTGGTAAGCAACTTGTACACATGGTCCACCACTATATCCACCAGCTCTATACACGTGAACGATAAAAGTCACATTAGATACCGGCAAATTACTAGCGCCCCAGAATGTGTTCCCCCAATAAAAACCCGTATCCGTTATAGTATTAAAATCTATGGTTGTTCTATCTTTAACGTTAATTCCGTCTGTTAATGAATAATAGTTTGCAGCGAGAGAATTAAAATCGTTTATCAACTGTTCTAAAGCAGCATTATCAAAGTTAGGCAATATCTTAGACCCTGCCCAAGGGCAAATATCTTCTGTCCCTCGCTCGTCCGTTATATCGCCCGGGTTTATATATGTCTGGCCCCCGATAATTTTCACTTGTGCTAACGAGATTTCATATACAAGATTATCCCTCTGCAAACTAGGTGGCACTGGTGAAGAAGATGCAACACCCTTTTTAATGAACGCCTTCACATACCGTTTATCCGTGTTAAGGTCGAGTCTGACAACGATTCGATCAATACGATTTTTCCCGAGTACTTCCGTGTCGTGTGTGAGAGTTAGGATACTATCATTCTCATAGTACCTTCCCAAAATAAACGCGATTCCCGTATCGACTGTCGTGACCATACTAGAACCGCTTGTAGTCACTTTTAGTTCATTTCCTGCCCCTTTCATTACACCAGTAGTTACGAGTGCAGCAAAGTAATCTGTAAATTCTTGCGCGTTATATTCGCGGTCATATGTTCCGTCCGGCAAGAGGACAGGATCAAAAAATCTAAATTTTTCTGCCACAGTTACACCCCCACATAGCGACTTCTGTATTCTACATAGACCTCTGGCCGCCCACCATCAGTGATGAAAGAAAGCTTATTTTCCCCAACTTGGAGTAGAAAAAAAGTCGATTCAAGGTCAATATAATGAAAAGCATTTTCTTCCACTCCATCTGGAGCGATGATTTTTACCTCTTTCCTGCCGAATTCGGTATTGATAACAAGGCTGTAGCCTGAAGGGATACTCCGGTTCACTTTTATGAATTCACCTGTTGTCAAGTTAGTGATTTTCGGGTTAACAGCTTCCCCACGAAAAGTAACTTTAATCGGCACAGGAACATCACCGTCGTTGACTACTACCCTTGAGTCTCCCCTCGATGCAAAGCGCACAGGAAAGCGAAAAGGAAATCGAAAATGGGCAACAAAATCCTCTAGTTTGATATTTTCAGAGGTGATGTCTAACCAAAAAGGAGAAGGACAAAGAAGATTCACGATCGCCTTTTGGAAAGTCGGTCCTCGGTTGTCAGTTCCAGATGGAAAAACTGGCACTCCATCCGGAACCACTTCTATTTCGCGAATGGTTTCGCCATTTTCATAGCGAAGCGTTCCAAGACCTAATTTTGGATTGAACACCGCTGCAAGGTATTGGCGCTGTTGTAATAGAGTCGCTGTATCACTTGCAAGAATGGCAATTTGCATAGAAATAACTCTCTCTTGCAAAACCGAATCAATATATGTGCTACCATCTTGAAACGGGGCTTTCTGCGTTTGAATATCAGCATCTACGTCGCCGAGCCCATCAATAGACTGCAAAAGAAAAGGAGCTGATGATTTCAGCTCCACCGATTGTCCTCTTGCGTTTGTATAGATGATTCGCTGCATATCATAGCCCCCATTCCATCGCTAGCTGACGAGAGACTTGGAGATTTTTTCGAGCAACCTCAGACGGCGTTGGCGCAGTTGAGTGAAAATGGAAGTGATTTTCTATTTTCGCACCGGTCATTTTTGGAACATTGATCGTTGCTGTAGCAGGAACATTGGCTCCAAAAGAAAAACCAGCAACATTCGGAATCGTCGCTTGCGCCATTCGATTCGTCGCTGACACAACAGCACTGATATTTCTTGAGATACCTTCGGCCAATCCAATTGGAATCCACTTTCCTAATTTCATCATCACACGGGAAGGCGAATTGATATCAAGTGCGTCTTGGATCGTATCTTTAATCATATCCGCAATTTCTTTTGCCTTTTCCCACAAAGCGCTAGCCATCGATTCAATACCGTCAATAAGCCCTTGGATGATGTCTTTACCTATTTGTTTTAGGTCAATGCCTTTCAAAAAGGATTCCGCTTTGTTCCAAATTTCTTCGATTTTGTCTTTTGCTGCTGTCATCTTTTCAGAAACAGCATTTTTCATGTTTTCAAAAGTATTACTCACAGTACTTTTTATACTATCGACTGTTATAGAGAAGAAGGATTTGATTCCTTCCCAAATGGACGAAATATTACTTTTGACATTGTTGAATATCTCTGACGTTTTCGATTTGATGCTTTCCCACGATGTGCTTACAAAGTTTTTGATTGACTCGATCGTACTCGTGAAAACCGTTTTAATACCGTTCCAAACGTCTGAAAGAAATGTTTTTATCCCGTTATAAACCGTGGAAGTATTCGTTTTGATATTTTCCCACGCGGCACTGACAAAGCCTTTGATTGCGTCAACTGCACCCGAAAACACCTTTTTGATGCCTTCCCAAATATCCGAGAGGGCTTTTTTCATATTTTCAAAGATAGCTTTTGCATCGTTTTTAAGCCCTTCAAAGTCGCCTGTCACAAGGTCAACAATGAGAAGAACAGCTCCAAGAAAAATGTTTTTAATCAAATCCCATACGCCGCTAAAATACTGTTTGAGTCCTTCGAAAATCTTCTGCAAACCATCTTTCATGCCGTTGAATAAGTTTGTGACACCATTAATAAAAGGCGTGATAATTGCCATCACACCATCTTTAATCGCATTCCAAACATTAATGGTTGTTTGTTGAATGTTTTCCCACGCAGTACTGATAAACTCTTTTACAGCCTCGACAGCGCTCCAGAACGTTTGTTTAATTCCTTCCCACGTCGAAGAAATGAAAGTTTTAATGCTTTCCCATACCTGAGATGTCGTCTGTTTGACACTTTCCCAAGCAGTCGAAAAGGATTGTTTAATGCTTTCTAATGTAGTGCTAAACCATTCTTTGATAGCTCCCCATATTTCGATTGCTTTTGCCTTTACGGTATCCCAGTTCATCCACAATGCTACGCCTGCCGCAACTAGAGCAACAATTGCAGCTATTATTCCTAGAACAGGAGCAGAAATAGCACCAATTGCCGCTCCCACTGCCGCAAAAACGGGAGCTAATGTGCTAATCGTAGATACAAGCGAACCAATCACAATCAACAACGGACCAATCGCCGCTGCTATACCTACAATTGCAAGCGCAACTTTTTGCCCTGTTGGTGATAGATTCGCAAACCATTCTGCTAAACTTTTAACAGCAGGGACAATAGAATTGGTGATAATGTCCGCTAACGGTTGCATAGCTGGAGCAATCGCTGTCTGTAGTTCACGGAATGCTTGTGTTAATGCTATTCCCGGATTATTTTCCTGTAACGCTCTTGTCGCTTCTTCGGTTGCTCCTCTAAATTCACCAAGTCCATATTTCCCGTTTTCAAGTGCGGTGATAACATTTTTGCGAACATCTTCCCACTGCGTACCAAAAAGAGCCACACCAGCTTGGTTTTGCGCTAGCGGATCTTTCATATTGGCGAGAGCTGTGATCGTTGCAAGAAAAGCATTTTGTGCGCTTTCGCCACCTTTAGCAATCGCCGCCGCCATTTTATCCGCGTCAAGACCAATCATTTTGAAGCCTTCTGCTGTTGTCTTACTTCCGTCCTGCGCACGAATATTGAACTCTTTCATTGCATCCCCGACTTTGTCGAGGTTAAATGCTCCCTGTTTTGCTCCGGAAATCAGCATGGCCATCGCTTGTTCAGCAGAAAGACCAAGCGATTGAAATTGAGGAGCGTATTCACGTAGCGTATCTAACAATTCACCTGAAAAATCTCCACCATTTTGGAACCCAACTGTGATGATGTCGAGCGCCTCATTACTATCAATGCCGAAGTTCTTCATCATCACACTTGCAGCCGCGATGACTTCATTTACATCCTGATTGAATACTTCTGCAATTGTCATCGCTCCGGTGGCCATATTTTGTAATTCTTTATCAGACAGTTCAGCTAAATTCTGTTTGATAAAGACGACAGCTTGATTCGCTTCATCAATGCTTTCACCAAATCCCTGTTTCCATACATTTCGAGCAATTTCCCCGAGCTTTTCAGCCTGGTCAGACGTAATACCCAACGACGCTTGCAGTTTGCCTTGTGCTGCTTCTAAATCCATTGTTGATTTGAGCATCAATCCGCCAGCAGCAACGATTGGAGCAGAGACTTTTGTTGTCATCTCCTGCCCAATACTTTTCATTTTCTCGCCGGCATTTCGGAATGATTCCGCGATATTTCTTCCTGTTTCGTCAGTAGCTCGTTCAACTTCTCTCAATTGATTTTCAAAACGTTGTAACTCTTGCTCGGTTCTGACGATTTCCCGTTGAAACGCACGATATTGCCCTTCGCTGATTTCCCCACGTTGAAATTGCTCATTGACTTGTTGTTGAACAGATTTCAAACGATCAAGTTTTTCGCTTGTGTTCGCAACTGCTTGTGATAGCAATTGTTGTTTCTGTGCCAACAGTTCCGTGTTGCCCGGGTCGAATTTTAGCAACCGTTCTACTTGTCGTAGCTCGGATTGAATGTCTTTGCTTTTTTGATTGACATCAGAGAGAGCTTTAGACAGTTTAGTTGTGTCTGCTCCGATGACGACGTTAATCCCTTTTATCGTTTCCGCCACGTTCTCACCTCCTATCATGCAAAGAAACGATCAATATCTTTTTGTGTTGCCATTCGCGGTTTTTGCTTCTTGTTTCCGGTGTAAATATCTGCGTAAGACAAAAGATCGCGCACACGTAATTCGTTTATTTCAACAAAAGAAAGGCCGGTACGCTTCCCGATCGCTAACAATTCGAGATCGAGGCGTTCCGGCTGTTCATATGTCTCTATATCACTTTGTTTTTGTCCGGCTTCTTCGACGAAAAAATCCTTCCATTGCTTCGCTTAAAATAGCGTTAAGTACATCCGTATCTGAAAAGTCGAAGTCTTCCAGTCCAGCTATCCAGTTCATAAAATCCGGGAACTTTTGTCCAACACCTTCATGTGCTTTTGCCATCGCCCATGCTAATTTCAAAATAAATACTGTATCAAACTTTGATGGATCTTTTTGTATTTTCTCCATTTTTGTAATGTCGCCAATTAAATCCGTTCCAAACGCCTGTTGATAAAACAAAAGGGCCAAAGGCGTAGCCTTTAGCCCTATTTCTTGTTCACCGATTTTAATAGTTCTCATCATTAATTACCTCCTGTTCCACCTGTGATAGGTAAGTAGACAGAATCAAAGAAATCATTGTATGCTGTTGTATTCGTGTCGTTCAATTCCATCACGCCACGAACGATGTTTTTGCCATTGACTTCGATCGGCAAAATACGAATGCTTAGGGTATCTGTGTCTGGTTTGATCGATTCTGCACTGGTAGAATGTTCCTTTGACGGGCGACTCGCTTTGCACCGATAGTAGACAAAACGGCGATTTTTCTTGTCACCCAAAACTTGACCGAGTAACGCGAATTCTTTTGGTTCGCCATCTGTCGTTTCCACTAACATTCCGTTCGCGTCGATTTCCCATCCCAGCATTTCCGCAAGGATATCGTCTGGGATATTGGCCATTTCAAGTTCGGCCGAGTAGCCGTTGTTGCTAGTGTATGTCCAATATGGTCCGTTATCGGCATAGAATGTAGTCTCATCGCCTTCTGGTTTAGGGGTGAACTTAACTGCTCCAGGAATAGGAATCGGTGTATCCCACGTTGGTGTTGGTGATGTTGTGTTTAGGTAAGCAATATGAACTTTCTCCAAACCGAATGTAACTTTATTTGCACTCATAGATTTCTAACCTCCTATAATTTGAACTTCATAGAGAATTTGAAACATCTTTTCTTCATCGAGCCATGTTTCAATTTTGCTATATGGCAATCCTAATTCTTTGAGCTTGTCCTGTACTTTCTTTTCAGCAGCAATGTCCTTTTTCAGCGTGTATAACTCAATTTGAAAATTCTCTATGTCTACATAGTTTTGATTGTCGGCGATCATGTCGGATGAGTAAGCGAACTGATACGTGACGAACGGCGGTGTAACGGGACTGGTGAATGAACTATATGCGACCGGGTAGCCAATAGACTTCAACGCTTGGTAGAGCTCTGCCTGTGTCATCTTAACCACCGTTTTCGATTATTCTTTTCAGTTCATCTGGTAATGCAGCTCCGTACTTGTCATATGCTGGCCGCAAATGTGGATAGGCAGGAACACGGCCACCGTCGACTTTTGCATGACCAAACTCAAGAAGATGCACGCGGCGATAATGCTTCTTGTTCCATATAATCCGCTTGGTTGTTCCATATCCATCATCTTTTGTGATTTTAAATGTTTTGGCATACTCGCCTGTCCGTTTCGGCGCCAACGCTCGGGCCTCTTGTAGCACTTTTTTTGCTGTTTCATCTACCTTTTTCGCCACGCCCGCTGCTACATCATCGGTATATTCCTTGATTGCCGCTACCAACTCATCAGCTAGTTGGTCGATTGAAATATTAGTCATTTAAACACGCTCCTTCGCTAAAATTGTGAGCGTTTTGTTCAACTCATCATCATTAATAGGAGGCTCGATAATATCAAAGGTTCTCCCTTGATACACGATCCTCATTTTGGGCGTAATTCCTTTTGTATAGCGAATAATAAATCGATAAGTAATAGTTGCTCGTTCTGCACCAGCTGCAACATATTCAGAACCTTTAACAGTTTTAATCATTGCCCAGGCTTTCTTAAATTCTTTCCATTCTGTTTCTTCTTGACCTATTTCATCCGTTACAGTCACAGCTTCTAAAAAGGTGATACGATGCCTAAATTGACCGGTATTATAATTCGGATTGTATTTAAATGTTTGCATCTGTATCGCCTTCTTCTAATGGTATTTCTTCCAGGGCTTTAGCGATTCTAAGATCATTGATTTGCGTTAAAAAATTAGTCTGGAAATACTCCAGCGCATCATTGTATACATATCGGGCTCGTTCAAAGACGAGTTCTTTAAACTCTTCGTCCTGGCTAATATCGTAATCGCCACATATACGCACTAAACTTTTATTTGATGCAGAAAGAATTCGAGTTAGGTTCTCGTCTTCCTCATCACCCAATTTCATTCGTTCCTTAAATTCTTGCAAAATTTCTGGAGTTATCACCTATATCACTCCTTATCATCAGGAGCTTCTTTTACTTCCTCGATGTAAATTTGACCATATTTATTTTTCGTGGTCGAAAGTTCTTCCAATCTTGCTTTAGTCGCTTTATAACCTTCTTTAGGGTAAATATCTCCAACATTATAAATATGGCCGTCATGCTTCAATTCTCTAAATCTACGTATCACTTTATAAGCCAATTTAACCCCTCCTAAAAAGGTAGAAACTCCTTAAAAATTAAGGAGTTTCAGGCTCTAAAATATCATCAACATTTAAAGAGAATAGTTTAGCTGCATTGTTATCATGAGCTTTACCAAATGCAAATTGTTTTGCAGTAAATAGATCGCAATCCTCAATAGCAAGAGTTTGGTCAAAACGTTTAATTTTCACGCCTCCACCAATGTAAGCATCATAGCGATCATTCACAAAGGCTAACAGTTTACCATTCGTCATCCATTCAGACTCCACGATTTTTAGGTTATAAGGTAGTACTGTAACATAAACCCCATTTGCATTAAGGTGAGTGTATAGAGCTTTAAGATTCCAAGAATCTGTTGGGTTAACAACTAACACTACCTTGCCATCAACCTTTACTGATTTCCCATTTTCTTTAACTGATAAGCGTTTCATTACAGCAGCCAATTCTTTTACTGTTGTTTGGGGATCAGCAAATGTTAAAGTGCCGCTAGAATCTTTATCTGCATAACCATTAGTTGGGTCAATCGGTTTATTTAAATCTTTGATTAATCCAATTGGTTCATCTTTAACAGGCCCTGCGCCAAGTAAAAACCCTCGCTCTAATCCTACTGCGAATGTCTCAGTAATTTGAGCACGAACAAATCGTTCCACCCATTCTGGACCGTACTCAAATAAATCTTTAGGAATTACCACGAAAGCAGTTAATTTGCCTTGTGTGACAGTTTCTTCGCTAAATGCAGCATCCAATTGACCTTTAATTTCTCCAAAAATTTTCCCCCATACGGCAGCGCCGCTTGTTTCTGATTTAATGATACGTGTAATAAGTCCTGTTGTTTTAATTCCAAGTTCTTGCAACAATGGATGTTCGTTTGTTAAATCTTCAAAAATACGGTCAATTGTGGATTCAGGTAAAAGAATCTCTTCTTTGTACCCTACATCCGTACTTAAAGAGTTGAAAAATTTACGTTCTTCAGAAGTTAAAATGTTCGATTTACCACGAGCAGCTAGAATTTGTTGATCTAAGTTTTCTTGGCGCACTTGAGCTGTAATAACTTCTTTTAAATCATTCACAAGAGCTTCTTGCATTTCAGCCCAAGCTGTTGCCTGTTCTTCTTCAGTCGCACCATTCTTAACTAAATCAATGTACACTTGTTTTTTCTCGTTGTAGGTTTCCATATTTCCTTTCAATTTCAAAGTCATATTTTAAAACCTCCTCTTTAAAATTAAAAAATGAACCCTTTTCGCTTCGTCTGCACTTTAGCAGGCGATGTAGGTTCATTTGATTGATTATTATTTTGTTTTAACTTGTTCGTTACAGCATCAATGATTTGCTGCATTTGTTCGTCAGTGATTATGTTTTGTGTTTCGTCTTCTTGTGATTCAAATTCTACTTTGTCAGCAAATCCTTCTTTCACAGCCTGTTCAGCCGTGAACCATGTTTCAGCTTCTAGCAATTTCGTGATCTCTTCGCGACTCTTGCCGGTTCTTTGTTGATAAATCGAAATAATCGACTCGTCATATGCTTCAAGGGCATTGAGCGTTTTCTGAATATCATGTTTATTACCCCAAGCTAATGTAGAAGCCTCATGAATCATCATTCGGGAACCTGTTCTCATAATGATTTCATCGGCCCCCATTGCCACAATAGATGCAGCAGATGCAGCTAACGACGTCACTTCCACAATTACGTATTTGTCCAAGTCTTTTAGGTAATTGTATATTTCAATACCTTGGTCAGCGTCACCGCCACCGCTATTTAACTTGATCCGAATTGTAGAAGCTTTAACATCTTTCAAAGCATTTCTAATACTTTCAGCGCTTATAGCTTCGTACCACCAGCTGCTCCTGCCAATATAGCCAGACAACACCATTTCATGCTCATCTTTACTTTCATTTGTTTTGTTATAAAACTTAAACGGAATTGGCTGAATTTTATTTTTCACTTATCCTCACCTCCTTCCACAGCTCCTGCAGATTGATAGTTTTTCGTAATCACAAATTCATCCAAGGCTGGATTATCTGAACGTTCTTTTCCAAACAATTCCCTCACCTCATTTCTTGTAAAAGCTCCGCTGGCAACAAGCTTGTCTACTGCTTCAGCATGGTCAATTAAGTCTTTTTCCATTACACCCTTCACTTCAATCCGGGAACCTTTTAAATATTCGTTTTTCGTTAAAATCTTTGCATTCAATTCATCTTCAATCTTTTTAACCAATGGACCAATGCAAAACTTGATGTATGCTTTGATTGATGTTTCATATTCAGACATGTCGCCGTGTATTAACGCATTCGGAATACCTAGTATGTTCGCCACATCATCAATCAGAGATTTTTTCAACTTAGTAAGCTCGTCAATCGACTGGCCGTTGTTATCACCACTTGCGACCTCGTCATATTCAAAGCCTTTGAGTTTCGGAACAATGGCGACGGAATTTTTACTGAACGCTGCGAACAACTTATCAATAAACTTTTGCAATTTTGTTCGATTTTCTTCGTTTAGCGATTGCGTTGAATCGATGCCAACAATTCCTCTGATTTGATTCTTTCTCAAGCCGACTTCGATCATCCGGCTAAACAATTCAGCATAATCGTTAAACATTCCATCCATAAATGTTGTTAACTTCTCGTTGTTGTAAGTAATATAAATCACTTCATCCATTCGAAACGAACGCTGAAATGTATAATCTTTGACTGTTACATCACGAAAAATATCGGGATAAACAGCAAATTCGTCTCTCGTGAAATCATCGGCTATCAATAAATCATTTGTATCCGTAAGAATGACAAGCGCTTCGTTTTCATAAATCAATTTGTAAATAAAATCTTGCCAGAAATCAGCAGCACTTTGGTCCGTGTTCGGTCTCACATTTAATAAATAATGCCAATCATTGTATTGTCTTTTTCCGTTTTTCATAATACGAAAATCTGATTGGCTAATCGTTCGGCCAATGAAGTTGATACACGTTTCTAATGCCATTTTCTTTAAATAAGCTCGCTGAGATGTTTCATAAGTCAGATCAAGGTCAAACATCCATTCAAGCTCGCTGTTTCTTCTCAAAATGTCGCTAAGCCATCCCATTATCCGTTCTCACCTCCTTAGAAGTTTAATGTGTCTAAAATATCCAGCGATTCTTCAATGTTTATATCACTTATTTCATCAACCCGATATAGCCCATAAACAAATGCTTGGAAACCGTCTGTCTTTCGACGAATGGGCTCTTTCTTTTGGTACTCTTTGTTTCCATCCTTCTTAACCACAACAAGAACGTTATTGGTGTACCAACGCATTAAAGGATTGTCACCAAAAATAAATAGCCGATTAGCGAACCCTGTTTCCACCCGCGGAGCTAACAAGCTGTGAATCGCTTTTGGATTTCGAATAACTTCTACTTCAAATCCTGCTTCTTCAAATAACGTTCTCAATATTTCCATTCGGAAATTGTCTCCAACAATTTTCTTGATATTGTAATATTTTCGCATTTCAACAAACCAATCGACGATATGCTTAGGATTAATCGTTGGTTCATCTACAACCGTAAGCAATCCTTGCTTTTCCCACTCTCTAATCGGAGCGAATTTTCGTTTACCAGCCATTTCAGCATCATGTTTTTTAGAATAACTGTAATATTTATCAACAAACTCTTTTCTCGCGAAAGAGTGTGTAATGAAAGGATATTTGCCCTCATATTTAAATACCAGGCCGCATGCTGCAAAATCTCGAATACTTGCAAAGTCTAAACAACCAATACATTCTCGATTTAACAAGTTCGGCATTGGTTGATTCGTGGCTTCTATTTCCTCCCATTTGGCTACTGAGCGCTCCAGATCCGTAACCGGCAAATTCATGCGTTTGGTCATGAATTCTTCACGGTTGCTTGGGTCGTCTTCCAAATCCTCGTATTCTTCCTTGATTGTTTCAAATAAGCCTTGAGCATATTCGCATCGTGGTTCGCTTAACATTGGGTTCGCTTTTTCCCAATTGGATGGATCTTCGACTTCGCTTTCATCATCTAGCTTACAAATGAAAGGAAACAAAGCATTAGGTCGAGCTTCGCCGTTTAAAACTTTCAAGGCTTTCTCTTTTAATTTGTCTAAAAATCCATCACGGACATAACCATCAGTACCTATATAAAATTCACGGGGATTTGGTTTCTTACCAAGACCTGAAATATGCACCCTTACATCTTTGTTACTTTCATATTGATGGATTTCATCAAATACAACAGCGCCATCACGTAAACCGTCTTTGGTTTCGCCGTTTGAAGTACGGAACTTCAATACGCTTCCAGTCTTTTTGGATACGGTTTGAGTAAGGGTGGTTTTGAAAGCCTTCTGGAGTATCTCGTGACGTTTTATTGTTTTATGAACTTCATCCGGGGAAGTTTTTGCCTGCTCTTCGCTATTCGCAACAACTGAAATGTTGTACTCTTCAATTCCGTGCAACTCACTTATTAAAAAATGAGTAATAACGGAAATTAAGCCGTTTTTTCCACCACCACGGCCAAGCATCCACAAGTGTTTGCGATAAAAGACGCGGTTATTTTTTTTATAAAACAAAAAGACGAATGCTATTAAGAATTTTTGAAATGGTTGTAACGGAAAATACCACTTCTCACCGAAGCGAATACAGTTTTCAATCATTTCATCATCAAAATACAAATCGTCTCTGTTTAAAACATACTTTTTTAGATATTCAATTAATAAAATTCGCTCTTTGTTAAGTTTGATTTTTCCTGACTCATAAAGATGGATATAGTCGTCTACATATTTTTGGTGAATCATACTAAATCACTAGCACTGTACCCACCTTGCTCGTCGGTAGTGTTTTTTGGTTTAGCATCTAATCCTAAATCTTTTCCAAGAGCGATTATTTGGGCGTTTATTTTATTCCTCTCACCAATAAGAGGGTGAGCCTTTGTGAATTTCTGTGAACCGTTGACTGTTGTGACCGACTCCCCCTCTTTACTAATCGTCTTGCTGATTTTTCGAAACGACTTCACTAAATCAATATACCGTTCAACTTTTTCTACCTGTACCAAATCACTTGTGTCAATGCGTCTCATCAACTGTTCCTTTAGTTTGGTAATACTTATCGCCATGCTTCCCACCCCCTTACGTGAGTATTTTTTCAAAAAATCCGGACAGAACAGGCCCACCGCCGGTGCCCATCAAAGAAAATTTTTCAAAAACTTTTGACCCGGGGGGTGCTATTCCTTTACCATTTCTCATCATCCCATTTATGTCTTGTCGGTTGAAACACTCTGCCGTGAATTCGGTTATGACATTTAACACATAACGTTTCAAGGTTATCCATATCTAAAGCTAGTTCTGGATGATCCTCAAGTTCTTTGATATGATGAACAACCAACTGAATTTTCTTTCGTTTAGCGTTCTCGCTATACTCATTTGTATCAATGGTAACGTAGCCATTTCGTTTGCATTCTTGGCATTCGTAATTATCCCGTTTTTTCACTTCTTCTCGAAGCGATTTCCATTCGTCGCTATCGTAGAACTTACGCTTTTGTTGTCTTGTTTTGTAGAAGTCCATACTATCAACTCCAAATAACAAAGCACACGATAATTCGGGCTCACTTAATCAATTCAAACTTAATACATTTCATAGCCTTTTCATAATCAATATCTATATTTGCAGTCAGCTTTACAAACGGATACTTTTCGTTATATTCTTCAATCATTTTGGCTAACTCTTCTGTATCTTTAACACAATTATCAAGCATTTGTTTTAGCTCGTTTAAATCAATTTGAAATTTCATTTGTCACCACTCCTCCAAATAAAAAAGCACCCCGAAGGATGCTTTTTATTATTCACATGTGATAGACTTCTGGATCAGATATCGCCAGGATCGATTACCCCGACGTCTCCAGGATCCATCATCCCGATGTTGCCCGGATCTTTCATACTATCACTCCTTTCGCCTACTCAATACGACAAAAGGAGATATTTTCCTACAAAATTCATTCGTCAAATTTTGACATTGTGTAAATAACATTTGTCACGTATAACGGCAAAACGTAATGTTGACCGAATAGCCGAAATTGTTATAAAACCTACAGCATAATCCACCGCCGCCAAGGCAACGGTGTCAATCTTGAATTTGTAAATAGTTGTTCCAGCACATGTGACTTGTGTCATGTAATGGCGCACCAAAGTTTTAAAGCTTGATAAACCAAGGAAGTTTTAAACGTCATTTCCTCCTAATAATCGCCCACCATAAAATCACTCCAAACAAAAAAGCACCCTTAGAGGTGCTTAATAACTTTTTATTCAATTTCAATTCTTTCTCTATTTGGTTTCTTTAGCTCTTTATTATGAAACGCATTTATAAAATTTGCTTGAAAGTAAATTAAGTTTTCAGAGTAATAACCAAATCCTTTCCACACCGAAAAACCTAAATAAATCAAAAAAATAATCATTACACTAGAAAATGCATTATGTCCATATAAAAATATTAGTACTGATACCGAAAATATTGAAAGAACTATAGAAACAAGAAGTGCTCCTAATCCATGTATAGTTGTCAGCATATATCTATACCGTTCCGTAATATAATCTCTTTGTTCGCTTTCAAGCTGGAGCAGTTCTTTTTGCCAATGGTATTCGAACATAAAGTAAGCTTTGTGATGCTCAAATCGATATTCATCGATTCCCTTAATCTTTTCCTTGTTTTCAATGATATTTAACATTTTTTGCATTATTTTCGATGACTGTTTACTGAAAATCCAGTTCACCGAAAAATATATTTGGTGCATCAGATATCCCAAAACAATACCAACAAATCCCAACGAAACCATAATACCTAATAGCTGTGTAACAGTAAACTCATTTCCTAAAAAGAATCTCTTTCCATACGAGAGATAAGTAACGTAAGTAAATAATATAAACACCCAACCAGGTATACCCCATCGAATTAGATATTTTGTCTCAAAGTTCATCATAACGTTTCCTCTCCTTTTGTGTATTAGTATTAATACAACAAAAGGACTATTTTTCCTTCTCATTTCCTCCTAATCGCCCCGCGCACTCTTTTGTACGTCGGACGATTCATTCCCATCAAGTCGAGTAGTTCGCGACGACTCAATTTCTGTTCTTTTTTCTTCGGCTTTTTCGCCACGCTCTTTAGCTTCTTAATTTCTTTATCTGACAAACGCTCATGCAATTTCATTCTCATCACTCCAAACAGAGCAAAATAAAAACGCCTGTCATTTAGACAGACGCTTTCTCTTTTCGATTTCCTCTTCTAATTCCTCAGTCGTAAATACACTAATCAATTTCTTTGCTACATCTTCATTCTCGTCCAGAAATTTAGCTAACTGCTGCAAAACCTTCAATGCTTCGTTAGCTTCTCGTTTCAAAGCCTTTAACCCTTTGAGCGCATCGGATACGTCAACATCCACTTTAACAGCCAATCCGTTCGACTCGCGCATTGCTGCCATGTCGCAACACTCCTTTTACAATTTTTGAAATAAAAAACGCCACCCCAATCGGAGTGACGCAAGAAGAGAAACGTACCCTACTTCAACAAAATATCCACGATACCATCATAACATGCCTCAAACAAAATAATCTGTCGTCTTTCTGTCATTTTTCTTTCAGTTTTCTGTCATTTACAAAATAAAGAGACCCAAGCCATCGGCTGGGTTTAATGTCGACTAAAGAATTTTTTCATCTAACAAAGCAAATTCTTCTTTGGAAAGCACTATTTGGTGAACTGGAATTTCTTTCTCCTGTGCTATTTTTAGTATTTTGTCACGGTCTTCATCTTTCATCCTAGCTCCAAGATAAATACGCTTGGGCTTTGGCATCTGTAATGCTCGGTATTCGTCACCCGCATTAGGCCCAATAGGGAATATCATTCTCCATTCCCGTTCGTAACACCATTCTGGAGACTTGGAAATGGTAACATAAATACCAAAAATATTATTGAAATTTTGAGTGTCTCCTAACAAGGAGGCACGATAGTACTCGGTGGCATCAAAAAATTCTTTATTATAGATGACTGGATATAACATCCTCGTTCGGGGATGGTCTGGACCTAAGCTTTTAAAGTCATATTCAATACAGTATCCAGTATGGTTTCCAGCATAATGGCTCCACATCACGATACTTTTATGCTGTTCACTAAAACAAGTTACCAAATACCCTTCTCTGAAGAGGGATCTAAACTCGTCGCCCATATGATCAAACTCATCCGCAATAGCCTTATCAATAACTTCAGCAAACTCATCAGCTTTTTCAGCAGTACTTGGATCCCTCATGGCAACAAATTTCGCAAGCATTGAAATTGAATTTTCGGCACCTTTGATTTGCTCAATTTCACTTTCACTAAAATCAATTCCTTCTGCTGCTAACTTCTTCAATATCTTAGGCATCCAGCGTACTCGGTATATCTCATTTCTAAGCTGTCGGAAAGATACCTTAAAACTAGAATCGAAAGGATCATTGAAGTCCTTCGGATATGACATCCACTCAATACCATTTTTCAGGTTCTCAATGTTGCACTCCGTAACAGAACGGTACCTATAAAGAGAGTTAGGCATGTATTGAAACTTCAATGCCTCTGCTTCATCGTTTCGCATGTTTTCGTGATTAGTTGGAAAAAGCAGACGCACAAAATCGTGCTTCCAATCGTCTCTACACATAACAGTATTATTTCTCCTCTCGAAATCTTTCATTATGTATTATTATCTGAAAAATATTATATATCTAAAAATAGAAAACAAAAACAATAAAACTGTTCTATACAAATGGAATTCGGAATTCAACCGTGTTTTTTTCTCTGTGTCCCTCTACTTCTTGGGGTTGCGCGTTTCATATTACTGCCTGTTAGCCTAATAATAAAATCAACAATGAACTTTATCATAGCCAAATAAAAAAGACACCTAAACAGGTGCCTCTTCTTTGTACACTTCGATTCGTAGCGCGAAGGCCAGCTTGTAAAACGCCTTCTCACGAATACGGTAGAACGTCGATTCACTAATCCCCATCTCGTTGTATACATCGTAGTCACGTGGTTCTTCTAACGTCATATATCGCTTGATAATCAATTCCCGTTCCATCTTGTTCAGTCGATTCACCGCACGGCGTATTCTCTCCATGTACTCGTCACGTTCTCGTTCGAAGTCTGCTTTTTTGATTGCCGCGCTTTCTGTAGATGAATAAAAAGCATTCGTGTTGCTTGGCGGCACGAGAGAGTACGTTTGCGTCACGCGTGGCAGGAATTCGTCCGGAACCGTCAACATATACATG
>JBHGYD010000045.1:0-14208 GCA_041920415.1 Anoxybacillaceae bacterium
TTTCGCTTTGTTTGTTGTAAAATGAAAGTGCTCTTGCATGATGATTCTCCTTTGAAATGTAGGTTGGCACTTTCATTTTAAAGGGATTTTCCATGCAAGGGCTATTTTTATGTCTCGTGGGCTTTATCTAGCACCACGGGTATAATTATTATTTTTATATGCCATTGAATTCTGCTTCAGTCAAAGGTGTATGAAATTTCCTCAAACTCATGTTTACACCTTCCTTGAAACAATGTGACTCCAGAAAGAATTATTTTTGATTCGCTATTGAATCCAAGAATAATTCTGTCACTTTTTTATATATACAAAGCAATTCCATAATCTAAAAGTAATTCTCAATCTATACCTACAATTTGACTGCGACGTTCAAGTAATACCACATCACGCCATACCCCATTTAACTTTCCTATACGTTTTCTTATACCGACTTCACGAAATCCAACACTTTGATGTAAACGTAAACTTGGTATGTTTTCAGGGAAAATCCCCGCATTTAATGTCCAAAATCCTTTTGCCTCTGATTCTTGGATTATGGCTTGTAGAAGTTGTTTTCCCACTCCTTTTCCTCGACTCACATCTCGGATATATACATTCACCTCCCCCACCCCTTCATACACGCAGCGATCCGATACTTTACTTATTTTACACCAGCCTTGAATGCCTTCTTCGTCTTCAGCGACTAAACATAAATTTGCAGCAATGGTTGATTCCCATTTTTCGAACGATGGCGCTGTCGTTTCAAACGTTGCTTGTCCTGTCGCCATTCCTTGCTCGTAAATTTCCTTCACTTGCAACCAATCCTCTTTCCGAAAACTGCGAATGTTCATATTAAAAATCACTCCTTATTTCCATACAGAAAAGGTGTTTAATTATAAATGTTTAATTCTGATTGAGCTAAAGGACAGTTTAATTGCATAAGGGGTAACATCAGGAAAACGTAGATTTACAACGTTAAGCATTATTTCCGAATGTCTATCTGTTTCTATCTGTTATTTGGATTAAAACTGTTAAGGGAGTATTTAATATAATAGGTAATTAGCGTGATTTTTTTGTCACAATGTATTTGTCATTAAACAACTTTTCGTAAGTTCTTGTTTATTTTACTGGTATCCAGATTTCAGAATAACAATCAAGGCTGGAGGGATCTTCGTCTGTATATACTTCTAATGCTGGTGTGCCTGCATGTTCATAACCACTGGATGGAAACCATTCTGAAAAAATTTGTTTCCATACTTTCTGCATAGCATCTGGCATCGGCCCGTGAACTTCAAATACGGCCCATTTGGATGCGGGTACTTCAAATTTCAATAATCCGTCGGGTGTGTCACCATCATATTCTGTGGCTACCCAATAATCCATTACTTGTTTCGACTGTGTATCGCTATTAGAGACACATACACCTAGTACACCTTTCATTTGACCATTGTTCAACTTAAATAATAAATCGACTGTTCCATCCTCATTAACTTCATCCCACAGTTTTGGAATACCCACAAGATTCTCCTCATTGACTAATGAAAATTCTCGCTTGATTCCTACTACTTGAAAACTATCTCTTTCAACAACTTTGTATTTCATTGGTTCTGCTCCTTTCAGACTCACCTGTATAATCAGGTGGTTATAAGATTTGAGCTTTCCAATAGACTTTCGTGCTTCACTTGATGTATGCCATGTTGCCTACGAAAAGCTTTTGAATGTATTCGCTAATGAACTAATGGGTGCGATAATTCATTAAAATTGGAGTTTTTAAACAATTTTATTGTTACTGTTATGAGTGAATTAAGTACAGTTTTACGAATATTAAACAACTATTTTAAACACTGTCTGAATAACCGGACGGTGTTATGTGTGTTTATATGTTATGTGTGTTTATAAGAGAAAAATTAAACAACTTAATTGTCAGTGATCAAAAGGCACTAGGAATCGCCCTAATGCCTTTTCCATGTAAAATTAGCAACACTTACGATTTGTAGATGGGCAGCATTCACTTTCTACAGTGACTTTATCTGCAACCTCTTGGTTTTCTTTTACTTCAACAATTTGGATGTCACAGCAACCTTGCTTTTCTTTAGAATTGCCAAATATAATTTTCAAGATGTTCATGCGAAATTCCTCCTTAAATGATATAGAATAAAAATCCTGATAAAGTCGCCATCGTCATGACAGAACTTACAAACGCAAAGACCAACTTCTTTCTAAAGATACTGTTTAATAATGTTATCTCCGGTAAGCTTGCCCCTGCTGAGCTAATCATCAGTGCCATGACAGGTCCCAACGCCATGCCTTTTGCAATCAACATTTGCGAAATTGGAATCATCGTGGAAAGACGGATGTACAAAGGGATTCCGATGATTGCTGCAAGTGGAACAAGCCACCACTTATCACCTCCCATATAGGTTGAAATCCATTCTGTCGGTACAGCACCATGAATAATGGCTCCAATGCCTGCACCTAAAAGTAAAAATGGATAAACCGTTTTCATTAAGTGAAAGGTTTCCTGTAAAGCTTCTTTCATGTTTCGTTTCTTTCCGATCTCTACTTCTCCTTTCACCATTACTTGCTTTATTTGATTTTCAAACCCAAGTTTTTCAAGCGTAAAACCAATCAGTATGGATAAAATGGTTGTGATAATGGTATAAGAAATCGCTACTTTTACTCCGAGTGTCGCAGCCATGAGTGTCAATATGGTTGGATCCAGCACAGGGGAAGCAAATAGAAGAACCATCACAATACCGAAACGGACTTTCTGATTTAATAGCGATATGACAACCGGAATCGTAGAACAGGAACAAAACGGTGTAACAAAGGCAAAAGCGACAGCAACCAATGCCCCCAATAATGGATGATGCTTTGTTAATAAACTTTGCATTTTATCATAAGGAATATATCCTTCTAAAAAATTAATGAGAAACGAAATAGCAACAAACAAAAGAGTTAATTCTAGCGCAATATAGAGAAAGTCTTGAAGAATCGCTATGCTCATTTGTGTTCTCTCCTTATTTTGATTTTATTTGCAAAATACAACTATTCGCTTAATTAATAGGCAAGCCTTTATACACTTGCCTTAAAATAACGGTTTACAACATACGCTTGATTTTGCCATACATTCGTTTAATAGCTTAATGGAACGTAGAACTGTTTCTTTTTCAAATTCGCTCATATGCGAAAATACTTCATTTAAATACTGATTCATCTCTGTATCAATTCTCGTAGCCACGTATTTTCCTTCTGTCGTCAACGATAATATGTGTATACGTCGGTCTTCAGGATATGGTGTTTTCTTGACTAAATTCATTTTAACAAGCGTTTGAATTTGCCGGCTAAATGTCGTAATGTCCATAGCAAGAGCGTCAGCCACTTGCTGCATGGACGGTTCTTTTAAACGATCAATTTCGTATAAAATATGGCTTTGAACAAGAGAAATCTCGATTCCACCGACTGAGCAACAATTTTTGTTTAAAAGACCAAATCGTTTAGTCATCACTTGGAATAGTTCGCGAACATTTTCCATATTCTCACCTCTTAATGGCATCATATCATATTATTTGTATTTCGCAAATAAAAATATAAGAAAAAACTGCCTATTTTTTCAGCAGTTTTTAAGTAGGACATCTCATCTTCTGCTCCAGAGAAAGTTATCCCGGCTCTCGGCTTTGAATTTTACGAAATCTATTCCATTATTTTCATGATACAATTCTAATAAAGAGTATTCATTAAGGAGGAAACAGGAATTGTTAAAACTTATGGATGGAGCAGATTTCTTTGAAAAATTTTTGGAGGATATTGCGGGTGCAAAAAAGTCAGTTACGATTATCTCTCCATATATTTCGAAAAAGGCAGTGTTAGAAATAATTAATAGTTGGAGGGAATCTTGTGAATCAGACTTTTGACAAACAACCTGTTGCGTTTGTTACAGGAGCTTCAAGCGGCTTTGGTTTGCTGACAAGTGTGGCACTTGCCGGCGAAGGCTATCGCGTGCTGGCTTCAATGAGAAATTTGGATAACAGAGGACGGCTGGAAGCAGCGGCTAAAGAAGCGGGTGTAACAGAGCGGATTGAGATTGTCCAATTGGATGTGACCGATTTTTCCGCCGCGGAAACTGTGATTCAGGATGTGATTCACCGTTACGGACGAATTGATCTGTTGGTGAACAATGCGGGTTATGCAGCGGGCGGCTTCACGGAGGAACTTGCTGTTGAAGAATGGCGGCAGCAATTTGAAACTAATTTTTTCGGTTTGGTGGCAGTAACGAAAGCTGTTTTGCCATCGATGAGGGAACGCAGAAGCGGCAAGATTGTGAATATAAGCAGTATTAGCGGACGAATCGGATTCCCTTCTATGGGACCTTATGTAGCATCCAAGTTTGCGGTGGAAGGATTCAGCGAGTCTTTGCGTTTGGAGATGCTGCCGTATGGCGTTCATGTAGTTTTAATTGAACCGGGATCCTATAAAACGGATATCTGGTCAAAAGGGTTGGGAGCGGTAACGATCAATCCGAATTCTCCTTATGTTAAAGAGATGAAGGCAATTTTGAAATATGTCAATCAAGTTGCCGGCACGGCACCTGCTCCGGATGAAGTGATCCGACAGATTGTGCAAGTGGCAAAGTCCCCCTCTCCGAAATTGAGGTATCCAGTTGGCAAAGGTGTGAAATTAGGAATTGTCTTGAAAAATGTGCTGCCGTGGAAGTGGTGGGAGCGGATGATGACAAAACGGTTGTGGGAGAGATAGTGATGCTGGGACTTTAGTTCAAAAATATGGAGGTGAAGAGTCGGAGTTTACGGTTCAATAAAATTACTTAACTAATGGAGTTCGATAGTTCAATTAACCGCTCTTATTATAGGCGGTATTTCTTTTGGTCAAAAATCAACAACATACGATAACAGAAACTATTTTAAAAAAGTCAACTTCTTACGTAAATGAAATTCGCACAATAAGTCACAAAGTAAAACGAGCTTGAGATTTCAAGCTCGTTTATGTTATTTCACATCGTAACCTTGCTCTTCAATCGCTTCTTTAAGTTTTTCTACACTTACCTTTGTTTCATCATAATCGACATCGACAGTTCCTTCTTGCAAATGAACTTCTACATGTTTTACCCCATCTAGCTCTTGAAGAGCGTTCGTTACGGCTGCTTTGCAGTGTCCGCAAGTCATTCCTTGTACATGTAATGTAATTGCCATCATCAATTCCTCCTTGCTTGTCTCTACTTTATATTTTCACGCGTTTCAAACGAAGCGCGTTTGTCACGACAGATACGGAACTAAATGCCATTGCCGCTCCAGCAACCCAAGGCTCCAATAATCCAGCAGCGGCTACAGGAATGCCAATCGTATTATAAAACAAAGCCCAGAACAGGTTTTGCCGAATGTTTTTCATTGTTTTGCGGCTTAACTCGATCGATTTCGGGATATGGACTAAATCTCCGCCGACCAAGGTAACATCGGCCGTTTCGATGGCGACATCCGCTCCTGTGCCGATGGCCATACCAATATCTGCTTTCGCAAGAGCGGGAGCATCATTTATCCCATCGCCGACCATCGCCACTCGTTTTCCTTGTTTTTGGAGCTCTTCGACGATTTTCGCTTTGTCTTCAGGAAGCACCTCTGCGTAGACATGGTCGATATGGACCTGCTTCGCAATCGCTTCCGCTGTCCGTTTATTGTCTCCTGTTACCATGTACACTTCTATACCCATTTGTTTCAATGTTTGAATGGCTTCTTTTGAACTTTCTTTTACCGTATCAGCGACAGCAATGATGCCAGCAAGCTGCCCATCAATGGCAACTAACATGGCGGTTTTTCCCTGTTTTTCAAGATCTACCATTTTATCTTCATGCATGGAAATCTCTACAGATCGTTCTTTCATCAGTTTTCGCGTTCCAACAAGGACATTTTTTCCATCAATGGTAGCTTCAATTCCGTGACCGGTAATGGCGGAGAAATGCTCTAGTGGCTTAACAGAAATCGCTCGTTTCTTCCCATATTCCACAATCGCATGAGCCAGCGGATGTTCAGAAGCGCTCTCGGCGGAAACGGCATAATCGAGCATGTTTTCTCGGAATTCCAGCACATCTGTTACTTCTGGTTTTCCTTTTGTCACTGTTCCTGTTTTATCCAGTAATACTGCATTGATTTTATGCGTTCCCTCTAGGTATTCACCTCCTTTAAAGAGGATTCCCTTTTCTGCACCTTTACCTGTACCGACCATAATGGATGTCGGTGTTGCAAGGCCAAGCGCACAAGGACACGCAATAACGAGAACCGCAATGGCCACCTCAAGCGCTTTTGGTAAGTCACCCGGCGCAACAAAGAAGTACCATGTAATGAATGCAACGACAGCAATTCCTACAACAATTGGTACGAAAATACCCGAAATGACATCAGCCATACGCTGAATCGGTGCTTTCGAGCCTTGTGCCTCTTCTACGATTTTAATGATATTGGCAAGTGCTGTATCTTTCCCTACCTTTTCTGCACGAATGGTTAGCACGCCATTTTTATTAATGGTTGCTCCGATAACAGAGTCGCCTTCCTTTTTATCAACAGGAATGGATTCACCGGTAATCATCGATTCGTCTACGGAGGATACTCCAGCGATTACGGTACCGTCTACTGGGATTTTTTCTCCCGGCTTGACGAGAATGGTATCACCTATCACAACTTCCTCCAGCGGAACTCTTATTTCTTGCCCATTACGGATGACCAGAGCTTCTTTTGCCTGCAAGCTCAACAGCTTAGAGATGGCTTCTGTTGTTCGCCCTTTCGCTAGCGATTCAAAGTATTTTCCGACAAGCACAAGCGTAATCAGCACGGCACTCGTTTCAAAATACAATCTGGGCATATATTCGGGATTTCCTAATGTTTTGAAAGCTTCGTACAAGCTGTAAAAGTAAGCTGCCGATGTTCCAAGCGCTACTAGTACATCCATGTTAGCACTCTTATTTCGTAATACCCGATATGCACCTACATAAAAGGGACCGCCGATGTAGAATTGAACGGGTGTAGCCAAAAGAAGCTGGAACCACGGATTCATCAAAATGTGCGGTATCGGTAAACCTATATCAAAAGGCATATGAGCAATCATCGTATAAAGCAGAGGCAGCGATAAGATGATGGAAATGGCGAGTTGCTGTTGTTTTTGTTTAAGCAACTCTTCTTTCCGACCTGCATGATCTTGTTCTTCGTTTCGGATCTGCCCTTTGTACCCAAGCTTTTTGATTTTCTCTAAAATGTCTTCGACAGATGTAATGCCTTCATTGTATTCTACAACCGCACTGTTTGTCGCCAAGTTTACAGCAGCGCTTGTCACGCCTTCCATACGATTTAACCCTTTTTCAATCCGTGTCGCACATGCCGCGCATGTCATACCTTCAATATCTAGTGTCACTTTTTCGGTCGCAACGCCATACCCTAAATTCTCAATTTTCGTTTGGATATCGGCTATGCTTTGTTTCGATGGATCATATTTAATCGTTGCTTTTTCCATCGCCAAATTGACATTCGCCTCTACCCCTTCCATCTTGTTCAACACTTTCTCTATACGATTGGAGCAAGCGGCGCATGTCATGCCGGTTACCCTAAGTGTAACGAGCTTTTGTTCACCCATAAAGCATTCCTCACTCCTTTACTTTGAGAATTGCTTAATGACATCCATTAATTCCCGAATGGATTCTTCTCCATTTCCTTCGCGGATCGCTTTGGAAACGCAATGATTGACATGACGTTCCAGCAAGTTCAACCCGACTTTGTTTAGCGCGGCTTGAATCGCGGAAATTTGAACCAAAACATCAATACAGTACCGATTATCCTCGACCATCTTTTGCACACCGCGTACTTGCCCTTCAATACGCTTCAAGCGCTTGATGATGCTTTCGATTTCTTCTTCGGTTCGCGGAACCATTTTGGCATTTATATTGTTATTTTCACATTGATTTTGATTCACTGGTATCACCTCAATGATTATCTTTTAAATACATTATACCGGTAGTGGGTATAAAATACAATTGATATGATTGGCGGTAAAAAGTATATTTCTTTAAAGGATAGCGTTAAAATACCCTTCTTTTTTATTTACCATGATAGTCTTGTCCAGCTTTCACCATTATTTTTTGTCATGAAAATATCCCTGTTCATGGTGGCGATCACAATTTCCTTCTCCTTTGTCGGATTAGAGGCCATATACATGATATGGTCTTTTTCATCAAGTGCAGGAACAGAAAGAACTTCCTCCTGTTTTGAATCTAATGATTGTTTGATAAGTATAGGCTTATTGTTCTCTACAGCAGCAAATAAAATTGATTTTTCTTGGAAGACAAAAGTCGTCGTATTTAGCTTTCGAGTAAACCGTTCAAACGTATTTCCATTATCTTTTGAAACGAAAATTCCTTCAGGCGTACTAATTCCGACCATATTTTCGTCCGTTGGATGGGCAGCAATCGTTCCTGCAGAAGTTTGCGGTAGACCATTTAATTGACTTTGCGACCACGTTTTGCCGTCGTCTTTACTATAAAATACCCCTTGTCCTAGCGTTTTGTTTTCTTCTTGATTAACGACATAAATCGTATGGCTTTTATAGCCCACTGTCATGTAATGAAAATCGGATTCTTTATAGAATCCTAGGTTCATCAGCGTTTGTCCATTATCAAAACTTTTTACAAGACCAAGAGGATTTCCTAGAGATGAACCCTCTTCTGGATGCCCCGATGAATAAAATCCATCGTCTGTTGCAGAAAAGCCCATATAATCATGTTTATTGGAAGTCGTTTCATACCACTTATTATTTTGATAAACAAGTAAACCTTCATGTGTAGCAAAGTAAATGACATTTTGGTTGCCTGCATAACCGATTCCATGTAAATGTTCGAACTTTCCTTCTTTTTTTTCCTTAAAGAAAGGGTTATTTGTAACAGATATGTTGGATTTTGCTTGATCTTTGCTAGTAATAAAGGTCTGTTCTTTTTCATTGAATGATGAACAAGCGCTTAAAAGAAGAATGGTCGATGTAATTATCACAGCTTTCGTTATTTTTTTCATTGCTGATTACCCCTTTTTGTGTATGAAGTAGACATAGTACATTTTATAGCAGAAATATTTGCAGAATTTATGGAGTTTGTTTCTCTGGATATGATATTTGTCACTCTTCATAAACCTCTCTAGGTTTTGTTGGTTTGAGCTTTTTTTGATTGATTTTCTTCCAAGTAAAAAGGAATAAAAAAACAGACAAAAATGTTAATATTACTTTACCTTGCCATGTCCAATTCATCAATTGATAAACCGAATAGGCTTCTAAAAGTAAGGCAGGTATTTTCCCTATTGAGCTAGCAATCATAAAGATAAGTAAGGAGGTTTTTCCTATCGCTGTAACAAAGGTCACTACTCCTGACGGAACAAAAGGAAGAAGCCGCAAAGATAGAACAAGAAAAAAGGCTTCTAAACCTTTTGCTTCAAGCAAACGTCTGACTTTCGGGTGAGAAAATAACTTGAATTCAGAAAGCTTTTTGAATCCTTTACGATATAAAATAAAGGAGATAATTGCTCCGATTGCTTCCCCTGCAAAAGATAAAAAGGTGCCTTTCCAAAACCCGAACACGGTCAAATTGGCAGCCGTTAGAAAAACGCTTGGTACAAGTCCTAAAATGCTGATCAAAATATTTATAATGATACTAATAAGGTAAGCAACATTTTCATATGTGTTGAGTAGTATAATGATTTGCTCTTTCATCCTCTTCTCCCCTTATGCCTCCCATTTATATCCTACTCCCCAAACGGTTTGCAGAAATTGATCGATCGGAAAACCAACTTGTCTCAGCTTTTCTCTAATATTTTTTACATGAGAGTCTATTGTACGCTCTTCTGTATTTGCGTTATATCCCCATAATGACACGATGATTTGTTCTCTGCTAAACACTCTGCTTGGATTTTTCAGAAAAAGCCCTAGTACAGCAAACTCTTTCGGTGTTAGAAAAATAGGTTGGTTGTTATATTGGACTTTATGTTGGTCTTCATCCCAAACTAAACCTTGAAACTCAATTTTCGAATGTTTTCCTACTGAGCGGCGTAGTACAGCCTCTATTCGAGCAAGCAACTCGGATTCGTCAAATGGCTTCGTAATATAGTCATCCGCTCCGATTTTCAGTCCTTGGACGATATCTGTTGTTTGATCTCGTGCCGTTACCATGATGATCGGGACGTTAGAAAATTCCCGAATTCGCTTGCACGTTTCCCAACCATCCATCTCCGGCATCATAATATCTAACAGCACTAAATCAGCGTGATGATGTTCTAAGTACTGGATCGCTGATAACCCTAATTCACACTTTACGCAATGATATCCTTTCGGTGAAAGATAAAGATCAAGTAAATCTAACATTCGTTTTTCATCGTCAACCAGTAAAATCGTGTACAAGCTCATCCCTCCGGTAATGTAATGATCATGTTTGTTCCTTTTCCATATTCACTTGCGGCATAAATCGAGCCTCCGTGCGCTTCCACAATTTCCTTGGCGATGGCCAGCCCCAGTCCTGTTCCGCCGCTGGTTCTTGATCTTGATTTATCCACTCGGTAAAACCGTTCAAAAATATGAGGCAAATCCTCTTCAGGAATCCCTCTGCCTTCGTCTGAAACAATAATCACAATGTTCTTTTTCTCTGCCCTTACATCAATAGAAACGGTAGAACCTTGATCAGCATATTTTAAAGCATTGTCTAACAAATTTATCATCACTTGCTCAAAATGCTTTTGATCTATATGGACGGTAATGTTTCCATCACAATAACATACAAGAGACATTTTTTTAGCCTGAAAAGCAGGATGCATTTTGTCATGCAATTTTTTTAAAAAAGAGCATAAGTTTGTAGGTGCCTTATGGATTTGAAATGAATGTTGATCCATCTTCGCTAATTCGAAAAGATCTTTCACCAATTTTTGTATATGCTCTGCTTCTTCATAGATAATGGACAAATATCGATTTCTCTCTTCTTCCTCAATGTTTGGTCTCCTAGCTATATCAGCATATCCTTTAACATAAGTGAGAGGGGTACGAAGCTCATGAGAAATACTGGCAAGAAATTCGTTTCTTTCTTTTTTTAAGTATTCTAAATCCCTCGCCAATGTTTGAATGGCTTTCCCTAATTCCGCCAATTCGTCCCCCCCTTTCACTTGCAAACGAACAGAAAAATCACCTTTGCTCAATTTTTCGGTCGCCTCTTTCATGCGAATGAGAGGAATGGTAATGACTCTTGATAAGAAAGCAATGGTGATAATCGTTAAAAATACAGAAAGAATTCCAACCATAATGAAATGGTGCTTTAACTTATAAATCATGTTTTGAATGGAATCCGTATTTTGAAACATATAGACATACCCTTTTATCTTGCCATTAATCCGAATCGGGCTTACTGTTGAAATATGCGACTCTTTTTGCCAATTTTTTTGCACAATCATTCCACTATGGGGAATGTTCTTATTTGCTTTTTTTATGATTCTTTTAGCAAATGGTAAAATATGATCTGAAAAATACAATATCTTCCCATTTTCATTTGTAATAACGACATCCGTTTCCGCTTCAGACTCCATCATGGTGACATGTTCTAACGTAGAAGGGTTATAACTTTTTTCTAACACATCGCGATGATTATTCCCTCTTGCTAACAGTTGCTCAAATTCCTCATTAATTCTAGAATTAACAAGAGTAACATATAATGACGCAAATAAAATCGTTTCTATTCCTAATACGAATACAAAAAATAATAGTCCTAATTTAAACGAAATTTTCCTCATTTTTGTCCCTTCCTTATTAGCTCATTAACTTCCATATAGTTTAGAAAAGCTGTTTTTTGATCTCTTTTTCGTTTATTCGGAGTGATTAAATCAAACTTCTCTGAATGACATTAATTTATAAATATCTGTATGTTTTCTTTGTTTATGCCTTTGGGACGATTGATAAAGGAGAGATAGTTTTTATTTTATAAACTAAATTTGCAGAATTTATGGATTTTAATAAATTGTAACTGTTGGGAACGATTTCACTTTTATTGTGAAATTTATCACAACAAATCCGTATTCTTACTGCTATCATAGCCATTTTCAATAGAAAAAAGCCATGTTCCCCTTATTGACAGTATTTAATTTGCTTTAAGCCGATTGCGAGGTTACTTCTCAAAAAAATCTGCTACTTCAGAGGAGAATGAACAAAATATACAGTCTGCAACAGCTACAAAAGGGACAAGAAACGAAAAATATTATTTTACTGCTAATAAAGGCAAAATTTCGTCCACTCTTTCGCCGGGAAGCTGAATAAAAGTGCGTTTCTTAATTCAAGTATCGCCACCCGTTAGCACAACAAAGAAACTTCCTTAACATTATCAAAATTAAAATCAAGTCAGTGGCTTACTGGGTTGTTTAGAAGATATTTTTGCTTTAGTTTTTTTGATTATTTAGCACATAGTTCTATTTTTAGAATCTCTAAAACAAACGAACAGTGATTGCTTATGATTTAACACAATCAATCAGTAAATTTTTTGACAGCTGGAGAGATGTTTTTTCATAGATATTGCAGCCATCCCTATGGTACGATAACAATCTCATACTATAAATATTTAATACACGAAACAAAAACGTTTCACATACTCATAATCTGGGCGAAGTTTTAAAATGTATTTGAAATAAGCTCTTGCCCGTTCGTAATCCTTTTTTGTTCGTACACTTGACCAAATTTTTTCACAACTGCCCAAATGCCTGTTGACTCTTGATTGATTTGGTTTTTCTCCCTGTCCGCACACTCCATAACATGCCGCTAATTTATACGATAATCTAAATTTCCTGGTTCTTTTTGATACAGTTCTTCATATAAATAAACGCAACGCTTCCTCGTACTTTTTTCATGGCTAAGTGCTTACGGCTGTCGCAAAGCTTTCCTAGCGTATATCCCCAATCATTGCTCCTTCAATCTGTTCGATTTTCTGATACAAACTTTTCAATTAAACATCTTCCCCAGTTAAACTAAAAAAGAAGAAGATCAAATGGACCTTCTTCTTGAATACTTTGGTTGATAGATAGGCTCCTACTGCTATCTTGAAAATATTGAAATTGTAGAACGTGCAAATTTGAAACATTCGAAGAAATGGCTTTTACTCCTTCTATCAGTAGAGCATTTTTTACATCATGAGCGTTTATTTTGAATGACGAAATGAACTTTTTATTTGGGAAAGTTTATTTTGTAAGTTTGCATGATCACGTTTCATTTGACTAAGACGATTCGTTACAACTTTTTTTCCATATCCATGTGGTGCGGAGGCGATTAATATTACATTTTCTTTATAATTGTTCATTTGAGAGACCTCCTAACAGCATTTTGATAAAGTAACAATAAGAATATCCTTTTGATTCAAGTATAGCATTAAATATATGCTCTTGGTAAGCCTTCAGTTTATAATAATCCCACTCTCCTAGCAGCGGCAGATGAAAGCAAAATACATAAGTCTTTACTTTAAACAAGAAATAGCATATTCTTTTTTCCAGTGAATAGTATAGCTTTTCATTATGATTATGATCATTATATGTTTGCACAACATAAGAAGAGGCATCATCTAATGAAAAGTTCTCAGGAGTTGTTAATCCATCATATTCTTTGCAAATCATCTGGTCATCTCTTTTTTCGTAAAGAGTTACGGCTTTACAGTCCATTAATGCTCCTATAGCTTCTTGTTGGTACTTTGTATTTGTAGAGTAAATATTGCAGCCGACCATCTTAGATCGTAAAAGCACTAATAGCCTTCTCCAATTTGTAATTTGCCCATTCTGCAATAAACTTATGAATTCAAGTGATAGTTCATAAAAATCCCCGTATAATTCTACATGTTCTAAGCTCTGCTCGATTTCTGAACGAATATTTAAGTATTGAAGGCTTTCTTTGAAAAGAGCTGAAAGATAGCTTTTTATGTTTGAAAGAATTTCGACACCTAATGAGCATTTTTCGAAATATATGCCTTTTTGTTCTGCATCATAAAGAAAGTACCATACGTAATTTTCGGCAATATGAGGCTCCTCTTTAATGTTTTCGCTTATAAACTGTAGATGAGCAAATTCACTAACATAAATTTACATCCAAACAAAAAAGAAGACATGAACCCGATTCCTTGGTTAGAATAGATGTGCCACCAAACCATTCTCAAGGAGGTTCATGTCTCATGAATAGACTACCACATCA
>JBHGYD010000050.1:0-51970 GCA_041920415.1 Anoxybacillaceae bacterium
ATGGCGGTTTCTTAATCCTCTTGATAAGGGGAAGGGTTTACCAACCGTTCTCCTTATCAAGAGGCCACCAAACGAAGTGCGGTAGTAGGGGTTAAAATGTTTCTCCATTTTATGTGTCTATTTTCTTGACATAATACCAAACACTTACTTCCAAATAGCGTTTCATTCGAGCATTAAATATATGAATTCGACAATGTCGGGGTACTTCATATAGACGGCTTCCTGTTTTGATTCCGTAATCTTGCTTCATTTTCGGAGACGCAGCCAATACCACACTTCCACTCCGGTTTTTATCAGCCACCACGACCACATAGTCATTAAGTGGGTCTAACCCATGATCGACACACTCACAACTAGCGTAAAAACTCTTCATATCAACACAAAGCATATTGTTGTCGGGAAGCAGTGACACATCAAACAGCATGTTATTTTATACACCCCTCCACCAAAATTACGAACATACGTTTTATATACGAATATATGTTCTCGTATTTTATATAAAAAGTCAAGATGTTATTGGAAAAATGAGGTGTTATGTGATGAATCGGAGCCATTATGGTCGTTGGGAATGTAGGCGAATAACAGGTTTAATGATTGACAAAGCGTATCAACAGAAATATGGGGATGATTTTGTATAAATTCTCTTTATTTCCTTTGTGACCAATAGCAACAATCTTTTAGAAAAGAGCCAAATAAGAAAAGCCCTGCCAAACGGCAGGGGAATTACACGATAACAGCTGGGTATCCCTTCTTTTTCAGCTCTTCTGCGAGTCGTTCGGCATTTTCTCTGTCAGAAAAAGCACCGACTTGCACACGATACAATTTCTTTTCTGTCTCATTTTCTTTCGGTTGCGATTTTGCTTTTTTCTTCAAGCCGAACGCTTTCGCAAGACCGTTCACATGGCCATATGCAATCTGGAGAAGAAACTGTTCGGATTTCAATTTTGCTGCATCATTTGGGTTATCAATGAAAAGATTCTCTGTCAAAATGGCCGGCATCTTCGTTTCACGCAATACAGCGTAGTTTGCACGTTTCTTTCCTCTGTCTTTAACGTTGCCTATTGCTTTCATGATTTCCGCATGAATAACGTTCTGATATACGATTGTTTTGGCATCTGGATTGTTGAAGATGAACGATTCAAAGCCTGTGCCACCACCAGAGTTAATGTGAACGGAACAGAAGAAATCGGCGTTTAATCTGTTCGCGATTTCGGCTCGTTCCTCCAACTCTAGAAAACGGTCATCGGTGCGAGTATAGAATACCTCAACGCCTTCGTATTCGGACAACATACGTCCGATGTGCTTTGTAATTGTAAGTGTAAGGTCTTTCTCCTTCAATGCGTTAGCCACTGCGCCAGGATCATGTCCGCCATGCCCCGCGTCAAGAACAATGCGTACCATTATCTATCCTCTCCTTTCTCAAGTGTATATTTCACACTAGCAACGGAACCAATGCCATATAAAGCATACTGAATTCCCCTAAGTAGTACAGATGAGTCGAATGTTGTCGCTTCAAATGTAGCATATGCAATGCCTAGGACAAGCGCAACGACAGGAATGTAGCGATTGGACAAATTGGTTGCTTGTCGAATCGCGTATAAAACTACAGCTAGAGCAACATACGCGGTAAATTCAACTGAAAGAATAGCTTCCATCTTACGAACCTCCTTTCAACGCGGCAAAAATAATGGCTACGATTCCGCCGACCACTGACACAATAATTGCGTTCGTGATCGTTCGTCGTAGCCATTTTGTATCGTCTTTAATCGCACGGATATCATCGCGCATGTCCTTGATGTTTGCTTCTGCAACAGCGAGACGTGTTTTTACGTCTGCCATATCTGCTTCGAGTCTTTCAATACGATGCTCCATTTTATCTCCACCCTTCTAAACAAAATAAAAAAGCCCTATTTTCGGACTTCTGCACTGATTTGATTCAATTCCTGTTTCAATTTTTTCACCAGCGTTGGCCGGCTCTCTCCAAAAGTCGCTTCGATTTGAAAACCGCCCGGCTCATAAATTTCTTTTATCTCGGTTATGCGCGCATCACGTGTTACGCCCCATTCTCTGTTTTGGATTGTAACAATGTCGCCAAGGTTATAGTCCTTTTCGTAGACAAAAGGCGAATTCGTGAGAACTTGCCCCTCGAGAAAAAATTCCTCAGCGAACTCCGAAAGCTTTTGTTGTCCTCTCTGTTGTAATTTTGCGATGATTTCAGCTTCTGGGAGTGCCTGCTGATTTTCGTCTTGCTCCGCTACATCTCTAGCATCAATGAATGTTTCTATTCGGGATAACCCTTCGGCTTCTCCAACTTCAACAACTCGGCGATCAGCTCCCTCTCCTTGGCCAGCGATGTAGCCAAAATTTTTGTAGTTATAATCAGACTCTACAAAGGCTAATTGCTTCAACGATTCAAACTGCGGGCTAAAAATAACAGGAGGGTTAACCGATTGATTGACGGTTAAATCCCTCCCCTCAAATACATCGAATATCCATTTTTTCTGTTGGAAGTCGAGAATAACATCCCATCCAAGACCGCTTGCTTTCGAGATTTCAACGAGCTCATCGTCGAGTTTTTTGAAACGTGATTCCCAACTGATTTGTGAACCGCGCTGCTGGTCAGAAGCAAGAGCGAGCATGTCAATTTTTCGTTTCACATCAATCGGATTGACAATGTGATTGTTCACGTAATGCTTCATGACCGTTTCAGCCGGACCATTTGCTCTGTCGTGACTGTCGTTGGCAGGAGGAACTGTAAGGCGCTGAGCAACGACTCCTTTCAACGCAATGCCTTTCACGAGCCAGTTTTCTGTTTTCTTGCCGTTCTCATCAAGCTCAATTTCCCTATGACGAATAATGCCAACTTTGTTTCGATGAGAGCCGAGCATAATCAAATTGCCACGTTGGAGAAGCTCTGTATGCTGTTTGTATCGGTTAATTCGAAGCTCAAACTCCCCAACTTCGTGCCATCGTCTTGTGAATATAAGAGATTCATAGTTGTCGATTTCGGCTAAAAGGTCAAGTGTCGGTGATAAAATTCGAACCGGTTTCATGTTTCACCACCTTTTTAGGTAAAACAACCATCTTATTGAACAGTTGCTTCAATGTCATTCCGTAAAGAAAAAATGCGCGCAAGTACAAGGTCCTTATCTTCTTGATTCAAGTTATAGCTGTTGACAACTGCGATGATGTCTTTTTCTCCTCTGTCGTATCTTGTGATACAAGCATTTGCTACAATTCTAATTTTATAATCTGCTAGTGCCATACTAACAATTCCTTTTAAATATCGAGATGGTTTAAAGGCGAATGTTTTTGATATTTCCTGCCAATTTCTTGATCTGTAAAATCAAGATAAGCTTTTTGCGTAACCTCAGCACTTGAATGCCCCAAAATCCGAGATAGTGAAACCCAATCGCCTCCATTCAACAGGTAATATTTAGCAAAATTATTTCTTAGTTGATGTGGATGTATTTCAACGCCAACTTTTCTTCCTGTTTCACGCAGCGCACGTTCAAAATTTCTAACGTCTAATTGCGTCCCTCGTGTCGTTGGAAAAAGATATGGACTATCAGAAAAACGATCTCGATACTTCATCCAACGCTTTAAATCGGTGGACATTTTGTATGAGAAGTAAACATATCTTTGTTGTCGGTTTTTTGGATTTTCGATTAGTATTGATTTCGTATCAAAATCCACGTGTTCAGGACGTAACGCACAGCACTCACTTGCTCGTATGCCTGTATCAAGAATCAACCTAGTTTGAATCCATGTACGATAGCCATAGAAGGTTGTTGTATCCATTGCGTTAAGTACCTTTTGAATTTCCTCTCTTGTCAACAAAGGTTTTTTCTTACGTTGTGGTTTAATGTTCTCGATGTTCTCACACGGATTCGCTTTAATTTCACGTTCTTGATACAGAAAGTTAAAAAACACTTTGATATTTCGTAGATAATTAGCAATAGTTGTGTCGCTAATTTTCTTCCCCACGTCATTTCGTCTGTCGGGATAATTAATTTCTTTGCTTTTTTCATTTGCGACAACCGTATACTTCCCACGCTCACGTAAATATTTAACGTACTGCCGAATATGAACCGACTTCACCTTGTCAATACTTGTGATTTTACATTCACGTTCAAGAAAAATAAGGAACAGTTGTAAAGTTTGCTGATAACTGGCAAGTGTTTTTCGGGATAAATTTTTTGAATCACAATAAAGCAAAAAGTTATCAAGGTGTGTGTTTAAATCGTTCAAAATAAAAAACACCTCCAGATTTTATTTAGTCAATAAAATCTGAAAGTGTTTTTTATTAGTTGATATTTAATTCCGAATTTATGGGTATAGATAAGAAATTTATTGGTCACTGGTGTGAATATGGAAGTTTTTACTACACCATTCAAACCATTGATTTTAGCGCTTTCAAGAAGCTTTATGCTCCAGTCTCAATTTATCCGCTACCATTGCGATGAATTCGCTATTTGTAGGTTTTGCTTTGGACATGCTTACAGTATAGCCGAATAAGGAGGAAATTGATTCAATATTGCCACGGCTCCAAGCGACTTCAATCGCATGGCGAATCGCCCGCTCGACGCGGCTGGCAGTTGTATTATATTTTTTAGCAATATCTGGGTAAAGAACTTTCGTGATCGAACCAAGCAGCTCAATATCGTTATACACCATTGAAATCGCTTCTCGTAAATATAAATATCCTTTAATATGTGCCGGTACGCCAATTTCATGAATGATGCTGGTGATGCTTGCATCTAAGTTTTTCGGCTTGCTTTCGCGCGCTTGGTACGAAGTTGACGCTTTTTTCACAAGCGGCGTTGCTTTTCCATGTACTTGGCGAATATGGTGAACTAAATTTTCCATATCAAATGGCTTTAAAATAAAATAAGCAGCGCCTAAGTCAACCGCTTTTTTTGTGACATCCTCTTGGCCAAACGCTGTTAGCATAATGACATTTGGCTGTTTTTCCTTTTTCATACGCATTTTTTCCAGCACAGCTAAACCATCCAAATGAGGCATAATGATGTCTAATAATAATATATCGGGATGCTTTTCTTCCAACATATATAAGCAGTCTTGCCCATTATAAGCAACACCAATAACTTCCATATCGTTTTGGTGAGAAATATACTCTTCTAACAAATTTACTAATTCACGGTTATCATCCGCAATGCACACTTTAATCTTATTCAAGAAAATCTTCCTCCCCACTTCCAATTCGTCTCATTTTTTTCATTTCTATGTAATATTCTACCTAATGAATTCGACATTGCAATCAAAAATCCTTTAATTTTTCAAAAAATAAGTATTTTAAAAAAATTCATCAAAAACCACCTAAATTCGACGGATTTTTGTTCGTTTCTTTGTCGAAAAATCTTTACGTTATTTATTTTATCGAATGATTCAACAAATATCTATGCAAAGAAAGAAAAAATATTGACTTTTTTCTTATTTTTTTTTGACAGCCAAAAGGCGAGCTTTTGGTTAACTCGCCTTTTGTGTTGATTTTTCGTATATATCAATCCCTGCTTCGTGTAACATCCATTCAATATGCACTCCATATCCTGACGTCGGATCGTTCACAAATACGTGCGTCACAGCACCAATTAATTTCCCATCTTGAATAATTGGACTTCCACTCATTCCTTGAACAATTCCCCCTGTCTTTTTCAGAAGACGAGGGTCGGTGACGCGAATGACGAGCCCTTTTGTAGCTGGGAATTTTTGCGGAATCGTACTAACGATTTCAATATCAAACGCCTCAACTTTATCATCTTCGACAACTGTCAAAATTTTTGCTGGTCCTTCTTTCACTTGATGCGATAAGGCAATCGGAATTGGCTTATCAAATACTCCGTTGTGAATCGGTTTCGATAATGTGCCGAAAATGCCAAACGGACTATTATTCGTAATGTTCCCGATCACTTCTTTATCGCTTGAAAATCTCGCTAATTTCTCACCAGGATTACCGCTACTTCCTTTTTCAATCGAAGTAACCGTCGATTTCATAATTTGCCCATCTTGGACAACGATCGGCTTTCTCGTATCCATGTCAGAAATCACATGTCCAAGAGCTCCATATTTTTTAGAAACGGGATCAAAAAACGTCATTGTTCCAATACCAGCAGCTGAATCGCGGATATATAAGCCAATGCGATAAGCGTGGTCATGTTTATCCTTTAATGGAGTTAACTTTGTCGCCACGGAGCGATTGTCACGAAGAAGTTGTAAATTGAGTGGTTTTCCCGTTTTTCCTGCTTCTTCAATAAACGGAGAAAGATCGCTCATATTTTCAATTCTTTTCCCATTAACGTTCGTAATCATATCTCCCACTTGAATACCAGCAATTTCTCCCGGCGATTTTTTTCCATCTTCCGTTTCGACAAGATGATATCCAACGACAAGAACTCCTAATGTATTTAACTTTACACCGATGGACTGTCCACCTGGAATGACTTTTAAGCTCGGGAGTACCTTTACGTCAATTTGTTTAATCGGCATTCCTGCCATATCTAAAATCATTTGCTTCTCATCGCTTTGTTTTGCCTCGACAGAAAGTGAATCACCTGTTTTTTCGACTTGTATCGAATGGGGAGAGTCTTTAATCGTTCCATGAACCGGAAGTGCAGAAGCGAAACGCAGCTTCTCACCTTCAAACATTACGATTTGTTTTGGAATGCGGAAATACTCTTTCATCGGCTTTGACATACTAATCATAACAAATGAAACAAGGAGAAAGACCCCCATCATTTTTCTTATTGTTTCTGCGTTCAAACCTTTTCACTCTCCTCGCTCCCACCTACACCTTCAAAAAGTGGCTACAGTTTTAATTTTGCCTTAATCGACATAAATATAATCGTTTTGACCATAAAAAAAGCTACCCATAATGGATAGCCTTTCATCCTTTGATTTTTGTTGCTAATTCAAGCAGCTCTTTTGCATGCTCTTTCGTTAATTCTGTAATTTCGACCCCAGAAATCATTCGCCCAATTTCTTTAATTTTTTCTTCTTCTGTAAGCGCTTTGACCGATGTTTTTGTACGATTTCCAACCGTCTCTTTCGAAATGAATAAATGCGTATCAGCCATTGCTGCTACTTGTGGTAAGTGAGAAATGCAAAGCACTTGAGAGCCAACGGAAACACGATAAATTTTTTCGGCAATCGCTTGCGCCACACGGCCGCTAACGCCTGTATCGACTTCGTCAAAAATAATCGACGTTACTCCTTGATGTTTAGAGAAAATGCTTTTCAACGCTAACATGATTCGCGATAATTCTCCACCCGAAGCAACTTTCGCCAGCGGTTTTAACGGCTCACCGACATTGGTTGAAATATAAAATTCAACGACATCAACACCGTCTTCGTGAAACTTCACCGGCACTCCATCGAGCAATGGAGCGTCTAATGACCCTTCTCGCTTCTCAAAGACAATGTCAAACTGTGTTTTATCCATGTATAAATCCTTTAGCTCTTGATGAATATGATCGATTAGCGTTTTGGCGTATTTGATGCGGACGTTCGTGACGTTTTTCGCTTCAATGAGCAAATCTTCCGTCACAGACTGCAGCTCTTTTTGGAGCTGATGAATATGCGTTTCCCGGTTTTGAATCGTGTCGATTTCTTCCGCAATTTTTTCCGCATATTGTAAAATATCCGTCACCGTTTGCCCGTATTTTCGTTTTAAATGGTTAATTTCATTAAGGCGTCCTTCAATGAAATCAAGACGCTCTGGGTCATATTCTAATTGTTCCAGCTCATCACGCAATTTATAAGCGATTTCCTCAAGCAAATAATAACTGTTAGCAATTGTTTCATACGCTTCTTTTAACGTGTGATCGATATGGGTCACATCATCTAAATGGCTCATCGCAAGCCCAACCCAATCGAGTCCACGCTGCTCACCATATAATGCTTCATAGCTATGTTTTAACGCCTCATAAATTTTTTGGAAGTTCATAATTTTTACTTTTTCTTCCATCAACTGCTCATCTTCGTTTGCTTGTAGGTTCGCTTTTTGAATTTCGTCTAGTTGAAACGTTAACAAATCAAGGCGATGGGCCATTTGTTGCTCATTTTCATTTAATTTTTGCAACTGTTTTTTTAGCTGCTCATATTTTTCATATACGGCACGATACTCTTCTAGCGCCGTAGCAATTTCCTTACCTCCGTACTCATCAAGCAAAGGGAGATGACGACTTGGATCCATCAGCTCTTGGTGCTCATGTTGTCCATGAATGTCGACAAGGGTGGCGCCAATATCTCGCAAAACCGCCATCGTCACTAATTTTCCGTTGACGCGGCAGACGCTTTTACCATTCACAGAAATTTCCCGACGTAATACGACCATTCCTTCGCTAATGTCGATACCAACCTCAGCGCACTTTTCATAACATGGATGAGTTTCATCGTCTAATAAAAACAATCCTTCGATTTCCGCACGTTCCTCGCCATAGCGGACGAATTCGGCTGAACCGCGACCGCCAATAAGCAAATGAATCGCATCAATAATAATCGATTTCCCTGCGCCAGTTTCCCCTGTTAACACCGTTAATCCTTTATCAAATGAAATCGATAATGATTCGATAATGGCAAAATTTTTAATGGATAATTCCGCTAGCAACGTGGAATCACCCCTTTTTTTATAACATTTCTAATAGACGTTTTGAAATTTTTTCCGTATCTTCTGTCGTCCGGCAAATGATTAAGCATGTATCGTCCCCGCAAATCGTACCAACGATTTCATCCCAATCGAGGTTGTCAAGTAATGCGCCAATTGCATGGGCATTTCCTGGCAATGTTTTCATGACAAGCAAATGACCTGCTCCATCAATTTTTACGAACGCGTCCATCAACGCGCGTTTTAATTTTTGCAATGGGTTAAAACGTTGGTCGGCAGGAAGACTATACTTATATCGTCCATTCATCATCGGCACTTTCACAAGCTGCAATTCTTTAATATCCCTTGAAACCGTTGCTTGCGTAACATTAAAGCCTGCTTGTTTGAGCATATCAACTAACTCATCTTGCGTTTCAATCTCGTGATTCGTAATAATTTCGCGAATTTTAATATGCCTTTGTCCTTTGTTCAAATTTAACACCTCGCACGATTGTCATGATAGTTGTATCATAAAAATGGGAATAACGATTTTGTTATTCCCTTGAATGATCTGGGGTGGCTTTTAATTCGCCATGCGCTTGTTTGACCACTTCACTCGGTTGCTTTGACAACTGATTTTCCCCGATTTCTTTTTCTCCATCCCAGCGAAGATGAAGCAAAAATTCGATATTTCCATCTCCACCGGTAATCGGTGAATACGATAAATCGAGAACATCATAACCTTCATGAAGCGCGAATTCAATGATGGTGGTAAGGACTGTTTCATGCACGTTTGCATCACGAACGATTCCTTTTTTTCCAACGTGCTCTCTTCCTGCTTCAAATTGTGGTTTGACTAACGCAACTACATCACTTCTAGGAACAAGTACCGTTTTTAGTACCGGCAAAATGAGTTTGAGCGAAATGAATGATACGTCAATCGTCGCAAACTCTGGAAGCCCTTTTGTAAAATGAGCGGGCGTGACATAACGAAAATTCGTTCGCTCCATCACGACAACCCGTTCATCTTGGCGCAGTTTCCAAGCTAATTGATTATATCCAACATCGAGTGCATACGACATTTTCGCTCCATGCTGCAATGCGCAATCCGTAAAGCCACCGGTGGAAGCACCGATATCTAGCATTATTTTATCTTTTACGCTTACGTTGAACGTTTTTAATGCTTTTTCAAGCTTTAAACCACCACGGCTTACGTAAGGCAATACGTCCCCTTTAATAGTAAGCGGAAGGTCCACCGGAACTTTTTCACCGGGCTTGTCTAAGCGAATTTCATTTGAATACACAAGCCCAGCCATTATCGCGCGTTTCGCTTTTTCACGTGTTTCTGCTAATCCTCGTTCGACTAATAATACATCGAGTCGTTCTTTTTTTCCTTTCATCTCTCATGCCCTTTTTTGTTTTCTTGGTATGATCGTTTTTACTCGGTCAACGACATGCGCTGTCGTTAAACCGATTTCTTGCAGCAATTCTTTGACGCTGCCATGTTCAATAAAACGGTCAGGAATTCCCATGCGATGAATCACAGCTTGATGATAGCCATGATCATGGGCAAACTCAAGCACCGCACTGCCAAAACCGCCTTGCAGTACCGCTTCTTCAATTGTCAAAATCGGCATGTCGCTTTGGAACAATTCATGAAGCATCGTCTCATCCATCGGCTTAATAAAGCGAGCGTTAATTACTTTGACAGAAACATTGTCTTTCGCTAATTTTTCCGCCGCTTCTAACGCCATTGGAATCGTTGTGCCAAACGTTAAAATCGCAATATCCCGACCTTCGCGTAATACTTCCCACGTACCGATTGGGATTTGTTTTAGTTCTTCATCGAGTTTTACGCCTAAACCGTTGCCGCGCGGAAAACGAAGCGCAATCGGCCCGTCGTCATATTGAATCGCTGTATACACCATATGTTGACCTTCGTTTTCATCTTTTGGCATCATAACGACAATATTCGGTACATGTCTTAAAAACGCAATGTCAAATACACCTTGATGCGTTTCTCCGTCCGCACCGACTAACCCCGCGCGGTCAATGGCGAAAAATACGTTTAAATTTTGGCGACAGACATCGTGAACGACTTGGTCGTACGCCCGTTGTAAAAAAGTGGAATAAATCGCTAAAAACGGCTTCATGCCTTGTGTTGCTAATCCAGCTGCTAACGTCGTCGCATGCTGTTCCGCGATTCCCACGTCATACATGCGGTCGGGGAACTCGCTTGCAAATCCTTCTAATTTTGAACCAACTGGCATCGCTGGTGTAATGGCCACGATGCGTTTGTCCGTACGAGCTAATTTTCGTACTGTTTCACTCACTAACTCGCTCCAGGATGGTGCATGATCAATCGGTTTTAAAAAATCACCTGTTTCAATTTTATATGGACCGGTACCATGCCATGTTCCAACTTTATCATTTTCCGCCGGATAATATCCTTTTCCTTTTTTCGTTATCACATGAAGCAAAACCGGTCCCTTAATTTTCTTTGCATAATTCAAATTCTCAAACAAATCATCAAAATCATGCCCATTAACAGGACCGAGATACGTAAATCCTAATTCTTCAAAAAAAACGCCGGAAACAAGTAAATATTTTAAGCTGTCTTTCAGGCGTTCCGCCGTCGCCGCAAGCTTGCCACCAACAGCAGGAATTTTTTTCAACAGCATTTCTAGTTCATCTTTTACCCATTGGTATTTCCCAGCCGTGCGCAAGCGACCAAGTACATTATGAAGAGCACCAACGTTTGGAGCGATCGACATTTCATTATCGTTTAAGACGACGATCATATCTTTTTTCTCATGTCCGATATGGTTTAGCGCTTCAAGCGCCATTCCACCCGTTAACGCTCCATCGCCAATAATCGGAATAATATATTCATTCGTTCCTTTTAAATCGCGAGCGATGGCCATTCCCATTGCTGCTGATAAAGAAGTGGAGCTATGACCTGTTTCCCACACGTCATGTTCGCTTTCGCTTCGTTTCGGAAATCCACAAAGACCTTTGTATTGTCGTAACGTATCGAACTCACTGGCACGTCCCGTTAAAATTTTATGAACATACGATTGATGACCAACGTCCCATAAAAATTTATCTTTCGGGCTATCAAATACTTTATGAAGGGCAATGGTCAGTTCGACAACCCCTAGATTCGGACCGATATGCCCGCCTGTTTTCGACAGTTTTTCAATGAGAAATTGGCGAATATCCGCACTCAATTGAATGAGCTCTTTTGTTGACATCGATTTTAAAAAGCGCGGATTTTTAATTTTTGTTACATCCAAACGAGATCACTCGCTTTCGTTTTATCATTCACTTTGATCACGCCGATATAATACAGATATTATTTATTATTATACATAATAAATGAATAAAGAAAAATGCCCGGTTGGATTTCCGGCATAAGCGAAAAAAGAGCCGCTAACACAGACGTGATAACGGCATACCTTCCAAACATTCTCTCCATTTTTTCAATATAGCATAAGAACAAAAAATCGACAATGATGAACCAAATTAATGGTCGCGGGTAGCGACTAAATCACAAATATAACGTAATACGTCATCGTTTACTCGCGCGGCTTGCAAACAACGTTTCGCTTCATTGATATGGTATAAAAGCTTTTCTTTCGCTCCATCAAGCGTTAACAAGGAAGGATATGTCACCTTCTCATTTTCTAGGTCGCTTCCAACTCGTTTTCCTATTTTTTCTTCTGAGCCTTCAATATCGAGAATATCATCGCGAATTTGAAACGCAAGCCCTAAATGAAAAGCAAATAAATCAAGCTGATTTAGCTGCTCCTCGCTCGCCCCCGCTAATAACGCTCCCGCTAACACGCTATATTGCAGCATTCTCCCTGTTTTATTGCGATGAATATATTCTAATTGCTCAAGCGACAGCTGTTTTCCTTCTCCTTCCATATCGGCTACTTGCCCGGCGACCATTCCTTCAGGTCCCGCGGCTTTTGCGAGTTCGTCAATGAGTTTTAGTTTTGTTTCCGCTGTCACCGTCGCATCCTTCATCTCGGCAATGACTTGAAAACTGTACGTAAGCAGACCGTCACCTGCTAAAATCGCCATCGCCTCACCAAACACTTTATGGTTCGTTGGCTTGCCGCGCCGCAAGTCATCGTTATCCATGCTCGGCAAATCATCGTGAATTAATGAATACGTATGAATCATTTCGATGGCGCATGCGACAGGTAAACCTACTTCTACATCTTTGCCAAACGCGTGTAACGTAGCAAAAACAAGCAACGGACGAATGCGTTTACCGCCCGCTTCGAGCGAATAAGCCATCGCTTGTTTCAGCGTTTTTGGCGCGCGCAATTTTTCGATATAGACAGGGAGTGCTTTTTCAACACGCTGTTTGTTTTCGCGCAAAAACTGTTCAACGTTTGTTGCTTTCAACGTCTTATTCCTCCTCCTGAATGGAGAAAGGCGCTAGTTGTCCATCTTCTCGCAAAATGTATTCCATTTGTTTTTCTGCATGCTGCAATTTATCATGGCAAAATTTCGAAAGCCTCATTCCTTCTTGAAAAAAGGAAATCGCTTGTTCAAGCGGAACGTTTCCTTCTTCTAATTTTTCAACGATTTCTTCAAGTTTCATCATCGCTTCTTCAAACGTTAACTCTTTATCTTCATTCATGCAAACGTTCCTCCTCCATTCCCCACACGTAACAATCGAGACGCCCGTCTTGCAGGCGCACTTGAATCGCATCTCCCGGCTGAATTTGATGAATGCTTTTTACGAGTTCCTCTTTTTCATTATAAACTAAGCTATACCCACGCTCCATGATTTTCAGCGGGCTTAAGACGTGCAATTGAGAGAGAAGCGCCGTAAATTGTAATTGCTTTTGCTTTAGGAGTGCCTGCATTTCCTTTTCTAATGATTTCGTGAGCATTTGTTGTTTTTCTACCATCTTGGATAATTGTTCCGCCGGATGATGCGTTTGCAGCTTTAGTTGAAGCTGCTCGAATCGCTCACGCTTTCTTTCTATCAGGCGCTCCGTTTGCCGCTCTAGCCGTTCAAGAAGAGAATCTAATTGTTGCTCTTTTTGTTCGTACAATTTTTTCGGATAACGAAACGCATACGATTTTTGCAAGCGAGCAAGTCGTTCAGACTCCATCGCCATCTTTTCTTTCATAGCCCGAATCAATCGTACATTCCGCTGCGAGATTCGCTCTACTAACTCGGTCACATGCGGTACAGCTAACTCCGCTGCACCCGTTGGCGTTGGTGCTCGCAAGTCTGCCACAAAATCAGCAATCGTAAAATCTGTCTCGTGACCGACCGCAGAAATAATGGGGATATTGGAGGCGAAAATCGCCCGAGCGACACTTTCTTCATTGAACGCCCACAATTCTTCAATCGATCCCCCACCCCGTCCAACGATAAGCACGTCGATATAGCCTAATTCATTCGCTTTTTCAATCGAACGAACAATAGAGGCTGGCGCATGCTCGCCTTGAACAAGCGTTGGGAATAAAATGATCGTTGCGAGCGGATAACGGCGACGAATCGTCGTGACAATATCGCGAATCGCCGCACCTGTTGGAGAAGTAACAACACCGATATAACGCGGAAATAGCGGAATCGGTTTTTTATGCTCCGGAGAAAATAATCCTTCTGCTTCAAGACGTTTTTTTAACTGTTCATAGGCTAAATATAAATTCCCGATTCCTTCGGGCTGCATTTCTTTCACGTAAATTTGATAATTCCCGCTCGGCTCATACACAGAAATTTCCCCGCGAACAAGCACGTTCATTCCATTTTCCGGTCGAAAGGCTAAATAACGATTATAACCGGCAAACATCACCGCTTGAATGCGGGCATTTTCGTCTTTGAGCGTAAAGTACATATGCCCGCGTGAGTGGTACGTAAAATTAGAAATTTCCCCTTTAATCCACAAATCTTGTAAATGGGGATCGACTTCAAATTTGCGCTTAATGTATTTGGTTAGCGCCGTAACGGTTACATATTTTACTTCTGCCACAGATAACCCTCACTTATTGCTGAACTTGGCGATAAGCATGTTCTCGTGCTGCTTCAATCGTATTATGGAGCAACATCGTAATCGTCATAGGTCCGACTCCTTTTGGGACAGGAGTAAGATAGCTTGCTACTTCTTTCACTTCATCGAACTTGACATCACCGCATAGTTTGCCATCTTCTAATCGATTGACACCAACATCGATGACAATCGCTCCTTCTTTCACATGTTCTGCACCAATGAGACATGCTTTACCGACAGCAACGATTAAAATATCTGCCTGACGAGTGACCTCTGCTAAATTCTTTGTTTTCGAGTGGCAATACGTCACCGTCGCATGTTCGCGTAAAAATAATTGCCCGACTGGCTTGCCGACAATGTTGCTACGTCCGACAACGACGACGTGTTTTCCCGCAATATCAACACCAAGTGACTGAACCATAAATAAAATGCCATACGGTGTACACGGAAGAAATGCTTTTTGACCAACCATCATTCGCCCGATATTAATCGGATGGAAACCATCAACATCTTTCTCTGGCGCGATTTTTTCAATGACTTTTAGTTCGTTAATATGGTTTGGAAGTGGGAGTTGTACTAAGATGCCGTGAATCGATGGGTCTTCATTGAGTCGTTCGATTTGTTCTAATAAAAATGACTCGGTAATTGTTTCAGGAAATGTTAACAGTGTCGAACGAATGCCGACTTCTGCACATGCTTTTTGTTTTCCTTTTACATACGAATGCGATGCTGGATTGTCACCAACAAGAATAACCGCAAGTCCCGGTTCAATTCCTTCGCTTTTTAATTGTTGTACTTCTTTTGCTAATTGCGCCCGCTTTTCTTTTGCTAACTCTGTACCACTAATGATTTGTGCTGTCATCGTTCCAACTCCCCTTCTCCTTCTTATCGTTATTCAGTAATGTGTAATGCGTCTTTCACTTTTGAAAGCACGCCATTAATGAAACGGCTTGATTTGTCATCGCTAAATTTTTTGGCTAATTCAATCGCTTCATCCAAACTTACTTTGACTGGAACATCGTCCACGTATTTCATTTCATATGTCGCCATTCGTAAAATCGCTCGATCGACGTTCGCCACACGCTCTAATGTCCATTTTTCAAGATTGTTGCGCAATAGTTCATCAATTTCGGTTTGATGCTCGACGACGCCAAAAACGAGTTGCTGAAGAAACGGATCGATTTCGTCTTCGTTTACTACATTTCGAATCGCCTCTTCCGGTGCGATATGACCGACATCGATTTGGAAGAGCGCTTGTAATGCTTTTTCTCTCGCTGTATGTCGCTTCATCTCTTTAACTCCTTTACAAGAAAATTGTCGAACATTCATGTGATGATAATACCATATTTTCGCGATAAACGATACTATAATCCGTACAAATCATTAGTAGAATACACAAAATAGTCGTTTTTTTCTTACAACAGTTACAATCGATTCGTGAAATTAAGATACCAAACTTTTTACAAAAAAACAAAGGGGCACATAGCCCCTTTGCACTAGCACTTTTTGCGCACGTTTATTGCTCGATTTCTTGCCCTTGTTTCGTCGTATCAAATTGAATACCGACGACGTGAACATTAATTTCGCTCGTTTCCAAGCCTGTCATATTAAATAATGCTTGACGAACGTTTTCTTGAATTTTTTTCGCAACGCTTGGAATGGACACACCGAACTGGATAAGGCAGTAAATATCAATCGCTACTCCTTCTTCTTTTACTTCGACTTTAACGCCTTTTCCATGATTTTTCTTTCCAAACCGTTCGACGACGCCAGCCGCAAAATTTCCGCGCATTTGGGCAACACCGTCAACCTCGCTTGCCGCAATCCCCGCAATCACTTCAATGACTTCCGGAGCAATTTCCACCTTTCCTAGCCCGCTATGCTCTTGCTCCATTTCAAATACATGCTCTGACATTTCAGCACCTCCATTATGATGATTTCATGACATCATATAATTCGAGAAACTTTGTATTAAAGTCTCCCTGCACAAATTTTTCGTGCTCTAATAATTTTAAGTGAAAAGGAATCGTTGTATGAATCCCTTCGATAACAAATTCGCTTAATGCTCGTTTCATCCGCGCAATCGCTTCTTCTCTCGTAGGAGCATGCACAATTAATTTCGCAATCATCGAATCGTAATAAGGTGGAATCATATAGCCAGGATAAGCGGCCGAATCGACGCGCACTCCTAATCCACCCGGTGGAAGATACATGTTAATTCGTCCCGGTGACGGCATAAAGTTTTTCTCTGGATTTTCCGCGTTAATCCGGCATTCAATCGCCCATCCGTTAAAAGTGACTTCTTCCTGAGTAAGCGATAACTTTTCTCCGGAGGCAACACGAATTTGCTCTTTAATTAAGTCGACTCCTGTAATCAATTCCGTGACAGGATGCTCCACTTGAATGCGCGTATTCATTTCCATAAAGTAAAATTTCTTCGCTTTATGGTCAAAAATGAATTCCACCGTTCCTGCTCCTGTATATTGAACAGCTTGGGCAGCTTTTACAGCAGCTTCGCCCATTCGTTTCCGCGTTTCTTCATCAAGCGCTGGAGATGGTGCTTCTTCTACAAGTTTTTGCAAGCGACGTTGAATCGAACAATCGCGCTCTCCCAAATGAATAACATTTCCGTACGAATCAGCAAGAACTTGAATTTCGACATGACGAAAATCTTCGATATATTTTTCAATGTATACTCCTGGATTGCCGAATGCTGTCGCCGCTTCTTGTTGTGTAATCGTAATGCCTTTTACTAACTCTTGCTCATTTCTTGCGACGCGAATACCTTTTCCGCCACCGCCGGCTGTCGCTTTAATAATGACAGGATAGCCGATTTCGTTAGCGAGGGCCATCGCCTCATCCATGCTTTCAATAATTCCTTTCGAACCAGGAACAATCGGCACGCCTGCTTCTCGCATCGTTTCGCGAGCGATATCTTTAATTCCCATTTTTGTAATCGCTTCCGGACTCGGACCGACAAACGTAATATTGCACTCGCGACAAAGCTCGGCAAACGCAGCGTTTTCGGCTAAAAATCCATATCCTGGATGAATGGCATCGCAACCGGTTAACGTTGCGACGCTCATAATGTTTGTAAAGTTTAAATAACTATCCTTCGAAGCTGTTGGTCCGATACAATACGCTTCATCGGCTAGTTGAACGTGAAGTGCTTCTCGGTCCGCTTCTGAAAACACAGCCACCGTTTCAATTCCAAGTTCTTTACAAGCACGAATAATGCGAACGGCGATTTCCCCACGATTAGCAACTAACAATTTTTTTATCATCGCTCGTTCTCTCCCTTATTCAGGTTTGACAAGGAATAAAGGTTGTCCATATTCGACAAGTTGTCCATTTTGCACAAGAATTTCTACAATTTCGCCGTTGACTTCCGCTTCGATTTCATTAAATAGTTTCATCGCTTCGATAATGCAAACAACTGTATCTGTTTTGACTTTGTCTCCCACTTTCACATATGGCGGGGAATCTGGAGACGGTGCAGAATAAAACGTTCCAACCATCGGTGACGTAATTTTATGTAAATTGTCTCTGTTCACCGCTTCTTGTTTTGGTTTTTCCTCTTGTTTCACTTCTGCCACAGGAGCAGTTGATTGCGCTGGCGCTTGTGGTGTAACTACCTCTTGTGTGACCACTTTTACCGCCGGCTCAACAGCCGGTTTTACCACCGCTTCAACCGGAACATGAAAGCTCGGTTTTTTCATATGCACTTTTGTTCCTTCGTATTCATACACGAATTCTTCGATGCTTGATTGGTCAATAAGTCGAATCAGCTCACGAATTTCTTGAATTTTCAACATTGTTCACACCTCTCGCCCCATGTATGTATTGAATGAATGTGTCATATACTACCATCATACGACAGACCTTCCCTCATATTCAATAAAAGAATGTAGTGATAGGTAGATTTACTACCTAGTCATATAAACAATTATTATTATATAGCATTAAATGATTTTTTCCACTCTAAAAAATAGTATGTCCCCCATCACGGCAAAAAAAAAGCTATCCTCCATGTAAGGAGTCAGCTCTTGAAACAATTTATTTCGCTGGCTGGAATTCGACAGCCACATCTTGCATTTCCCCGATTTCGCTTTTCACAAGTTGGATAATTTCGTTTGCTGCTTTAGCAGAATGTTCTTTCGCTTTGACTGTCACTCTTACTTGATCGTCGTCGGCACGAACAAGCACATCTTCATATCCACCCTTGGATTTAATGAGCGTTTCTAACGTTGCCTCTTTTTCAGCAAGCGCTTCAAGTTTTTGAATTTTGTCAAGTGCCTCGCTCTTTTGCTCTGCTGTTGCATTCGTTGAAGCGACAACCGCATTTAATTGATCGCGCAATCTGCTGCGCTCGTCATCAATTTGAAGGCGCAAAGCAGTAAAGACATCATCGCTGGCAATACTCGAAGTGACTTTGCCGTCTTTCGCTTCTGTTTCCTCTACCGCTACGTCTGCTCCTTCTTTTTTGGTCGTTTGTTCATCTACCTCGCTTACTTTATTGTTTTGCTCATTCATAAACGCGACATTGTCGTTCATGTCTTTTGGAGCTGTCACATAATAAACTGATAATACAACAACTAAGCTTAACATCGTTAATAACCAAACAGTTTGCTTTTTTAACATCACATTCGGTCCTCCCTATCATTTTTTTGGTAATACAGCAACGCGATAGCTAGGCACATTCAGCACGCGCGTCACAGCGTCCACAATCCATTTTTTAACTTGAATGTTGTCAGCTCCTTTAGCGACAACTAACACACCGCGAATCTCGGGTTTTTTCGTTGTTGAAACGAGCGGAGTTTCATTTTCTCCGTCACGAACGATGACGACTTGTTCGTTAGAAGAGTTGTTCTCTATTTTTCGCTTTCCCCCTTCGCGATCGGTTTCATCGGTTGTTTGTTGCTGGGTGACTCGATTTTTCTCAAATACTTTCGTTTCTGTTGCATCGACATTGACGACAACCGTTACGTCGTCGACACCAGCAATCGCCTCAAGCGCTGATTTTAACTGTTCTTCGTAACGTTGTTCGTAATCAGCGATGATTTTCGATTTTGTATCTTGTTTTTGTCCAAATGCAGGGACCGTTTGTTTGTCCGACTGCTCAAATACCGCTACCGACTTCGAAGACGATTGCTCGTCTTTGGCAGATAAATGGCTCATTAACATAAACGCAATGCCAAGTAGCAATAGCATCAATACATATGAAAAGGGTGTTGCTTTCTTTTCTCCATGCTCTTTTTCAATTGGCGATAACCATCGTTTAATGAGCTGAAACATCCCCCCATTCCCTCCCCTCGATTTGCACAACGATTTTTTCTTCATTTACTCCCCATTTTGTCGCTAAAAAGGAAGCCATCTCTTTTTCTAGCATTTCGTTACGGGTTGGTTCGCTCATCGGTTTAGACGCGTCGATGACAACAGGTTGAATCGTTTCTTCTTGTTGTTTACTTAACGTCACTTCGATTGCTTCAATATCATTAGGAATTTGCAGATTTTCGGTTTCACTTGTTTTGAACGTAATGTTTTGTACTGTCAATCCATATTGCTTCATCAACTCCTCAGCCACCTGTTTTTTCATCTGGACAGCCATTTGTTCTAAAATATATGCACGTTGTGAGGCTTGTATTTCTTTTTTCTTCTTTTCTATTTCATTTTTCATCATTTCTTGTTGTCCATTTCCTTCCGCTTCAACAGCAGCAAGAAGGCGATCGACATCAATAGAAAAAAAGCGCAAAAGAGGAGATAACATAATGAAAAGTAGAATCAACCCGATGACCATTTTTACATATTTTTGAAGATTCGTAGATGGTAGCAATAAATCGATGATGATCGCAAATAAGATAAAAATAATGATATTCGTTACCCATTCAATAATCATGTGCATTGTTTTTCCCTCCTAGCGAACCATCATCGTAATATTTCCAGCAGTAATGATGACCGTTAAACTTAGGAAAAACATAAGCGACACAATCGCTAATGCAGCGAAAATATACGTAATACTTTTACTAATAATACTTAAGCAAGAAATGACGGGACCGCCGCCAAGCGGTTGCAATACCGCAGCAGAAAGTTTGTAAATAAAAGCAATGACGAAAATTTTTAAAGCAGGGAACAACGCAATCATCAGTAAAACGGCAACACCGACCATCCCTACTGTATTTTTGAGTAACATCGATGCCGTCACGACTGTATCTGTCGCATCGGTAAACATTTTTCCGACTACGGGAACGAAATTTCCGGTGACAAACTTCGCTGTCCGCAACGCAATTCCATCAGCAATCGCTGATGTTGTTCCTTTGACAGACATAACGCCAAGAAAAATCGTTAAAATGACGCCAAGTGTCCCTATCGCCACTTTCGTAAATAGCTCTGCAAGTTGTGTCACTTTATAATGCTCCGCCATCGTGCTGACAATGCTTAATAAAGCAGCTAAAAATAGAAGAGGCAGTGTCACATATTCAACGACCATTCCGGTTGTATTCATCAAAAAAAGAATGATGGGATGAAAAAATGCTGCTGATATAAGTCCGCCTGAAGATGCTAGCAACGCTAATAAAAGGGGAATCATCGCAATCATAAAATGGCTCATCGTCTGAATCGCCTCATGAGCATACTCCATGGCCAATCGGAAACTATTTAATGCGATAATGATAAGGACCATATATACAACCGCATAGGCCACTTTACTGACGGCCTGTTGTTCAAACGCATTTTGTAGCGACTGTAAAAACATGCTAAACACAGTGAGCAAAATAAGCGTACCGAGAAGCTTTCCATTTGTTTGCAACTCGTAAAAAATAAACTTAAGAAAGGCCATAATCCACTCTTTTAGTGACCATTCCTTCTGTCCACTCAGAAACTGCACGAACGACCCTTTTTGGCTTTCCGGCAAAAATCCGCCATATTTCGTGACAATGTCGTTCCAATATTGCTGAATTTCATCGATTCCAAGTGTTTCTACTTGTTTTTGTACTATTTGTTCATCCGGAGGAGAAGCTTGTACAACAAACGGCGATAAAAAAAAGAGAGAAAACAGCGCAATCGTGATAACCAAAACAAGCTTTCCTTTCAATGAATCACCCCCTATCCGTTACGACGAAGGAATTAAGCCAATCACTGTTTCGATAATCGCCGTTAAAATTGGAATCGCCATCGCTAAAATTAAAATTTTCCCACCAAGTTCGATCTTCGAAGCGATCGCTCCTTGTCCGGCGTCTTTGGAAATTTGTGCGGCAAATTCAGCGATATACGCAATCCCAATAATTTTTAAAATCGTCTCGAAATACACCATATTCACTTTTGTATCCGATGCCATTTTCTGTAACATATGGAGAATGTCGCTAATTTTATCGACTAACAAAAGAAAAATGACACAACCGACAAACACCGTTAGTAAAAAAGCGATGCTCGATTTATGTTCGTTTAAAAGAATCACTAAAAATGTAGCAATGAGTCCTAATCCGACAATTTGCAAAATTTCAATCGCTGTTCCCTCCTAACTTCGGAACAAAAATACGTCTTTAATTTTTTGGAACAAATCACTGACAATGGACGCCACCATAAATAAAATGTAAATAAACCCAAGAAGCGTGACCCATTGGGCGTATTCTTTTTTTCCCATCTGATCTAGCACCGTATGCAAAAATGCGACAACGATTCCAACGCCAGCAATTTTAAAAATGATATCGACATCAATGCCCATGTTCGCTCTGCCTCCTGTTTACATCAGTAAAATAATGAGCAACAGCCCCGTCAGTACCCCTAAACTTTTTGCCATTTTTTCATAGCGCGCTTTTTTTTCTAACGCATCTTGCTCTTCCCGTTCAAGATGGACAAGCGCCAATGTAATCTGCTTTTGCTGTGCGATTCGATCATATTGCCCAAGCGTTTCTCCAAACTGTTTCATAATTTCAAATTCACCTTGTTTCAAAGCGGTCAATTTCCAAACTTCCTGCAGGCTTTCCTCCCATGCTTGCTTGACGCTTGTTTCTCCTGTTTGAAGCTTTGCGGCAAATTGTTCAAAGAGATGCGACAGCGGAAAAGAGAGCTGGTTTGCTAAATGTAAAGCGGCTTCTGATAACGGGGTATGACCATACATAATTTCTGCCTCTAACGATTGCAAGGCCACTTTTAATTGCCGTAATTGACGGGGGCGCTCGTTTAAAAATCGCGATGTTTCAAAACCGGTCCACGTTGTCGCCAGTAAAATGAAACATGCTCCAATGAGCTTCATCTCCTCACCCCCGTTCTTTCATACAGCACCGCTCCGGTTTGATCGGTAATGCGTCGAATCGTTCCGGGCCCGTTTTCATTCGTAAGTTCAATGAATCGTTCGAATACCCCTTGTTCGATAATAGGGCGTAATGTTGGGCGTTTGAATACATCTTTCCATTCTCTTCCGTGCACAGTTGTACATACACATACACCCGCATGGACTGCTTCTAAAACCGCCTCACTATCTTCGGCGCGGCCAATTTCATCGACAATTAATACATCAGGGCTCATCGAACGAATCATCATCATCATTCCTTCTGCTTTCGGACACGCATCGAGCACATCGACGCGGTCTCCTAAATCAAATTGCGGAATTCCTTTGACGCATCCAGCAATTTCTGAACGTTCATCGACGATGCTAATTTTTTTGGATGGAATGTTTCGTTCTTTTACGCCTTTGCTTATCATTCGAGCTAAATCGCGGAGCAGTGTTGTTTTTCCAGTTTGCGGTGAGCCAATAATCATCGTATTGCGCCAATAGCCGTCATAAAGGTATGGAAGGAGCGGGGAAGCAACCCCCACTTTTTGTTTGGCAATCCGAATATTAAAGGAGGTGACATGTCGAATGGCTTTCACGTTTCCGCCATCGGTAATGACTTTGCCAGCTAGTCCAACACGATGGCCCCCTTGGATTGTAATAAAGCCTCGTTTTAATTCTTCTTCTATCGCATAAATCGAATATTGGCTTAATTTATTGAGAAGGTGGATACCATCTTCTGCTGTCACACGATACGGAAGAAAGTGGGCCGTTCCTTTTACAAGCACTTCTAAAGGTCGCTGAACTCTCACGCGAATTTCTTCGATGTGCTCACACAATGAAGGAGGTAATTGCTCAAGGGCAGCGACAACCGCTTTTGGCAACATCTCCACTATCGCTTGCATGTGTCCCTCCTCCTTTTCGTTCGACTAGTTCATATTTATGGGATAGGGAGATGAATTATGACTCACTTATAAATACCGAATAAAATCAAGGCAACACCAAGGGCAATCCACAACAATTTGGAAAAAGAGAGCTCGTCCGTTATCGAAAGAAGACCAATCGTCATCGTAGTGATAAAAATAATTGGACCGACGATCGCAAGTAACGCATTGACAGCGACTGCCTTTTTGACATCATTGAGCGAAAGCATCACGAGAGCGCTTACTAACTCAATCGTTGCTGATAACAGACGCAATCCTGCCATTGAAAGAACAGCCGGTTCCATCATAGATAGCCACCGTTTCATGAATTCCTCCCGGAAATAAGAAAATGATTAGTACAAACGTATGCGAAAACGACGAGTTTCAGAAGGGATTTTTGCTGAAAAAATAAAAAGCCCCTTGCTAAAAAGCAAGGAGCGAAAAGAGTTACGCACGAGATACGTACGTGCCATCCGCCGTATTGATGATTAATACATCTCCTTCGTTCACGAAGAAAGGTACTTGGACAACAAGTCCTGTTTCCAACGTAGCTGGTTTTGAGCCGCCGGAAGCAGTGTCCCCTTTAATACCAGGCTCTGTTTCCACAACTTTTAACTCAACGGTGTTTGGAAGCTCCACACCGATCGTTTCGCCTTGATACATCATAATGAATACTTCCATGTTTTCTTTTAAGAATTTCAATTCATGTTCAATTTGTTTAGATGAAAGTTCGATTTGCTCGTAAGTTTCCGTATCCATGAATACGTGTTGATCACCGTTTGCATATAAATATTGCATTTTGCGGTTGTCGATTTGCGCTCTGTTTACTTTTTCGCCCGCGCGGAACGTTTTTTCTTGAATCGCGCCTGTGCGAAGGTTGCGAAGCTTCGAGCGAACAAACGCCGCACCTTTACCAGGTTTTACGTGTTGGAATTCAATGACGCGCCAAATGTCGCCGTCTACTTCGATTGTTAAGCCTGTACGAAAATCGTTCACTGAAATCATTGACTAATGTCCTCCTACTTACAATATTATAAAATAATTAAATCCTTTGGTGAATGAGTCAGCGATTCATTACCGTCCGTTGTGACAACAGCATCATCTTCAATGCGTACACCGCCAAGCCCTGCTATATAAATACCTGGCTCTACCGTCACGACCATTCCCGGCTCTAACACGACATCGGAACGAACAGATAATGCTGGTCCTTCATGCACTTCAAGACCAATCCCGTGACCGGTGGAGTGCCCGAAATACTCGCCATATCCTTGTTCAGTAATGTAATCACGAGTAAGCGCATCAGCTTCGCGTCCCGTCATTCCCGGCTTAATGCCAGCCATACCGCGCAGTTGGGCTTGAAGCACAATGTCGTAAATTTTTTTCAACTCATCGCTTATCTCGCCAACGGCCACCGTTCTTGTAATATCAGAACAATAGCCCTTGTAATAAGCACCGAAATCAAGCGTGACAAGCTCACCTTTTTCAATCACCTTATCGGTTGCCACTCCGTGCGGTAATGCCGAACGATAACCTGATGCAACGATAATATCAAACGAAGACGAAGTTGCACCCTGTTTTCGCATAAAAAACTCTAATTCATTAGCGACTTCGATTTCTCTCACGCCAGGGCGGATAAAGTCAAGAATATGTTGAAACGCTGCATCGGCAATCTCCGCTGCTTCCTTTAATATCTTAATCTCTGAATCGGACTTAATCAAGCGTAACTTTTCTATAACGCCGGAAACAGGGATTAACTCTGCTTGCACTGCTTTTTCATACGCTTTAAAAGTAGCGTATGAAAGGTCGTCTTGCTCAAAACCAAGTTTTTGAATGCCAAGATTAGCGACTTGTTTTGCTACTTCTTCGATTATAAGACCTGTATGTTGAATAATTTCATAGCCTTGAATTTGCTTTGAAGCTTGTTCGACATAACGAAAATCGGTGATAAATACTGCTTTCGTTTTCCCAATGACCGCGACTCCTGCTGTACCTGTAAAGCCTGTCATATAGCGACGGTTGTAACTGTTTGTAATTAACATTCCATCAATTCCGTACTCATCAAAACGCGCGCGTAGTTTTTCTATTTTTTCCATATTCTCTCTCTCCCTTTGATTTTTTCTAACAACGCCAAAATGGCCAACCGATATCCGGTAAAACCGAGCCCGACAATTTGTCCCATCGTCACTGGCGCAATGACTGACTCATGGCGAAACGGCTCACGGGCATGAATATTGGAGATATGTACTTCAATGACAGGGATGTTGACACTAGCAATCGCATCGCGAATCGCATAACTATAATGAGTAAACGCACCGGCATTGAGGATGATGCCATCGTATTTTTCATCGGCCGCATGAATTTGCTCGATGATTTCCCCCTCATAATTGCTTTGAAAACAAGTTAGCTCTGCTTCATACTCCGCAGCAAAAGACATTAATTGTTGTTCTAAATCGTCAAGCGTGTCAGTTCCGTAAATATGCGGCTCGCGTTTACCAAGACGATTTAAATTTGGTCCATTAATAAGGAGAAGACGTACCATTTGTTTAACCCCTTTAATGAAATGAAATCGAAAGAATGTTCAAACAATCATATTTTATCATAAAACGCCTTCCCTCACTACTCATTTGTTGCTTGCATTTGCGTGCGCTCGCTTTCTTGTGTTTCAAACGAAATCGAGTAACCGATAAACACACCATACAAAATATATAAACAAATCGTCGTAATAATCGTATTCCGCTCTAACTTCGAAACCGATTGCAAACTCGGAATAAGCGGATTGAACACGTAAAATACAATGAGCCATAATGCAACACCATATACAATCCCGACCCACATGCTTTTCATCTTTCTGAAAAAGGCATAATAAAGAAGAGCAACTAATATAGATAATAAGCCAATAAGCAAAATGGCAATATAATTCCCAGTCTTTCCGTATTTCCAATCGCCGAGTGCCCATGGAAGCAAAATCATATTTGGGCTAAGTTCAGTAAAGTGAAAAAAATACGCTAAGTACCCTAACAAGCTCCAAAACACTCCGCCAACAAATCCCGTAATAATGGCCTTCATGATTAATGACATCGGTTGTTCGCGTTTGTTTTGTTCTAGTTGTTGGTTGCTCGCTTTTGGTTGTTCCATTTGTATTTGGCACCTCCTTGTTTTAGTATGACCTATCATGAAGCAACTCATAAATTTGTTTGAAAAAAGTATAGGAAGATGTCTATACGTTTCAATTTTTGGAAATGATAATCATAGCATCAACCTAGAGGTTTCCGGCTGTTTCTTGTAGAATAGATTAATAAATATAGAAATAGGTTGGTGTAAACGATGAAGAAATTGACAAAACCAATATACGGCGGTCAAGCGGTTGTGGAAGGTGTGATGTTTGCGGGGAAAAAGCATTCCGTCACCGCGATTCGCCGAAAAGATCAAACGATTGAATATTTTCATTTACCGCGCCAAACAAACACAACATTATCATTTCTCAAAAAAATTCCGTTTATTCGCGGAATTGTCGCTATTTTAGAAGCGAGCGCAAACGGCGCGAAACATTTGCAATTTGCTAGCGAGCGCTACGATCTTGATCCAAAAGACGATAAGACACTTGCTCAAACAAAAACGGATTCGTCGAAGCTGTCCCTTGCTCTCGGTGTAGCTGTTGTCGGGGTGCTATCATTTCTATTTGGAAAATTCCTTTTTACGATTATCCCGGTCTTTTTGGCAGCTTTCACAAAGCCGCTTTTTCCATCAAAAATGGCGCAAATTTTAGTCGAAGGTACATTTAAGTTATTGCTGCTTCTTATGTATATTTATTTTATTTCTCTCACGCCGCTAGTGAAGCGCGTGTTCCAATATCATGGAGCAGAGCATAAAGTCATTAACGCATTTGAAAACGGTCAACCGCTTACCGTCGAAAACGTTCAAAAACAGTCGCGGCTTCATTATCGTTGTGGCAGCAGCTTTATTTTATTCACTGTCATTGTCGGCGTGTTTGTCTATATGGCTGTCCCAACTGACCCGCTTTGGTTACGAATTTTGAACCGTCTTGCGTTAATTCCGGTTGTTCTTGGCATCTCTTTTGAAGTATTGCAGTTTACAAATAAGCTGAGAAACATTCCAATTTTGCGCTGGCTTGGCTATCCCGGTTTATGGTTGCAGCTATTGACAACAAAAGAACCGAGCGACGACCAAGTGGAAGTAGCGATTGCTTCGTTCCAAGAGCTGCTTCGTCTAGAAGAAACCGATGAAAACGAAGTAACAGAAGCGATTCGGTAAAGATTACTTAAGGGAGGTGGATTGATTGTACCGCCGCACGATTCATCCACTTGTTGGGCTCATTCTTTTTTTAGGAGCATTTGGCTTGTTGTATACACTATTTGAACAACCAACTGCGTTATTTCAGAGAATCATCTTCATTGTGCTCATCATCGCGGTCATTTATGCCCTTTATCAATGGGGATATAAACGACGCATGAATAAAGAACGGGCAGCTTACTTAAAAGCTGTCAGTCAGTCGAAAAAACTGCATGTTGAACGCGACCGAAAATGGACAGCAAAAGCCATATCAAAGTCGAAAAAAGGAACGCACCAACGTTTACCAAAAAAACGAGCAACTACCCATTTAACAGTCATTGAAGGAAAAAAAGGAAAAAAAAAGAATCGAGCCTTATTTTAGCTTGATTCTTTTTTGTTTAATACGTCCATTTTCTTAAAAATTGTTCAGTTTTCGTTCTTCCGTATTCTATTAAACGATCCCTCTCCTCTTTCGTAATCGCAAATTCAGTCGGAAGTATGTGACGAACGGGAAGAAAGACGATGTTTTTTTCATAGCGCCGCGAAATATAGCGAGCGTCATGTGCTTCCTTCATAGCGGCAAATAACGCTTCATATAATTCAATCGCATTTCTAATTTTCTTTTTCGGTCTTTCGTTAAGCTTTGCGCTGAGCTGAATCCCAAGCACCGGACGCTTTTTGATTTCCTTTTCTTCATCAAATAAAAAGAGTGGGAAATTACTAAGCACTCCTCCATCAACAATAAGAATTTTTCCTGTATTTGTTTGTAATTTAACCGGTTCAAAAAAATACGGAATACTTACGCTCATTCGTACCGCTTTCGCAACGGAAAATGTGCCTGGGTCAATTCCGTATTGCTGTAAATCATCGGGTAAAATGAGAAGACGACCATTGGTGACATCTGATGCAACAATATATAAGCTACCTTCAGGTAAATCGGCAAATGTTTTGACTCCCCGCAAAGCTAGAACATTCTCTAACCATTGTTCTAGAGCTTGACCTTTATACAATCCCATTCGCCAATAAAGAAGCACCCATTTCATAAGCGGAAACGGTAATAACGGATTTCCCTCGTTAAGCAAACGTTGCAATTCTAATTCGTCGATAAGGTCGATGATTTGTTTGCTCGTATAACCAGAGGCAATGAGTGCGGCAATGAGCGAACCTGCGCTCGTTCCTGCTAGACGTTTAAAACGAAACCCCTTTGCTTCAATCGCCTCATACGCCCCAATCAGCGCAAACCCTTTAATTCCACCTCCAGAAAACACGATGTCAATCTCCATGTTGCCTCCCCCTCAATTGCTGTTCTTTTATATGTTTAAGAGGGAAAGAGCGAATTTAGTACGAAAAATAAAAAAAGAGTAAGGGGTCACTTACTCTTCGATTTGCTCATTTTGTTTTTGAATGTTACGAAGTGCTTGAATACGTTCGGGGTCCTCTTGAAAATATTGCACTAAATCCCCGATGCGATCGATCGCATTCCAACTTAAATGATGCTCAATTCCTTCAACATCTCGATAAATGTTTTCCTCATCAACACCAATGATGCGCATAAATTGTTCGAGCAATTCATGACGATAGACAAGCCGTTTGCCAATTTTCTTTCCTTTGGTCGTTAAAACGAGACCGCGATATTTTTCGTATACTAAATATTCATCTTTATCTAATTTTTGCACCATCTTTGTAACAGAGGAGGGATGAACGGACAATGCCTCAGCAATATCCGATACTCTTGCATAACCTTTTTCTTCAATTAAGATGTAGATTTGCTCAATATAGTCCTCCATGCTTGGTGTCGGCATAATGGTCCCCTCCCATATAACCAATACTTATCGAAAAATAGCAATCAGTATTATTATATCATGCGATATCAAAATGACAAGAAAAAGAGGGAATTAAGTAAAATATTGTACTTCCGCTTCGGGAAAAAATTGCGCAATATAATGTCGCATTGTTATTTCGAGTCGCTTAGCCTCGTCATCCGGATACACATATTTGCCAATTCCGTATCTTCCCCATTTATATTTCCGCTTGCTTTCGTCTAAATCGAGCTTCGTTTTTGGATAGCGCTTTTGAATGACCGCCTTTGCTGGTTTCGTAAACCGGTGTTGAATCAGTTCGAACGTTAAATTAGATAAATCAATGCCCTGAAGCTGTTCAGAAAGACGCTGAAATAATTCAAAATATCCTTCCTCCCAATGATCATGCATGTAAATCGGCGCGACGATAAAGCCGAGCGGATAGCCAGCATTGGCCACTTTTCTTGCCGCTTCCAGACGCGCCTCAAATGAAGACGTTCCCGGCTCAAAGTTTTTAATGACATAGCGCGAATTGACGCTAAAACGGAATCTCGTTTTCCCATTATGCTTCGCATCGAGCAAGTGATCGACGTGTTCGTATTTCGTCACAAAACGCAGCCGACCGTATTCGGAAGCGCCGATAAATTCAATCGTTTTTTTCAATGAGTGCGTCAAATGATCAATCCCGACAATATCGGACGTACAAGCTGCTTCAAAGCGCGTAATTTCCGGGGCGCGCTCGTTCATATATTTTTCCGCTTGGGCAAAAATATCGTCTAAGTTAACGTACACGCGAATATACGGTTTGCTGCCGAGCGTCGTCTGCAAATAGCAGTAATGACAATGTCCCATGCATCCGGTCGCAAGCGGAATCGCATATTCAGCGGATGGTTTCGATGTATCAAATTTGAGCGTACGCCTAACACCGACTACAAGCGTTGATTTCGCGTTCCTGTATTTTTGCAGCTCATTCTCCCCCGGAATTCCGCGCACTTGATTATGCGACGTCGTTTCGCGAATTTCAATGTTCATTTTTTCGAATTTTTCTTTTAGCTCTTTTCCGAGCGGATAGTTCAGTGCCTCGGGTTCAAAATAGACAAGCTGTGGAATAAACGGTTCCATCGTTTCACCTCATTTTCGTTCATTACTTATGCTTTAGTATGAACGAAAAATAGAAAAAGGAACGAAAACAATCGTTTCCACTTATATTACGCTCGTCCATGCCTTATGTTAAAATATTGAAAGAAAGGGGGTGAAACAGTGAGTCAAGAGTTAAAAGAGTTATTGCGCTCCGTTTTAAAAGAAGAGTTGCAACCGATTCACGATCGTCTCGGGAAACTAGAAGAAGGTCAACTCCGTTTAGAACAAAACCAAAAACGTTTAGAAGAACGGCAACAGTGTCTAGAAGAAAACCAGCTTCGGTTGGAAGAAAAACTGGACAACTTTATCATTGAAACGAGAAGCCACTTCAAAAAGGTAGAAGATGAGTTAGAACAGCATCGCCATATATTTGAATTCGTTTCAAACAAGTGGAAAAACATAGAGATCGATATTGATTATTTAAGCGCAAAGACAGGAAAACATGATACAGAAATTAACAAGCTAAAGAAAAAGCTTGAGTTCGTTCAATTATGAGGAGAATACATCATCACAGCAACAAAACACCCCGCAGTACACGATACAAAAAGCCTCCTCTTATCGATTACCGTATACTATTCTCCGCATATATTTTTATTTTCTAAAAAAAGGAATGGGGGGTATCCCTCCATTCCTTTTTCGTTTCTACAATCCACACTTCAATTGCGCGCCGCAGCTTGTGCATGTGTTGCAACCGCCGATTTCTTCGACCGTACCCTCGCGGCAAACCGGACAAATGTTGCCGACTTCAGAGCCAATTGTCACGTCTGTTGCCCGCAAATCTTGAATCGTATCCACCAACACAACGGCACGTTTCGTTTCCTGTTCTTTTTCTTCTGGAATTAATTCAAGCTGTTCTTCAAACGTGTTTTCTTCTGCTTTCAATGTTAATACTTGTGCGTCGCGGCTGCCGTCGACATAGACTGTACCGCCTTTTGCGCCGCCTCTCCATAAACGCTCGTACACTTTTTGTACTTGTTCAACTGTATAACCTCTTGGTGCATTGACTGTCTTCGAAAGACTTGAATCAACCCAGCGTTGAATGATGCATTGTACATCGGCATGCGCTTCTGGCGATAAATCCATCGCGGTGACAAACCAGTGCGGCAAGTTGTTCGGATCCGCTTCTGGATGTTTGTCCAAATATTCTTGAACGATATCCGCTTTTACTTCAATAAACTTACCGAGACGGCCGCTGCGGTAGTAAGAGAATGAGAAGTAAGGCTCTAATCCTGTTGACACGCCGACCATGGTTCCTGTACTCACTTATGTTACTTCTATCTCTTCGATAGAAGGCGAGATCATTAGCACCCGCTCCATATGTCGCCATATGGGTCAGACTATATCTTCAACCAAGTTTCTTTTGAATGTCTCTTGCGATGACAAGGGTGTTCACATAGAGTTATTAAATTAGATAAATCATTTGCCTTTTCCCAGTCGCCGTTGAAAGCTCTAAAAGGTATAATATGGTGAACTGATAACTCCTGCCCATATTCCTCTTCTGTTATTCCGCAATCTTGACATGTAAAATTATCCCGTTCCCTAGCCTTCCTTCGTTGGCTTCTCCAATTTGGTCCATAATACTCAATATCCCCGCCAGCCCAAGTACCACTATTCTCTCCAGTAAACATTCCACTTTTTTCGTAATAATCCCCCATACATTGAATAGAGCAAAAGTTTAGGTTTCTAACAACAGAAAGCTTCTTTTCGATTTCTGAACCGCAATTATTACATATCACAATAATGCGTTTTTTATACTGAGCTTTTGCCCTTTGTCCATTCGCTTTTCCTAGACAATGTCTGGAACAAAATTTTGCACTTAATTCTCTATTTTTAGGCACACTAAATTTTTGTCCACAAACTTCACAAGTTTTCTCTACTTGTTTTTTTAAGTGCTGATTAATTTTATGTACATTTGCTATTAGATACATTCTTCGACATTGTCTATTGCAGAAATTTTTGTTTCTAATTTCAGAAGGCTTTCGAAACATTTCCTTCCCACAGAATGAGCAAATAACCTGTTTCTTTTTGCTCATTTCTTTCCAGAATAATGGAGGGTTTTTCTTTTGATAATCCGTTTTACAGGTTCGGGAACAAAATTTTTTTCTTTCAACTTGGCTTGGTTTTACGTAAATTTCTTTACCGCAATTAAGACATTTCTTTTTCACAGGAACACCCCTTTTTCTGTCTTAATATAAAACTATTATAAAACAGAACTAATGTTCCTGTTAAGAAACTTGGTTGCTCGGCGTATTAGTCGTTGAGGGGTCAGCCACGACTTCCCTGCGGATTGTCTGGTAGGATGAAATCCAACACTCTTGCATTTTTACCCTTTATTGTGCTGGCAAGGCACAGGTAGCAAGAGATGCGCCAGAGTTCCCCGCATACAGCCGAGTTTGCACTGTATTTTTACAAATACAGGGGGCAATTTATTTACCCGTAGGAGCCACAGTCAGCAAGTGTGAATTACGAATACCATATTTTAAGATATCTTGACGAATATCTTCCGGCATCTTTTTCATATAGCCAGTGTTAATAAAAGCTTGTCTTAATTTTTGTGTTTCTTCTTCCGTTTCGCCAACGAGGAACGGGAAGCTGCCTTTTTCTTTCGCAAGCTCAATCGACGCGCGGTACGCTGTTGTTGCGATCGTCTTAAACACTTCATCGACAAGCTTGTTTCCTTCTTCGGAGCCATATTCTTTCTCGCAATAAATCAACAAATCCGCCAAGCCCATCACGCCTAAGCCGACGCGGCGCTCACCGAGCGCTTGCTTTTTGTTTTCCTCAAGGAAATAAGGGGTTGCGTCAATGACGTTATCTTGCATTCTCACGCCAATTTCTACGGTGCGTTTTAGCTTTTCGTAGTCGACGACTTTCTTTTCTTTGTCGACCATATTCGCTAAGTTCACAGCTGCCAAATTGCACACGGAATACGGCGCGAGTGGTTGTTCCAATCTGTTACCCTAGAGGCTTTTTATCCTCTAGTTCTAACGGTTCATTTCCCGTTAGTTCAGCATACGTTTTCATTGCACACACTTTTCATAAATTTAATCAATTCTTTTCTTCCACGATCTTCTCCAAATACTGCTTTTGAAATAACTCTAAAATCTTTTACTCCAAATTGCTCTTGGATATCATTTGTTAACGGTTTTATAGTGGTTTTAATCTTGTTTAACGGAGTTTCAAGAACAATTGATTTGTTTACTTTTGACCATTGAATGATATATTTCTTTATGTCCTTATGAATATTAATTCTTTTTTCTACATAAGATTCAGTTGCTTTTTTCATTGCTTCTTTCCCTGCACATGATCGGCTACAAAATATTTGCGGCGATGTAATTAATACTTGAAATTCTTGATTGCACTGCTTACATTTACGCATCTCTCTAGGTGTTTTTATTTTTCCTTTTTGGGATAACCCCGACTTTCTCAACCCTTCTAGCATTTTTTGTTTTGCAATGCTATCAGAAGCCCATAATTTCTTTGTATGTTCACCAATTTTTCTTTTAGCGTCTTCACTATGCTTGATATTATAATGCCCGTTCAATTCTCCGTAAGCAGCTTTATTTATCGTGGTTTCTTTTGATTCTATCCATTCATTAAGCGTTGAAGTCAATGAAAATGGCAACTCTTTATATATTTCACGCAATTCTTCATAAGAAACAAGTTCGCATTCAATATCGTATTTTTCTTCAATGGTTTTCAAAGCTTTTTTTGCATTCTCTTTTGCTTCTTTGTTTCTCGATTTAATTTCCACTATTTTTATAAGCCTATTGTTTTGATCGTAGAAGAAAAAATCCGGTTTATACACTTTATAACCTAAATCAAATATTTCATCCTCATAGCTCCATGGGATTGAGTTATAATCTAAATATTTGGCATATGCATATTCGTAGGAACTTCTTAAATAATGTCCTTTATAAAATCCTGCATACCCTCTATTCATTTGTAACACCTCAATCCAACTTTACCATAAATCGGTCTATCATTAGAGCATTATGTGCGTGCAATGCTGCGGCCTCGTGGGTCGGTTATAGTCTGCATGTTGCAGGATCACGACCTATGCGTTGCCCCTGACTGAGTTTTTAGGCTCAGCCTTCGGTTCAGGTTCCCATCTCAGGGTTCCTGCTTCATTCCGCAGTTTTTAACGTGAGGCAAACTAAGCTACTTTACCACACGGATTTGTCGCAACCACCTTTTGTCCATACGCTCTTGCGTTGGTCATGTCGTTGGCATTGTCGATGAAGAAAATACCCGGCTCCGCTGAATACGTCGCGCAAATGTTAATTAGTTTCCAAAGCTCACGCGCGCGAATTTTGCGGTACACACGAACGCGATAACCCATTTTCTCCCATTCGCGCACATCGCCGACTTCATGCCATTTCTCATTATAAATGCGCATTTCTTCTTCGGAATATGTTTCAACATCCGGGAAGCGTAATTCATATTCTTTATCTTCTTCAACCGCTTGCATAAATTCTTTCGTTAAGCAAACGGAAATGTTCGCCCCCGTTAAAAAGTCCGGATTATGCACGCTGTATGTACCGCCTGTGCGCAACTTTTCTTCCGCTTCCTTAATAATCTTTTCCGTGAAACCGCCGTAGCCCGGCACGTTTTTATAATTCACAATCGCTTGGTACATCGCGCGTTCTTGCTCGGTTAGCGGCGTAAATTTCAATTTATCTTGCGCCGCTTTTTTAATTCCCTCATCTTCCATATTTTCAATCAAATAACGCAAAATGCGCGGATTTTGCATTTTAGAAATGATGAATTCAATAATGTCCGGATGCCAATCCGCAAGCATAATCATTTGCGCGCCACGCTGCTTGTTACTCACTCGATATGAGTGGGCTAGGTCATTTCTGCCTAGCTCTCTAGCTTTCACTAGAGGTCGGACTATATCATCAAAGAGGGTGTTCCTCTTTGTCCCGTGCTCTAAACGAGCGTTACCGCACGTTTAGTCTACTCCTTCCTTAACTGAATGTCTTAGGAAGTTTCGATAGTCTCTGAACCTTCATCTCCGTTTCCAGAGATGCTTGGCTGCTGATTGCCCATGCTTTATCCAACTTGTTTTTAAACCGTCACGCTTGCCGTTGCCAGCTACGTTGTGGTCAAGTTGGCTTTAGGGCGTCCCAGCAATTCACGAGATTTTACTCCCGCCGATTGGCGCTACTTTAACGGGAGCCACCTTGCTCAACAAGATGGGTTAATTTCGCGATGTCATCAAGCCATGAAACGGATCCGGACGATTTTCCGTTTACTCCGCGCGCTAATGTGTTACGAGGACGCAGCGTTGAACCGTTTGTGCCGACACCGCCGCCGCGGCTCATAATTTCCATCACTTGTTTCCGATGCTCGGAAATTCCTTCGCGCGAGTCTTTCACAAATGGCATCACATAGCAGTTGAAGTACGTAACGTCTGTTCCCGCACCTGCTCCGTATAGAACGCGCCCTGCCGGAACGAAATTTAAGCTCACTAGCTCTTGATAAAACTTTTCGAACCATTCTTTCCGCTTCTCTTCCGTTTTTTCAACAGCAGCTAGTCCAGTTGCATTCCGTTTCGCGATTTGTTCATAAAAAATTTCAAGCGGCTTATCAATCGTATCGAGCGAGCGAATGACGATTCCCGTTTCCGCTTCCTCTCCGTCCAACACGTTTCGATATTCTTCCTCGACGAGCACTTTAGCTTTTTTGTTGTTCCAATCGATATCAACAATAAAACCAAGCCCACGCGCCGGAAATTTCGGGTCTTCTTTTACCGTGAGCACAACAAAATCGCCGATGCTTAACGTCAATTTCTCCGTGTCCTTAAACGAATAGCGGTCAAGCATCACTAAACGGGAAACGCCTTTATGTGTAATTTTCATATCATCTGTAATCGGATGTACTTGTGGAAAAAGGCGAATATCCTCATTCAGCTTTTCAATATTAATTTTCATTTTTTCCGAAGACGCAACCGTCATTCTTCAATCTCTCCTCTTCCTTCTCGTTCTACATCATGTTTCTGCCTACAAATTCTGTCTAGATTAAATTACCATATAACGACAAAGAAAAGCAACTAAAAAATCAATATATAGTATTATTTCCCGTATTACCCATACTACATATTGTGTATCAGGTCAACTAATTACGATTTTGTCAAATAAAAAAAAGAATAGAAAACAGCGAAAAAAGGAGAGAATCGCCAAAATTCCACCCATTTTGCTGGCAAATGGAAAATTTTCAAGGTTGCCTAAACATAAAAAAAAAGAACGCGGCACGATACCGCGTTTCAACGTTTAAAATTCCATTCATCACTTTCATATTTTTTTCTTGCTAGTTCGTTCACATACTCTAGTTCTTCTCTTGATAACGTATACGGCTCTAATATGATATCGAGACCTTTTTCAAACCCTTTATAAAACGCTTCTTTCGCTTCCTCAATCGTCACTTTGCGATCGGTTAATTCGTTAATGGCCACGGCCTTGTTTTTAAAATTGCGCTGCAGCCGTTCTTTCACACGCTCATTCGGATATTTAAACAAACTAAACAGCAAATCCTCATCTAAGTCAAGCAAAATAGAACCGTGCTGTAAAATGACACCCTTTTGCCGTGTCTGGGCGCTTCCTGCTACTTTTCGACCTTCAACGACAAGCTCGTACCAAGACGGAGCGTCAAAACAAACAGCCGAGCGAGGATTTTTCAAATCAGCTTTTTCTTCTTCCGTTTTTGGAACGGCAAAATACGCGTCTAACCCTAACAAGCGAAATCCTTCCAAAATACCTTGGGAAATGACACGATACGCTTCTGTTACCGTTTTTGGCATTTTTGGATGTTCTTCCGACACGATGACGCTATAGGTTAATTCTTGATCATGAAGCACACCACGCCCACCTGTTGGTCTTCTGACAAAACCAAGGCCATGTTTTTTCACGGCATCCATATCAATTTCTTTTTCGACTTTTTGAAAATAACCGATTGATAACGTCGGTGGATTCCAACCGTAAAAACGAATCGTTGGCGGAATTTTTCCTTCGCTATGCCAATCAAGCAATGCTTCATCTAATGCCATATTAAACGCTGGAGAACAATTTCCCGAATCAATAAAACGCCATCTTTCCTTTTCCATCTTTCAACCCTCTTTACTTTTTTATTCGCGTTTACTAGTTTAACAAACAAAACAGATTGTTCAAAGGAAAACGCTGTGAAAATGCTTTGCTTCTCAAGGATAACACTTATATAATAGAAGTTGTCGAATGATGAGAGAAAAGGGGGCTTTTGCTCGTGCAATTCATATGGATTATGATTGGTGCGATTATCGCCTACTCAGTCACTACGTATTTCATGCAGCGCAGAATGGTGAAAGCGCTGACGGAAGAGGAATTTCGTGCTGGTTATCGCAAAGCGCAATTAATCGACGTCCGTGAGCCAGACGAATTTGCGGCTGGTCATATTTTAGGGGCGCGCAATATTCCTCTAACGCAATTGCGCATGCGCATGAAAGAATTACGAAAAGATCAACCGATTTATTTATATTGCCAAAGCGGACTGCGCAGCGGCCGCGCCGCACAAATGCTGTACCGCAAAGGCTACCGCGATCTTTACCATTTAAAAGGCGGCTTTAAACAATGGACAGGGAAAGTGAAGAAAAAATAAAGATTCACCAGTTGCGGTGAATCTTTTTGTTTTAGGTAGATGGTACTATTTTTTCATATGCCTAATTCTATTACGTCTAGGTGTAGACAACCGTATTCTGTTACAACTCTCTCGCCATAAAACTACAAAAAAGCGATTCACCCAACATTGGCTGAATCGCTTTTTCCATTTCTCCTACTGTTTTTGATAACGCAAAATTGGTTTGCGCGCCGCTGTTGTTTCGTCTAGCCGTTTAACGACTGTGGTATGCGGTGCTTCCTGAACGATTTCTGGATTTTCTTCAGCTTCTTTGGCAATTTGAATCATCGCATCAATAAACGCATCTAACGTTTCTTTTGACTCCGTCTCTGTCGGCTCAATCATCATGCACTCTTCCACAATAAGAGGGAAGTAAATCGTTGGCGGATGGTAGCCAAAATCTAAGAGACGCTTTGCAATATCAAGGGTGCGCACACCTAATTTCTTTTGCCGTTTGCCGGACAAAACAAACTCATGTTTGCAATGACGATCATATGGTAAATCATAATACTCGGCCAAGCGGCGCATCATGTAGTTGGCGTTTAATACGGCATATTCCGTTACCGCTTTTAAGCCGTCTGGTCCCATGGAACGAATATACGTATACGCGCGAACGTTAATGCCAAAGTTTCCGTAAAATGGCTTCACACGACCGATCGCCTGCGGTCTGTCAAAGTCAAGATAGTAGCCGTTTTCCCCTTTTGAAACGACCGGTTTTGGTAAAAATGGTATCAAATCCGCTTTGACGCCGACCGGACCTGAACCTGGACCGCCGCCACCGTGAGGACCGGTAAACGTTTTGTGAAGATTCAAGTGCACGACGTCAAAGCCCATGTCCCCTGGTCTTGCTTTGCTTAGTACGGCGTTTAAGTTCGCACCGTCATAATACAATTTTCCGCCCGCTTCATGAACGATTTGCGCCATTTCTAAAATGTTTTCTTCAAATAATCCGAGCGTATTTGGGTTCGTTAACATTAACGCTGCTGTATCCGGACCGACGACCCGTTTTAAATCTTCTAAATCGACTAATCCGTTTTCATTTGATTTAACCGTGATGGTTTCAAAGCCGGCAACGGTTGCAGACGCTGGGTTTGTGCCGTGTGCCGAGTCTGGAACAATGACCTTTGTGCGCTTGTAATCGCCGTTTGCTTCGTGATACGCGCGAATCATCATCAAGCCTGTCCATTCTCCATGCGCCCCTGCCGCAGGCTGTAACGTTACCGCATCCATGCCAGTAATTTCTTTTAAATGCTCCTGAAGATCATACATCAATTCAAGCGCGCCTTGTACTGTCTCTTCCGGCTGAAGCGGATGAATGTGGGCAAATCCAGACAGACGAGCGACATTTTCATTGATTTTTGGATTGTATTTCATCGTACAAGACCCAAGTGGATAAAAGCCGGAGTCAACCCCGTGATTTCGCTTCGAAAGCGCGGTGTAATGGCGCATAATATCGAGTTCAGACACTTCAGGAAGTTCCGGTTCTTCCGCACGGATATAATCAGCAGGAACTACTTCTTCGACGTTGACCGCAGGAACATCTAACTCCGGCAAACTATAACCGATCCGACCTGGTTTACTGATTTCAAAAATAAGCGGTTGATCTTTACGCATACATATCCCCCAATTCCTTCACAAGCATGTCGATTTCTTCTTTTGTGCGCAGCTCTGTTACGGCAACAAGCATATGGTTTTCAAGCTCTGGGTAATCACGTCCTAAGTCATAGCCGCCGATGATCCCTTTTTCAAGCAATCGTTTGTTCACTTCTTTTACCGGTTTGTTTAATTTCACGACAAATTCGTTAAAGAACGGACCAGTAAACGGTACTTCCAATCCGTTTTCAATGAACGCGTTTTTCGCGTAAATCGCTTTCTGAATATTCATTGTCGCCATTTCTTTTACGCCTTTTTTGCCGAGTGCTGTCATCGCGACAGAAGCAGCTAAGGCATTTAACGCTTGGTTTGAGCAAATATTCGATGTCGCTTTATCGCGGCGGATATGTTGCTCGCGCGCTTGCAGCGTCAAGACAAAGCCGCGGCGCCCTTCTTCGTCTATCGTTTGTCCGACGAGGCGGCCTGGGATTTTGCGCATAAGCGCTGATTTTACGGCAAAATAGCCACAATGTGGCCCGCCAAATTGTGTCGGAATTCCAAACGGTTGCGCATCTCCTACAACAATATCTGCGCCAAATTTACCAGGCGGTGTTAATACACCAAGGGCAAGCGGATTGCTTGCGACAACAAACATGCTTTTCCCTGTATGAGCAATCGGTTCAATGTCTTTTAACGGTTCGATTTGTCCGAAGAAGTTTGGATATTGCACAATGACGCAAGCGACTTGCTCGTTCATTTCCTCTTTTAACACTTCAAGATCTGTAACTCCATTTTTTAACGGAATTTCTACAACCTCGATACCAGGCCCTTTTGCGTATGTTTTTACTACATCGCGATATTCGGGGTGCACCGCTTTTGAAACAAGCACTTTTTTATTTTTCGTATGAGCTGCGCTCAACATTGCTGCTTCTGCAAGGGCCGTACCGCCATCATACATCGATGAATTGGCAACATCCATTCCCGTTAATTCGCAAATCATCGTTTGGAATTCAAAAATGGCTTGCAATTCTCCTTGCGAAATTTCTGGTTGGTATGGTGTATAGGCTGTGTAAAACTCGGAACGTGAAATGACATGGTCGACAATGGCCGGAATGTAGTGATCGTAAACCCCCGCACCAAGGAAGGAGGTATAGCGTTTTATATCGGCGTTTTTGGCCGCAAGTTCCGTTAACTCCTTCATTAACTCGGATTCTGATTTCGCTTTTTTGATATTGTACTCGCGATTAAAGCGAACACTTTCCGGAATGTCGGAAAATAGTTCATCGATCGATTCAACGCCAATCGCTTTGAGCATCTCTTGTTTATCTTCTTCTGTCATCGGCAAATAACGATGAAGCATGGCAGATTCTCCCCTTCTTTTTATTTTGCTCGTTTATAGAACGGTGTCGCTACTACTTTCGCTGTTAAGCGTTTTCCGCGAATTTCCACTTGGACTTCCGTATCAAGTGCAGCAAACTCCGTTTTCATTAACGCTAAACCAATATTTTTCTTCAACGTAGGCGATTGCGTTCCTGTTGTAACGACGCCGATTTCCTCGTCGCCAGAAAATATCGGATACCCGTGGCGCGGAATGCCTTTGTCGATCATTTCAATGCCGACAAGCTTTCTTTCGGTTCCTTCTTCTTTTTGTTTTTTCAATACTTCTTTGCCAATAAAATCGATTTCTTTATTCGTTTTTACGGCGAAGCCAAGTCCTGCTTCAATCGGTGTAATGTCGCTTGACAGCTCTTGGCCGTAAAGCGGAAGCGTCGCTTCAAAACGTAACGTATCACGCGCACCAAGACCGCACGGAAGGACACCTTCTTCTTTTCCTGCTTCTAAAATCGTCTGCCAAAGCGTGACTGCATCTTCAGCACGACAATAAATTTCAAATCCATCTTCTCCCGTATAGCCGGTACGGGAAACAAGTGCCTTGACACCTTGAAGGTCAACGTCATCTCTAAATCCAAAAAACTTTATTTGCGATAAATCGACATCGGTCAGCTTTTGCAATACGCGTTCCGCAAGTGGTCCTTGCAAAGCAAGCTGCGCAGTTTGCTCGGAAACATTGGTTAATTTCACATCACCAAAAACGTGTTGCTTAAGCCATTCAAAGTCTTTATCTGTATTGGCAGCGTTTACAACAAGAAGATAATCATCGTCCGCCTTTTTATAAATGAGCAAATCGTCGACCGTGCCGCCATTTTCATAGCACATAAGGCTGTACTGAGCGCGACCGTCGGATAATTTCGCAACATCGTTTGTCATCACTTTTTGCAGAAAAGAAAGACTGTCTTTTCCCTTTACTTCAATTTCTCCCATATGGGATACGTCAAACAAACCAGCGCGTGTACGTACCGCTTCATGTTCTTCTTTAATGCTTGAAAATTGAACAGGCAGCTCCCATCCACCAAAATCAATCGTTTTTGCACCGTACTGGGCGTACACGGAAAATAAAGGTGTGCGTTTTAACATACGTTTTCCTCCTGTCATTCCATCAATAAAAAAGGACAGACTACCCCCATATGTGTTTATGAAGGTCTCTGTCCTGGCACCTGAAAGTTTCCCTATTTCATCATAGGTGTCCTCTTGGGTGGTTCACCGATGTGAACTCTCTCCAGAGCTGCGTCAAACAAGAGTCTTTTTGCCTGAGAGATTCGCGTTTTCCGCTTGCTCCTTCGGCGCTACATTACGTAGTCTCTCCCCTTGTTCTCATTCGCCGATATATAATTTTCAAAAAAATGGTCAAACTATATAAAAGACAGCGCAAAAATTTTTTTAACTTTCTAATTTATTATTATACTACCATTAACAAGCGGACAAGAGCAACAAAAATTCAATTGGAAAATACAAAAATAAACGAACTTTTTATCAATTAAATAAGAATATTATTAATGAATTATTGAACATTTAAATAATTTAACCAAAAAATATTCGTCAATATAAAAGGAGACGGGAGCATTATGATCGAAATCGAATTCGATACATCTTGGAAAGAAGGGTTTCTCGAACGAGTCGAGAAAGACGGACCTTGGAGCAGCTGGGAGATGTATCAACTTGCTTTAGAAGCAGCCGAACACCTAAATGTACCTGATTTCGACGGCCTACAAGCACCAAAACATTTGCCGCATCTTACACCGCTGCCTCATCAATTAGAAGTAGCTAAACAAGTGGTTGAAAAAATGAACGGAAAAGCGATTTTAGCTGATGAAGTCGGGCTTGGAAAAACGATCGAAGCAGGGCTTATTTTAAAAGAATATATGATTCGCGGACTTGTGAAAAAAGTGCTTATTCTTGTACCGGCCTCGCTCGTATCACAATGGGCCATGGAACTGAATGAAAAGTTTTTTATCCCCGCCGTTCAGCAAAAAAAGAGTTACGTCTGGGAACAGTACGACGTTGTCGTGTCATCCATTGATACAGCGAAAAAAAGCCCGCACCGTGACATCATTTATCAACAACAATACGATATGGTGATTATTGATGAAGCCCATAAACTAAAAAACAATAAGACAAAAAATTATGAGTTTGTACAAAATTTAAAAAAGAAATTTTGTTTATTGTTGACAGCAACGCCGATTCAAAACCGAATTGAAGAAATTTTCCATCTCGTTTCACTATTGAAGCCCGGACATTTAGGAAATGCCACTTATTTTGCCGAAACATATGGAAAAACACGATCATTACAAACGGATGAACATTTAAAAACGCTTGTGAATAAAGTGATGATTCGCAATCGACGTGCTGATACAGGCATCGAATGGTCAAAACGGCACGTCGAAACGGTGATGATTGAGTTTTCAAAAGAAGAACGAGAGTTGTATAACGCTGTTCAAGCTTTGAAATACCATGATACGGTATCATTAGGAAGTCAATTTTCACTTATTACGATGCTTCGCGAAGTATGCAGTAGCCGCGAAGCGTTATTTCTCACCGTTAAAAATATGATGGACAAATATTCGGAAGATGTTCCTTCCTGCTTTCAAGAACTAATAGAAAAAATGAATGCGGTCACAACGAATTCCAAAGCGGAAAAAGCGTTACAGCTCATTAAGGAAATTAACGATAAAGTCATTATTTTTACCGAATATCGCGCCACTCAATTATATTTGCAGTGGTTTTTACAGCAGCACGGTATTTCATCTGTTCCGTTTCGTGGCGGATTTAAACGCGGGAAAAAAGATTGGATGAAAGAATTGTTTAAAAACCGCGCTCAAGTCCTCATTGCAACGGAAGCGGGCGGCGAAGGAATTAATTTGCAGTTTTGCCACCATGTCATTAATTACGATCTTCCTTGGAATCCGATGCGCCTTGAACAACGAATCGGGCGCGTCCATCGCTTAGGACAGACGAACGATGTCTATATTTATAATTTTGCTGTTAAAGATACGGTTGAAGAACATATTTTAAAACTTCTGTATGAAAAAATTCGTTTATTTGAACGAGTGGTTGGTGAACTAGATGATATTTTGACCAAAATGGACATGAATGATTTTGAAAACTACTTGCATGACATTTTCTTCCGTTCACGCAGCGAAGGAGAAATGAAAATCAAAATGGAGAATTTAACAACGATGATTGATTTTGTCGACCAACTCGCAAAAGGTGGGGAACAATATGCAACAACATGAAATTCAACATTTTCTCGAACGATATTTTCGTACCAACGAGTGTAATATCATCGAAAACAACGATGGATATATAATGGTGCAATTATCCGTTGAATTAGACAAAGAGCTCATGAATCGACCGTTTTATTGGCATTATATTGAACGAACAGGCGGAACTCCCGCACCGATGAAGTTGACGCTCATCACAAAACAGAACGAAAAAACAAGCTCTCTCAATGGCGAACGCCTTCACTTCGGCTCGCCAAGGCTACACCAAATTTTTCAATCCGCTCAAAAGCGCGGCAGCTATATTCGCCTTTATGAACAAGCACCCGCCTCGGGGCAATCATTCATTCCTCTTCATCCATGGCTTGGATTGAATATCAAAATTTCGTATCAATGCGATCGAAAGCGCGATTCACTTTTATCTCTTGGTTTGCATTTAATTAGCGGAACGATTGTCGAACAATTCCAAAAGCGACTGCAACAACTTTCTCTTACTCCAAAAATTCCTGACTACTGTTTTACGATTGCCCCGCTCATTAAACCGCAAAGCGGGATTGGGCGTTTGGAACAATATATAAAAAACATCATTGACCGCGATGATCATACATGGGCTCAAGAAGCAAAAGCACGTTGGGACGAAGATGTAGCGCTTCTCGATCATTTTTATGAGGATATAGAAGAAAAGCCGGAATGTTATTACATTGAAAAAGAGGCACTTGAGGAGCAGTACAAACCAAGAATTCGTATTTCCATCATTAACGGGGGATTATTTTATTTACAACCCCGTTCTTGAAAGAAAAGCGAAGAGGCTGTCCAGACAATAGGACAGCCGTACTCGTTTATATTATGTTTAATAAGTCAGCCCTTCTACATCACTATTTTTTTCGTCGAAACAGTAGACCAAGCGAAAACGGAATGATACCAAACCAATGATATAAAAATGGCGGTTTTTCTTGTTTTCGCTGTTTTCGCTTTTGTTTTCGTTCCTCTTTTGGTTGATCCATATAGCTAACAAACTGTTGGGTGACAAATTTAACATAATCATTCGTTGACATAAATGGTCACCACCTTTTTTCAACTAGTATTTCCATAGAGCGTCTCCTTTAATCCGGTCGATGATTTCATCAACGATCTGTTCAACACGTTTTCCCGTTGTATCGACCATCCAATCAGCTTCTTGATAATAAGGTAACCGTTTTTTCCATAACGCTTCAAGATCGTCGCGATGATGCTGTGTCAATAATGGGCGTGTGTCATCATCGGCAAGCCTTTTTACAATCTCTTCAAACTCACAATGTAAATAAATCACGATACCTGTTTGTTTCATCCAGTCGCGATTTTCTTTTTGAATAACAATTCCCCCTCCTGTTGTTACAATGACTTTATTAGGTGGTAACATTTGCAAACATTCCCTCTCATATTGGCGAAATGCTGCTTCCCCCTCTTCGGCAAAAATACGTTTAATCGACTTTCCAACGTGTTCCTCAATATAATGGTCCGTGTCGATAATTGGCAATTGCAAACGTTCCGCCAAGCGCTGACCAACCGTTGTTTTACCAGCTCCCATAAATCCGGTTAAATACATTCGTTTCATTTTGTACATCCTCACTTTTTCGTTTTTTATCAACATACCATATCGTCCATAAATGATGAACCCTTAATATTTCTCTTTCCACTCGACTAGTTCCATCGTTGGAAGCGAAACGGTAAACTCAGCGTCATAGCGAATCCCCTCATGGGAAACAGCGGAAATCATTACTTTCACCTCATTTTCGTTCAGTCGCTCCCATTCGTAATCCGCTGTCCCATTCGGGTAAACAAACGTTCCTTTATTTGTCGTATTGGCGGACGAAATCGCTGCTAACTGCGTTTTGACGTCGGTCACCGCCATTTGCATTAACGAATCAACGTCATACGATTGTTGCTCATATTTCGCGAACTGAATTTCCGTTTCGTATAGTTCAAGCACATGGAGCAATAACAATAGAAATAAAAACGAAAATAATACAGTAATTAGGAATATCATCCCTTTTTCATTTCTCATGGTTGTTTCACCTTAATGGGGAAAAATGAAGTAACAAATGCTTCGTAACGTTCTCCTTCCGTCGTTATAACGATGATGCGTACACCGTTGTTGGTTAATTCATATTGCACATCAGAAAGTGACTGTAAAACGATTTCATTCCCTTGACTGTTGACACGCCTGCGAATGAGCTGCCCGTATTTTTCAAAGCTTACTCGCTCCCCAGTTGGTTTATAAACATATAAAATCTGTCCACTACTTTCAAGTTGCTTCGATTCGCGAATTTCGTTTTTTAATTGCTGAAGAAATACTTGCCATTCTAAACGGTTAAAACGATTGACGGGGTCTTCTTTTAGCCAATGAACATCTAATAACAAAGGAAGAAAGGAAATAACGAGCAATACAACGAGTAAAACCATTAACATCTCTAACAATGTAAATCCATGATTTCGAATGTTCATCTTTTTACATATCCGCACCTTTCGACCATTCGTCCTACATAATCTTGCCAACGGACACACGCTTTTTTCATCCCATCTCCCTCATTTGTCCAATGAATCGTGTAAATGATTTCCCCATTTGTTACCGTTTTTTCTATCGGTACTTCATCACCTTTGCTTAGTTCAACATTTAACAGTTGTTGAGCTTTACTTTTTAACGCCGCATTTTCGCGTTCGACCATCATGTGAGTCAGTAGTGGTAATAGAGTTGTCGTTACAAATAGTAAAAGCGCCAGTGATATCACCGCTTCAACAAACGTAAACCCATTACATTTTTTGCACATAAAACCTCCCTTTTCCGAGCAAAAACACGATTTTGTACGTGGTGGTTCCATTTTTTATAAATATCGTTCCTGATTTATTGACATTTCCATTTGCTAAAAATGTTAATGGCGATTGAAGAGTCGCAAGTTCTATTTTCCATTTGTTAGGAAGGGTACGTTGAATGAGAATTCGTCCCAATGTATAGCCTTCGGTAATCCGATATTGCGCTTGACCGTGATAAAACACCACGGCCACCGCTGTTTTATGGGTTATCGCATATTGCTGTGCATACAACAAATCATCCGTAAATTGCTCAATCATATACGTTTCTTCCTTTGCCTCAGAAAGCCCGTCAATATGTGGGATGACAATGACAGTTAGCGCACTCACAATCATTAACACCAGCAGCATTTCGATGAGGGTAAAACCATTTTTACGAACCACTTTCGCTAACTTCCCCGTTGCTATCGATTTGAATCGTATGACCGTTTGGACACTTATTCGATTTAATATACTTCTCATCAACCAGTTGTTGTACGGTTGGAATCGTATTTTTTTCCATCTCGTATGCCTTTACTTGAGCCTGAACAGTTTTTATAAACGCTTCGCACCCTTTATTATTAATCATACTGTTATGCTTTGTAACATTTGGAATGGTAATTAATAACAAAACGGAAATAACCATTAAAACAATTAACATTTCAATTAATGTAAATCCTTTTTCGTTCATCTTTGTGAATACCTCCTCCATTATAATTCGTTCATTGTTTCAAACATTGGTAATAAAATCGCTAAATACATACAAACGACAAGCAGACCGATGAAAGAAAATAACATGGGCTGAATAAGGCGAGTCCACTTTTCGATGTACTCTTCAATTTTTTGCAAAACAAATTGGCTGTAGTGAAATAATTCTTTCGCTAGCTCCCCGTTCGATTGACCGTGGCGAATGACAAGCGCTAGTTCTTGTTCGTAATAAGGACGGGAGGCAATAATCGTCTCTAATTTATTGCCTTTTGCAAGTTGCTCTTTTATTTCGCTCCCTTCCGCACGTAAAAACGGTAAATCTCGTTGTTTCTCAAACACTTGAAGAGATTCGTACACAGAAAGACCGCCATTTAATAAATGGCTAAACTGCAATGCAAACAAATGGGTATGGTATAACATGACCATCGTGCGAACGAACGGAATTTTCAGCAATAGATTCATTTTCACAATCGGAGGAAGCTTTTTAAACCAAATGAAATAAACAACCCCAACTGCAAAACCGATAAGACAAATGGAAGCAAAAACAGAAGGAACGATGGAAACCGTCTCAATGAGCAAGTGAGATGTGAAAAAACGGTTGGCGTGAAACGAAGAAGAAAGATGAATAAATTGAGGAAGGAGCACATGTTGAATCAGCGTAAGCATAGTCATCATAAAACAAAGGAGAAAAAGCGGATAACTTGCTACTTTGCGAAGACGTTGCAAATATCGGGTCTTGCTTAACAACATACTTCCCGCTTCGGTTAAACCTTGGACCAAATTTCCGTGTTGTTCTGCAAAAAATAAATATCCTACCGCCTCAGAATGGAAGGAAAGAGGCTGTAACGCTTCATGAAAGGAAAATCCCGAACGAAGAAGAGAAAGACATCGCTGTAAATCATAACGATGGGAAAGAGGCTGTTGAATTTCTAAAAATTCGAGCGCTTGTGATAACGAGTAACCTTTATCAAGAAGTGTCCCTAGCCGTACTAAAAACACACCTTGCTGTTGTAACGACCATTTTCGCTTAAACATCTACCTTCATCCCCCCACTTTCCAAAATGTGAGGAGATAAAAATCCGAGCGCAATCCCTTTTCGTATTACATCTTGTAATGTTTTATAGCGATACGTCACTTGTTCTCCGCGCGCCTCTTGAATCGCTTTCGTTAATGCATGACCATACAATAGTTCATGAATGGCTGCGCGTCGCACTTTTCTTTGCTTGCGACAAAACGGGGAACACATCCCTTCGCAAAACGGGCATGTTAAATCAACAAGACGCTGTGCTGTCACCGCAAGCAATGTTTGTTCGATTTCTTGCAATGATACATCAAATTCTAATAGTCGATAAATCGCACCAACCGCATTTTTTGTATGCATAGTCGTAAGTACCAAATGACCGGTAAGTGCGGCTCTTACAGAAATTCTTGCCGTTTCTGCATCACGAATCTCACCGACCATAATGATATCAGGACAATATATAAACAGCAAAACGGATAAAAATAGCTATAAAAACATTGATATATCAGCATTTCTTTAAAACCTAAAAATCACAACATATCATATTAGATGTATTTTTTGTGGGTGAAATGTGGGTAAAATGTGGGGGGATAATCATTATCTAAAAACAAGAAGGCAGGAGAATTACTCCGCCTTCTTTTTCTATTGTCTTTCGCTCATTTCGCTAAATAATTTTTCTAAATCCTCTTGCGTTCCTAATATCTCCTCTAGCACAGCTTCAAAGAAAGTGCACGTTGCAATCACACCTTCTCTAAATCCCGCTGCTGATTCATTATCCGCCTGCATGGCTTTATATTCTGTTTGTTTCTTTTTAATCAATTCCTGCAATTGTATAAGTTTATAAATCATCATTCCTAAAGTTAGTTCTTCCATGCTGCTGATCCCTCCTTAAAAACCTTGTTTACATAGCACTTCATACGGCACCCCATACTCCTTGCACCAAGCTACCAATTGTTTCTTTTTCGTGTCCGAAACGGTGTACCACAACAAAATGGGCTCCCCAATCTGCTGGCGCTGTATGAATCGGAACAAGTACGCGTACTTCTCCACCTTCCGCTTGTTCTCGACCATCTTTTGCTGAATATCGACTTCCAAGAAGTACATCTGCTCATGATACGTGAACCGCGCGTCAGATACAACGCTGTATTCCTTGCCTCCTTCTTTCCACCTTGTTTTCGCTTCCGCTTTCCAGTCATGTGGATAGTGGTAGAAGATATAGATGTCGTTGCGCATGACAATGTGCTCAAGCGGACTATTTCCCCGTACCGTCGCTTCACCTCCGACCAACTCTGCGCCCTTTTTGTTTAGATAGTACACATCTTCGCCGATCCTCTTTGTGTTCGTATATTCACGAATGCTTTGCAGCACGCGATTCGCGTTGCGTTTGCTGCCGAGCGAAAACATGTGTTGAAGCTGCGATCGGCTCAATGCACCTAGACTACTCAAAGCATATAGTATCTTCATTTGTCGCTCGGTAAGGTTTTCTAACTTTGGCAACACGATGCACCTCCAATCGTTTTGCCATCTCTTCATCGCTGATATACGGCACTTGAACAATCTTTTTCTCATGCGTTTTGATGATCGCTCGGCCTTTTATGTCCGATGGCAGTTCCTCTGCCCCGTAATCATCAATAGCAACCATCGAAGCGTAACCAGCTGGCAAACGGAATGTGATTTTTAAATCCGCGTTCTGTTTGATCTGACGCGGCAAGGTGTCGGAAGTCGGATACTGTGTACAGAAAATGAGACGCATTCCAAGCGCTCCAGCAATGCGCGCTACCTCTGCAAGAATGTATTGGCACGCCGCGAGCATATCCTTCTGTTCTTTTGTCATGAATTTGTCTGGTGCAAGCTGTGCTCCTTCGTCAACAATGATGAAAAGACGTTTCCGCAAAGGTGTATCAACAATATTGGTCCATCCATTTTTCTTAAATTCAGCCATGCTCCGCTCCATGAGCATGTGAACGATGCGAAGCGCTTCGAATGCTTCCACTGGATCACTAGCGACCTCAATAACTTGCTTTAAATCCCTGTATTTTTCGAACTCCAATCCTCCTTTTAAATCAATGATAATAAATTCCGCATCATCCGGATGATGTTCAATTAGATACGTCATCATGTTTTTGAGCATAACGGTTTTTCCGAACCTTGCCGTTCCGCTGAGTGTGCAATGCGGCGTTTTGTCAAAGTCATGGAAGACCCAACCTCTTTCATTTTGGCCAAGTGGAACAACCCAGCCTTTTCGAGAAGGAACATTTCTATACAGTACTTTTTTAGGGATGTCGTTGTTAAAAACGTCAATGTATAGCCATTTTTTGAATGATACCTCTACCGGCCGATCTAGCGTGGAAGAGAGTATCTCCTCGATCGGCTCCAGTACCTTTTTTGGCAGCCCTAATGGCACACGATATACATAACGCACACTATAATCTTTTTGTTCAGTCGCAATCAGCTTTGGATAGACAAAGTCCTTGCCCTCAACCGCCCCCACTTTGAGGTTTTTGAAAACT
>JBHGYD010000028.1:0-302669 GCA_041920415.1 Anoxybacillaceae bacterium
CCTATTGGAGCTCCCAAGGGCTCAAAAGTTTATATCAACGATACGAATTTCTACGTCAAACTTAATTGAACCGCCGTATACCGAACGGTACGTACGGTGGTGTGAGAGGTCGGGGGTTAGTCGCCCCCTCCTACTCGATTACAGAATATAGAAAGTAGGTGCAGCATGAAGTGGATGTTTCCTTTACTCGTTCATCGCTCGATCCTTTGGATGTTGTTAATCGTCAATATAGCAGGGACGATTTACGGATACATATGGTACGGTCAGCAATTAGCGGAAACGCCGGTGAAATTTTTACCGTTTGTGCCGGATAGTCCAACGGCCAGTTTATTTTTTGTGTTCGTCCTTATAGCTTTTTTGCTGAAAAGAAATTGGCCGTTATTCGAAGCGCTTGCGATCGTGACGTTGTTTAAATACGGCATTTGGGCCGTTGTGATGAATATATTAGTTTGGAAAGTAACAGGCACTCTTGGATGGGCGGGATGGATGTTGCTTTTCTCTCATGGCGCGATGGCGGTCGAAGGCGTGTTATATGCGCCGTTTTATCGAATGAAATGGTCACATTTAGCTGTTGCGGCGATATGGACATTGCATAATGATATCATTGATTATGTGTTTCACATGATGCCGCGATATCGCATGTTGGAGCAATATATGCCACAAATTGGCTATTTTACGTTTTGGTTGAGCATCGCTTCGATTAGTGTCGCGTACATTCTTTGTGTAAAAGAAAACCGACTGCAAATCCCACTAAAATAATGGTCTACTCTTGTCCACCTCCTCATACATTGGTAGTAGTTAGTGGAGGAGGGACAAGAATGAGGCGAACATGGCTACTGCTTATAATCATATTCGGTTATTTATTTCCGTCGGTCGCATACGCCGAAACGAGCAACGACGATGGATGGCGGAGGCTCGATGAAATTTCTGATGAAGCGCTACAGCTTGCGAAAAATAAACGCTTTGAGGAAGCAAAAGAAGTGTTGGACTACTTCTCGAATGAATTTTTAAAGCTGAACGCGCGGGAACGATTAAAGTCGATGGATGAACTCCGCGCAATTACTGTTACGCATGAAAACGCATTAAAAACAGTAACTGCATCGGCATTACCAGTGGAAGAACGCATTGACAAAGTGGCGCAGTTTCGGCTTGTCATCGATGCGGTTCATTCGAATTATCAGCCGCTTTGGACGGAAATGGAACATACGATCATGGAAGCATTTGAACAAGTGGAAGACGCGGTGAAAAAAGGAGATCCATCTCGCTTTCAAGCATCGCTTCAGCAGTTTTTAAATAAGTATGAAATCATTGAACCGAGCGTAAAAATTGATGTCGAACCAGATTGGGCCAAGAAGGTGGACGCGGATGTGGAGTTGCTCCAAACACCGCAATTTCAACAATTAGGTCAAGAAAATCAGCAAAAGCAACTGAAACAAATGAAAGAAAATTTGCGGGCATTATTTGATCATGTAAAAAAAGATGAAGCCGATCCATCATTATTATGGGTCATGATTTCCACGGGAGGCATTATTATTTTAACGTTAACGTATGTTGGGTGGCGAAAATATCGCGGGGAAAAAGAGAAAAATCGATCACACGAAAAAGAATAACAAGGGGTTGAACTTGTTCAGCCCCTTGTTATTTATCATTTAGTGCCTTCGTTTTTCTTGTTAATTCTCAATCGGTTGTTTGTTTTCGTCAAGAGTAAAACCTTCACCTAACACATCGTGTACATCGGTTACGGCAACGAACGCATGAGGGTCAACAGAGATAATGACGTTTTTTAAGCGCGGTAATTCGTTTTTCGCAACGACGCAATACAGTACATCGCGTTCGCGCTTTGTATACGAACCGCGCCCTTTTAATACCGTTACCCCACGGTCCATTTCCGTCAAAATTTTATTGGCGATTTCCTCGCTTTTTTCCGAAATGATGGTCGCTCCTTTTGCCGCATATCCTCCTTCTTGCATAAAGTCAATCACACGAGCGGCAACAAATACGGCAACGAGCGTATACATCGCTTCTCGATAGGAAAGGTATAGAAGCGATAACGTGATCACGACCGCATCAAACGTAAACATCGTTTTTCCCATGCTAATTCCTTTATACTTATAGACGAGCCGGGCGATAATATCCACCCCGCCTGTTGTTCCACCATATCGAAAAATAATGCCAAGCCCAATTCCAATGAACACGCCCGCAAATAACGCTGCTAACGTTAAGTCGTGTTTGAGCGGCATATGAATCGCGTAACGCTGAAAGATCCAAAGGAAAACAGATAAACTAACCGTTCCAATGATTGTATATAAGAACGAATTTCGACCAAGTAGTTTCCAGCCAATAAAAAAGAGTGGAATGTTGAGCGCTAAGTTTGTAATCGATGGATCAATCCCGAACAAGAAATAAAGGAGCAACGTAATCCCCGTAAATCCCCCCTCAGCTAAGTGATTTTGCATATTAAAATGGACAAGTCCGAACGCAAAAATAGCCGCACCAAGTAAAATAAATAAAATATTTTTTACTTTGAGTCCAAAAACCATATAACACCTCCGTACGTCAATAAATAGTCGGCGACCTTAATTATAGAGAAAGTTTTTCATTGAAGCAATGCAGGGCAAAAATATTTGTCAAAACAGTTTCTTTTAGCTAACATGAAAGAATGAGAGGTGACGTTCATGTCAGAAAAAACAATGAAACAGCTGCAAGAAGAAGTCGATGCGTATATCAGCCAATTTAAAGAAGGCTATTTTAGTCCGCTCGCGATGCTTGCGAGAATGACGGAAGAGCTTGGAGAATTAGCGAGAGAAGTCAATCATTATTATGGAGAAAAACCGAAAAAGAAAACGGAAAAAGAAAAAACGATTGAAGAAGAGTTAGGTGACTTATTATTTGTCCTTATTTGTTTTGCAAATTCACTTCACATTGACCTGCAACAAGCCCATGACCTTGTGATGGAGAAATTTCGCACACGCGATCAAAACCGTTGGACGAGAAAAGAAGAAAAGGAAGTGAAAGAATGATGAAGACAATTAAAGTGGTGGTAGCTGGTCCGCGCGGACGAATGGGACGTGAAGCCGTTTCCCTTGTTCATCATACCGAACATTTTCAACTTGTTGCCGTTATCGATCGAATCAATGATGGGGGAAACTTGGCCGATGTCGATGGTTTTGCCGGCATTGAAGCACCGATTTATACCGATATCGAACGCTGTTTTCAAGAAGTAAAACCGGATGTCCTCATTGATTTAACGACGCCGGAAGCCGGTAAAAAGCATACGGAGATTGCGTTACATTACGGTGTTCGCCCTGTCGTTGGAACAACAGGTTTTACACAAGAAGACTTAGAACGATTAACAAAACTGGCCGAAGAAAAAGAAATCGGAGCGATTATTGCGCCGAATTTTGCCGTTGGTGCGATTTTAATGATGAAATTTGCGCAAATGGCAGCGAAATATTTTACCGATGTCGAAATTATTGAGTTGCATCATGACCAAAAATTAGACGCCCCGTCTGGAACGGCCGTGAAAACGGCTCAGCTCATTTCAAAGGTCAGACCGACGAAAAAACAAGGACACCCGGATGAAAAAGAAACGCTTCAAGGTGCACGTGGAGCTACATATGATGGCATTCCGATTCATAGTGTTCGCCTGCCGGGGCTTATTGCGCACCAAGAGGTTATTTTTGGCGGAAACGGACAAGCATTAACGATTCGCCATGATTCGTTTCATCGTGCGTCCTTTATGTCCGGAGTCAAGCTTTCTGTAGAGACGGTCATGAATTTACATACTCTTGTGTACGGATTAGAACATATTATCGAATAATGGGGGTGTTTTTGTGAAAATTGCGTTAATCGCACATGATAAAAAGAAGGCCGATATGATTCAATTCGTGACGGCTTATAAGGCGATTTTAGAACAGCATGAACTATATGCAACGGGAACAACGGGTTTGCGCATTCAAGAAGCGACCGGTTTACGCGTTCATCGGTTTCGTTCGGGTCCATTAGGCGGAGACCAAGAAATTGGGGCGATGATTGCGCGAAATGAGATGGATATGGTGCTGTTTTTTCGCGACCCGTTAACCCCGCAGCCTCATGAGCCAGACGTAAGCGCCCTCATTCGTTTATGTGATGTGTATTGTGTGCCGCTCGCTACCAATATGGGCACCGCTGAAATTTTAATTAAAGGGCTTGAACGCGGTGATTTTGCATGGCGAAACATCATTCATGAAAGACAAGGTGAGCAGAATGGGGCATGAACGATTGCACATCTTAGCATTTGGTGCTCATCCCGATGATGTTGAAATTGGCATGGGCGGCACGATTGCCAAATACGCAAAACAAGGATATCGGATCGGGATTTGCGACTTAACATTAGCCGAATTGTCATCAAACGGGACTGTGGAGATTCGGCAGCAAGAAGCAGAGAACGCGGCCAAAATATTAGGGGTTACCGCAAGAATGAACCTTCATCTTCCTGATCGCGGTTTGTACAAAACAGAAGAAGCGATTCGAAAAATCGTGACGGTGATTCGCAAATACCGCCCGCATGTCGTGTTTGCCCCATATTGGGTGGATCGCCATCCAGATCATGGACATTGCGCGTTTCTTGTCGAAGAAGCCGTTTTTTCGGCCGGAATTCATCGTTATGAGGCAGAAGGACTGCCTGCGCATCGCGTTCATTCTTTGTATTATTACATGATTAATGCATGTGAACGTCCACACTTTGTCATTGACATTAGTGAAACGATGGAGACAAAGATTGCGAGTTTGCGCGCATATGAAAGTCAGTTTACAAAAACGGATCAGTCGGTTGATACGCCATTAACGAACGGTTATATCGAAACGGTCGAAAGCCGGGAACGGTTATGGGGAAAAGAAGTGGGCGTTGCTTTTGCGGAAGGATTTATGACGAAAAAGCCGCTCATGATTTCAATGGATTTGTTAGGGGAGAAGAAATGAAACTGAAAATTGGAATTGTTTGTTATCCAACGGTCGGTGGTTCAGGTGTTGTCGCCACCGAATTAGGAAAGTTGCTAGCGGAAAAAGGGCATGAAATTCATTTTATTTCTTCGAGCATGCCGTTTCGCCTGAATAAAGTATATGGCAACATTTATTACCATGAAGTGAGCGTCAATCAATATTCTGTCTTTCAATACCCGCCATACGATCTTGCACTGGCCAGCAAAATTGCTGAAGTGGTCAAACGAGAGAAGCTTGATGTGCTGCATGTTCATTATGCCATTCCACACGCCGTTTGCGCAGTGCTTGCTCGGCAAATGGTCGGTGGCGATGTTAAAATTGTGACGACATTACATGGTACGGATATTACGGTACTTGGGTATGACCCATCGTTAAGCGATATGATTAAGTTTGGAATTGAACAGTCCGATGTCGTCACGGCCGTATCGAACGCGCTTGTTAAGCAAACATATGAGTTACTTGATGTGCAAAAAGAGATTCGTACTGTTTATAACTTTGTCGATGAGCGTGTATACCGTAAGAAAAATGCGAATCATTTAAAAGAAGAATACGGAATTCGTGAAGAAGAAAAAGTCATGATTCACGTTTCAAATTTTCGGCGGGTAAAGCGAGTGCCGGACGTCGTTCGCGCCTTTTCGCTCATTCAAAAGCAAATACCAGCGAAACTATTGCTTGTCGGTGACGGACCAGAAATGACGATTGTCTGTCGTTTAGTCAAAGAACTCGGCTTGACAGACTACGTTCGCTTTTTAGGAAAACAAGAAAATTTAGAAGAACTTTATTCCATTAGCGATGTCAAGCTGCTTTTATCGGAAAAAGAAAGTTTCGGACTTGTATTACTTGAAGCGATGGCGTGCGGTGTTCCGTGTGTCGGCACAAATATCGGCGGCATTCCGGAAGTAATTGAAGACGGAGAAACGGGGTTTCTTTGTGAACTAGGGAATATTGAAGAAATAGCAGAAAAAACGTTGCGGATTTTAAACGATGAAAAACTTCATGCCTATATGGCAGAGCAAGCGTTACGCGCCGTTTATGAAAAATTTCATTCTCAACAAATTGTCAAGCAATATGAAGACATTTATTTTTCGTTGGTGAAAGGAGTGGTGCGATGAAAGAACCGTTTCAAAAAGCGCTTGGTATCATTCGCACACTTAAACAACATGGTCATGAAGCGTATTTCGTAGGAGGAGCGGTTCGCGATCATTTGTTGGACCGACCGATTGGCGATGTCGATATTGCAACATCAGCGTTACCGAAAGAAGTGATGGCTCTTTTTCCAAAAACGATTCCAGTCGGGCTTAAACACGGGACAGTCGTCGTTATGCATGAAGGTACACCATACGAAGTAACGACGTTTCGCACCGAAGGGACATACGAAGATTACCGCCGACCAACATCGGTGACATTTGTCCGTTCGCTTCGTGAAGATTTGCAACGCCGCGATTTTACAATGAACGCGATCGCTATGGATGAAGCCGGGCAGCTGATCGATCCATTTCATGGACGAGAAGCGATTGCGGAACGTGTCATTCGTACAGTCGGAGAGGCGAAAGAGCGCTTTTCCGAAGATGCGCTGCGAATGATGCGAGCGATTCGTTTTGTCAGTCAGTTAGGGTTTGAGCTAAGTGAGGATACGAAACGAGCGATTGTTGAACACGCTTCCCTTCTTTCGCATATTTCGGTGGAACGAATAACGGTTGAATTCGAAAAATTAATGGAAGGACCGTTCGCGCAACAAGCCTTTTCTTTATTAGTAGAAACAGGACTATTTATGTATTTGCCGGGGCTTGGCGAAAAAAAAGCGGAGCTAGAGCAACTAACTCATTACGAATGGACAATGCTATCTTCGCATGCGGAACGATGGGGTTTCTTTTGTTATTTGCTTCATATGCAACAGGAGGTAGACTCTTTTTTACGTCGTTGGAAATTGCCCAATCGACTTATTAAGGATGTTCAAACGATTTTACACATTATTCAAACCGTTCGTTCGCATGATGATTGGACAAAAGAACGACTGTATGAATTTGGCATTGATTATGCCTGTGCCGCAGAAACGATTCGTTCATTAGTACAAGGATGGCCGATTGAAGAAAACAAACGAATGCTGCAACAGCTGTTTGTTTCTCTTCCAATAAAAGAACGGAAAGAGCTGGCCGTCAACGGAAAAGATTTAATCGAATGGTATCAGCGCCCGAGCGGACCATGGATTGCCGATACGTTGGCGATGATCGAGCGCGTCGTCATTCATGGGATGGTAGAAAATCATAAGGAACGAATAAAGGAGTGGCTCATTTCGTGCAATCAGAAACACGAAAACGATTGTTAAAATTATTTTCTGACGCGAAAGGTGATTTTATTTCTGGACAAAAAATTAGCGAAATTCTTGGCTGCTCACGGACAGCGGTATGGAAACATATCGAAGATTTACGAAAAGAAGGATTTGAGCTAGAAGCGGTGCGGCGGCTCGGGTATCGCATTGTGAAAACCCCTGATAAAATTACTGCAAACGAAATTCAGCTCGGTTTAAAAACGGAAGTGCTCGGACGTTATATTTATTTTGAAGAGGAAGTTACGTCAACACAAAAAATTGCCCATAAATTGGCATATGAAGGCGCGAAAGAAGGAACGCTTGTCGTCGCTGAACAACAAACAGCCGGCCGTGGGCGTATGGATCGAAAATGGTTCTCGCCAAAAGGAACCGGGATTTGGATGAGCTTAATTTTGCGCCCGCCGATTCCGCCGCAAAAAGCACCACAGCTGACATTGCTGACTGCGGTTGCCATCGCTCAAGCCATTCAAGAAGTTACGGGTATCGTTCCCGATATTAAATGGCCAAACGATATTTTAGTGAATGGAAAAAAATGTGTCGGTATTTTGACAGAATTACAAGCAGATCCGGACCGAATACACTCGGTCATTATCGGAATTGGCATGAACGTCAATCAAGAACTGGAACAATTTCCGGAAGACATTCGTACCATTGCGACGTCGCTTTCGATAGAAAAAGGAGAGAAAATTAAACGAGCAGAGCTGATTCAAGAAGTTCTACTAAAAATCGAAACGTTATATCGTCAATATTTGCAACATGGCTTTTTACCGATTAAACTGTTATGGGAAGGGTATGCGGTTAGCATCGGCAAAAAAATTACAGCGCGAACGTTAAATAGAACGATTCAAGGAGTGGCACTCGGCATTACGGAAGAAGGAGTATTAATGCTAGAGGATGACGATGGCGTTGTTCACTATATTCACTCGGCCGATATTCAATTATAAACATTCATCTAGAAAAAATGTTGGAATTTTGTTAAAATACGAATGATGATAGTCGTCACGTATGGAAGGGCAGTATCTTTTTTCAAGAACTGCACCATAAGAAATGAACATGTGATAAAATGATCTGCCTTGATCCGTTGAAGGACTGGGACAGAGGGATGAACTCAACCGATATATGTAGCTACGTCCTTCTTTCTCAAGGTAGGGAAAGAAGGTTTTTTTTGTTCGGTGATTCATCTCCTCTGCGACAAAAGAGGAGGGAAAGATGATCATGAAAACAAAAAGCGATTTTTTGAAAATGAAAGAAAGCAAAGAGCCAATTGTGATGCTGACGGCATACGATTTTCCGTCTGCGAAATTAGCCGAAGCGGCTGGAGTCGATATGATTCTTGTCGGTGATTCGCTTGGAATGGTCGTGTTAGGATACGATTCGACGATTCCGGTGACAGTTGAAGATATGATTCACCATACGAAAGCGGCGCGTCGTGGAGCTCCTAATACGTTTATCGTGACCGATATGCCGTTTATGTCTTATCATTTGTCAAAAGAAGATGCGCTTCGCAACGCGCAACGAATTATGCAGCAATCCGGCGCGAACGCGGTCAAGGTCGAGGGAGCGGATCAAGTGGTTGACGTCATTCGTGCGTTGACGCAAGCGGGAGTGCCGGTCGTTGCCCATCTCGGACTGACTCCTCAATCGGTTGGCGTGCTTGGTGGCTATAAAGTGCAAGGAAAAGATGCCGAAAGCGCGCGCAAATTAATCAACGATGCGAAATTATGCGAACAAGCCGGAGCGATTGCGCTTGTGTTAGAATGTGTTCCGAAACAAATTGCCGCGGAAATAACAAAACAACTTACGATTCCAACGATTGGAATCGGTGCGGGCGACGAAGTCGATGGTCAAGTGTTAGTCTATCATGACGTGCTCGGATATGGAGTGGAACGTGTACCGAAATTTGTAAAAACGTATGCGAATGTTCAAGAGATCATCACCCATGCGTTAGCAAGCTACGTAGCTGATGTAAAACTACGGCAATTTCCGGAACGTTCTCATATGTTTACAATGAAAGAAGAAGAATGGATTGCATTATATGGAGGAAAACAACAATGATCGTCATTACCAAAATAAAGGATATGCAAAACATGATGAAGGAATACCGCCTGCAAGGAAAAACGATTGGCTTTGTTCCAACAATGGGCTACTTGCATGAAGGGCATGTGGCGCTACTGAAGGAAGCGCGGCGACAAAATGATATTGTTGCATTAAGCGTGTTTGTCAATCCGCTTCAATTTGGTCCGAACGAAGATTTTGAGCGATATCCGCGCGACATTAAGCGCGACGAACGAATCGCTAAAGAAGCAGGTGTCGATATTTTGTTTTATCCGGACGTTACCGAAATGTATCCGGGTCCATTAAGCGTTCAAGTCATTGTAAAAGATCGGGTGGATGTGCTTTGCGGCAAATCAAGACCAGGTCATTTTGACGGAGTGGCAACGGTATTAACGAAACTGTTTAACATCGTGATGCCGACTCGCGCGTATTTCGGAATGAAAGACGCCCAACAAGTTGCCGTCGTTGACGGATTAATTCGTGATTTTCATTTCCCAATTGAATTAATTGCCGTTCCGACCGTACGTGAAGCGGATGGACTTGCGAAAAGTTCGCGAAACGTCTATTTATCCGATGAAGAACGAAAAGAAGCGCCTGCTTTATATGAAGCATTGCAAAAAGCGAAAACAGCCATTGAAAACGGAGAACGCAATCCTACCGCAATTTGTGCGCTTATCGAGGATCATATTAAAACAAATACGCGCGCGATCATTGATTATGTAGAGGTATATTCATATCCTGACTTAAAGCCGCTTGAGAAATTGTCTGGAAAAATCATTATTGCGATAGCGGTTCGGTTTACAAATGCTCGTCTCATTGATAATATAACACTTGATGTATAAAAAAACCGAAAACGGTCTTTGGCGTTCGCCAAGGAAGCATCCGACCAGCGTCGGAGCTTTCGACGGAGAAAGCGAAACGACAGGAGGATGCTAGTTTGAGGTTCGACATCAATAAACTTGATTAGAACAGCTCTTATCGTACTGTAAAAAAGAGAGTTCATTTGTTCAGTTTAGGGGGGCCTTTTATGTTTCGGACATTAATGAATGCGAAAATTCATCGTGCCCGTGTGACAGAAGCGAATTTAAATTATGTAGGAAGTATTACGATTGATGCCGATATTTTAGATGCCGTCGGCATGGTCGCTAATGAAAAAGTGCAAATCGTCAACAACAATAACGGGGCACGTTTTGAAACATATATTATTCCAGGTGAACGCGGTAGCGGCGTGTTTTGCTTAAACGGAGCAGCCGCTCGTCTTGTGCAAAAAGATGACGTTATTATTGTCATTTCTTATGCGCTCGTTCCAGAAGAAAAAATCGCCGAGCATCGTCCAAAAATCGCGATTATGGACGAGCATAATAAAATTAAGCAATTAATTGTGGAAGAACCTGCGCACACGGTTTTATAAGAAAAATGGAGACGGCGGCGCGAATAGCTCTCGAATTCAAATGGTTTGGTCATTAAGATGTTGGTTTGATATAAATGGGAGCTGAAAAAGCATCAATGTTGATATGAAAGAAAAAGGGGCTGTTTCTCAAATGAGAAAGCCCCTTCTATTACGTTTTCTCGCATTGAGGTGAAAGAATGGACGGACGATTTGTTGTCATTGACTTAGAAACAACCGGAAACGCACCAAAAAAGGGCGATCGCATCATCCAAATCGGAATGGTTGTCATTGAAAATGGACACATCATTGAGCGGTTTTCAAGCTTTGTCAATCCAGAGCGCGACATCCCGCCGTTTATCCAGCAATTAACCCATATTGATGAGCAAATGGTCGCAGATGCGCCTGTTTTTGCGGAGTTAGCACCAAAATTAATCGAAACGTTGCAACATTCTTATTTTGTCGCTCATAATGTGGCCTTTGATTTCATGTTTTTGCAAGAAGAATTAAGTATGGCTGGTTTTCCTTTATTTACTGGACCAACGATTGATACGGTTGAATTAGCGCGAATTGTATTTCCAACGATGGATAGTTACAAACTAAACGATTTAGCACAAATGTTGCAAATTGCGCATGAAAATCCTCATCAAGCCGATAGCGATGCCGAAGTGACAGCGAAATTGCTTCTGGCATTATTTCGTAAATTAAAAATGTTGCCGCTTGTGACGTTGCAGCAGCTGCAGCGATTATCACGAGACTTAAAAAGCGACTTGTATCATTTACTTGAGCAAATCATCATGAAGAAAATGGTGTCTTTAGATCATGAACAGACGTATATGTATTACCGCGGGGTAGCGTTGAAAAAGCCAGCTGATTCACGACAGAAAAAACGGAAACATGTGGATGGTGCGACTTCGTTTTCCGAATTTTTTGCGGGACCGCATACGCTTCCGATCGCTCGTTATGAACATCGCGAGGGACAATGGGAAATGATGGGGCTCGTTCATGAAGCGTTAGAAACGTCCCAACATGCATTAATTGAAGCTGGAACCGGAATCGGGAAATCATTAGCGTATTTCATTCCGAGTCTTTTTTTTGCTTATCAATATAAAAAACCAGTTGTCATTAGTACACATACATTACAACTGCAACAACAATTGGTAGAGCGGGATATTCCTTTGTTACGAAACATTGTTCCGTTTCCGTTTCAAGTCGCTGTGTTAAAAGGAAAACGCAATTATTTGTCGCTTGAAAAATTTGTTCAGTTTCTTCAAGAAACCAATAAAAATTATGATGTTGTCCTGACAAAATGCCAGCTTCTCGTCTGGTTAACGGAAACAGAAACAGGCGATGTTGATGAATTGCAGCTATCTTCCGGTGGTCGGTTGCTTTGGCCAGCGTTGCAAATGGATGAGGGAAGCGAAGAAGCGAAATACGATTTTTTTCTTCGCGCCCGTCAACGAGCGAAAGAAGCCGATGTCATTATTACGAATCATGCGTTTTTGTTACAAGATTTAACGTCAGATGCGCCATTGCTTCCTAACTATGAGCAAATGATCATTGATGAAGCGCATCATCTAGAGGACGTCGCTTCTCAATACTTCGGACAACAAGTCGATTATGTAACGATTCGCTTGTTGTTAACACGGATTGGAACGTTACATGAAGATGGCTCGCTTTTTCAACTAAACAAGCGCTTGGAAAAACAAAATATAAACACCTTCTCGTACGTTTCCGACTGTCAACAGCTATTAACAGAGATTGAGTTTGAATGTGATGAATTATTTCGTATGCTTCGCCGCTATGCGCTAGTAAAACAAACGAATCCAAATACGATGCGGTTTCGTTATCGATTCCAACCGGAAAAAGAGAACGGCCGCCAGTGGGAGGCGATTCGCGAATTATTATGGCGACTGCTTCATCATACGTCGCAACTAATGGAGAAGGCGAAAGAGTTACAACAACTAGAACCGTCCATTTCTTCATTCCCGTTCTTTACGGATGTCACCTTGTTTTCACAAATGATGGACAAATTACATCATTTGCTCGAAAATGACGATCCGATGGTCGTCCGTTGGATTGAAGCCGACGTAAAAGGAGCAGCGAATGCCACAGCAGTTTATTCGCAACCTATCGAGTTGGAAGAGTTTTTTGCAGAACAGCTATTTGCAAAGAAAAAAAGCGTCATTCTTACATCGGCGACGCTGACGATGAACGGATCATTTACGTATACGATTTCACGGCTTGGATTGGAAGATTTTTATCCAATCTGCCGCGTCATTCCGTCTCCTTTTCATTATCAACAGCAGGCAAAACTAATGATTCCAAGCGATTTACCATCGATTTCTGACGTTTCGTTAGAGGAGTATGCGCACGCTGTCGCTGTTCAATTGTTAGAAATTGCGGAACGTCTTAAAGGAAAGATGCTTGTTTTGTTTACATCTTATGAGCTGTTAAGAATGACAGCTTCCATTGTCAAAGAAAAAAACAAAGATGAAAAGGTTGTACTTCTTGCGCAGGGAGTACAAAGCGGGAGCGCAGCAAAGCTCACCAAAACATTTCAGCAGTTTGACCAAGCGATGTTATTTGGAACTAGCAATTTTTGGGAAGGTGTTGATTTGCCTGGTGAACAGCTGTCTTTTGTCGTCATTGTTCGCTTGCCGTTTGCCCCACCGGATGACCCTGTAATGGAAGCAAAGAGCGAACACATTCGTGCAAAAGGTGGCAATCCATTTTATGATTTATCATTGCCACAAGCCGTCATTCGCTTTAAACAAGGATTTGGTCGGCTTATTCGCTCTAAAAAAGACGAAGGGGTTATGTTTGTGTTTGACCGACGGTTGACAACGACTTCTTATGGTAAATATTTTTTAGCATCACTGCCGCCTATGCCGATTTACGAAGAACCGCTTGAGCAGCTTTTGCAAAAACTCCATCACTTGTGATAAATTGATGAAAAACGACGCAATCTATAGGTAGAATGGATGGAGTGGGAGATGGCGTCGTTGAAACTTTTTTTGCTGATTTATTCGCTGCTTACGTCTTTTTCGTTAGGTATATTCGCTGAAGAACCGCTCGATCGAGCGGTTAAAAAAATTGATTTACAACTCGAAGGAGAGGAGATGGCAGTTGTTTGCCTTCCTTTAACAAACGGAGAAGCGATGTTAATGAAACATGCCGCGGGTCCAACCATATTAGTGAATACAGGCGGAGCCGGGACAGAAAAGCAGATCCAAACATGGTTAAATCGGCTTCATGTTCATAAAATTGATACGATTTTGTTGACGAACGTTCATCGTGATTTTTCGTTTCGGTTTTCTTCCTATAAGGAAAAATATCATGTAAAACAAGTCATTGCGGGTATAAATAGGCGAGGCGTGACATCTGTTTGGAAAGAAGGGGAACACCATGCCCTTCTTCCGAATTTAATGGTAGACGTTCTGGCCGATGATGGCGGCGACTTAACGCTTCGCTTTCAATATGGACGTCTTTGTTTACTATATATGGCCAGCGATGACGCAGCGATTGAAAAACGGTTGATGAAGATCGCACTAAAAGATGTGAATGTGTTGAAAATCGCCAATTTCGCTCAACATAATCACTTGAGTGTATCACTTTTAAAACATATTGACCCACAAGCAGCGATTATTTTTCATAAAGATGGCGTTCAGCCCGATCAACAGTTGTTAGAAAAATTTTATAAATTATGGATTGATATGTATCAAGTTCATCAAACTGGCATCATCATGATGAAATGCGATTTGTCTCACTATGAAATCATTACGTTTTAAAGTAAAAACCTGCAACGTAAGTACATGTTGCAGGTTCATTAGATGTAGGTGGGGGTAAATTTTTTATGAAATTATACAACGAACCTGTTATAATAATGGGAAGATACAACATAAGATTGTTGTATTTGTATTGTGACCGTTACGACATGTTCATATAAGTAACAAAATTTGTGTCATATAGGAGGAAATGTGTGATGGAAAGCAAAATCGAAGTATTAGCCACTGTCAAAATTCAGCATTCACCGGATTTATATAAAATTGTCGATTGTTTAAATCGAACGTTAAAAAAAGATGATTTAATGTTTGGTTTGGCGTTGGATGAAAAAGATCAAAACCAAGCGATTTTTACGATTTACCGTACATAAGATGTGATGACCATGAAAAAATGGGGTATTGTTTTTTTCGTTTTGTTATGTATCATCATTTGGCAAACGGTTAATGTCTATTATGCTGCGATGGAACCAAAGCAATCGTTGCAAGCCAAAGCGATGAAACGTGCCGCCCACAAAGTATCATTTACTCATATCGATGACATTTATACATATTACGGAGAGAAAACGTATGTTGTCTTTGTCGGTGAGAACCGTAAGGGCAAAAAGTATATCGTGTGGGTTCCGGAAAAAAAAGGGCGCGTCATTGTCAAGCGGGCAGACAGAGGGATTACGAAACAAGAAGCAATTGAAAAACTAAAAGCGGAGCGGAATCCGAAAGAAATCATTTCCGCGAAACTCGGAATGGAAAAAGGAGTACCTCTTTGGGAGCTGACATATATCGATCAAGACAACCGCTACTCGTTTTACTACGTAAGCTTTGAAGACGGTACTTTCTTAAAAAGATACAGCTTTCAACAATAACAAGGGGGAAAGGATTATGAAATTAGCGAAACGCGTTTCATCGCTCACACCATCATCGACATTGGCGATTACGGCCAAAGCGAAAGAATTAAAAGCAGCGGGTCATGACGTGATCGGCTTAGGAGCAGGCGAGCCTGATTTTAACACGCCGCAGCATATTATTGATGCAGCTATCAAGGCGATGAATGAAGGGCATACGAAATATACGCCATCGGGCGGATTGCCAAGCTTAAAAAACGAAATTATTAAAAAATTGAAAGACGACCAAAATCTTAGCTACGAACCGTCTGAAATTATTGTCTGCGTCGGCGCAAAACATGCGCTGTACACATTGTTCCAAGTGATTTTGGATGAAGGCGATGAAGTGATTATTCCAACACCATACTGGGTCAGCTACCCAGAACAAGTCAAGCTTGCCGGCGGTGTGCCCGTTTATGTGGAAGGACTTGAGGAAAACGAATTTAAAATCACGCCAGAACAACTCAAATCCGCCATCACAGAGCGGACAAAGGCAGTGATCATCAACTCGCCGAGCAACCCGACAGGAATGATCTACACAGAAGACGAGCTAAAAGCGCTTGGTGAGATTTGCTTACAGCATGATATCTTGATTGTTTCTGATGAAATATATGAAAAGTTAGTTTACGGAAATCATAAACATGTGTCCATCGCCCAGCTTTCACCGGAATTAAAAGCACAAACGATCATTATTAATGGTGTTTCCAAATCTCATTCGATGACGGGCTGGCGAATTGGATATGCGGCAGGAAATAAAGAAATCATTCGCGCGATGACCGACCTTGCGAGCCACAGCACATCGAATCCAACATCGATCGCCCAGTACGCCACAATTGCCGCTTACAGCGGACCGCAAGAACCTGTGGAAGAAATGCGCAAAGCGTTTGAAGAGCGTCTCAATATTATTTATGAAAAATTAATTCAAATTCCTGGTTTTACATGCGTGAAACCACAAGGTGCGTTTTACTTGTTCCCGAATGCCCGCGAAGCAGCAACAATGGCAGGCTACAATACGGTTGATGAGTTTGTCGAAGCGCTATTGGAAGAAGCAAAAGTGGCGCTTGTGCCAGGTTCGGGATTTGGGGCACCGGATAATGTGCGTCTATCTTACGCAACTTCACTAGAATTGTTAGAAAAAGCCGTGGAGCGCATTAAAGAATTTATGGAGAAAAAAATGAAGTAAAAAGCTTCATGAATGAGGAGTATGATAGAAAGAGGAGAGAAAAATCCTCCTCTTTTTTATTTATTAAATATTTTTGTTCTTCTTAACAATGACAAAAATCTCCATTTATTATTTTCTATCTCTTTTTCTTGTATCTCATCAGCGAGGGACTGTTCTTCAGCAAAGAGTGGTTGCGCCAATGGTTTTTCTATCGCTAATGGAATTTGGTTATAGGCGGGTGAAATAATTTCTTTTTCTATTGTTTCTTGCCCATTCTCAATAGTATGACTCTCGGATGAAACAGTGACGTTTGTATCGTCATTTTCAATGGAATGTTCCATTTCTATTCTGCTGTCTTCTCGTGTCATATCTTCCTCAATTTCATGAATATTAGTTTCTTGACTGCCTGTTGTTTGAGCAGAAATGTCATGGTTCACGTCTTTCTGTATAATAGAGTTTAAATCAATGGAATGTTTCATTTCTATTCTGTTGTCTTCTTGTGCCATATTTTCGCCCATTTCATGAATATTAGTTTCTTGACTGCCTGTTGCTTGAGCAGAAATGTCATGGTTCACTTCCTTCTGTATAATAGAGTCTAAATCATGGATTGTTTTTTTATCTTCGATCAATAACGTCGAATTCTCAGCAGTCTCGATATAATCGAATGTCATTTGCTCTTCTTCTGTCGGGGCACTTAGTTGAGTTTGTGGTTCTTGCGTATCGTATGAAATATCACCAAAAAGTGTATCATTTGTGCTCTCTTCGTCTGAGCATTGATCATCATGGGGCGTTGTATAAAGGGATGCAGGTATTACTGAGTTGGGTAATTTATCATCATCGTCTTTCGGATACTTATGTCGTAGCTGTTGAGGAATATTTTGAACAGGCATCGTTTCAATTCGTACACTTTTAATTTGACTGGATTTTTGTGGAGGATATATATTGGACATCTGTGGATTCATTCGATTTTGATCTTTTTTATTAATTGGAGTTACGAAAATGGATTGCTGTGTTTCATTAATAAATTCATTCAATTTAAGAAAGCTATTTGTATGTGATGTCGTGTTTTCTGTGTTTTTCTTTATAATAGGCTGTTTTGGCGAAGGAGTTGTCTCTTCCATATAGGAAGTGTTTTGTTGTGGTGTTAACAGCTGAACTAACTGTGACAACATTCCTTTCATTTCATTCATTTCTGAGTTCGAAGAATCCTCGCTTTTCTGTTCCATTCTTTCAGTTAACTCTGAAAGCTGCTTCGATATTTTCTCTATCTCTTTCGCAAAATGAGATGTCTTTTCAAGAATCGTTTCAATTTCAACATGTTGATGTAAAATATGTTTTTGTAAAAACGCCATATCTTTTTGTTTCTCCCTGTCTAATTCTGACACCATTTCTTCGATTGCATGAAGTTTTTTCGTTAATATGCGGACTTCTTCTTTCAAATCTTCTGTTTCCTTTTTTCGCGTAAATAAAACTTCTTTCAAATCTTCAAAGTCCCTTAAAACCTTATCACTGTTTTCTTTCAAAAAATTATAATCTTTTTCCATCGTCTTGATCCTTTCTACCCAAGATGTTAATGATTCTAATTCTGATTTGAACGAAAGATACTCATTCATAAGAACACGATTTTTTTCCTCCGTGATCTCTTTTTCTTTTTCAAGTTCAGCTTGACTTTGTTTATAGTTAGATAAGTCACTTAATAAAGATTTGATTTTTTCTTCATTTGCTTCAACCTTTTTCTGAAAAACAAAGTTTTCACTTCTTAATTGTTGAATCTCATCATGCAATAAGCGATTTTCTTTTTTTGTTTCCTCTAACTCTGTTGATAAGCGATCAATTTTATGATTTTGAGTTGAAATCGTTTCTTCATAATAATGGCATTTCTCTTTAAGCTGGGCGTTTTCAGTTGTTAACTGTTCAATTTGTTCTTTAAGATGGTTCGATTCTTGCTCGGATTGAAACGAAGCAAGCATTGTTTTATATTTTTCCAGTTCTGATTTGAGGTGGATGATTCTTTGTTCCAATTGGATGCTTCTCTGTTCTTCGTTCACGGCCTCACCGCCTTTTTAGCCATTTTTCATATAGAAAATGCCCATTCTTTATAATATTGTATGCGAGAGCCTTATGAAGATTGACAGTGTAAATTATTTACATATGATAGGAAATTTGGGCGCTGATACTGTCACGCATGTTGGCAAATTACATAGTATAGAGTAGCCTGAAAAAATGAATGAAAGGAAGGTTACTCGATGGCGATTAACTTAGATCATTTTGCTCATGAATTTAGTCCTGAGTGTATTCAAGTTTGTAAAGTATACGACTGGACAACAAATGTTGTGTCGCTCACACGAGATATCACATTTACGTTCCCTGCTGGTTCTCTTACTGATGTAACAATTTCTCAAGTCACTTGTTCAATAACCTTATTAGAATGTATGGAAGACGGTCCACGTCGTGATATCGAATGTATGGTAGGAGAGGAAATAGTTACACTCCAAGCTGTTACATTAAGTAAAACGATTCAAATTATTTTAGAAGTGACTGGAACAAATGCAGCTGGCGCACAAGTGACTGTACTAAGTAATCCAACATTGATTACAATAAGCGAAGAAGTGATTCTTTGCGCACCAGAAGGTACAACAGTATGTTGTAATCAAACACAAAATACTTTCAACGTTTGCCGAGTGAGTTCATTTACACAAAATGCAGATGGGACGATTACTGCGACAGTCTTAGTAAGAATTTGTCAAAGTATTGTCGTAACATTTGAAGTGATTTTAGAAGTGCTTGCGAAGTTTTGCCAACCTCGTCCAAAAGTTATTTGCGAAGAAGAATGTCCAGTGGATGTATTTCCACCGCAATGTCCATCTGTCTTTCCAATTATGTAAAAAAAGGGAGTTTCAACTCCTATCAATTTTGAAAAAGAGGGGATTTCCCCCTCTTTTTTTCATACATATAACATGAAAGAAATCTTTATTTTTGTTAAGGAGGGGGAAGATGAGCGACCTGCTTTTGGACGTTGAAAAAAAAGTTCGTATGCTGGAACAGGACATTCAGGCAGTCAAGCAAACATTGAACGAAATAAAAAAAGCAAAAGAACAGAGGAAAGATATTCATCATGTAAATGTCATTTCCTATTTTACGTATTCGTTATTATTACCGAAAACTGCAGAGCAGAAGGGAACGGTCGTCGGAAACTTTGTCATTCACAATACCGGTTCGGTTCCTCTTGAAAATCCTATCATATGTCTGAAAGTGATACCAAAAGAACGTGCCATATTGTCCGCTAAGCTTGGAGAGGATGTCCAATATGATCGCCGCTTGAATCCATTAGTGATGGAATCTTGGCAATATATTAATGAAGATGCGAATAAAATCGTAGAGGATAAAGGAGAATTCTGGTTAAAGCCTGTCCACATTTCACAAATCGAGCCTGGACAGAAATTATCTTTTTCCAATTTTCAGCTAAAGTTTGAGATCAGAGAAGAACAAACGATTTATAAGATGGAAGGGTTTTTTTATTGTAAACAACTTCAAAATGGGGTTCGGGCTTTAAACAATATTGTTATTCATGTGTAACGAAAATGATTCTATAGAAAGATGAGAGAAAAGGAGAGAGTATGACGATAAGAATTGGAAAACTTCATCGTAGAATGAATACAACGTGAGTGAATGGAAAATGACATGTTCTCCATTAGATAAGGAAGGCTGACTCAATATCTATTCTGCCCTGTTTGAGTCAGCCATTGTTTTATTTATGCTTCTCTAACGACAAGAGCATTTAATGCGCGAGTTTCTGCAGTATAAGTAATACCAGCTATAGTTGCAACGTTTATAACGATACGGTAAATTTGTGTTCCGACGCCTGGTACATCTACCCAAGTAAGGTTCGGATATAAAGTAACCGTGGCAGCACCAGTTATTTGAGTGTCTATATCGAGCTGAGCCAAATCCACGAATGCTCCTCCATTTGTAGACCGCTGTAGAATATAAGTACCACCTGTTACGTTAGTTGTTACTGCTGCGTTAGCGGATGTAATTGCTAATTCAACGATGGAATCTAATTTTACCTCATCCCCGCTAAGCGTAGCGATTGGGGCGAGAGTAAGCACTACATTTGGATTAGTGGCAGTTGTGAGCGCTTGAGGGGTTGCTGATTGTGTAAAAAACAATCGCGGAAATAAGCCTCCATTACATAAGCAAGCCATAATATATATCATCCTTTCAATATGTTATGTTTTCGTACTTACTGTAGTAAATGATAGATATAGGAAAAATGTTCCGGACAAACGACCATTCATAAACCCATTTTTACATGACAAGTAATTTCGGATTATGTAAGCCCTCCAACGCGTGTCGGGAATAATTCGTAAGCTTAATATATGTTCTTAATATCGTTACTGCCATTTGTGCATATTTAGAGGTAAAGTTTAGAGTAATATAACTTTTCCTACCGCTTTTTACTGAAAATTATTAAACGGTCTCTCATTTAATGGTTATATAATAAGAGCTCAAATCCGTTGTACAGTCAACGAGATCGTGCTCTTTTGTCTATTGGGGGGATTGTTTTTCTTTGGTTGCGTGATTTTTTGTCGAAATGTATAATATTATTTATGTACATAGTATAGTTTTTTGAATATTGTTGGAGGGACTTGCAGGTGAAAACAACAATTGCTGAAGTAAGCAAATATGTAGGGCAAGAAGTAACGATCGGCGCTTGGCTTGCGAATAAGCGTTCAAGCGGGAAAATTGCCTTTTTACAATTGCGCGATGGGACAGGCTTTATTCAAGGAGTCGTTGAAAAATCCCAAGTAACGGAAGAAGTATTCAAAATTGCCAAGTCTGTTACGCAAGAAACGTCTTTATATGTCACGGGAACGGTTCGCGTGGATGAGCGTTCTCCGTTCGGCTATGAGTTATCGGTCACGAATCTAGAAATCATCCACGAAGCGGTGGATTATCCAATTACCCCAAAAGAACATGGCGTTGAATTTTTAATGGACAACCGCCATTTATGGCTTCGCTCGAAACGCCAGCATGCGATTATGAAAATTCGCAACGAAGTCATTCGCGCGACATACGAATTTTTTAACAATAACGGTTTCGTAAAAGTCGATCCACCAATTTTAACAGGCAGCGCTCCAGAAGGAACAACGGAATTATTCCATACGAAGTATTTTGATGAAGATGCGTACCTCTCTCAAAGCGGTCAGCTTTATATGGAAGCGGCAGCGATGGCGCTTGGTAAAGTATTTTCGTTTGGGCCGACATTCCGCGCGGAAAAATCAAAAACGCGCCGTCACTTGATTGAGTTCTGGATGATTGAACCAGAAATGGCGTTTTATGAGTTTGAAGATAACTTGAAAGTACAGGAAGAATATGTGTCACATATTGTTCAATCGGTTTTGAAAAATTGTCAGCTTGAATTGAAAACGCTTGGACGCGACACATCGAAGCTTGAGCTTGTAAAACCGCCGTTCCCGCGCATCACATACGATGAAGCGATTAAGCTCCTTCACGAAAAAGGTTTTGACGACATTCAGTGGGGCGATGATTTCGGTGCGCCGCATGAAACGGCGATTGCCGAAAGTTTTGATAAACCAGTATTTATTACGCACTACCCAACAACATTAAAACCGTTCTATATGCAGCCAGATCCAAACCGTCCGGATGTCGTGCTTTGCGCGGACTTAATCGCACCGGAAGGATACGGAGAAATTATCGGCGGCTCTGAGCGCATCCATGACTATGAATTGTTGAAGCAGCGCCTTGAAGAGCATAACTTGCCGATGGAGGCGTATAAATGGTATTTAGAGCTTCGCCAATACGGCTCAGTGCCTCATTCCGGCTTCGGTTTAGGATTAGAGCGTACCGTTGCTTGGATTTGTGGTGTCGAACACGTTCGCGAAACGATTCCGTTCCCACGCTTGTTAAACCGTCTTTACCCATAATGAAAGAACCCCCTCAATCCAGGGGGTTTTCTTATCTTTTTGTACCGGGCAACGTTCGTCATTATAAGTGATAAAATGGTGGTCATTCATGTTATACTATAGTTGAGGTGTATTCCCATGGATAAAGGAAAAATGGCCGAATGGCTTGCGCAAGGAAGTATTGCGATTCCGAAGCTGTTGTTACATCATTACAAAAAACTCGGTTTATCGGAAGTAGAGTTTATGTTGTTGTTGCATATGCACTCATTTATTGAGGATGGCGTGTGGTTTCCAACCCCAGACCAACTTGCAGAGAAAATGACATTAACGCCGTCTCAATGTATGGAAACATTGAGAAAGCTGCTGCAAAAAGGATTTGTTTCGATTGAAGAACAGGTGGATGAGCAAGCGATACGCAGTGAAAAATACTCGCTTAAACCGCTTTGGGAAAAGCTTGTTTATTATCTGGTAGCACAATCGACTGACGAGGAAAGAAAAGAGCGACAAGAAGAAGAAAAAAGTTTGTATACGACGTTTGAACAAGAATTTGGCCGGCCGCTTTCTCCATTTGAATGCGAAACATTAGCGATGTGGATGGACCAGGACGAACATGACCCGGTTATTATTAAAGCGGCACTACGCGAAGCGGTGTTGTCAGGAAAATTAAATTTCCGTTATATTGACCGCATTTTATTTGAATGGAAAAAGAATGGAATCCGCACGGTTGAACAGGCGCAAAGTTATGGGAAAAAGTTTCGCAAACATCAACAAACAACCAAACTAACGCGGTCACCACAAAATGAATATAAGCAAACGATTCCGTTTTATAATTGGTTAGAGTCGTAAGCGAGAGGCGATGTCTCTCGTTTTTCTATGTATCGGAAAGGAAGGGGGAGTTCTTTTGCTTACTCAACAACAAATTCGCTATTGTTTAGATAAAATGGGAGAAATGTTTCCCGATGCCCATTGTGAATTAGTGCACCGAAATCCGTTTGAATTATTAATTGCGGTTGTTTTATCGGCGCAATGTACAGACGCATTAGTAAATAAAGTAACGAAACAGTTATTTGAGAAATATAAAAAACCGGAAGATTATGTAGCTGTTTCACTCGAAGAATTGCAACAAGATATTCGCTCGATTGGCTTGTATCGAAATAAGGCAAAAAACATTCAAAAATTATGTGCGATGTTAATAGAAAAATATAACGGGGAAGTGCCCAATGACCGCGATGAGTTAATGAAATTGCCGGGCGTGGGACGAAAAACGGCGAATGTGGTCGTATCGGTTGCCTTTGGCGTTCCGGCGATTGCGGTTGATACGCATGTCGAACGTGTCAGCAAGCGGCTTGGTTTTTGTCGCTGGAAAGATTCTGTATTAGAAGTAGAAGAAACGTTAATGCGAAAAGTGCCGAAGGAAGAATGGTCGATTACGCATCATCGGATGATTTTTTTCGGCCGTTATCACTGTAAAGCGCAGTCGCCGCAGTGTCATATATGTCCTCTGCTTGAATTGTGTCGGGAAGGTAAAAAGCGGATGAAAGGGAGAAACGGACATGCGCGTGCCAAATGAGTTTACCCACCCGTTGTTTTTCGGTGAAGGAGAAATCATTGAGGAAAAAAGGGATGTTCCTTTTCCGATGATGATGAAAACCATTTATTTTTATTATGATATCATCGGTTTTACCCCTCATCCTTGGGAGAATATGGAACAATCTATTCCTGATGTATTACAGTTATGGAAAGAAGAGAAAGACAAGTTAGAAGCCTGTTTTGCAAAGCGAGACCGAAGAGCTGCGCGCGAACCGATGATTCGTGGATTATCCTATTTTATCGTCTGTCTGTTTTGGCTCAACGGAAGGCGGACGCAAAATGTGCGGCATTGGGAAGAAGAAATCAACACGTTACCGCTCAAACCGATCAACTGTGTCGAACGTCTCCAATTCATTTTCGAGCGTTGTGATGTATATCATTCATTTATTCAGCTAAGCGAGCTATTTGATGAAGTCACGAAATTATTTTATAAACAGATCGTCATGCGAAAAAAATGGATGTCTCAATCGTGAGACATCCATTTTTTATTGGTTCATTGAATTGGTAGCTGGTAAATCAGCCGTTCGCTTGACTTGACTTGTTCGATTCGAGTTCGTTCCTGTTCCGTTGTTGGTTGCAGGATTATTGCCTGTTCCTGTATTGTCGTTATTTTGCGGAGGGTTAGTCGGATTCGTTGGTGGGTTCGTTGGCGTCGTGTTGCCGCCAGGGTTTTCGTTATTTCCTCCGCTATCTCCATTATTTCCATTGTTATTTCCGTTACTATCTGGTTGGCTTCCGTTTGGGTGTTGCCCATTATTGTTTCCATTTTGATCGTTGTTTCCATTTTGATCGGATGGTGTTGTTTGTTCTTGACCGTTTCCGTTTTGTCCGTTTTGTTCCTCACCTGGTACTTGAACAGTTGTTGTGGCCGGTTCGCTTCGGCTTTGATCGTCTTTGTTGATGGCATATACTTCAAACGTATAAACAGCGCCCGGAGTTGGAGTGTTGATCGTCAATGCCGATTCATTTGTTGTGAAAACATTCGCTTCGCCTTTATCATTTTTCATGTGTACTTCAAATGTGACATTTTCTGCTTCGCCTTCATATTTCCATGAGAGCGAAATCGTATTTGTCGCTTGATCATATACTCCTTGTAAATTTGTTACAGGTGCTAACGGTTGTTGTTGGTCTTCAGACACTTCAGTCGGTTCGGTGCCTCTTACGAAACATTCATACACAATTTCGCTTTCAGGCGTGTATTTGCCGGCAAGTTTCGGCGGATTCGAACCTTTTTTAATCGGCAGTTTCACAACACTTTTTGGCATTTTAAAGTCGCCGCCTCGACCATCATCGACATGCGCGATTAATTTTTTAAATAAGAGGCGCGGAATTTTTTGTTCATACGTAGACAAATATGCCTCGCTGCTTTTTTTGCTAAATCCGGTCCATACGGCTGCCGTGTAATTTGGCGTATAGCCGACAAACCAACTATCCGGAACGGCTCCATCTGGCAAACCATACTTGCGAATCGTTTCATCATCGTAGTTCGTCGTTCCTGTTTTTCCAGCGATATGCAAGCCCGGAACGTTCGCAAGCGTACCAGTACCATATTTAACAACCGATTTTAACATATCGGTAATCATATAAGCCGTATAATCTTTCATCGCCACTTTTGGTTCTGGTGTTAAATCCATTTCTGTATGATCTGGGAAGACGATTTTCTTCACCGCATGTGGCTTAATATACACACCGTTGTTGCCAAAGGCGCTATAGGCACCAGCCATTTGTAATGGAGACACGCCTTTGTTGAGACCACCAATTGCATAGGATTCATAAATTTCGTCAAATCCCATGCCGAGTTTATTGGCAAATCGTTTCGCACGCTCTAATCCAACAGCTTGCAAAGCTTTTAGTGCCGGAATATTGCGCGATTTCGCTAACGCCATTCGCATCGTCATCGGACCTTCATATGTTCCGTTCCAGTTTTTAATCGGTGTTCCATTTGAATAGGCATACGGTTCATCAACGAGTTGATGAGCAGTCGACCATTTTAAATACTCAATCGCTGGACCGTAATCAAGAATCGGTTTAATCGTGGAACCAGGCTGTCCGACACGCTGCGTTGCGTAGTTAAAGCCGAATGTGACGTTATCTTCATTCCGTCCGCCGCCGAGCGCGCGAATTTCACCTGTTTTTGTATCAATCAACGCAATGGCGGATTGCAAGTTTTCTTTATCCGTAAACAATTCATTTGAATTTAATAAATCTTCGACACGGCTTTGCGCATCCGGATCGAGCGTCGTATAAATTTTCAATCCATCTTCGTATACGTTTACGTTCGCTTGGTCAGTTACTTCTTTAATCACTTCATCAATAAATGAATCGTACGGGATGGAGTTAGATTTGTTATGTTTTTTCCGATCCACTAACATCGATTGAATCGGTACTTTTTTTGCTTTTTCGGCTTCTTCTTTTGTAATAAAGCCGTGTTTCGCCATTAACGATAAAACAATATCCCGTCGTTTTTTCGCGGCTTCTGGATAATTGTACGGATTATAATTGTTAGGACTTTGTGGCATTCCAGCAAGCAGAGCGGCTTCTGGAAGCGTTAAGTCTTTTAAATTCGTTTTTCCAAAATAAAATTCAGCCGCTTTTGCGACACCGTAAATGCCATTTGAGTAATAAACTTTATTTAAGTACATTTCCAGGATTTCATGTTTGGAATATTTTTGTTCAAGACGAAGCGCTAACCATACTTCTTGCGCTTTTCGTTTTAACGTTTTTTCGGATGATAAGAAGGTCATTTTCACCACTTGTTGGGTGATCGTACTTCCTCCTTCAGCCCCGAATCCTTCTTTAAAGTTGGCGATAACCGCTCCGCCAAGGCGAATAAAATCGACGCCATGATGCTGATAAAAGCGGGCATCTTCCGTCGCTAATACAGCATTTTCTAGCACTTTCGGGATATCGTTATAGGAAATATATGTTCGTTTTTGACCACCTAACTCGGCAATTTTATGCCCGTTCATATCATAAATGGTGGATGATAAAGGGTCTTTAATTTTTGCTTCATCAAGCGGTGGAGCGTCTTTGACAAAGTAAGCGAACGTAGCGATTCCGCTTACCATTCCGATCATCATAAGGACTACGAGAGTGAGCATCAATTTTTTAAAAAACGATGCTGGTTTTCGTTTTTTTGCTTTTTTTTGCTGCGCTTGTTTCACTACTTTTTTTCGTTCTACTCGAGAACGATAATCACCAGTCATAAACAAATCCTACCTTTCTAATAGTTGTAAGAAAGTGTATCTGTTTCTCTTCATTAGTATAGAAACAGGAAATATGTTTGATCGATCAGCTTTTTTACTGAAAGTAGATTTTTTCTACTACTTTAATATAATCAATTCGCGGTTGATAGCCAAGTGAAATGTAATGACCGTATTGTTCGATTTCTTGTTTGGTCATTGATTTTCTTCCTCCTGCTTTTTGTCGTTCCCAAAAGGTTAATAAATGGTTCGCATCGAGAAGGTATACCTCATCGAGAACGGTAAATCGTAAAATGACAAAACAAATCGCACCGTGTTCAAGGACTTGTTTCATATGCTGAATTTGATGTTCGTGAAAATTTTGCAAAGGAAATGATGTTTTATTTCTTGTTTCTTTTGCTTCAAAATCGATATATTTGCCGCGATAAACGCCGTTATAGTCAGTTGTTGATGCTTGTTTGAAATACGCTTCTTTAATGACCGCGGCGCTTCGTTTTGGATAGTCAACGCGAACAATTTGAATCGGCGTTGGTTTTTTATGGATAATAGCGATGCCGTGTTCACGGTAATATTCATTCGTTGCGTTTAAATCTTCTTCTAACGTCATTCCACGGTTTCCATAGTTTGGTTGAAAGTGTTGAACGAACTCGCTTTCTTGTTTTGTTTTGTATATTTTCCCGCCTGGGTATTTAAACGTCATTCGCATCATCTCCTTTGAATGTTTTTTATTATACCACAGGAAATCAGGAATGGGGTGTATAATGAATGTTTTGACTACTTACGTATGGATAAGGAACATGTCGAAACAACACGAAGAAATGAAGAAGACCACTTTCTTTGCCGAAATCATTCTAGTTTTGTCATGTAGGAAGGGAGCAAGAAGAGCGTGGCGAATCCTTATAAGCAAAAGGTGGATGGGAGGAGATTGATGAATGAACGAGCGGTGGGTCAAGAAAGAGGAAGTAGAAAAACAGTTATACAAAATTTTCCAGCTAATGCAGCAGATCGATGAGAAGATGGAAAAAGTGATTGATGACATGATTGAGGAAAGATACGAACAACAGCAAGCACAGTTAGATCAGCTAGGAGAACAGGTGGGAAAAGTAGAACAGCGATTAAACGATGAAACAGAGAAGGCCTTTCAACAAACATTGCCTCTTCCAGCAAACGTTCCATCCAAACTGCATTTTGTTTAACAAACCTCTTGCGCATTTTGTATACTGAAAAAAACGAAATCGTTTGAGGTGAAGGTATGTACAAGCAGTTAGACCAGCTCACAAAGCAATTGTTGAAATATAATGACGAAATGTTACAAATGGCAGAACAAGCCGCTCGTGATAGCGAGCAGCCTGATTTTTTTGGAACGGTTAAACCGTTTGTCGACGAAGTGAAGCAAGTCGTGGATGAATGGAAAAAGGAAGCGCTAGCATGGATACAGTCGGCGCGGCCAAAATACATTTATCCTCAACAAATTGAGACCACGAGCGAAAACATAGAGAAAGTGGCGATCGAGGCATTTTATCCAACGACCAAATTCAATCGAATGAAGCAGTTCCATCAGTCGATTGAATATACGCTTTTGCTCGTGAGCGAACGCTTGAAGGAAACAAATGAGAACAATGAATGACAACGGCTGTCCCACATCAACAAGGGACAGCCGTATTATGATGCAAAAATAAAACGAAACATTACATTTTATAGGTCTTTTTCTACCTTTACGGAAACAGGTTCTCCTTCTTCCGTTGCCACTGTCCCAATCTCATACTCGACTCGTTCGGTATGTTTTGGTGGGACATTTTCGCCATGTTTTGGTTTTTCGTGGTCATGACCTTTCAACTTATGGTGAAAATGAACGCCTCTACCCATCGTAAACACCCCCTTGTTCATTACTTTGTCGCCGCGGAAAAAGAAATATACATAAAAAAACGAGAGGAAAAAGCCCCTCTCCGTTACAATCCAATGTATTCACTTTTTTGTTCTGGTTTATAAGCTCCCGCCATTTCCAGGTCGCGAGTGATATCGCGATATTCGGCAATTGTAATCTCTCCACGCAAATATACTTGGCGCGCGAAGTCGAGTAACTCATTGATATCGGTCGGTTCATAGTTTCTTGTCGTAATAAATTTGTTTTTTAATTCAGCTGCGTTCATTGCGTACGTCCCCCTTTACGATTCCTTTAGTACATAGTACCATAAATTTTCGTGATTTATGTAAATTCTAAAAATTGAAACTTCCGACAATTCATGACATGCTGTTTTCACCTTCCATCCCTATGATACATATACTAGTGGCAGCCTAGAAAATGGGGGATGATCTATGTACCGATATCCACATCATGTTTCATTTCCAACAACATTTTCTTCTTATTTACCACATCATCCAGCGTGGTATCCGCATCCGTACTCTCAAGTATTTCCACATTGGCCAACTGGGCAACACGGGGGGATGTCACCGTATCCAAAGCAAGGGGGAATGTCACCGTATCCAAAGCAAGGAGGGATGCCATTGTATCCAAAACAAGGGGGAGTGTCACCGTATCCAACTCCGTATCCACAACCAAGTTCGTTCATGAAGCCTCCGAGGCCTGGAATTTCGTCCATTATGTCGCAATTTAAAAACGAAGATGGAGCGTATGATATTAACAAAATGATGAACACAATGGGACAAATGATTAACACGATGAATCAGGTAGGGGGAATGCTGAAAGGATTAGTCGGTACGTTTAAAACGTAGCGCGATCTACCACATAGCTGAAGATTGAAGGGACTCCTAATTATGATAAAATCCTCCACTAATTTGGCGTGGAGGATTTTCTTGTGAATGATCTGCCGCTTACTTCGTCTGAAGTAGGGGTATATGCGACTTGTATGTTTTAGCCGAACGATACGCAACATACAAGAACCGCTTTACGCTTACCCGCGTTCCGAAGGCGTTGATTTCACCATTATAGAACATATGTTTGTTACCAAAACCCGAAATTCGTCTTCCACATAAAACAAAACTTCGTCATGTTTTTGAAGTGGGAAACTATGTTAAAAGAGCAACTCATACACCTCGTTTAATTGATACACGCGTTCAAAATCTCGCTCGTCCATTGCGTATCTCATTTCACGCGGCAATATTTGGTCTAAAAAAGCGATTTCTTTTTGCGATAAATCGCGGACAAACTCTTCTTCACTTTTATATGGCTTCTTTGTAAGTTTTCTGTAAATGTGGCGGGGAGTATCATCATGATATTCAATATAATTCGATACGATTTCACGCAAATAAGCTAACGTTTTTTCCATTATGATTCTTCTCCTTTAAAAAACGTTTCGAATGTTTTGCTTACGCGCGTGTTTTCTTGTGCGTATGGATTTTCTTCTGTTACTTGTTTTGGATCAAGATTTGTTTTTATCACTACTTTTGGCTCATCGGACGGTTCAGCAATGATGCGGTCGTTTAGTTGTTGAAAATCTGGTAGTGGCTTTTTCATTGTTGTAAACACCTCCTACGAGTAGAATCCATCAACAACCAAAAAAGTATGTATCGCGTTGGAAACGATTTCTTCGCGTAAAAGAAATGGAATGATATACGCTATGAAGGACAAAATGAAAAAAGAGGTGGATAACGATGACAAACCGTAACGATAATCGTGAGCGAAACAACAAATACCCGAACAACAATGAAAAAGAATGGGACATTCAAAAAGACAACACACCAGAGGAAAACGCAAAATACGGAAGCAAGTCGCATAAAAATTCTTAAAAAAAGGAGGCTGTCTCAAAAGGTCAGTAAAATGACTTTTTGAGAACAGCTCTCTTTTTTCTTTTTCCATCATATGGATTATATTTTTTATCTGAATGGAAGAGAACCCTCCTATGCTCGGGTTTTCTTCTTTTTCTTTCGATGTGGATCGATCGTATAGGCCCATTTTCTCAAATTGTGGGCAGCACAAACTAGACCCCATTCCAAGGTAATTTTTGGGAGGCCTCTCAATGAAAAACGATGAAATTGTTGATTATGCTTGATTTGCCCAAACACCGGCTCTGCTTCGGTTTGTCGTTTCCGGTACTTTGTGGCGCCTTCTTCGGTTGCCAACCGTTCCCGGATTTCCTGTCGTTGTTTTTGGTTCTTAAGGGAAACGCTGATGGTTTTTATTCCTTTTCCTTTCGCACACTTGGATTGAAACGGGCATCCCGCGCAAGCCGTACAGCGATACGTGCGTTTGACTGTTTCGTAGCCGTTGTCGGTCTTCTGCTTCCGTTCATAAATGAACACCAATCGCTCCCTTTTGGCACAAATCCACTCATCCAACTCCTCGTCATATGTCATCTTCTCTACCCGGCCGATCTCTTTCTGCCATGCTTTTGTCTGTTCTCGATCCCACGTATTGTACTTGATCAGCGCCGTCATCTTCTTTTCTTCGCAATATGTGTAGTTTTCCTCACTTCCATATCCGGAATCGGCGATGACTTGCTTCGGCATCGGTCTTCCATACGACGCTAACTGCTCAAAATGGGGAATCAAACATCCCGTATCTCCGGCCCGTTGATGAACGCTAAATCCAATCACAAATTGGTTCTCTGTTCCGATTTGCACATTATACCCCGGTTTGAGCTGCCCGTTTTTCATATGATCGTCTTTCATTCGCATAAAGGTGGCATCCAGATCCGTTTTCGAAAAACTGTTCCGTTCGCCTACTACTTCTTTGTACTCTTCATATTTTTTCTTACGAGGAAGAAGATCTTGTTCCAATTGGCGTTTCGCTTTCTTTAACGTGCGGTTCTTTGGATCTTTCTTAAGACGCTCCTCCACTTGTTCGATCGTCGCCTCGATGACTTCGGACGTGATCGGCGAAGCCTCCAGCTTTTCTTGAAAATCTAGTTCTTGTTCCGCCTCTTCATCCTCTTTCGTCATCTTTTCGATGGACGCGACGATTTGTTGGAATTTCTCATCCAACTTCTGATCATACTTTTCCGTTGATTTGCGCCAAACGAATGTGTACTTGTTGGCATTGGCTTCGATTTTCGTTCCATCCAGAAAATAATCCTCTAGCTTGACTAATCTTTCTTGACGAAGGAGGTCGACTATCGAGAAAAACGTTTCGTAAATAACTTCCTTCATCCGTTCCGACCGGAACCGGTTAATGGTGCGGAAATCCGGTGTCTGGTTGCCGGACAGCCACATGAAATAAATGTTTTCTTTCAACTGTTTAGCGATTTGGCGGGAAGAGTAAATGCGGTTGGCATACGCATACAAGATGACTTTTAACATCATTTTCGGATGATACGCAGGACGCCCTCCGCCAGGGTAGAGGGAAGTAAAAAGAGAGGGACTCATTTTTTCCACTGCCATATCCACAATACGGCAAAGATGATGTTTTGGGATCAATATTTCAATATCCATTGGAAGAATTAGTTGATGTGGTGTATAATGAATGTACATAAGAAAATCGTTCCTTTCTTTTGTGGTGAATTGTGATGAGTTGTGGTGACTCTATTATACCAAAAGAGGAACGGTTTTCTTATTTTTTTTGCGCCAAAAAAGTGGAGGGTGTCCGAAAAGCGAACGCCTAGCGAACACTTTTGGGACACCCTCATTAACGAACACCAAAAAATTTTTTAATTTTCGAAAAAACACTTTTTTGTTCGTCCTCAAGCGGTTGTAACGGTACAGATTCACCGAGAATTCTTCTAGCGATGTTACGGTAAGCGATCGATGCTTTGCTAGCTGGGTCTAGAACGATGGGTTCTCCATTATTTGAAGCCTTAATGACATTTTCGTCATCGGCAATAATCCCTAACAAGTCGATGGATAAATGCATTACAATCTCATCAATATCGAGCATATCGCCGCTTTTCACCATATGGCTGCGAATGCGATTAATAACTAGGCGAGGCGGCTTAATGTGTTCCTCTTTTTCTAGTAAACCAATAATTCGGTCCGCATCGCGCACAGCCGATACTTCAGGGGTAGTAACGACAATCGCCCCATCCGCTCCCGCAACAGCATTTTTATAGCCTTGCTCAATTCCAGCCGGGCAGTCAATCAGCACGTAATCATAGTCTTGTTTCAACTCGTCAACAAGGCGTTTCATTTGTTCAAGGGTCACCGCTGTTTTATCGCTCGTTTGCGCCGCAGGTAACAAATATAGTTTATCGTCAAAACGTTTATCTTTGACTAGCGCTTTTTGCACCGTACAGCGACCTTCTACGACATCTACTAAATCGTAAATGATGCGATTTTCAAGCCCCATAACAACATCAAGATTGCGCAAACCAATGTCCGTATCAACAAGGCAGACGCGCTTTCCTAACAACGCAAGAGCTGTCCCTAAGTTAGCTGTCGTTGTCGTTTTTCCGACTCCACCTTTTCCTGATGTAATGACGATAGCTTCTCCCACTGCTACATTCTCCTTTCTAACCGTGTCAAATTCGGCCGTAGATGCGTAAGTAACTGCAAGCGGTCAACAACGATTTGATCGTTATCATCAATATACGCACATTCCATTTCATTCCGCTCATCTGTTTTATAATCGGGAGCACGGTTCATCACATCGCTAATTCTTAGTTGCGTCGGCTTCATAATGGATGCCGCGATGATTGCTTCCTTATTCCCGTAATACCCAGCATGAGCAATCCCTCTTAGTGCGCCAAGAATAAAAATATTTCCTCCGGCAATGACAGTTCCCCCTGGATTCACGTCACCAATCAACAAAAGGTCGCCTTGCACATGCAACACTTGACCTGAACGAACAATTTTCGTAATCGAAACAATCTCTGTTTTTCTTTTCAACTGAAGCGCTTCTTCCTTTGTAATCACGTTGCTGTCGATCGATTCGACAACTAAATTTTTTTTTCCCCGAATCAAGGCACGCAATTCTTCTTCTTGTTTCGGTGTTAAGTAACGATTTCCCACTTTGAGATGAACAGAAACGAGCGGACCGTCTGAACCACTTTTTTCATTGACCTTTAATTTTTCTTCTAACTCAACGATTAAATCTTCATAGGAACACGTATCATCGAGATGTAACGTCAACCCGTCTTTCGTTCCTTTAATCGTTACATATGGTTGTTTTTGCTTATTCACAACGTTCACCTCAACGAATAATTCTACAAACTCCGTACATTTTCCTTTTTCATTCTTCTCGGTCGTGGCGTTCAATTTTCAATAATCGTTGTTTTAATGGATAAGAAAATAAAAGAATAAAAATGGCGTTTAAAATCACTGTCGGCAACAGGCGATGTGAATAAAACAGATGAAACGGCATGTCGGTTTTTCCAATAAGCAACTGAATTCCGTACACATAAAATTCAAGAACAACGACAGCAATCATACTAAGAAAACAAGTAACAAAAAGATGATTATGAAACACTTTCATCGCTTTGGTCATAATGTAAGCGATTAATGTAAACGAAAACATATAAACGCCTAGAATTTCGGTATAGACGATATCATATAACATTCCAAAAATAAACCCGTAAACCATTCCGTGCGTTTGTGTGACATAAACAGTAATAAAAATAATCAGAATAAGCAAAAACCGCGGCACAAATACATAGTGCTGATACAGCTCATGCTTTGGCCACACATCGACGAAAATGCTTTCGCTCACAAAAAAAATGGTAGCGAGAAAAGGAAGAAAGAGTTTTTTCACTTTGTTTCCTCCTTTTCTTCTTGGGCAGCGTCAATTTTTCGTTTCACAATAATGACATCGTCAATGTCATAAAAATTAGCAGCCGGTTTGACATATACCACTTTCGTTAATCCGTATTCATCGGGCACGACTTCCATCACTTCACCGATGACTAACCCTTTTGGAAAAATACCACCAAGGCCAGATGTTAGTACTTTTTGCTTCTTTTCAATTTTCGCGTCAAATGGGATTTGTTTTAAAAGCAATGCTTCTCGTTTTTCGTCATATCCTTCAATTAAGCCAAATACATTTTCTTTTCCTTGTACATAAGCAGAAATGCGATTTTTTTGGTCGAGTGCGCTTAATAATTGAACGGTAGACGTAAATTGTGAAGCATGCTGCACTTTTCCGACTAAGCCTTCTGGAGTGATGACGGCCATGTCTTTTTTCACGCCTTGTTGTTCTCCCTTATTGACGATAACAATTTCTTGCCAGCGGTCCGGGTTTCGCCCAATGACCGTTGCTTGAATCGGGATAAAATCGCGCAAGCTTTCCTTTTTCTTTAAGATCGCACGGAGTTCTTCGTTTTCTTTTTTTAACGTTTGCACTTGCGCCTCTAACATGACATATTCTTCAAGCCGCTCTTTTAGTAACTTGTTTTCTTTGTATGTATTTTTGATGTCCTGAATATTCTCAAAGAAGCCCGCAACAAGCTGTGCGGGCTTATGAAAAATGAACTGTACAAAACCAGTTGTATCTTTAATAAACTGTTCTGACCACGTGAGTTGCTTTCGATCTTTTAAGGAAAAACCAATCAATGCCACGAGAAAAATAATACTGACAAGCAACAAAATTAATCGCTTATTTAAAAAGAATTGTGGCATGATTTACACCTCTTACGATTAGCGATGATCTCTCGCCTTGTTTTTAAACAAATGAATATGATCTAACGCTTTTCCTGTTCCAATCGCTACGCAGTCAAGCGGATTTTCTGCGACGATAACAGGCATATCCGTTTCTTTACTAATAACTTTATCGAGATTGCGCAACAACGCGCCGCCTCCCGTTAGGACAATACCGCGATCCATAATATCAGCCGCTAATTCTGGAGGCGTTTTTTCTAGCGTATTTTTTACAGAATCGACAATCGCGTAGACAGTGTCACGCAGTGCCTCCGCAATTTCCTCTGCGCTAATTTCAATCGTTTTTGGCAATCCTGTTAATAAATCGCGACCGCGAATTTCCATCGTGCCAATTCCTTCTGGATTTCCAGCAGATCCGATTTCAACTTTGATCGCTTCTGCAGTGCGTTCACCAATCATTAAGTTATACGTTTTGCGAATGTATTGAATAATCGCTTCATCCATTTCATCTCCAGCGATGCGAATCGATTGACTCGTGACGATACCGCCAAGAGAAATGACAGCTACTTCCGTCGTGCCACCACCGATATCGACAACCATGCTTCCTGTCGGCTCCCATACCGGTAAGTTGGCTCCAATCGCGGCCGCAAATGGTTCTTCAATCGTATACGCATCGCGCGCACCTGCTTGACGTGTAGCATCGATCACAGCGCGTTCTTCTACCGCTGTAATTCCGTATGGTACACACACCATCACATACGGTTTTCCAGCGAAAAATCCTTTGTTTTTCGTCGCTTGGTTAATGTAATATTTCATCATAATCGCCGTCGTTTCATAATCAGCGATAACCCCATCTTTCATCGGGCGCAATGCAACGACGTTTCCTGGTGTACGCCCGATCATGTTTTTCGCTTCGTTTCCAACCGCTACAATTTGTTTTGTATCTTTTTGTAAAGCAACAACCGATGGCTCTCTAACGACAATTCCTTTTCCTTTCACATATACAAGAGTATTGGCTGTTCCTAAATCGATTCCAAGATCTCTTGTTCCAAATCCAAACATAGTTCGTATCTTCCTTTCTGAAACGAAATGCTAGTTTTTTATACAAATTCGCTCATTTTGTCGATTTTTCGTATATTTTGCGGAATTAACGCGTACAACACCGCCCTAAAATGGAAAAAACAACGAAGAAATACGCTTTGAAATAATGAATGAAAAACTCATAACTGTTATTATAACTCATTCGACAAAAAAAGAGAACTATTACACATATCCTTTTTCTTTTAGGCTAATGAATTTTTGGTCGCCAATAATTAAATGGTCTAAAATTTCGATTCCGATAACTCGACCGCATTCGACTAATCGCTTCGTCACTTCGATATCTTCGCGGCTTGGAGTCGGATCCCCCGAAGGATGGTTATGAGCGCAAATAATCGAGGCAGCAGAACGTTTAATCGCTTCTTTAAACACTTCGCGTGGATGAACGATAGAGGCGTTTAAACTTCCGATAAATACCGTTTTTCGATGAATGACTTGATTTTTTGTGTTCAAATAAAGGCAAACAAAATGCTCCTGGGATAGAAAGCGCATATCTTCCATAACATATTTTGCCCCATCTTCCGGCGAACGAATCACATATCTTTCATCATAGCTAAGGCGACTCATTCGACGTCCAAGCTCAATAGCCGCAAGGATTTGAATCGCTTTCGCTGTACCGATTCCTTTAATGCTTGTGATTTCTTCAATGGTCGCATCTTTTAACAGCCGTAAACCTTCAAAATGATGAAGCAACCGGTGCGCAAGCTGCAACACCGATTCATCTTTTGTTCCCGTACGCAATAAAATCGCCAATAACTCATGGTTCGCTAAACTTTCCGGTCCATCAGAAAGAAGGCGTTCACGTGGACGAGCATCTTTCGGAACGTCACGAATCATTAACGACATCGTTTTCAGATGAATTCCTCCTTTTTTGAGTGTTAGAATGTATATTTTTCCATTGATGAGCATCTAACTCTCCTTATCTGAAAAACGTTTGTCGGTTATGGCGAAATACGCCGCCTCCGCTTTTCGTTTTGTCTAGCTCCACCTCGCAACGCTTGGAGGAAAATAACCTTCCTCCGTCGAAATGCAAGCATTTCTCGTCGGAAGAACATTTTCCCTTCGGCGTTAAGCGCTCGGTTTCGCTTTTCTTTTTACCACCCAAGTCGTTTCAGTTCGCGAACAGTTCGAGACAACGGCAAACCAACGACAGAAAAGTAATCTCCTTCAATTCGTTTGACAAACAAGGCAGCTCGTCCTTGAATACCGTATGCTCCGGCTTTATCCATTGGTTCGCCAGTTGCGATATACTCGAAAATCTCTTCGTCTGTTAAGTCCCAAAAAGTTACCGTTGTTCTCTCAACAAATACCGTTTCTTTTTCCGGTGCTAAAATCGCAACACCTGTTAATACATCATGAGAGTTTCCTGATAACATACGCAACATGTTCGCTGCTTCTTGTTCCGTTTTCGGCTTTCCTAAAATATTCCCGTTATAAACAACGACCGTATCCGCACCGATGACGTATGCATCGGAATGTATGGTCTGAACAGCCTTTGCTTTTTGATAAGCGAGCGATTGAACGATTTGCTCTGGTGATTGGTTTTCTTGGATTTGTTCATCAATCTCACTAGCGAGGATGTCAAAGCAGAGGTTCGCCATTTCGAGCAGTTGTTTGCGTCGAGGAGAGCTAGAGGCTAATATAAGTCGTTTCATGAACATCACCCTTTTGCATTCGTTTCAAATTGGAAGATACACTTGTATCGTACCAAATCTCGCGTTTCGACACAATTTTTTTACAAAAAAAAGAAGCTCGCTCGCTTCTTTTATTGAGTCAACGCGATATAATGTTTTAATGCGTCAAGAAGTTCTTGTTGCGCTCTCCATAACAAGACATCATTCGCTTTTTCTTGATAGGCAACTAACGATAAATAGGCGTTTGTTACATGATGAACGTATTGCTGTGCATCCTTGTTTTTTGGAATGGATTGCGTTTGGAGTTGCTTATAATCGTTTTGTAAAGATGCCCAATCATCACGTTTCACTTCGTTTTTTCCTAATAATTGAACCGATAAAGCGACAACTTTTTTGTATAAAGGCTCACTAGCGGTTAACAACGCTTGTAGTTTCCGATCTTTGATAGCCCCAAAAGATAATGGTTTGATATACGTACTCTGTCCTTTTTGTTTGTACACGGCGTTCAGCGGCTGCAACGCTTCTTTATCTACTCCCACCGCGATAAATAATGATGTTGGATGTTGACCGACGGCAACAGCCGGAATGCCGGAAGCTTGAAGCTGTTTGGCATACGTTTGAGCCGCCTCTTTATCCGTAAATACCCCCGCTTGAATGACGCTAACAGTAAGCGATTGTGCTGATGCTTCCGCTGCTGGAGTGCTCGCTTCTTGCGACGTATCTTCTGATCGTGTCGGCATGGAAGAAACGGTACTAAGAGAAGAACTGTTTGTCGACGAAACGTGTTCTTTTTGTTTTGGAATTACATTAAGAACGACAAAACCGAAGCTTGTCCCAACGGCAACGGCCATCAAAATCGAAAGAACGGCTGATTTGACGCGCGTTTTCATCATGTTGCTCATTCGTTTTGGGCGCTTTGATGACGCTTTCTCTTGCTGCAACGAAACGAGCACTGAAGAATCTTCCCATACAAGCGACTCTTCTTCCTTTGTTGCGCTTATTTCTGTTCCTATCATTTCTATGTTTGTTGATTTTTCCGTTATAAACGGTCGTTCCTTGCCGTTAATTTTTATCGATATCTCTCTTCCTTGCTTGTCCATCGTTTCACCATCCCTGCTTCCTTCTTTCTTCGCTGATTAAGAACATATCGCTTTTCTAAAGCTGTCTAGCGGCTCCTCCGCTTTTCTTACTGTCTAGCTTCGGCGCTTCCACTTTTCTATTCATCCTACCATAAATAAACAAAAAAAGAACAAGACATTTGTCGTCTTGTTCTTGAAGGTTTTCGCCAAATTTCGCTTATTATCGTTCACGAATCTCCTCAACCGACAACGCGTCGACGGGAACCTCAGGAGAATCTTTAGAGTACGTACAAATTTGTTTCGTTTCTCCTTTTAAACAAACAGAATATTCGAGCTTACCATCTTCTCCTTTTTTAACTAACACATAAGATGGGTTATTCTCAACCGATAATACGTTTCCTGTGAATGGATCTTGAATCGGCTCAAGCACACCATCTTCGACAAGCTGCTTGTACGTTAATGTTTCTGAAGAACGAGGAGAGAGAAACTCTACTTTTTCCGCTCCAACATGAAGACGAGCCGCTTCGTAAAGAGAATAGGCGTCAGAAACAAACGCTTGCGCTTTTGCTTTTTCAATCACATGGAGCACCACTATAACGACAATGGAAGAAAGAATCCCTAAAATGACTATGACCGCTAACAGTTCGAGTAGCGTCATCCCCCGATTCATACGTAATAACATGGGAACACCCTCCGCAAACCTTTACCGCTAAGGCGACATTTCTCCCTCTTTCGTCTCGTTCGGGATTAATTCCGTCAACGGATTCTGTTTTTCACTTGGAGGAGGGACGTCAAGCGGCGGCACTTGGTCTTGTAAATTGGCCAACCCTGGATGATAAAAGGCACTAACCGTTAACGAGTACGTTAATGGCTTTACTTCTGTATCGATCGATGTCAGCTCCGGATTCCCAGTAAATGATAACGCTTCAACAGAAACGATACGATCCAGCCCTTCTAACGTTTGTAAAAAACGTTCTAAATTGTAGTACGACGGCGACTGAACCGTCAATTGAACAGTAATCTTTTTTAAGCCGTTTGGCAACGCGGAAGACGAGCCGGTTTGCTGTTGCGGCTGTTGTGACGATTGTTCTGCTGTTTGTGAATTTGTTTCACCTTGTGCGTTTGCTTTGTTGGTCGTTACTTGTTGCTCCGGTGTATTCATCTCTGCTGTCTCGTTAAAGGACATACTCGAGATAAAGCTGTCAGAAACGACTTCCGCTTTTTCTAAATCAAGTAAAAACTGCTCGACAAGCGGTTTAACCGGTACCTTTTTTTGCAATTCAACGACGCTTTCTGTAAGATCTGTCTGTTGTTTGGTCACTTGTGCTTGCGTTGCCGCTAATAGCTTCTTCTCGCTGTCCACGGTCATACTTAGCTCATCGATTCGGTTATAAAGCGGCTTGAGTGTATAAAAATAAAGAACGGTAAAAAATGCGCTGATGACAATAAGCAGAGCGAAAAGAAACACGAGTTGGCGCTTTGAAAAACGGACGGTCATTGTTGCTTCCCCTTTTCTTCTTCTAAAGCATTTTTGTTCACATGCAATTCATATTGAGCGAGATAGCGTGGCAACACATTTTTCTCTTCGGTTGCATTTTTCTCATCGCTCTGTTCTCCCGTAGTAGTAATGCTTTTCAACTGCACGTCCGTCACAAAATCGGCATCCGATAGTAGCTTTAAATAATAGGCCGCTTCTTCGCTCGTATCAAACTGCACCGTGACGTTCACCGTTCCGTCTTCCGCATAAGAAAAGTTCATTATAAAACCTCGTTCCGGCAACAGTTTTGTCATGTTCCGAAGAAGAAGTACCGTTTTCATCGGATATTGTTCGGCCCATTTGACCGTCTTTTCTAACTCTTGTACTTCTTGTTGCGATTGAACATTTTTCAGTTTTTGTTGTTCAACCGCCTGCAACGCACGCGTCTGTTTCAACTCTTGCGTTAACGATTGGATTTTGACTTCCGCTTTTTGCATCGACACATAAAAAACGAAAGCGCCCGCTATCACAACTACCAACATGATCGCGGCACTAATGAGAAAAACAACATTTCTCGGCTCTTTTTTCGGCAGTAAGTTAATGTCGACGAACATGATCAATTCCCTCTTTTAATCCAAGTCCCCATGCTAAATGATAACGCGTATCGATGATATTGGCGATTGTTCCGGAAAGACGCTCAACCGAAACGTCAAACCGCTCTTGCATCGCTTCATGAATGTGCCGTAAATGCGGATGATCCCCTGTTAACAATATGCGCGTAATTTGCTCGTTCCCTTGATGAATGGAAAAGCGATAAAAGCTCATCACCCGTTCGATTTCTTTATAAACATCTTCAAACGGACGAAGCAGTTCTTCGATATGGTTTGTAGTCATTTTTTCATCATGTGATTCAAACAAAAGCTGACGCATGAAAACAGGCTTATGGTCATAAAACGCGCTCACATTCACCGCTGATCGATCCATTTGAACGAGTAATACATGGTCCTCTTTTTTTACTTGACCAGCCGCATAAAACAAACGATAGATACATAACGGTGAAACGTCAGCGACCACCGGACTAAGCTTGACATCTTCAAAGAGCTGCGCATAACTCATGACGATTTGTTCGGGAGCGGCAAACAATAAAATGGTCAGCTTTTCCTTTGTTTTTTCCAAAATGACGTAATCGAAAACGGCGTCCTCAAACGGCAAATGAATCGTCGTCCCTAATTCCATAAATAAATACCCGCGAATCTCGTCCTCCTCTAAATCGTTCGGAAGCGAAATTCGCCGAATGACGACGACCGAATCAGGAACGATAAAGCGAACGCGACGTTTTTTCAACTTCCATTCGCTCACACATTCATCTAAAATCATTTCTAACGTTTCGTGATCCATAATTTTTCCATCATGGATCAGTCCGGTTGGAAGCTCCCGTTCGCCCCATTTATGAATCGAGAACGGGTCATGAGGCTTTACCTCGACATAACGAATGACATGATCTTTGATGACAACATTGGCTACTTTATGTCGCGGCTTGAAAAACTCGAACATGTTCATGCTGTTCCCCTCGTATTAAAAGAAAATCAATTGCTTATACCACTGAACAATTGCTTGTCCAAAAAAATAAACGGTCAGTGTTCCAAACACAATATAAGGGCCAAACGGAATCGGTTCACCACGGCGAATTTTGCCAAGCGCCATGCCAATAAGCCCAAAAACGGTTCCGTAAAGCGTCGAAAAAAAGAAAGCGAGTAACACCATCTTCCATCCTAACACAAAGCCAAGCAAGGCAAACAATTTAATATCGCCACCGCCCATCCCGCCTTTGCTAATGACGGCAATGAGCAGCAAAAGGGAAAAGCCGACGATAGCGCCAACAAGCGAATCCCACCATGGCGACAGCGGAACGAACATTCGTTCAATAATAAAAATGACTGCAAAAAACAGCAGCACTTTATCAGGAATAATCATATAGCGAATATCGGAAACAAAAATAATCATCAGCAGCGAAATCAGCGTCCAGCTAATGATTAATTCCTTTGACCATCCCACCAGAAGCGGTGAAATCGTAAAAAGAATCGCCGTCAAAAGCTCAACAAACGGATAAAGCGGCGAAATCCTTACGCCGCATCCTCGACATTTCCCACCTTGAAGCACATAAGAAATAACGGGAATAAGTTCCCACGCTGTAAGCGTACGCTTACAGCGTGGGCAATGCGAACGAGGCTTTACAATCGATTCTCCTTTCGGCACGCGAAGACCGACGACGTTAAAAAAAGAGCCTAAGATTAACCCAAATAAAAGAATATATAATTTTGCAACCCCTATAATCACCATATAGGATCCTCTTTATTTATTTATTATTTATTAACTCATATTTACACACTATTATGATCCCGTATTTCCACCGTTGTTATTATTGTTATTATTATTGTTATTGTTAGTACCCTTTGTTTTATTTTGTAAATCTGATTCAGTCAAAGAAGGGTTATTTAAAACTGTATTAGCATCATGGTTTTTTAATGTATAAGTATATTTTCCATTACTGTCTTTGTCGACTGTAACTGTATAATTCGTATCTTTAACATTGTCTAAATAAGGGTCTAGATCTGTGTTTGTTAAATTTGTAGGAAATGAAGCCGGTGTATTAGCAGAAATATACAATTTAGCCGCGTTTATAATTTGAATTCCCTCTGCTATCTTTGCGTCGTCTTTTGACTTATTAATAATTCCGCCAATACTCGGAATCGCAATCGCTGCGATAATTCCTAGAATGACAATAACCGCAAGCAATTCGATTAATGTAAGACCTCGTTCGTTTTTCAACAAGCGCTTTAACATAATTTCCTCTCCTTTTTCCTAGTATTTTATAAGTCTTTTTATCTATTATTTTACAATATCTATCATTTTTATAAAACTAATTTCTTAACATTATTGTTGAATGTGGTTAAAAATATCATACATTGGTACGATAATCGATGTAACGATCGTTCCGACGATGCCAGATAAAAAAACGATCATCAGCGGTTCGATGAGCGATTTGAGACGGTCGGTACCCGTTTCGACTTCGGCTTCGTAAAAGTCGGCGACTTTGGCCAGCATTGCGCCAAGAGCTCCGGTTTCTTCGCCGATGGCAATCATTTGCGTGACAAGCGGCGGAAACGCCCAATGTTGTTTCATCGGTTCGGTCAATGATTGCCCACGTTCAAGCGAATCGCGCGCTTGTTTAAGAACTTTAGCGATTACTTCATTTTCGACGACATTTTCGACAATCGCCAAAGCTTGTAAAATCGGCACGGAGCTTGAAAATAATGAGCTTAATGTTCTTGTCATGCGCGCTAACACCGCCTTTTGCAGCAATTTCCCGAAAATCGGCATGCGCAACATCATATAATCGATGTAATACTTGCTTTGTTTTTGCTTTTTAAGTACGGAAAATAATATATACAATCCGAAAATAGCAAGCACAACAAGCCACCAATATACTTGCATCACTTCGCTTGCTCTGAGGACAAATTTCGTAATCGCCGGTAATTCGGCATGGAAGTCAGCAAACATTTGCACAAATGTTGGGACGACAGCGATTAATAAAAAGATGACGACGGCAATGGCGATGATACCAACAGCAATTGGATAAGCGAGAGCGGAAATGATTTTTTGCCTTGTACGATGAATTTTTTCAAAATGGTCGGCTAATCTCTCGAGCGTATCATCCATATTTCCGCCTGCTTCACCGGCTTTCATCATGTTCACGAACATCGGTGGAAACACGCGCGGATGTTTGGCGCTTGCTGCTGATAACGGGTTCCCGGTACGCAAGTCCTCTTCAACTTCTATGAGCGCTTTTTTGAGCGCCTTACTTTCCGTCTGACTCGCTAAAATGCGCGTCGAATCGACAACCGACACCCCTGCCTTTAACAATGTCGCAAACTGCCGTAAATAAATAACGAAATCTTGCAGCTTTACCGCGTTTCCAAACGTAATTTCCTTGTTCAACAATGTTTGCGGCACTTCGTTGATTTCAAGCACTTTAATACCTTTTTGGCGCAATTTGATGATCGCTTCCCGTTTCGACGTGCTTGTAATCGTGCCGGTTTGTCTTCGCCCTTTTATATTTCGTCCTTCGTATCTAAATTGCGGCATGTTATTCGCCACGCTCCTGCATCAAGTAAGGTTCGACTACTTCTTGAGAAATAAGACCCGCTTGCAAGAGTTCTTTCATGCTTGTTGTTAACGTATGCATTCCCGCTGCACGACTTGTTTGCATGACGTTGACAATTTGATGAACTTTTTCATTACGAATTAAGTTGGCCACTGCCGCATTATTGATTAAAATTTCCGTCGCTGCGACTCGCCCAGTTTTTTGCGCGTTCGGAAAAAGGCGTTGCGAAATGATGGCCACTAATACGGAAGCGAGCTGAATGCGAATTTGCGATTGTTGAGCAGGCGGAAATACGTCAATAATGCGGTCAATCGTTGCTGGAGCGCTCGCGGTATGCAACGTCCCAAGAACAAGATGCCCCGTTTCTGCTGCTGTTATCGCCGTATGAATCGTTTCTAAATCGCGCATTTCGCCGACTAAAATGACATCCGGGTCTTGCCGCAACGCAGCGCGCAAACCGTTAGCAAAATTGCTCGTATCAAATCCGACTTCACGTTGGTCAATAATACAACTTCCATGCTTGTGCAAATATTCGATCGGGTCTTCAAGCGTAATAATATGTTTGCGCATTGTTTTGTTCATATAGTCGATCATCGCCGCAAGCGTCGTCGATTTTCCGCTCCCCGTCGGACCTGTCACAAGGACAAGCCCTTGTGGTTTTTCGGCAATCCGCTTTAACACTTCCGGCAGACGCAATTCATCAATCGTCGGAATTTTTGTTGGGACAACACGGATCGCAAGCGAAATGCAAGAACGCTGCTTATACGTATTGATACGAAAACGGGAAATTCCCGGAATTCCGTAAGAAAAGTCAAGCTCCCCTTTTTCTTGAAACTGATCCCATAATCCTTTTGGGATGATGGCTTTGGCCATCGCTTCCGTATCTTCTGGACGCAACACGTCTTGGCCGTATTTTTTCAACTCCCCATTAATGCGCATAATCGGCGGCACACCAACCGTCAAGTGCACATCAGATGCCTTCAATTCAAAAGCTGCGCGTAAAAGATGGTCTAGTCTCTGTTTCATCGCCCTCACCTTTAGCTTAAAATCGCCACTTTCAATACTTCTTCTAGTGTCGTTAATCCTTGCTTCACTTTTAATAAACCGTCATCGATTAAAAAAATCATTTTATTTTTTACGGCCAACTCGCGCAATTTCGAAAACGGCTCTTTATTTAAAATAACGCGCCGCATCTCATCAGTCATCACAAGCAACTCATGAAGCGCAATTCTTCCTTTATACCCCGTCATATTACATGTTGGGCAACCGCGGCCACGAATCAACTTTTCGATTTTCATACCGCGTCTTGCAAAAATCTCGATCTCTCGTTTCGTCGGTTCTTGTTCTTGTTGGCAATCGCGGCAGACGCGGCGAACAAGGCGTTGCGAAACAACTCCGGTTAATGATGTTGCAACAAGAAACGGCTCAATTCCCATATCAATTAGGCGTGTAATCGTGCTTAACGCATCGTTTGTATGCAGCGTGCTTAACACTAAATGTCCTGTCAATGACGCTCGAATGGCCACTTCCGCTGTTTCACGGTCGCGAATTTCACCGACCATGATGATATTTGGGTCTTGGCGCAAAATCGAACGCAATCCTTGCGCAAACGTTAAGCCGACATTCGGGTTTACTTGAATTTGGTTAATGCCTTCTAATTGATATTCGACCGGGTCTTCGATCGTAATAATATTGACTTCTTCGCTATTTAAACGATTTAGCGCAGCATATAATGTCGACGATTTCCCAGAGCCGGTTGGACCGGTAATTAATACAATTCCGGTTGGTTTTTCAATCAGCTCAATAAATCGCTGCAAATTCAATTTATTAAATCCGAGTTTATGAATATCATTAAGCGCCGCTCCTAAATCAAGGACGCGCATGACAATTTTTTCTCCGTATACGGTCGGCAATGTCGAAACACGCAAATCAACCGGATGAAAGTCTATATTCATTTTAATCCTTCCATCCTGCGGAATGCGATGTTCGGTTATATCCATATTTGCTAAAATTTTAATTCTCGCCGTTAACACGCTTTGCATATGCTTTGGCAACGCGCGATCCGTACGTAACACCCCGTCAATCCGATACCGAACTAATACTTTTGTTTCTTGAGGATCGATATGAATGTCGCTCGCCCGCTGCTCAACGGCTAATTGTAAAATTTGGTTCACAAGCCGAACAATCGGTGAATCTTCTTCGGTTACTCGTTCTTCTTCCACTGTCTCAGTTGTCGGAGCCATGCGTAAAAAGTCTTCCATCGACTCATCGATGTCGTAATATTTGTTAATTGCTCGCAAAATATCGTCTTTCGAAGCAATCGCGGTTTCAATATGAAACCCTGTCGAAAGGCGTAAATCATCGATGACGAAAAAATCCATCGGATCGGCCATCGCGACAAGCAACCGGTCTCCTTCCACTTTTAACGGCATGACCATATGGCGCTTCGCAAATTCTTTTGGGACAAGATTCGTCAACTTCGGATCAATCGGATAACGATATAAACTGACATGAGGAATGCCTAATTGAAATTCAAGCACTTCGATTAACTGTTGTTCCGTAATATACCCGCGCTGCAAAAGCGCATCTCCTAGCTTTTGACCAGGCGCTTTTTCTTTTAACGCTTCTTGCAGCTGCTCTTCCGTAATCAATCCAGCCTCAACTAATAAATCTCCTAATCGCTTCCGTTCTTGTTTTTTCTTCATCATTCATCCCTACTTTTCGTACTGATCGGTATCCGAATGTTGGTCACTAGAAGGTGGATTTTGTTCCTTAGTCGTTGGAGACGTCTGCTTATTCTCACCTTGGTTGTCTTGTGCTTGTCCCGATGAAGAGGTGTTTTCATTTGTTTCCGTCGTTTGATTGGTTTCGTTATTCGATAAATCGACACCGAGATCGAATCCACGAACTTCTATGTTATACGAAGGTGGGTAAAAATCTTCAGCGACCACCTCTGTTTTTACTAAATGGTTGTTTTCATCGTAGAGTTCTTTTTTCACTCTCGCTAGCATACCTTGCTTACCTTTTTGCTTTATCCGATGTTCCCCAGGACGTAAAAGCGAGCTGTATTGAACGATTGTCTTTGGAGTAAAATACTCGACGTCACCGACTTTGATCATATATTTGTAAACAAATGGTAATCCTGTGAGCGTAACGCGAAAACCGTTATTGATCTCCTTAAACTGTAACGTATACGTGCTTGTATTCGGATTATAAAAGCGAAAATCGCGGTTTTCGCTGTCTACTTTCGCCTCATAACCGAGCGGAATTTCATCGGGCAAGTCTCGGCTTGTATGACGTTCAACAACCGTAAAATTCGTCGGCAAAATGGTCTGATAAATAGCAGAAGCAATGATGCTCATTCCATTCGAAGAGAGCGGCTCGCCGCTTTCTTTAAAATAGTCAGCAAGCGAAAATAGGCTTTTCCCTTTTATTTCAATCGTTGGATGGTTGGAAATCCACGCGATCACTTCCGCTCGACTTTCGCCTAAACGGTCCATTGTTGCTTCGCTAATCGGTCGTTTTTCTATCTCTTGTTGTCCAGATAAATAGTTTATTAAATCGATTGGTTGTGGACTGCTCTGTAAATTGGCGGCAACATTGGTTACATCACGTTCTACTTTTTCAAGATTGATAGAAGACGATAATGATGGGGTAACCATTTTTTTTATCAGTGCTGAAAATGTCTGCGTATCTAATTGAACAATAAGCTGCGATGGTTGCCCATCGACAGCTTGTTCGACACTTTGTTCAACTTGAAAGGTAAACAGTTGTGTTGGAATAGCCTCTGTTTTTTCTTGATAAGTCACTTTCATTGTTGCAGACGTTTTCCATTCATTTATTTTTTCTTGAACAGCACGGACCGCTTCTTCTTTTGATAGCTTCGATACAGAAACAGAGCCAATCATCGTTCCTGGCGCAAAACGATCCGTCTCCTCAAAAAATGATTGATAAGCAAAGGTGCCGATTTGTGAGAAACTGATCAAATAGATGGTGTAAATAACAATGACAAAAAACAGTTTTACCGCAGCTGCTTGTTTCACAAGCAAAAGCCCCCTTTGCTTACGCATCAACGTTCATCGATACATCAACAATCACGCTCGGCCCTTCCTCTTGTGCTTTCGTAATATGTTCAACCGTTAAAATTGTTCCTGCTTCAATGAGCACGTTCCCGTTACGGTCGAGAATGTCTTTTGTCACTCGTTTTCCTTGCAATAGTTCAATTTGTTTTTCCCGTAATGCTTGAAGTGTTTCACTATTTTCCGTTTCCTCTTCAATCTTTTCCATGTCAGAAAGCCATTCGCGCTGTTCAAGATCCATAGATGTTGCTGCTATCTCTTCTACCATCTCATTTGTCGAAATCTTGGTAAGCACTTCATCTAGTTGTTCTGTTTTTTGAACAAGCGAACTGGCATCATCAAGTAAAGACGAAGACGCGTTTTCAGTGACAATTAAAATATCTTTTCCATACGTTAGCACGCATTCAGATGATAAAACGGCTTGGCGTCCGCCAATATGTAACTCAATTCCTATGATTTCTCCTGTTTCTTCATCTACAAAAAATTCCGTCACTTCGCCAAGCAATTGTCCTTTTCGCGTCATTGCTTTTGTATTTTTTATGCGGATTTGTTTATTGACGAGTTGATTCGCAATTGGAATCTCAGCCAAATCAATGATGGCGTTATTACTTTCCACCGTTACAGCAAACTCACCGATTCCAACCACTTTTTTAAATGGAATCGCTTTTAAACTTAACTGAACATCTTCTTGCTCAATCGTTAAAAAGTCAATGGAGCCTTTTTCCGGGTTAATGACTAATGTTTTTACTGTTCCAATTTGCACCCCATCCGAGATGCTAATAATCGGAAGTCCTACAATTTGCGCACTATTTTTCATACCTTCACCACACCTGTTCGTTATGATTTCATCAATGTATGATAAATAAATTGGATTTCTTCTAATAAAATTGGATAATGAGCGAACTTTTCTTGCAAATGAGTAAGCCATGAAGCAAGCTTGTCATACTCTTTTTCTAAAAGATAATGCTCCGTTAATAAACGAGCGAATACGTAATAGTCTTGATCCGATAACGGAGATTGTAAACATTGAAGAATGCGTTGCTCATACTCTGCTTTGTCAACATATTTACGACTTAGTTGAAGTTCAGTAACGACTGATTGCACAATCTGAGTTCGAAGCGGTGATATATTGCCAACAGCGGTATGTGAAACGGGCTCGATGTCGGGAAGCGATTCAACAGCCATTGCCTCTTCCGTTTGCTCATCGACGGGCTGCCACTCCGGAAGCCAGTCGTCGTCCAATAATGGCTCGATCATTTCCTCTTCTTGAAACGCTTGCTCATCACTCTCGTCTACTTCCAATAACGATGTCTCTTCCGCTTCACCAAAAAGCCGCTCTTCTTGGGCAAAAGAATCAGCCTCTTTCTGTTCTGTTTCAGCTGGAACGATCTCATCTAAAAGTTCACGATGTTCAAGAAATTGAATGTCTTCATCGTTTTCTAGTAACTCCACATCGTCGTTAGGTGGCAGTGACTCTGTTAAAACTTTGTCTTCTTCTAACGATAGAGGAGATAAATGTCCATCCTCTCGTATTGATAACCCGCTTGACCAGGTATCCACATCTTGTTCAATATCTGTTGCAGTTTCCAATGGTAACTCGTTAATTGCAATGGATGCATCCTGCTCTACATCAGTCATTTTTTCATCAACCGCCATCGCCATAGTCGGCTCTTCCTCAATCATTTCATCGTGTACTTCAAACGGAAACACATCGTCTTCTTCCTCTTCTTTCGCAGCCGCATAAAGAACATGGCCAAATTGACGGTCGAGCAAATACGTCATCGCCACAGCAAGCAATAACAAAAGCAAACTAAGCTGCCAAAGCGGAAATACGGATTTTGCTGTAAATGCAAGCAGTGATAACAATAACGAAACAACGAGTGCCACGATTTTCCCACGTCGACTCAATCCAAGGGGCAACATAAATAAAAAAGGAATCGCAATGATCAGAGCAACAATCGTAAATAAAGCTGACCTCAATGTTTCACCCCGTTTCCCGACACAATATAAGACAAATTTCCTAAAAATAAAACAATACTTGACTCTAACATATTGTATAATAAAATTACATATTTTGAAAGAAGGGTATACGAAATGCCTATGACAAAATTTATAAACAATCATAAAGGTTTAACATTAATTGAAACGATGTTATCGATTACAATTTTAGGAATTGTGATGCTTGGCGTCATGACTTTGTTTAAACAAGCATATCTATACACGGTCTTAAATGAAGACAAAACAGTTGGAATTAATGTCGCGCGAAACGCTTTAATGTATATGAAAAAACAAAGTTTCATTGAATTAAAGAACTATTTTACTGATACAGATAAAGAACTAAAAATTCTCATATGCAAAATGCCAGACGAAAATGGGAATACAATTGAAAACTATCAACTTTTTGCCAAAGATGCTTCTATCCCATCAACTTGTCAAAACGTTGAAATTAATAACACAAAATACGAAATTACTGTCAAAGCTCAGGAAAATAAGCAAAACTATCAAAACTACTTAATTCCAATTAAAGTAGTCGTTACTTGGGAAAGGAATAATATCGAACGGTCAACGCAGCTAAAGGGGGGTATTACAAGTGAAGACATTCGTTAAACGATTGGCCCCAAATGAACGCGGAATTACGCTAATTGAGTTGCTGGCGACCATTACGATTTCATCCATTGCGCTTTCTGTTATTTATGGTGTGTTCATTACCGATCTGAACTTATATAACAAAATTGCGATTGAGGGACAGCTAAGAGACGACGCCGATTATGTCGTATCAAGGGTGATGAATAAACTTTATTCGCTTCCCTTTGATCATATTGAATATTGTCCTAACACCACTGAAGGAACATGCATTACTTTAGTAAACGACAAATATGTCGGAATTGATCAATACAACAACCTTTTAGACATCAATCCCGAAAAGAACTATGTGGACGAAAAAGGAAATAAAGTATCGACAGCAACTACAATTGAATTAGTCGAAACGGAAGACGAGTTTTATCAATTCAAAATTGACGATGAAATATTGAATACGCAATCGAACTTTAAGGGCTCATCGATTCAATTTCAATGCTCTAAAGAGCAAAACGGAAATTGCGTGAGCGCGATGATTAATATTGATTTAACTGTACAGCATCCAAGGACTAATAAAACGCTTCGCCTAGCGAGCAAATTCGGCTGGTGATGAAATTGATGAAAAATGAAAAAGGTTCAAGTTTAATAACCGTATTATTAGTAGCACTGATTTTTATGACCATCGGACTTGCCATCATTTCTGCTTCGATCAATGGCGCATTGCGGACCGAAATTAGAGAAACCGATATTGATGTCACTTACCAAGCCAACAATATAATGGAAGAAATTATTGCTGACCTTAAGCTGGCGATGAAGAAAAAAGACCCATTGAATCCTGAACAAGATTTACCTGCCATTTACCACCTTCCATTATCAAAAAATGGCGGGACTGTTGATGTGAATTTTGACCCGACATTAACGAAGCTGCTGAATGAAAAAATTATTCCTAAGTACAGTAGCCTTCCCTCTGTCGAGTCGCTGCAAATTAGGGATATAAGCACTGAAAAACCTTATTATATCAATAAACAACTTCATTTTACCCGCGTGCTGGAAATCAAGGTAACCGTCAAAGACACTCATCAAGCAACGGTTAAGAGAACAATGAAGCGAAATGTGATTCTTTCGCCGACACCGAGCTTTTTGCAATATGCCGTTGGCTCTTTAGGGGAAGGCGAAAACAAAGGGCTTGAAATTAACGGCTCTCCGAATATTCTTGGAAATGTATTCAGCAACGATTTAAAAATTTCGCAAAATGCAAAGTTTTATACAACAAATGATGTTTTAATGGAAATTCCAACGCCATTTCCATCGATATTCGGTGACATCTATTCCGAAGGGAAAGATTTGCAAACATCATTAAGCAAAGACTACTTTTATAAGCAAAAAATGCCGCTGTTTAAAAATCATAGTAATTTTATTGATGTAGACTTCGATGCAACGTTTAAAAATCGGGCAGATGAATTATTACAAAAAATAACGGGAACAACCATTAGCTACAGCAATGGAAACTTTATTAATGAGTTTGAAAACTATGTAAACAACATAATCGACAATGGCGGCACTTTGTATCCCCTTCCTGAAGATAACGACAGCATAGATTTATCGGAGTTAGCGAGTGACGAAGAAACTGTTTTGCAATCTAATGAAACCATTAAACTAACGAACACGACCGAGACCATACGCACGTCACCACTAAAAATAAGCGGTAACGTTAATTTAAGCAACATCTCCAGGCTGGAATTACCTGATTTAATCGTCAATGGCGATTTGACGATTACGAATTATGGAGATTTGCAAATTGGTAATCTATTTGTAACAGGAAATGTAACGATTGCCAATTTTACAGGAGACGATGCGAAAGGAACACTGCAATATAATACAGTTGTTGGCGGGAATTTTGAAGTTGTCAACGACACTGATTTCCAAATAGACGGAAACGTCTTTATTAACGGAAACACGAAACTTGTGACAAGAGATTCTTCTTTTACAATCCGTGGCTACGTTATGGGAAATGGAGATTTTTATGTGCTTGGAAACGATGATTTAAATAAAAATGAAGATGACAATTTTATCTTTGACTCTGTTGTTTATGTAATGGGACAATCATTTATCTCAAGCGCCAACATTTTGGGTGCAGATAACAATGATAAACAGCTTGTCTTGTTATCAAATGGAAATTTGACTATAACGCGCATCAATGAATTCAGAAATTTTTCCTCGATGACCGAACCTGCTAACTTTAACGGTGAAGTTACAGATTCTTCCATCAAACCGTTACAAGCGTTTTTCTACACGCATCAAAATGCGGAACTATATGGTGTCGGTTCGTTATTTTATATTGATGGAGGTCTCTTCGCTAGAGAACATCTAGTTATTAATGCGATTCGAGGAGAAATTGCCAGTAATTCCGAACAAAGTTTAATGAATATGGCTAATGACTTAACACAACCAACATTGCAGACGAACAAGCTTTCTCGCTTTAACGTGAAGTACGATAAAAAAGTATTGCTAAGACGCATCGACGATTTGCCGCTTGTGGATGAATTGCAAGTCATTCCAGACGCGATTGAATTACAATAAAAAAGCCGCAAGGGAATGCAGCTCCTTGCGGCTTTATTTATTACCATCTTCCTTTCGGTACTTCAGAATCTCCTCCGTTGTTTCCTCCGCCTGAACCGTTACCGGATTTCGTAACAATAATCACGATGGAATCTTTAATTTCCTGGCCATTTTTTGTTTTTTCTTCTGCAATGGCGGTTACAGTCGAATAGCCGTAATTCCTTGCAGTCAAATACCACTGTCCGTTCTCATTCGTTATTTCGACATATTGCGGTGCAGAAGACAATACGGACTCCAGCTGTTTGTTCGTCGCGTTGGAAGGATTAAACTCCAATAATGATGCAACAGGTATTTTTTCACCAAGCGTTATACTTAAAGTTGGTTGTTTAAAGCGGATGCTCTCTAACGGTACCGTCGGGTCAACGACAGTGATATTCGCTGTTGCCGAAACACCGCTTTCATCTTGCGCTTCCACATAAATTGTAACATTTCCTGGTGACAGCGCAGTTACAACGCCATTTTCCACTGATACAACAGATGGATTGCTTGATGACCATCGGACATTTTTATTCGTTGCATCAGAAGGTAAAACCGTTGCCTGAAGCGTCTGCACTTCATTTACATTCATTTCATTTTTATATGGTTCTAATACGATTTGGTTGACAAGTTTATGGTATGTTATTTCGACAGTTGCAATGCCGTCCCCTTTTGTAAAGCCGCCATTTGATTTAACGGAGATAACTGACGTTCCATCGAACGTAATCGGTATTTCGTAAGGAGCGCTTAATGAATTCCAGCTGACATTTTGTTTTTCGTTGTCTATTTGATACTTATACGATACACCTTCACCGGCTACTAAACCGACGACACGCACGATCGTCGGCTCGGTCACAACAGAACCGTTCGCCACTTCCCGTCCGTCGTTTGTAAATATTTTTAGCTGCGGGGTTAAATTCAATTCAACAACTTGATCGTCTTTATATGTCACGACAATGATTAAATCTTTGCTATTAGGCTTAAACTGCAACGATTTAATCGGCAACATAAGCAAACCATAATCGTTCGGATGCTTCGTTGTCGCAAGCAAATTAGTAGTTGCGGCTAACGATTGCCATTTTGAAACAAGCCCACGACTATCTCCTTCATAATAAATGCCATCGAATTCTAATAGCCGCACTTTCATGCTGATGAATTGCGGAGCTACCGGCAATGTAGAAGTGCGCGCGCCATATTTACTATCCGTAAACGAAACGGTCGCGATTGGCAGCTGCACCCCTTCCATCGCCCAGTTTGCTTGCAACTTCAAACTCGCTGTGAGCGTCGCACTATTTAACTTCGTATAATCAATGGTTGTGTTCGGAAACGCGATTTCCGCATATGTGACACCATTATTGCTATAAACGGTTACATTGGAATTGGACGAAGGAACGACCGTAACCCCTTCCGGAAGCGGTTGAATGATTTTAATATTACTTAAGTTACCCGTCACACCGCTTCCGACATATCCAACGGGTGTCAATGAATATTGAACGTTAAATTGGTTCGAGTCACCGTTGCTGCTTCCGTATTTAATTAAATCACTAGCTTGAAAACTCACACTGCCTGTAAACGACGGCGGCACTTCATCTTTCACAACAACCGTCACTGATTTTGTCACTGTTGGCTGCAAGACCCCATACACATCTCGATACGTTAGTTCTGCGCTCAACGTATACGTTCCTTTAGCTTTAAACAAAACAGGAATCGAAATGTTCACAGGCGGCGGTGCCGGCTGCCCGACTTTATAACTGATGTTAAAAGTTATATATGCATTTTCTTTTGCATCATCAAGCCAAACGTTCTCGTTTTCCACGACTTGTACGTTTCCATTGAACGCTTTCAACGGAATTTTTACCGTTCCGCTTAACACCGGATCCGTCGCCAACTTCGAAAATTGCTGAAAAATTTCCGTTAAGTTTTGAGTCGTACCTTGCTTCGCAAATCCGCCTGTCATCGACGACAATTGACTTAAATAATCCATATCGACGTCATCATTGCTGCCAAAACCAATTGAATAAAGGGTAATGTTGTTCATACCGAGGGTTTTGGCGACATTCATTCCGTGGGTATGAATTTTTGTTTCTGCATCTTGATAATTCCATGATTGCTCATCTTTCGTTCCGTCCGGATAGTAGACAGTTCGCGTAGCCCACGGTATCCCGATTATCGAAAATAAGTTATACTCAACATCTAAATTTTCCGTTTTCTCCTCGCATCTTCGACAAGTTTTATATGTGACTAGTTCCTTCGCTTTAGAAACCGTCGGCATCCCATCCGTCAAAAAAATAATATATTTTTTACGGGTTAGATCGTTAAAAAACGATTGGGCGGTTTGCAGCGCCTGCGTATAGTTCGTCATACCATCAGCTTGAAGCTTGTTGGCTTTCTCTGCTATAAGATCTAGATGCTGTTTCACATCGTACGTCCCGGTAGGAAACGGAACGACGTTCGTAGATTGAACATCGCTTGAAAAAGGAACAAGGGCAAATCGGTCATTCGGATTGGCGTTCGCTTTAAAGTAAGTGATTGCTGAGTTGAGAGCTTGTTTTGCGCTGAAAAGTTTCTGTTGACTCATCGAACCCGATACGTCAAATACAAACACGACATCGATCGGCGGGCGAACGATGCTGTCAATTCTTCCATTGGGGGTTAACGTAACGTCCAACCGTCCTTGGGCATCTCCGTTTGCCGGCTTTGCATATTCATTTTGCGAAGGTGTAACAGTAAAATCTAAGGAAGCATTCCCTGAACTACTTCCAAAAGCTAGATGTCCATGAGTAAAAAGGAAGCTAAAGAAAACAACGATAAAACTAATGAAAATGAATCCACTTTTTCTCTGAAACACACGCCCCTCCCCCCTTCAAAAGTCCTATTTTCTTTTATTATATCAACAATCTTTCCTACAAATATATTAGTTTTTAAAAAATTTTCGTACTTCAGAAATAAAATAAAGCGAACCTGTTACTAAAAAGAGGTCGGTGTTTTCATAAGTTGCTTGTTTGTCTTTTAGCCATTGTTTCCAGTTGTCTTCACACACTTTGTTTGGATGTTCGCATAACGCCGCTAGTTGTTCGGATGTTGCGGCACGCGGAAAGTCGAACGATGTAAACGTGATTGTTTTCGCTATGTTTGCAAGCGGTTGAACCATTTTGTCAACCGGTTTGTCGGACAAAGCCGCAAACAATACATGAACGTCTTTGTCTGGATAGTGCGTTTGTACCGTTTCAATAAGACTATGAATACCCGCTTCATTATGGGCGCCGTCAATGATGATGGTTGGCTTATCCGCTATTTTTTCAAATCGACCAATCCATTTTGCTTTCTCTACTCCAGCGCGGATATGTTCTTCCTCGATGATGAACGAATAGTATGTCCGCAAATAATCGGCCGCCATGATCGCTAGTGCCGCATTTTTGACTTGATGGGCTCCGAACATTGTTATCGCTACATCGTTATATGACGTGAACGGTGTTTCAATGGAAAAGCGTTCCCCCGTTTCTGTTGCTGTATGGTTTGTAACGATAAAATCGTTTCCGAGCACATATGCCTTTGCTTTGAGAGCACTTGCTTTTTCGGTAATCACTTGCAGCGCTTCCGACTGCTCAATGGCCGTCATGACAGGAACACCCGATTTGATAATCCCCGCTTTTTCGTAAGCGATTTTCTCTAACGTGTCTCCTAATATATTCATATGATCATAGCTGATGTTTGTAATAATTGAGAGTAATGGATAAATGACATTGGTCGAATCGAAGCGCCCGCCAAGGCCTGTCTCGATGATGACCATGTCTTGAATATTCATTTTCCCAAAATAATAAAACATCATCGCTGTAATCACTTCAAATTCGGTCGGCGCCCCTAACTCTGTTTGTTCCACTTCTTCGACCAGCGGCTTAATGACGTTGACTAGCTCAACAATTTCTTCATCACGAATCGGTGTTCCGTTTACGCTGATTCGCTCATTGAATTGTTGGACATATGGCGATGTGAATGTACCAATGGAATAACCTGCCTCCTGCAAAATATGACGCAAATAACAAACCGTTGAGCCTTTTCCGTTCGTCCCGGCAACGTGAATCGCTTTTATGCGGCGATGTGGATACCCGAGACGCTCCATCATCCATTCCATTCGCTTCAAGCCCGGCTTAATACCAAAAGATAGACGACCGTGAATCCATTCGACTGCTTCATCGTATGTACGAATCATGCAAGATCTCCTCCTCTTTATTGTCTATATAAAAAATGTTTCCTTGCCTATAAAAGAAATGAAGACGAACCCAAACAAATGGATTCGTCTTCATCATAAATGACTTATGAAGCGATTGTCTATCCTTTTAATTCAGCAATTCGCGCACGAACTGCATCGCGTTTTTCGATATAATCTTTTTCTTTTTTGCGTTCTTCTTCGACAACATGAGCTGGCGCTTTGCTGATGAAGCCTTCATTGCTTAGTTTCTTCTGAACGCGTTCAACTTCCTTATCAAGTTTTTCTAGCTCTTTTTCGAGACGCTTGATTTCTTCGTCAATATTGATGAGTCCTTCAAGCGGCAAGCTGAGCTCCGCGCCAGTAACAACAGCAGTCATTGCTTTTTCTGTTGTTGCAATATCTGTTCCGATAATAAGTTCGCTTGGGTTGCAGAAGCGCTCAATATAGGCGCGGTTCTTTTCAAGCGTCGCTTGGATATTTGCGTCTTTTGCTTTAATGTGCAGCTTAATCGGCTTGCTTAACGGCGTATTTACTTCAGCGCGAATGTTGCGCACAGAGCGAATGATGTCCACAAGCAGACGCATTTCTTCTGCCGCTTCGTTGTCTGTTAATTCCGGACGAACTTCTGGCCATTTCGCTACCGTAATCGATTTTCCTTCATGCGGCAAATGCTGCCAAATTTCCTCGGTAATGAACGGCATGAATGGATGTAATAGACGCATTGTATTGTCAAGCACATATGCAAGAACAGAGCGAGTCGTTTTCTTCGCTGCTTCGTCATCACCGTATAACGGCAATTTCGCCATTTCAATATACCAGTCGCATAAATCGTCCCAGATGAAGTTGTAAAGCACGCGACCGACTTCGCCAAACTCATACTTTTCAGCCAGCTTTGTTACCGTTTCAATCGTTTCATTGAGGCGTGTTAAAATCCATTTATCAGCAACCGATTTTTCGCCTGTTAAATCAATTTCTTCATATGTTAAGCCACCCATGTTCATTAATGCAAAACGGGAAGCATTCCAAATTTTGTTCGCAAAGTTCCATGTCGCTTCTACTTTTTCGGTGCTGAAGCGCAAATCTTGACCAGGTGAGCTTCCTGTGGACAGGAAGTAGCGGAGTGAGTCGGCTCCGTATTGGTCAATCACTTCCATTGGGTCAACGCCGTTACCGAGCGATTTACTCATCTTCCGTCCTTGCGCGTCGCGTACTAACCCGTGGATTAATACATCTTTAAATGGGCGTGTTCCTGTAAATTCAAGACCTTGGAAAATCATGCGTGATACCCAGAAGAAGATGATGTCATATCCTGTTACTAATACATCTGTTGGATAGTAACGTTTGTAGTCTTCAGACTCTTTATCAGGCCAGCCCATTGTTGAGAACGGCCATAATGCGGAGCTGAACCAAGTATCTAATACATCTGGGTCTTGTTCCCAATTTTCAATATCTGCCGGTGGTTCATGATCAACATATACTTCGCCAGTTTCTTTATGATACCAAGCCGGAATACGGTGTCCCCACCATAGCTGACGAGAAATACACCAGTCGCGAATATTTTCTAGCCAGTGTAAATACGTTTTCTCAAATCGCTCTGGCACAAAGTTGATTTTTCCGTCTGTTTTTTGCAATTCAATCGCGGCTTCGGCGAGCGGTTTCATTTTGACAAACCATTGTGTAGAAAGATACGGCTCAACAACAGCACCGCTGCGCTCGCTATGACCGACCGAATGCACATGTTCTTCAATTTTGAAAAGAACCCCTTGTTCTTGCAAGTCTTTGACGATTTGCTTGCGGCATTCAAAACGGTCTAATCCTTGGTATTGCATCGCATTTTCGTTCATCGTACCGTCTTCGTTCATCACAAGAATGCGCGGCAAGTTATGACGGTTACCGATTTCAAAGTCGTTCGGGTCATGAGCCGGCGTAATTTTCACCGCACCAGAACCGAATTCCATATCGACATATTCGTCACCAATGATTGGAATTTCACGACCGGTAATCGGTAAAATGACCGTTTTACCAATTAAATGCTTATAGCGCTCATCTTCTGGGTGAACGGCTACCGCTGTGTCACCTAACATCGTTTCTGGACGCGTCGTCGCTACTTCAATGTAGCCAGAGCCGTCCGCTAGCGGATAACGCATGTGATAAAGGGCACCTTGCACATCTTTATAGATGACCTCAATATCGGATAGCGCTGTTTTTGTCACAGGGTCCCAGTTAATAATGTATTCTCCGCGATAAATTAAACCTTTTTTGTACAACGATACGAACACTTCACGAACCGCTTTTGATAACCCTTCATCCAATGTGAAGCGCTCGCGCGTATAGTCAAGACCAAGCCCTAATTTGGCCCATTGCTGGCGAATATGACCCGCGTATTCTTCTTTCCATTTCCACGTTTCTTCCACAAATTTTTCGCGACCTAAATCGTAACGGGAAAGCCCTTGATGACGAAGCTTTTCTTCGACTTTCGCTTGTGTCGCAATTCCCGCATGGTCCATGCCTGGAAGCCATAACACGTCATAGCCTTGCATCCGCTTCATGCGCGTAATAATGTCTTGCAATGTGGTATCCCAAGCGTGACCTAAGTGCAATTTTCCTGTTACGTTTGGCGGCGGAATGACAATCGTAAACGGTTGTTTGTCGCTTTCTCCCGTCGCTTTAAAAAATTTTCCTTCTAACCACCATTGATAGCGGTTTGTTTCAACCGCTTTATGGTCGTATTTTGTCGACATCGTGATCTCTTTTGTTTCCATTGTTTTCCCTCCTAACGTCTTACGAAAATAAAAAACTCCTTTCATCCGAAAAGGACGAAAGGAGTAGCTTTCGCGGTACCACCTTTTTTCTTAAGCAAATGGGTACACTTCTCCCTTTGCTTAAGCACTCAACACAATAACGGCTGCAACCGGCTTCTTCTACTAAGCTAAAAAACCGTTCAAAGAAGCAGCTCAAGGGCGACCTTCCAACGATAACCGTCCTAAGAAATCTCGCAGCTACTGATTTCTCTCTCTGAAGGCGTTATTCGTTGTACTCTTCCCTATCTTTGCCTTTATTCCATGTTTCCTGTCACTATACATACTACCGAAAAAACGAATTCATCGTCAATCATCTTTTCCAAGTTTTTATTTATTTATTCTCATTTCGCTTTTTGGTGACAAAAAAATCACATTATCCTCATTATTTCATAATGTATTAGTAGCACACTGTTAGGAGAGATGATGGATGAAGAATTTTAACCGGTTTTCGTGGCCTCCGTGGCTTCGTCAAGTTCGTATCGTTTGCGTACAAGTCATTATTCCGATTACGATTTTCCAAGGGGTTCGCACCATTTTTTTTCCGACGCCAATTGACGTTATTTTATTAGCGATTTTTGTACTCATTGCCGTGGCCTTGCATCTGGAATGGATTTAAATTACGAAGAAACTTCCGATTGTTCTTCCGCTTGTTTGGCTTCTTTCATTTGTATAAGACGCATAACGATATATTCGATATTTTTCATTGCCCAATATCGTCGTTGTAATCGGGAAACATAGTCGCGTTCGCTTCTTTCTTTTTGCCGCTCGGTTGCATATTCGGAAACCAAACGATACATGCTATCCGGCTGAGCTAAATGACTGAAAAAAAAGGCTTGCTCCTCATCAAGAATGGATAGTTGTTGCTCATATTCTACAAACCCATCTATCCACTCATCACCGATCGGATGAGACGTTCGGACATGATAATATAAAGATGTAAACAAATCAGCCAGTGGCGATGCCCAACAAGCGCGCTCCCAACTAAGGAAATACCGATTTCCTTTTTCGTCGTGTACGTAATGTGATAATGAAGCATTCCCGTGAATAAAGGCCATTCTCCACTTTTTTGTTTCTTTTATTTTCTCGTACCATTTTTCTAGCTGTGTTTCGGCAAACCAATACGCTTGCATCGTTTCATGAAAATACGTGCAAAACTGTAGCTGAAAAGGGGACATGTACCACTCATTTTCACATTGTTCGATATAGGATTGTAAAAAGGAGCGCTGTTTTTCCCATTCATTTTTTCGTGTTTCATAATATTTAATAATATCATCTTCGTTTACTTCGATTTCTTGCAACGATTTTCGATGTAACTGAGCAAGATTCCGAAAGAAAGAGAGGGAATTCTCTCTTTCTTTCCCTTCCGTTTTCTGCAATACCCATGGCATTAAATAATAATATCGCCCGTTGTAAAAGACAAATGGGGTGCCCTTTCTTGACAAATAAAAGGGAACGATTTGTTGTCTGTAGAAAGAATACGCTTGTTCAATCGCTTGTATATGCTCGGGGTTGTTCACTTCTTTTAGCGCAAATGTGCCGGCGTTCGTGTACGCTTTTTTCACTTTTCCATAGTCATCGATATGATTGACCTGTAGATAGTATTGCTGTAAAACGGGACGATATAACTCAAGAAGTGGACGGTTCAAAAAAGAAACCCCCTTTACATAAAAAGAAGTGAGGAAGTATTCTTCACTCACCATTATGCGCGGCTACCCGCTGGTACCGGTATATATAACAGCTGTCCTTCCTGAAGCTGCGTTTCATAATCAAGATGATTCGCTCTTAATAATTGTTGTACAGTGATATCGTATCTTTCCGCAATCTTGTCCATTGAATCTCCTTGTTGAACAATGCAAATTTTAAGTCTAGAAAAATCTTGGTCCTGCTCTTTGGCAAATAGTTTCGTTAAGTAAAGAGCATTTTCCTTTCTCGGTTTCGGTCGTTCTACCGCTTCCTCTTCCTCACTAACATACTCATAGCGTTTCTCAGCTTTGCTTTCTCTTTGATTGACCGTTCCAATAGAGACCTTTGCTTCGTTTTCATGAATCAAATCTACTTCTTCGACGGGAATGGTGTGCTGTGCTTTGTTCTCGTCTCGATGCATGACCTCAATCGATGTTTCCTTTTCCTGCACAAATTCCCTTTCAGTTGCTTCAGTCGCCTCAGCCGCTACCTTCTCTTTTTGTCCTTCTTCTACTTTGGCAGTTACATTTTCATTTTCTGCAGCTAAATATGCCCTGTTCTCTTCTAATGTTTCCTCTTCTTCTTGATAAGCTTCCTTACGTGCAACGACTTCAAACGGCTCAAACCACTGTTCTTCATGTTCATTTTCAAAATCCTCGCTTTGTCGTACTTCATCAATCCCGCTAATCGAAATATCGGCCGTCAGCAATAGACGACCATTTTCATCTAAATCGTAATCAAATGATTCGACTGTGACATAGACGTCTTCTAAATTAAAAATGCGGTTTTTCGGAATCGTAATATCAACTGGAAAGCGATGCAATAATTCGCTAACCCCGTCTTCGCGCGTCGTTACGCGTTGCACAAAGCGATGCGCGCTAAAGTCAAACCATTCCGAATCATTTTCTTCCCCTTCGACCATTCGATATTCACCACTTAATTCTAACGCTCCACGAATCGTAATATAATGTTCATATTCGTCAACGGAAATGACCGGGTCAAGAGAAATCGAAATAAATTCCGAAACTTCCTGTCCTTTTTTAAACCAGATTGACTCCTCAAGGGAAAAACGCAAATATGATTGCTCCAACCGTGACTCCTCCTTCCGTCCCTTTCGTCCAAGATTTTCTATGACATTATCAATGTATGAGCGACTAAAAAAGAATATGAATAAACATCCATGAGTAATTTTACTCCTCACCCATTCATGAAAATAACAGCTTGAATTGGCCGTTATTTTCACAGAAAAAAATGACCATGCACAATTTGTACATGGTCATTCACTGCAAGGTATTATCCTCTTAGTTTCGCAAATGCTTTTTCAGCCGCTTCAATCGTTTTTTCAATATCTTCATCCGTATGTTCTGTCGATAAGAACATGCCTTCAAATTGGGAAGGAGGCAAGAAGATGCCTTGCTCAGCCATTTCACGATAGTAAGCTGCAAACATCTCTAAATCGGACGTTTTCGCCGTTTCATAGTTCACAACTTTTTCATTTGTAAAGAAGAAGCCGATCATCGAACCCGCGCGATTAATCGCATGCGGGATTTCATATTTTTCCGCTGCTTTTCGTAACCCTTCTTCAAGGCGATCCGCTTTTTTCTTAAATTGTTCATACGTCTCTGGAGTCAGTTGAATTAATGTTTCGTATCCGGCTGTCATCGCTAACGGATTGCCGGATAATGTGCCGGCTTGATAAATCGGTCCGCTTGGTGCAATGCGTTCCATAATTTCCGCTTTGCCGCCGTAAGCGCCAACAGGCAGACCGCCACCGATTACTTTACCAAGACATGTTAAGTCTGGTTCAATACCAAAATATCCTTGTGCGCAGTTATAGTCAACACGGAATCCTGTCATGACTTCATCGAAAATAAGGAGCGCGCCATACTGCTTCGTTATTTCCCGTAATCCTTCCAAAAATCCTGGTTGCGGAGGTACAACCCCCATATTGCCGGCAACAGGCTCGACAATCACACAAGCAATGTCTTCTCCGTATTGTTCAAATGCATATTTTACGCTTTCTAAATCATTGTAAGGAACGGTAATCGTGTTTTGCGCGACCGATTCCGGTACTCCAGGACTATCAGGCAAGCCAAGTGTTGCAACACCAGACCCTGCCTTAATAAGCAGAGAATCGCCATGCCCATGATAAGAGCCTTCAAACTTGACAATTTTATTGCGCCCCGTATAGCCGCGTGCAAGACGTAATGCACTCATCGTCGCTTCCGTTCCTGAGTTCACCATGCGAACAATTTCAACAGAAGGCACACGCTCAATCACGAGTTTCGCTAACTCGTTTTCAATAAGCGTTGGCGCTCCGAAGCTTGTTCCGTTTTCAGCTACTTTTTTTAAAGCCTCGACAACGCGGTCATTCGCATGTCCGAGAATAAGAGGTCCCCATGAAAGCACGTAATCAATATATTCATTGCCATCGATATCGTAAATTTTTGAACCTTTTCCGCGCGCCATAAAAATCGGATCCATTTTCACCGATTTAAATGCGCGTACGGGGCTATTAACGCCACCCGGTAAAAGCTTTACCGCTTCGGCATACGCCTGCTTGGATTTTTCATAGCTACGCATCTTCTCTACCCCTTTTTGCACTTTTCTTATTGTCCAGCTCAGACACCGTAACGTCCTTTGCTCTTTTTATTTTTCCTTCAACCAACGAGCTACATCTTTTGCAAAGTATGTTAAAATTAAGTCCGCTCCCGCTCGTTTCATACCGATTAACATTTCCATCACGATTTCTTTTTCATTAATCCAACCATTTTGCGCTGCTGCTTTCACCATCGAATACTCACCGCTCACGTTGTAAGCAACGATTGGAAGATGGAAATGGTTCTTCATGTCGCGAATAATGTCTAAATAAGCGAGCGCCGGTTTTACCATTAAGAAATCAGCCCCTTCGCGCACATCGGATTCCGCTTCGCGAAAGGCCTCAAGACGGTTCGCTGGATCCATTTGATACGTTTTGCGATCACCGAACTGTGGAGCGCTATTTGCTGCATCACGGAACGGTCCATAAAAGGCGGAGGAATATTTCACCGCATATGACATAATCGGCACATGCGTGAATCCGGCTTCATCTAATCCTTGACGAATCGCCGCAACAAAGCCGTCCATCATGTTCGAAGGGGCGATAATGTCCGCTCCGGCTTTTGCTTGACTGACAGCTGTTTTTACAAGCAGTTCTAGCGATGGATCGTTTAGCACTTGCCCGTCTTCGACAACGCCGCAATGACCGTGGCTCGTATACTCACATAAACATGTATCAGCAATCACAACAATCTCTGGATAGTTTTCTTTGATTTGGCGAATCGCTTGTTGAACGATGCCATGTTCACAATACGCTTGTGAGCCAATTTCATCTTTTTCTGCCGGCACACCGAACACGATGACCGATTTAATCCCTAACTCGACAACTTCCGCCATTTCGTCGTTTAAGCGATCGAGTGAAAGTTGATATACTCCCGGCATCGAAGAGACTTCTTGTTTCGTGTCTTCTCCTTCAACTACAAAAATCGGATAAATGAGATCCTCGACGTGAAGATGTGTTTCTCTCACCATCGCACGTAAATTCGCTGTTTGCCGCAACCGACGATGACGGTTAAATTGCAATGAGTTCATTGTCATTGCTTTCCCTCCCATGATTCGCTTTTTGAAAAATAAATTGCCATTTCTTTTATCATATCATCAATCGTGTAACGTTTTGGACAAATATGCACACGTAACCCTGCTTTTTCGGCAGCTTGTTTCGTAATTGGACCAATGCAAGCAATAACGCAATTTTCAAGCAATGGTCGCCAATCGATTCCCTCGAGCATTTGCATAAAGCTATTGACAGTTGATGAACTCGTAAACGTAATGACATCAAGCCTTCGTTTCGTTAACAAATCTAAAATTTGTTCCTTGCCGCTTTCATTTAACCTCGTTTCATACACAATGAGATCCGTTACGTCCGCTCCTAAATCGATTAAGGCCTCTTTTAACGTAGGGCGCGCTAAATTGCCTCTTACAAGCAATATGCGCTCATTCGGCTTTATAAGCGGTTTTAATGCTTCCATTAATCCTTCTGCCACAAATTCATCTGGCACAATGTCAGGGTGAAGCCCTTTCTTATTTAGAGCCGATGCTGTCTTTTTACCGACAACAGCAATTTTCGGAAACCCCTTATGTAAAACGTTCGGCTCCACGAATGAAAAGAAAAAGCGGACACCATTCGCACTTGTGAAAATTAACCAATCGTAAACGGACAACTCGTGGACATGTTGTTTGACTCGCTCCTTATTTTCCGGAAAAGAAAAAGAAATAAGCGGAATTTCAAGGGGCAATGCCCCCATTTGTCTGAGCTTGTCCGAAAATTCTTGAGCCTGTTCTTTTCCTCTTGTGACGAGAACCGTTTTGCCGGATAAAGGGAGATGCTCCATTATGCATCTAACTCCTCTTTTAAGCGATCGATTAATGTTTTAGCGCCGCGTTGTACTAGGCTATCGGCCGCTTTCATTCCGACTTCTTCCGGATTCGTTCCGATAACGACTTCTTTATACAACTCTGTTCCGTCTGGAGAAGCGACTAACGCAGTTAACACGACTTCCTCTCGTTCGTTCACATAGCCGTATCCAGCAATTGGTACTTGGCAGCCACCCTCCATTTGACGTAAAAAGGCTCGCTCTGCTACAACAGCACGCTCTGTTTCGATATCATTTAATTTTCTTAACCATTCTAACAACTCCGCATCATCTTCGCGGCATTCCACCGCCAGCGCGCCTTGACCAACGGCTGGAAGGCAAATATCGGTCGGCAAATATTCCGTAATGACATCGCTTGCCCAGCCCATTCGCACTAATCCGGCTGCGGCCAGAACGATTGCATCATAATCTTCATTTTGTAATTTCGCTAATCGCGTATCAATATTGCCACGAATCCATTTGATTTCAAGATCAGAACGTTTTGCTAACAGTTGAGCGGAACGTCTTAAACTGCTTGTCCCAACGATGGCCCCGCTTGGAAGATCGGCAAAAGGAACGTGATTTTTACTGATAATCACATCGCGATGGTCCTCGCGCTTTGGAACACATCCGATAGTAAGACCGCCCGGCAAAACAGCCGGCATATCTTTCATACTATGTACAGCCATATCAATATCACTACGAAGCATCGCTTGTTCAATTTCTTTCACAAATAATCCTTTACCACCCACTTTCGATAACGTAACATGTAAAATTTGGTCGCCTTTCGTCACGATTTCTTTTATTTCAAATTCAAACGGCGCCCCTATTTCCTTTAGTTTCGAAATAACCCATTTTGTTTGCGTCAAAGCGAGCTTGCTTCGACGCGAACCAACGATGATTTTCCGCATCACTTTGCTCCTCCATTATGAATACCAAAAATGAAACTTCGATAAACTGCCAAATAAGAAAAAGTTGACTAATAAAAATAAAAAAGAACCAATGTTCCACATCGCAATTGCTTTTCCTTGCACCTCTTGAACCACTCGTTTGTAAAAATAAACACTATAAACCGCGAGAACGGAAAAAGACCCTAACACTTTTGCGTCGTACCAATGAAAATGGTCAATTTTAATGTACGCCCAAATGACACCAAGAATAAGCCCTAATAACAACATAGGCAATCCGATGATATTTAAAACATAAGACATATAATCTAATTTTGTTAAATCGGTCATTCGCAATAACCGTTTTCCCCATTTTTTTTGTTTCAACAAATTGTATTGAATGATGTATAAGACAGAAAAGACAAACGAAAGGGAAAACGCCCCATACGCTAAAATCGTCATCGTAATATGAATCATTAACAATTCAGAAATCAGCTTTTCAGCCGCGGCCGCTGACTGGTGATGACTCGGTGCGAACGTATGGACGGCTAACATAAAAAATGCCAATACATTTGTAAAAAACACAATAAAATCAACACGCATCAATCGATTAATGACGAGCGATAAGGTGATGAGTACCCATGCATAAAAATAGAGACCTTCCGACATCGTCAAAATAGGAAAACGCCCTGTTTCGATGATACGGAACGCAAAGAAAGCAGTCTGAAAAACCCAGACAATAGAAAGTAACCAGAAGGCAATATGATTTGCCTTCCGGTTATGGTTCAGAAAATCGATAAAATATAGCAACACGGATAATGCGTACAAAATAACCGATAGCTCATACAATCGTGTGATATTCATCTCTAACATTCGTAAAATTCCTCTCTTATGACTGTAGAGATGGCACAATCGAGCGTTCACCATCGCCTTTTGCCTGCTTTTGTGCTTGCACAGCATCTTCAATATTAAAAATTTTCGTAAACAGTCGGAGCGCTTCTTCTGCATTCGGCTCTGCTGCTAACTCTTTCGCTCGTAAAATCGGGTCGCGCAATAGTTGATTAATAATGCTTTTTGTATGCTTATTTAATATTTTTCGATCGCGCTCTGATAAATGTGGAAGCTTTCGTTCAATGCTTTGCATCGTCTCCGCTTGAATCGCTAATGCTTTTTCGCGAAGAGCGGCAATGACCGGAACAACGCCAAGTGTATGGAGCCATTGTTGAAATTCAACTAGCTCTGCTTCAATCATGATTTCAATTTGCTCGGCCGCTTTTTTCCGTTCCGCTAAATTGGCTTGAACGATGCCTTCTAAGTCATCAATGTCATATAAAAAGATGCTTTCTAACTCCGCTAATGCTGGATCTAAATCACGCGGAACAGCAATATCGACCATAAAAAGCGGACGCCCTTTGCGCATTTTTTCGATATACACCATCATATCTTTTGTAATCACATAGTCTTTTGCACCGGTCGAACTAATTAAAATGTCCGCTTCAATAAGCGCGCATTGCAGCTCAGAAAGAGACTTTGCCTCTCCGCAAAACTTATCGGCTAAATGTTTCGCTTTCTCAAATGTACGGTTGATGACCGTTACTTTTTTCACGCCGCTTCCGTAAAGGTTTTGTAATGCTAATTCTCCCATTTTGCCCGCGCCTAAAATGAGGACATGTTTCGTTGATAAATCCCCGAAAATCTTTTTCGCTAATTCCACAGCCGCATAGCTAACAGAAACAGCATTAGAGCCGATTTCTGTTTCTGAATGAGCGCGTTTGGCCAGCGTAACCGCTTGCTTAAATAGTTGTTTAAATACCGTGCCAATTGTGTTTTCTTGCTGTGCGAGAAGGAAACTAGAGCGCACTTGCCCTAAAATTTGTGTCTCTCCTAAAATCATGGAGTCAAGACCGCAGGCTACGCGAAATAAATGCTCCACCGCCGCTTCATTTTCCAAAATTCTTAAATACGCTGTAAGCTCTTCTTTCTCCAGTTTAAACCAGTCCGCTAAAAATGTTTTTATATAATAACGCCCGGTATGCACCTGGTCGACAACGGCATAAATTTCCGTACGATTACATGTAGAAATGATCACATTTTCTAAAATGCTTTTTTGTTGTTGTAACACCTTCATCGCTTCGACCAGTTCAGATTCGCTAAATGTTAGCTTTTCACGAATTTCTACAGGGGCCGTTTTATAGTTTACGCCAACGACAATAATATGCACTTTCCCTATACCCCCTCAACTAAAAGTACATAGCTATCTCATTCTATTATAGCATGTATATATTGCATGTACCGAAAAAAATGTGAATACAATTTGAAACCATATGATAAACTTTTATACAGAACAACCTCCCACATGTACCTTAACAAAAAACTAGACATTCATCAAGCAAAGTTCGTTCGGAAACGAGGAGGAACCGATGAAAAAAAACGGGATTTTCTCTGGCATTACACTTATTGGATTAGGCGTTTATTTTCTGATTGGTCAGCTCCATCTTTCTTTTTTGAGCGTCTTTCAAGGATGGCCGACCTTGCTTATGATTTTGGGCATCGCGTTGCTCGGACAAGCTTATTATGCGCGTGAGTATCAGCATATTTTTCCAGGTATGATTTTGTTCGGATTTGGTCTTCATTTTCTTCTCATCCAATTGTCAAAAAGTTGGCCAAATAATATAGGAATGCTTTTCTTTATCATCGCTGTTGCATTTTTACTTAGTTCACGAAAAATGAAATCTGGGTTCGTTCAAAGTTTGTTTTTTTTCGCACTTGCGTGTATTGTTTTGTTTTCTGAACGGTTAAGTCACTTGTTTCACGTTGTCGAAACTAGCATTACTTTTGCGTGGAATTTTTGGCCCATACTCTTAATTGCTTTCGGTATATACATATTATTCCGGAAAAGGAAATAATTATAAATAAAAAAACACCAGCCGCTCCTTGATTGACTGGTGTTTTTCGTCTCTACATAAAGCGTTGCAGTACGCTCCACGCTTCGTCTTTTCCTTGGCCAGTTTCTGCTGAAAAAAGAATGAGTTCATCCCCGTCGACAATGTTCAGTGTTTCGCGGACGACTTTTCCATGTTTTTGCCACTTTCCTTTTGGAATTTTATCCGCTTTCGTCGCAATGATAATCGTTGGAATCTCATAATGCTTTAAAAACTCATACATCATCACATCGTCTTTCGTTGGCGGATGGCGCAAATCGACAATGAGAATGACAGCACGCAACTGCTCTCGTGTTGTGAAATACGTTTCCATCATTTTTCCCCATGCTTCTCGCTCTTGTTTCGATACTTTCGCAAACCCATAACCGGGAACGTCCACAAAATAGAAGGACTCGTTAATGAGATAAAAATTTAACGTTTGCGTTTTCCCCGGTTTCGAAGAAGTACGCGCCAAATTTTTTCGGTTCATCATTTTGTTAATAAACGAAGATTTTCCAACATTCGACCGCCCCGCTAACGCAAATTCAGGCAGTGTGCTGTTTGGATATTGTTCCGGCTTCACAGCGCTAATGACAATTTCTGCAGTTGTGACTTTCATTGTTTCTCCCCTACCAATGCATGTTGTAATACTTCGTCTAAATGCGATACAAGGACGAATTGCAAATCTTTTTTTACTATTTCTGGAATATCCTCTAAATCCTTTTCGTTTTCCTTCGGCAAAATGACTTTTTTCAATCCAGCGCGATGGGCGCTTAATGTTTTTTCTTTCAATCCACCGATTGGCAACACGCGACCGCGCAACGTAATTTCTCCGGTCATGCCAACAAAACGACTCACTGGTCGTCCTGTTAAGGCCGAAATTAACGCTGTTGCAATCGTAATACCCGCAGAAGGTCCATCTTTTGGCACTGCTCCTTCTGGAACGTGAATATGAATATCATATTTTTCATGGAAATCAGAGTCGATCCCAAGTTCTTGTGCACGGGAACGAATATAGCTAAACGCCGCTTGTGCCGATTCTTTCATGACATCGCCTAATTTTCCTGTTAAGACTAATTTTCCTTTCCCAGGAGATAGAGAAACTTCAATGGACAAAGTGTCACCACCAAACGGCGTGTACGCTAGTCCTGTTGCGACCCCGACTTGGTCTTGAAGCTCGGCTTGACCGTAACGATATTTTCGTTTTCCTAAAAATTCTTCAAGGTTATTGGTGGTGACGATGACACGTTTTCGTTCTTCAGAAACAATGAGGCGTGCCGATTTTCGGCAAATCGCCGCTAGTTGCCGCTCCAACTCGCGCACACCCGCTTCGCGCGTATAGTAGCGAATCACGTGTAATATTGCGTCATCACGCATTTGTAAGTTCGATTTTTTCAAACCATGTTCCTTCATTTGTTTCGGAAGTAGATGTTGTTTGGCAATATGCAACTTTTCCACTTCCGTATAGCCTGGAATTGTAATGATTTCCATTCGGTCCAAAAGCGGCTGTGGAATCGTTGCTAAGTTGTTGGCCGTGGCGATAAACATCACTTTTGATAAATCATACGGCTCTTCAATATAATGATCGCTAAACGTATGATTTTGCTCCGGATCTAATACTTCAAGAAGCGCGGCCGATGGATCTCCGCGAAAATCGCTTGACATTTTGTCAATTTCATCAAGCAAAAATACGGGGTTAATCGTGCCTGCTTTTTTCATTCCTTGAATAATCCGCCCCGGCATCGCTCCTACGTACGTGCGACGATGTCCGCGGATTTCTGACTCATCACGAACCCCGCCCAACGAAATGCGCACAAAATGGCGGTTCAACGATTTAGCGATCGAACGAGCAAGCGATGTTTTCCCTACCCCAGGAGGTCCTGCTAAGCAAAGAATGGGTCCTTTTAATGATTTCGTTAATTGTTGCACAGATAAATATTCCAATACCCGTTCTTTCACTTTCTCAAGCCCGTAATGCTCTTGATGTAAAATCGCTTCTGCTCGTTTAATATCGTGAATATCTTCCGTTTGTTTTGTCCATGGAAGAGCAAGAAGCCAATCGAGATAATTACGAATCACGGCACTTTCGGCAGAAGTTGCTGGAATTTTTTCATACCGTTCTAACTCTTTCAAGGCCGTCTCTTTGACGTGATTCGGCATGCCCGCTGCTTCAATTTTTTCTTTAAGCGTTTCAACTTCGCCCGTTTTTCCTTCCTTTTCACCAAGCTCTTTTTGAATCGCCTTCATTTGTTCCCGCAAATAATATTCTTTTTGCGTCCTCTCCATCGATTGTTTAACGCGCATGCTAATTTTTTTCTCGAGTTGCAGTACCTCTTTTTCGTTATGAAGAATTTGAATAATTTTATGAACACGGTCTTTTATGTCCACCGTTTCTAATATATCTTGTTTTTCTTCGAGTTTTAACGGCAAATGTGAAGCAATAATATCAGCCATTCGTCCCGGTTCATCAATATCAGTAATCGAAGTATAAATATCAGGTGATAGTTTTTTGGATAAGTTTATGTATTGCTCAAAATACTCTAACATCGTTCGTTTTAAAGCTTCATCTTCTAAATCTTTTGCCGCTCGATCGACAAATTTTTCAACTTTTACAATAAAACATGGTTCTTCGCTAACAGTGGCGACGATTTTGGCTCGAGCAACACCTTCGACTAAGACGCGAAACGTTCCATTCGGAAGTTTTAATAATTGCTTGACGCGCGCTAATGTCCCCATTTCATACATATCATCGACTTTCGGTTCATCAATCGAAACATCTTTTTGTGATGTGAGTAAAATCGTATGATCCTCCACCATCGCTTTTTCCAACGCTTGAACCGATTTTTCACGACCGACATCAAGGTGCAAAACCATCGTTGGGAAAACGAGCAATCCCCGCAATGGAAGGAGGGGAACGATGATATCTTTCTTTCTGGCCATGGCGAACACCTCCATACTTCGTTTCCTATTCGTCTATTGTATAGTACGGCAATATGTTTGTAAAATCCTATGATACAAAGAAAAGTCGACTTCGACGTAACAACTTATCGAGTCGAAGCCGAGCAAACAGTACTTACACTGATTTTATTTCGGATTGGTCAGCTGTAGCAGGAACGACATCGTTTTGCTCCTTCTCTTTTTCAAACACAATTGCCAATACTTCTTCTAAACGCCGAACAGGGATAATCTCGATTCCATCGATTTCCCGTAACATCGACTGCATATTGTCAAATGGAATAATCACTTGTTTTACTCCCGCTTGTTTCGCTGCTTTCACTTTTGGAAAAATCCCACCGACTGGTTTCACATGACCGTGAATACTAATTTCCCCAGTCATTGCGATTGTCCGGTCAACCGGAAGACGATAAATCGCTGAATAAATTCCCGTGGCCATCGCAATTCCTGCAGATGGACCATCAATAGGAATACCGCCTGGAAAATTGACGTGAATATCATAATTATCAGCAGGTACTCCTATCGAACGTAAAACAGTAATCACATTTTCAATGGAACCTCTAGCCATACTTTTTCTTCTTATAGATTTTTCGCGGCTACCGATGCTTTCTTCTTCGACAATTCCAGTAATATTAATCGTTCCTTTTTCTTTTGTCGGTAATGCGGTCACTTCAATTTCTAGCAATGCCCCCATATTTGGTCCATAAACCGCTAATCCATTGACTAATCCTATCATGGAGGTATCACTAATTTTCTTTTCATATCTTGGCGATAATTGACTTGAATAAATGACCCATTCAATATCTTTATCGAGAATCGTTTCGCGTTTTTCGGAAATCGCAATACCAGCGGCAATTTGCACCATATTCACCGCTTCTCGACCATTTCGAGCATAGGAGGCAAGTATACGAATGCCGTTTTCCGAAATTTTTAAGCGAATTTTTTCTGCCGCTTTTCGTGTGATAAGCGCAATTTCATCTTGGTCAAGTTCGCGAAAAAATACTTCCAAACAACGCGAGCGAATCGCTGGTGGTATTTCGTTCGGCGTTCTTGTCGTTGCTCCGACAAGACGAAAATCAGCCGGCAAGCCATTTTGGAAAATATCATGAATATGCGTTGGAATTTGCGAGTTTTCTTCGCTATAATACGCACTTTCGAAAAATACTTTCCGGTCTTCGAGCACTTTTAACAATTTATTCATTTGAATCGGATGAAGCTCGCCGATTTCATCAATAAATAAAATGCCGCCATGCGCATGTGTGACTGCTCCCTGCTTCGGTTGCGGAATTCCGGCTTGTCCCATCGCTCCAGCCCCTTGGTAAATCGGGTCGTGAACAGAACCGATTAACGGATCGGCAATACCACGCTCATCAAATCGGGCCGTCGTCGCGTCCAATTCTACAAATACGGCATTCTTTTTAAAAGGAGAGAGCGGACTTTTTTTCGCTTCCTCTAACACAAGACGGGCAGCTGCTGTTTTCCCTACGCCCGGTGGCCCATAAATAATAACATGTTGTGGGTTTGGACCGCATAGCGCTGCTTTTAATGCTTTAATTCCATCTTCTTGTCCAACAATGTCTTCAAAGCTCTTTGGTCTCACTTTTTCCGCAAGCGGCTCTGTTAACGAAATCGAACGCAATTTCCGCAATTGTTCCATTTCTTTTCTTGATTCTTTATCAATCGAAACCTTTTGGGTCCGCTGACTTCTTAATAAATTCCAAAAATAGAGCCCGATAATCACCCCGAAAAATAACTGTACAAATAAAGCAACATTCGTCCAATTCATTAGCTTAAATCCTCCTGCCCTCGATAGTATTGTAGTATGTATAGTATCTCCGCCTAAAAGCAGGAATAAACAAAAAAGAGACTGTCTTCTTCAAAAGACAGCCTCCTTGTTTTATTAAGCTGATGTTTTTCTTTCTTGTTCAACAATCGTACCGTCATGGCGAATGAGCTTTGGCGGCATGTTTCCACGAACCGTTTCCGCTGTAATAATACATTTTTGTACATCTTCACGAGAAGGAAGCTCAAACATGACATCAAGCATAATTCCTTCAATAATGGAGCGAAGACCGCGAGCACCTGTTTTGCGCTCAATCGCTTTTTTGGCGATTTCTCTTAATGCTTCTTCTTCGAATTCAAGCTCGACATCATCAAGCTCCAGCATTTTTTGGTATTGCTTCACAATCGCATTTTTCGGCTTCGTTAAAATATCGACTAATGCTTGTTCGTCAAGTGGTTCAAGGGTTGTGATAACCGGCAAGCGACCGATAAATTCCGGGATTAAACCAAATTTCAATAAATCTTCTGGAAGAACTTTCGATAATAATGTTTTTTGGTCGACGTCTTCTTGCTGAATGTCGGCGCCAAATCCGATAACTTTTTTTCCTAAACGACGTTTAATAATCGGCTCAATACCATCGAACGCGCCGCCACAAATAAACAAGATATTGGTTGTGTCGATTTGAATAAACTCTTGATGCGGATGTTTCCGTCCTCCTTGTGGTGGAACGCTCGCAATAGTTCCTTCAAGAATTTTTAAAAGCGCCTGCTGCACTCCTTCCCCTGACACGTCACGCGTAATCGATGGGTTTTCGGATTTACGGGCGATTTTATCAATTTCGTCAATATAAATAATTCCTTTTTCCGCCTTTTCTACGTCGTAATCAGCCGCTTGAATGAGCTTTAAAAGGATATTCTCGACATCCTCACCGACATATCCAGCTTCTGTTAATGATGTTGCGTCAGCAATCGCAAACGGCACATTTAAGATGCGAGCCAATGTTTGCGCAAGTAACGTTTTCCCACTTCCCGTTGGTCCAATCATTAAAATGTTACTTTTTGATAATTCGACATCGTCGATTTTGCTGTTCGAGTTAATGCGCTTGTAGTGATTGTAAACAGCGACAGCTAGCGACTTTTTCGCTTCATCTTGTCCGATGACATATTCATCTAAAATTTCGCGAATTTCTTTTGGCTTTGGAACGTCTTTAAACTCGATTTCCTCTTCGTTTCCTAACTCTTCCTCCACAATTTCCGTGCATAGTTCAATACATTCATCGCATATGTATACGCCAGGACCCGCTACTAACTTACGGACTTGATCCTGTGTTTTTCCGCAGAAAGAACATTTTAATTGCCCTTTCTCATCATTAAATTTAAACATGCTTTCACCCCTTACTATAAAAATCACGCAATCGTATGTACTTTTTTACTTTTCCACAAAACTTCGGTTGTAAAACTTATGTACTCGTCATTTTATCATAAATCATCATAAAAACGCTAATAAAAAAATAATAACATATCCGAAAAATTTGAAAATTCGTAATCGTGTTCTTTTTTGTTTGTATGAAAGAACAAGGCACGAACAACCTCGCGCCTTGTTCCTTATTTATTATTATGCAACAACTTTGCTATTTTCTACAAGAAAATCGACTACTTTTCGTAATTTCACATCTTCTTTCACAACGTCAAGGTTGCCTAATAGCTGTTTTAATTTGTCTACAGGCATATTGTAAGATTCCGCCATTTTCTCTAGTTCTTTGTTTACTTCTTCATCTGTGACATCGATATTTTCTGCTTTCGCGATCGCTTCTAATGTTAATGAAATGCGCACTCGTTTTTCAGCGTCTTCTTTCATTTGTTCGCGCAATGCCGCTTCATCTTGACCAGAGAATTGATAGTAGAGGTCAAGGTTTAACCCTTGCATTTGTAAGCGTTGATCAAATTCACGTAACATGCGGTCTGTTTCGTTTTTAATCATAGCTTCTGGGATGTCGATTTCCGCGTTTTCTGCCGCTTTTTCGACGACTGCGTCACGAAGTGCTGCCTCTGCTTCGTTCTTTCTTCCTTCTTCTAGTCTTGTGCGGATTTTTTCTTTTAATTGCTCAAGCGTTTCAACTTCATCATCAACATCTTTCGCAAATTCATCATCAAGTGCCGGAAGTTGTTTTGTTTTTACTTCATGCACTTTAATTTTAAATGTAGCTGGTTTACCAGCTAATTCTTTCGCATGGTATTCTTCTGGGAATGTCACTTCAATGTCTTTTTCTGCTCCTGCCTCTAAACCAATTAGTTGGTCTTCAAAGCCAGGAATGAATGTACCAGAGCCGATTTCAAGAGAATAGTTTTCGGCTTTTCCGCCTTCAAATGGCTCGCCATTTACAAATCCTTCAAAATCGATAACTGCTGTATCGCCGTTTTCAATCTTGCCATCTTCTTTTACTACAAGTTCAGCATAATTTTCTTGAAGACGTTTTAATTCATTTTCAACATCTTCATCTGTCACAGTAGCATCTACTTTTTCAACTTCAAGCTCTTTATACTGTCCTAATTTTACTTCCGGTTTTACAGTTACTTTTGCAGTGAAAATTAAGCTTTTTCCTTTCTCCATTTGCTCGATATCAATTTGTGGATAATCAACAGGCTCAATTCCTGTTTCTTCTACAGCTTTTGCATATGCTTCAGGTAATAAAATATCTAACGCATCTTGATAAAGTGCTTCAACGCCAAAACGTTTTTCAAAAATAGCACGAGGAACTTTTCCTTTACGGAACCCTGGAAGACTAACGTTTTTTACTACTTTTTTAAATGCGGCATCTAAACCTTCATTTACTTTTTCTGCATCTACTTCAACAGTAAGAACGCCTTCGTTCCCTTCGAGTTTTTCCCATTTTGCTGCCATACTTTTCCCTCCAAAACAAAATCATTCATAAATGAAGATAATGAAAATCTTGTCCAACATGCAGTCCATTATCATATTTAATGGTTATCATGTATGTAGTCGTAAAAGATATGTGTAATACAACCATTATATTATAACATACAATGAGAATGTTTCAATATAAACCGGTGATTAAAAATAAGAAATTTTTCCTATTTCATGAAGTTTTCTGCAAAGGTGATCGATTTCTTCCATACGAACATCGTAAAGATATTCGATTTCTTCCCGATTTACTCTCCCACCTTGAAACTGACAAGCTGTGATGTGAGCAGCAGCAGCCCACTGTTCACACGACATGTTGTTTGGTAAAAACGGATAAAGCACATACGTGTAGCGAAGCCAAATATCAGCCGCTACCTCATACAAACTCGGGTTTTTGTTTGCTATATTCCGTTCAAGTAAATGCAACACATCCGCTGCAAATTTTGTTTGTGCCTGCTCATCAAGAGATGCCGGAGCGACCGTCATCGTATCACCAAATTTTTTAATCGTAACGAAATCGGACACTTTTTTTAATGTAAGTAGACGTAAAATCATTGTTTTCGTCATGGGATTATTTTTCTCATTGACTAAATATTGTTTTAAAATTGGAAGAACAGGAGTGATATCTTCATGTTCTAGCTGTTTGATGACTTTCATATGATCAGCAACATTCTCTGATTCGGTTAGCAAATGAATATCCTCATGTTCTGATAATGGTAATGGTTGCTCGCTCATTTTTTGACTAAAGTGAAGCAATCGAATGAAATGTTCTCGAATCGCCGGAGGAAGACGGCGCTCTTGCAAAGCGACTCGAATCGTTGCTTCTACCTGTCTATATTGTTGCAAATGAATGAGAATGGACAAATAGATTTGCAAAAGTTGTATATCGTCTCCTCTGCCTTCTTGGAGCATATGTTGGCAACGCTCTTTTGCTTCCTCCCATTCTCCTAATTCAAACAAGCAAACAATAATACTAAGTTCTACTTCCGGGTCGTTTGGTTCAATTTCGTCCACTTCATAAAAAAAGCGAAGTGCTTCTTTATACTGTTTTGCTTGTAATGCCTCTAATCCTTTTTCGATCAATCGCTCTCTCACTTTTGGAAATCGAATGATTTTTCCTTTCTTCTTCTCCATGTCCATTCACCGCAATTTAATTTGCTTATCAGTGTACCAAGATTTCATGAGAGATACAAGCAAAAATGAAAAAGCCAACTCCCATGATACGGAGTCGGCTTTTGTCAATATTTACGAAACGGGATGATGCTTTTTCTCATATTCAACAATATATGGTTCATATACAAACGTTAAGTCAATTTCGTCCCAACCTTTTAGCATCAGCTGTTTTCGGTATGGATCGATGTCAAACGTCCGGTCAAATCCGTTTTCGTCATACACCCGCTGTTCTTCAAGAGAAATCGTTAATTCGTAATCAGCGCGCACGCTTTCTTGTAAAAGGTACTCGACGTCTTGTTTGGCTAACCGAATCGGTAACAATCCATTTTTTAAACAGTTGCTATAAAAAATATCGGCAAACGATGGCGCAATAATGGATTTAAATCCATAATCTTGTAACGCCCATGGCGCATGTTCTCGTGACGAGCCGCATCCGAAATTTTCATTCGCAATGAGAATAGTTGCTCCTTCATTTTCTGGACGGTTGAGTTCAAAGTCAGGATTTAATGTATTCTCATCAATATAACGCCAATCGTAAAATAAAAATTTCCCGAATCCTGTTCGTTCAATTCGCTTTAAAAATTGTTTTGGAATAATTTGATCTGTATCCACATTGGCACGGTCGAGTCCAGCTACTTTTCCTTTATGAACGGTAAATGGCTTCATCCTCCTCGTCCCCCCCTTAGCGAACCGATTCTGTTTGTAGTTTTCGAACATCGACAAATCGTCCATAAATAGCTGCCGCTGCTGCCATTGCTGGGCTCACTAAATGCGTTCTTGCCCCTTTTCCTTGTCTCCCTTCAAAATTTCGGTTTGAAGTCGAAGCGCAGCGCTCTCCTTCCGGCACCACATCTGGATTCATACTTAAACACATGCTGCATCCGGAATCACGCCACTCAAATCCAGCATCGATAAAGATTTGCGACAATCCTTCTTCTTCAGCTCTCCGTTTGACTTCTTGGGAACCAGGAACAACAAGCGCTCTAACGCCAGGTGCTACTTTCTTTCCTTTAACGACTTCTGCCGCAGCACGCAAATCGCTAATGCGCGAATTTGTACAAGAGCCGATAAAAACGTGTTGAACCGTTATTTCGGTCATTGGCGTTCCTGGCGTAAGTCCCATATATTGCAAAGCGAGTTGCGCGGCTTTTCGCTCTGTTTCCGTTGCGAAATCTTCCGGATATGGCACCGCTCCATCAATCGCTACACTCATTCCCGGAGTCGTTCCCCACGTGACCATCGGAGCAATCGTTGAAGCATCAATTTCTAATGTTTTATCGTACGTAGCCCCCTCATCTGTTGCTAATTGACGCCAACGCTCCACTGCTTTTTCAAATTCTTCTCCTTTTGGTGCATATTTTCGTCCTCTTAAATATTCAAATGTTGTTTCGTCAGGGCTCACTAACCCGGCACGCGCCCCTGCCTCAATTGCCATATTACAAATCGTCATTCGCTCTTCCATCGACATGTTGCGGATAACATCACCGGTAAATTCAATAACGTATCCTGTTCCGACATCAACACCATACTGATGAATAATAGCTAAAATGACATCTTTCGCCGTAACTCCTTCGGCCAATTGTCCATTCACACAAATTTGTAACGTTTTCGGGCGATGTTGCCACAACGTTTGTGTTGCTAAAACATGCTCTACTTCACTCGTTCCGATTCCAAAAGCAAGCGCGCCAAACGCCCCATGTGTCGCCGTATGACTATCCCCGCAAACGATTGTTTTCCCAGGCTGCGTCAAACCTAACTCTGGACCGATAACATGAACGATTCCTTGTTCAGAGCTATATAAATCAGCAAGCGGAATCGAAAACTCCCGACAGTTTTTTTCTAGTGCAGTCATTTGATTTCTCGCTACTTCATCTTCAATCACAAAGCGATTGATCGTCGGAACGTTATGGTCCATCGTCGCAAACGTTAAATCAGGGCGGCGTACTTTCCGCCCTTTTTGCCGCAATCCTTCAAATGCTTGCGGAGAGGTGACTTCGTGCACTAAATGCAAATCAATATATAATAAATCCGGTTTTCCTTCTTCACGATAAACAACATGATTTTCCCAAATTTTTTCGATAATGGTTTTCGGTTTCACTCGTTCCACCTCTCTTATAGCAACTATATGTTCATTTTTTCACAACTATCTATGGTGTATCATTGTACATGTTCATGAATGAACAAGTATGTTAGTTATGCAATGGAAGTTTTATAGGGAATCATATTACGCATAGACAGCCATAATATTCAAAATAGCTCCATCGTCAAGAATCGTTGCTCTAATTTCGTCTACCATTTCTTTCGTGGAGGCAATTCGCTGTCCGTTTCGTGCTACATCCGCTGTGCGATAGCCTGATGTCAACACTTGTTGAACCGCTTTTTCAATCGCGTCTGCTTCTTCATAGAGACCAAAAGATAACCGAAGCATCATTGCACTCGATAAAATCATCGCAATCGGATTCGCTTTATTTTGTCCAGCAATGTCAGGAGCTGATCCATGAATCGGTTCATATAAACTTGGACCGGATGTCGATAAGCTCGCCGATGGTAACATGCCAAGTGAACCGGTTAACATGGACGCCTCATCGCTCAAAATGTCGCCAAACATATTTTCTGTGACAAGCACATCAAACTGTTTCGGATCGCGAATTAACTGCATTGCCGCATTATCGACAAGCATATGTTCTAACTTCACATCTGGGAAATCGCGGGCTACTTCCTCAGCAATTTCACGCCACATTCGACTTGACTCAAGAACGTTCGCTTTATCGACGGATGTCACTTTTTTCTTTCTCTTTCTTGCTAGCTCAAACGCCATTGTCATAATTCGCTTAATCTCTTCTCGCTTGTAAAGAAGCGTATCGACGACCGTTTCCTCTCCGTCTTCGACACGACGACCGCTCGGTTTTCCGAAATACAATCCACCTGTTAATTCTCTTACAATAAGCAAATCGACATCTTGAATGACTTCTGCTTTTAAAGGAGAAGAATCTACTAAACTATCATAAAATTTCACTGGTCGTAAATTCGCAAATAAATTCATCTCTTTCCGAATTGTTAGCAACCCTTTTTCTGGGCGTAAATGCGGAGGATTTCGGTCCCACTTCGGACCGCCGACCGCACCAAGAAGGACCGCATCGCTTTGTCGGCACATCTCAATCGTTTCATCTGGAAGCGGTGTCCCTTCTCGGTCAATCGCTTCACCGCCAATAAGTCCATATACAAATTCAAATTGATGGTCAAATCGAGTGGCGACTGCTTGTAAAATTTCCACAGCTCCCTTTGTAACTTCTTTCCCAATTCCGTCTCCCGGCAATACAGCAATCCGATAGTTTCCCATGTTACTCCCCCCGTTTATTTCATCGTTACTTTTTGATTTTCATCTCGCATTTTTTCAATCATAAACACGCGATTGACTGCGTTAATATACGCTTTTGCTGATGCTTCTAACACATCTTGTGCCATACCACGACCACTTGTTTCGATTTCATTCACTCGTACTTTGACAAATACTTGTGCAAGAGCATCTCTCCCACCGCTAACAGATTCAATCCGATAGTCTAATAATGTAACGGTCGTTTGGAAGCAACGTTCTAATGTGTTATACAATGCTTCGACGCTTCCTGATCCAGTTGCTGCTTCTTGAATCTCGTTTCCTTTCCCATCTGTTAACACAACAACAGCCGTTGGGATTTGCTTTGTTCCGTATTGTACCTGAATCGAAGAAAGTTGATAAAACTCTTTGAAATGATCAAATTTCTCTTCAAAAATCAAAGCCACTAAATCATCGTCAGTAATGTCTTTTTTCTTGTCTGCTAATTCTTTAAAACGAACAAATAGTTTATTAATTTCTTCCTCTGTCAATGTATAACCAAGCTCTTCCACACGATTTCGCAACGCATGACGACCTGAGTGTTTTCCTAACACCATCGAGTTCGATTGCACACCTACAAGCTCCGGAGAGATAATCTCATATGTTGTTTTTTCCTTTAACACTCCATCCTGATGAATGCCTGATTCATGAGCAAAAGCATTTTTGCCGACGATTGCTTTATTCGCCGGAATGACCATTCCCGTCAATTTGCTCACTAAATTGCTTGTTCGTTTAATTTCTTGAAGATTTAAGCGAGTCGTTGCTTGATAATAATCTTTGCGAATATATAGTGCAACAGCTACTTCTTCTAGCGAAGCATTCCCTGCCCGCTCTCCAATTCCGTTAATCGTTCCCTCGATTTGCGTCGCTCCGTGCTCAATCGCTGCTAACGAGTTTGCTACCGCCATCCCTAAATCATCATGACAATGAGCAGAGAGAGATACTTTTTCAATATTCTGAACATTGTTGGTTAAAAAGGTGAAAATCTCCCCATATTCTTTTGGTGTAATATATCCGACCGTATCTGGAATGTTAATCACATTCGCTCCCGCTTTAATCACTTCAGAAACAATTTTCACTAAAAACGGAAGTTCACTACGACAAGCGTCTTCAGCAGACCATTGAACGATCGGGAAATAACGTTTCGCATATTTCACCGCAGAAACCGCCGCTTCAATTACTTGTTCTGGCGTCATTCGCAATTTATGAGACATATGAATCGGAGAGGTTGCGATAAAAAGGTGAAGTCGAGGTTCTGCTCCACTTTTTAACGCTTCCCACGCAGCATCGATATCGCTCTGTACCGAGCGGGAAAGCCCGGTAACAGAGCATGTTTTAATCGTCTCAGCGATTTGCTTGACCGCTTGAAAATCTCCTTTTGAAGCAGCTGGAAATCCTGCTTCGATAATGTCGACACCGAGACGTTCGAGTTGGCGAGCAATTTCTAGTTTTTCTTGCAAATTCAAATTTACCCCTGCTGACTGCTCTCCATCACGCAATGTCGTATCAAAAATGTTAATTTTTCGCACCAGAAACCACCACATCTTTCTGTTTTGCCTTCACAAACGGCATCATGCTTCGCAACTGGCGACCTACCACTTCAATGAGATGTTCATTTTCTCGTCTATTAATCGCATTAAATTCTGGACGGTTCGCTTGATTTTCTAAAATCCAACCTTTTGCGAACTTACCGGTTTGAATATCATCAAGCACTTTTTTCATCTCTGCTTTTACAGACTCATTAATGATGCGCGGCCCAGAAATGAAATCTCCCCATTGTGCCGTATCGGAAATCGAATGACGCATCCAAGCGAGACCGCCTTCATACATAAGGTCAACGATGAGTTTCATCTCGTGCAAACATTCAAAATAAGCGACTTCCGGCTGATAACCTGCCTCTACAAGCGTTTCAAATCCCGCTTTAATAAGTGATGTCAAACCACCGCATAATACCGCTTGCTCACCAAATAAGTCTGTTTCTGTTTCTTCTTTAAAAGTTGTTTCTAATACACCGGCTCTTGTTGCACCAATCGCTTTCGCATAAGCAAGCGCCGTTTCTTTTGCTTCTCCTGTTACATCTTGGTAGACAGCGATTAACGCTGGTACGCCAGCACCTTCTGTATACGTACGGCGCACTAAATGTCCTGGTCCTTTTGGGGCAACTAAAAACACATCAACATCTTCTGGTGGAACAATTTGACTGAAATGAATATTAAATCCGTGAGCAAACACTAACGCATTACCCGGTTTTAATTCTGGTTCGATTTCTTCTTTATATACTTTTGGTTGTCGTTCATCAGGAAGCAAAATCATGACGATGTCTGCTTCACTTGTTGCTTCACGAACAGTCCGAACTTGAAATCCATCCTTCTCTGCTTGTTTCCATGATTTCCCCGGACGAAGTCCAACAATAACGTTTACTCCGCTGTCACGAAGGTTCTGCGCATGAGCATGACCTTGAGAACCATACCCAATAATTGCAACTGTTTTGGATTGTAAATATTTTTCGTTTGCATCTCCGTTATAATAGACTTTTGCCATAGTAAATCCTCTCCTTTTCGTTTATTAAATAATGAAAGCTGTTTTATTTGATGCGGCTGTTTTTTGTGAGCCGCGTGTAAATGCAGTTGTGCCGGTTCGCGCCACTTCTTTAATTCCATAAGGCTTCAATAACTCGATGAGTGCTTCTACTTTTTCAGACTCGCCTGTTACTTGAACGACGAGGCTTTCCCGGCTTACATCAACAATCGATGCGCGAAACGGTTCAATGAGCGTATATATTTCATTGCGCAAAGATGGGGTGACAGAAACTTTAATAAGTGCCAATTCCCGGGCCACAATCGCTTGATCCGTGATATCGGTAACTTTTAATACATCAATTTGCTTGTTCAGCTGTTTTGTAATTTGCTCAGCCGTACGCTCATCTTCCACGTTTACGACGAATGTCATTCGTGAAATCCCTTCAATTTCGGTGTGTCCAACAGTGATACTTTCAATGTTATAGTGACGTTTCGTAAATAATCCGGTAATACGATTGAGCACACCGGGACGGTTATTCACCGTCATTGTAATGATTCTTCGCACGGTTTCACCCCCACCATTTCATGTAATCCTTTTCCTGGCGCCACCATCGGGTATACATTTTCATCGGCTGTCACATGAAAATCGAGAAGAACTGGTTCAGCTATCGAAAATGCTTGTTTTAACACTTCAGCAGCCTCAGCTTCCGTTTTTGCTCGAAACCCTTTTATGTTGTAAGCTTCTGCTAACTTTACAAAATCAGGCTGGTTCGGAATAAGCGAATGGGAATACCGTTTTTCATAAAAGATTTCTTGCCATTGTCGCACCATGCCAAGCGATTGGTTGTTGACGATAACAATCTTAATCGGTAAGTTTAATTCTTGAATAACGGACAACTCTTGTAATGTCATTTGAAATCCGCCATCACCGACAATCGAAACAACCGTTGCGTTTTTGTCTGCCAGCTGTGCGCCAATGGCTGCCGGAAGACCAAATCCCATTGTGCCTAGTCCCCCTGAAGTGACCCAACGGTGCGGTTTGTTGAATTTATAATATTGTGCTGTCCACATTTGATGTTGTCCGACATCCGTTGTAATAATTGCTTCACCATTCGTTAATTCATAAATCATTTCTACTAATTTTTGTGGCTTAATGGTTTGTGCGTCATTTTTATAAGCGAGCGGAAATTGCTTTTTCCATTCATTTAATTGAGCGAGCCACGCGGTTGTGTCTGCCGGCTTTCCTTCTTGATGAATCAGCTCTTTTAACGCCTCTTTCGCATCGCTGACAATCGGAATTTTCGTCGGAACGTTTTTGCCAATCTCCGCTGGATCAATATCGATGTGAGCAACGGTCGCGTTCGGCGCAAAATATTTTAAGTTTCCAGTGACACGATCATCAAAACGTGCCCCAATGTTAATTAATAAATCGCATTCGTAAAGGGCCATATTGGCGGTATATGTGCCGTGCATACCCGCCATACCTAGAAATAATGGATGGTCAGCTGGAAACGCTCCTAGACCGAGCAATGTATGGATGACCGGAATGTTTTGTTGTTCCGCATATTGTTGCAATTCTTTCGAAGCGTTCGCATGAAGCACACCAGCCCCTGCTAAAATAACTGGTTTTTTCGCTTGACTGACCGCTTCAACTAATTTACGAATTTGTAGGTGGTTAGGATGAATCGTTGGCTGATATCCCGGAAGGTGAATGTCTTGCTCGTAATCAAATTCGCCTTCCATCGTTGTCATGTCTTTTGGAATATCGATTAATACAGGACCAGGTCTGCCAGTCGTCGCAATATGAAACGCTTCTTTAATGATTTTGGGCAGTTCTTGAATGTCACGAACTTGATAATTCTGTTTCGTAATCGGCATCGTAATTCCGACAACGTCTGCTTCTTGAAAAGCATCCGATCCGATCACATGAGAAGCGACTTGCCCAGTAAAGACAACGAGTGGAAGAGAGTCAATCATCGCATCGGTTAACCCTGTCACAATGTTTGTTGCTCCAGGACCAGACGTCGCAATCACAACCCCTGGTTTTCCAGAAATGCGCGCATATCCTTCGGCTGCATGAATCGCTCCTTGTTCATGGCGCGTCAATACGTGAAACACGCCTGAATTATATAACTTATCATAAATCGGTAATACCGCGCCTCCCGGATATCCGAAAATCACTTCAACATTTTCTGCTTTTAACGCTTCAATCAGCATCAAAGCACCGCTCATCTTCGTGTTTTGTACCCGTTTTTCCTCTACTTTCATATTCGCCATGCTTCATCCTTCCTCCTTATTTTTCTAAACACAATGAAAAAAACCTTTTCACCCCATCATGACCTGCTAACGCTAGGTCAAAGGGGCGAAAAGGTTTACTTTCCGCGGTACCACCCTTCTTCATGGTCATCAGACCACCTCATGAGCGCCGATAAACGGTCGCTCTTTTTAATAACGAGTGAACAACTTCACCCGGTCAACTCTACTAGCTGCCGCGTTCAAGTTGACGCTCAGAGGTGAGTTCATCAAGCGGCAGCATCACCGGTTCCCAGCTCCTCCGGCTCTCTGTGGATGCCTTTCCCGCTGACTACTTATCCTCTTCAACGCTTTCGCCTTATGTTCATTGTCATGGTACATTATCCGACGTTTGCGTTCGTTTGATATACTTTAACCCCTTCGGAAACAACGCGTTGTCTGAACACCTCAAGCAATCGCTTCGTATGCTCTCCAGGGACACCATCGCCAATCGTGCGTCCGTCTACCTTCACAACCGCAATCACTTCAGCTGCTGTTCCTGTCAAAAATACTTCATCCGCCGTATATACGTCATGACGAGTAAAAGGTTCTTCCTTGACTACGTAACCAAGCTCTCGGGCGATGTCAATAATGGCATCACGCGTAATTCCTTCAAGCGCACCGACATATCCCGGTGGCGTATAAATCACGCCATTTTTGACGATAAACACATTGTCGCCCGATCCTTCTGCGACATATCCTTGGTCATTTAACATTAACGCCTCGCTCACATTGGCCAAATGTGCCTCAATTCTTACAAGAATGTTATTTAAGTAGTTCAGCGATTTGACTTTTGGACTAAGAACATCTGAACGGTTTCTTCGTGTTGGGACAGTCACAACTTCAATTCCTGTTTCATATAAATGTTTTGGAAAAAGCGCTAATGGTTCAACAATGACAACAACTTGTGGCTTTTTACATTTATAAGGATCGAGGCCTAAATCACCTACACCCCGAGAAACGACAGCTCGAATATAAGCGTCTTGAAACTGATTTTTTTGTACTGCTTGAACGATAATGTCCGTCATCTCTTCTTTTGTATAAGGAATGGTTAATAAAATCGATTTCGCTGAATTATAAAGTCGATCAATGTGTTCTTTCAGACGAAAGATATTGCCACTATACACGCGAATTCCTTCAAATACCCCATCCCCGTACAAAAAGCCGTGATCGTATACAGAAATTTTTGCGTTTTCTTTGGTGACAAATTCATCATTTAAAAAAATCCATTGTTCGCTCAAGTGTCTTCCCCTCTTCCTCTGCTAAGTGCATCTTCTTTGTAGAAGTTTATTGTTTAACTTGTTTGATTTGTTTGAAAATTATAATAATCCTAAAATAAGGAAGAGTCAATACTATTTTTTGAATATTTAGATTCATTAGAATATTTGTATACGCTTACATGGTGATAAAATCAAGAAATTTACAAGAGAAAAAATTTTTTATGAAAGGTCAATAAAAACGAGGTATTGAAGGAAATCGACGAAAGAGGCATTTCTATTTTTAGATCTTCTAGATTATTCGTTTCCGAAAAAAATCCTCTTTCCTTTTTTCTAGGAAAGAGGATTTTTAACGTCCCAGGAGAGATTCGAACTCCCGACCGACGGCTTAGAAGGCCGCTGCTCTATCCTGCTGAGCTACTGGGACATAGTATTAAAATTATATTCGATTTTATTGCTACTTTCTCAATTTTTATCGCCGCCCCACTCTCAATAAGCCTATTCAAGAAGTGGTTCGAGTGGTGTGCTGAAGCTATTTCTCCGATGCCTACTCGGACGTGCTCTATCCAGCTGAACCACTGGGACATGGTATGAAAAATCATTTAAGTATTGCACAATTTTTTAGTTTTTCCTCCGTCCCGCTCTCAGAAAGCCTACTCAAGAAGTGGCTCGAGCGGTACGCTGAAGTGATTTCAAAGAAGCGGATGCGTCGGGACAACTCGCAGCTGATTCGTCGATGCATGGCTCGTTGCTGAGCTACTGGGGACATTCCAAAGACAGTTTTTATTATAGGGGAGTGTTATGATAAAGTCAAGATAAAATGAGCGAGAAATATTTTCTCGCTCAAAACGCAAATGATTTCGTTAAGGATGGTATTTCCTGTCCGTTGATGTCATAAAATTGAACCGTTGCTTTTTCGTTGTCGATTTGCAACAAAGCGTACGTTTTTTCTTTTCTCATGCGCGGTAAAACGATGCTTCCCGGATTAATAAACAGAACGCCGTTGATCATCTCTGCTCCTGCAATATGCGAATGTCCGAAACAAACGACTTTTGCCCCTACTTCTTGGGCACGGTAGTAAAGGTTCATCATTGTCATTTTTACATTATAAAGGTGACCGTGTGTAATAAAAAAGCGAATTCCTTGAATATCTTCTATGCGTTCCTTTGGAAACTCCGTTGTAAAGTCACAGTTGCCGCGGACATATAAAAAGTTTTCCAATTCTGCGCAACCTATTGGTAGTTCGGAATCGCCACAATGAATAAACGCATCTACGGCGTTATGATAACGTTGTTTTATTTCGATTAACTCTTTTGTCAGTCCATGGCTATCGCTTACAATTAGCACTTTCATTTCCCTTACTCCCCGTTATTGATGATTTCACTCCACTGCTTGTCTAATTTGGCTAATGCGTTCGCTCGATGACTAATTTGATTTTTCTCCTCTTTTGTCAATTCCGCCATTGTTTTTCCTTTTTGTGGAACGTAAAAAATCGGATCGTATCCAAACCCGTTTTCTCCTCTTGGAGTATCTGTAATATATCCTTCGCACGTTCCCTCAACAACTACGGTACGTTGTTGAGGAATGGCAACTGCTAATGCGCAATGGAAGCGAGCCGTTCTTTTTTCAAACGGAACTCCATTTAGTTCTTCAAGTACTTTCGCGATGTTTGCTCGATCATCTTTTTCCTCACCAGCATAGCGTGCCGAATATACTCCCGGTCTTCCATCTAATGCATCAATCGAAAGCCCTGAATCATCAGCAATGACCGTTTGATTAAAATAAGCAGCCATTGCTTCAGCTTTTAAAATCGCATTTTCGGCAAATGTGCTTCCTGTTTCTTCGACGTCCGGGCAGTTAGGGAAATCTAACAATGATTTCACCTCAACTCCTTTTTTAGCCAGCAACGCTTGAAATTCTTTCACTTTCCCCGCGTTTTTCGTCGCAATAATGACTTCTTTCATGGCTATTCCACACTTTCTGCTGAACTTTTTTTAATTTGTTCCGCTAATGGTCCTAACACTTCTTTTTGGATATCAATAAGCTGACGAATACCTAACTCGGCAGTTCCTAATAACTCATGTAATTGCTCTCGGGAAAAAGTTGCTTCCTCTCCTGTTCCTTGAATTTCGACAAAATTCCCTGAACCTGTCATGACGACATTCATATCTACCTCTGCTTGCGAATCCTCGATATAATTTAAGTCAAGAATTACCCCATGTTGCGGATCGATTCCTACTGATGTCGCCGCAAGAAAATCTGTCACAGGAAGATCTGATAGCTTTTTCTCCTCCACTAATTTCGCAAAAGCTAAGACCATGGCGACAAACGCTCCTGTAATCGACGCTGTGCGCGTACCTCCATCTGCTTGAATGACATCACAGTCAATCCAAATCGTTTTCTCTCCAAGCTTTTCTAAGTCAACAACCGAACGAAGCACTCTGCCAATAAGGCGTTGAATTTCCATCGTTCTCCCTGAAAGTTTGCCTTTACTTGATTCACGTACATTTCGTTGCTCTGTTGCACGTGGTAACATCGCATATTCAGCCGTAATCCATCCTTTTCCGCCGCCGCGCATAAACGGCGGTACTTTATCATCAATACTTGCGGTGCAAATGACTTTTGTATCACCGATGGTTATTAATACAGAGCCTTCCGCATGTTTGATAAAATGTTTTTCAATATGTACTGGTCGCAACTGTTTATTTTCCCTTCCATCGACTCTCATGAAAAAGCCTCCTTAATGAAGTGCACAAAATAAATAGAAAGAGGTAGCTTGATAGCCTACCTCTTTTTATACCATAGTATAACATTAAAAACTACCTGTATTCACATTTTCTGGTCTTGTCACCGGTTCAGAAAGTTCTTTTCCATCTTCTCTCACAAGATCAGCTTTTCCATTGACCGTAATCGCGACGCTTTCGATTCCTTTTTGTTCAGTTAATGAAAGGACGAGCGAATTCAAAACATGCTCAGAAATGACACGTTTCTTATTGCTTCCGTAAATCGCCTCGTTAAAATTTAATGTTACTTTCCCATCTTCGTACTTCGGTGAATTTAGCAACTGAACATCCGGTTGAAAATCACTGACGAGCCCGCTACCGTAATTTGGTCCTTTAATCAACTCACTCACGACCGCGGCAATATCGTCTTTTTCTTTATTCGGAACGCGGCGCGTCACCGGCACGTAGTAAGTATTTTCTCCTTGTTGTGCTAAAAAATAGACAGTGACCGGATGAGTATTCGTAATATCGACAACACCGCTTGTATCAACGTTAATTCCGTCCTCTCGACTCACTCCATCTTGAATTGGTGTTCCATTCACCGGCATTACTGTTTGGTCATGACCGTTAATGCGAATTTTTACTTTTTTGACATTATCAAATTGTGTTAACGTCCACGTAATCGCTTGTAAAATTTTCTTTTCATCTTCTGGTTTATAATGAGCAAACTCCGGAGAAAAATCAGCAATAATGGTTCCATCTTTTTCAAGTTTAACCCCTAATACACGAGTATCGGCTGGTAGCACCGCTCGAAATCCATTCGGTAAAATTTCTGAAACAGGTCCTCCTTCTACTAGGTATTCTAATGCTTGTTTGGCGACTGCGTCTGTTTTTGGCAATTGGAGCGTTTGTGGAACAACAAAACCGTTTTTATCAATTAAATAAAGTTCTCGTTTTACTGTCTCGGTCGCTTTTTGTTCCTCTTTTACCGCTCCTGCATTCTTTCCTTGCTTCCCCGTTTCTTTTTGTAGCGATTGTCCGTCTTTCAAATAACTTACATCCTGCGGTGGGTCAATTTCTTTTACCGCGCTATCCTTTCCAAACAATCCGCAGCCACTAAGCAATATGGTTGAGGTAATGATGGATGCCACTAACTTAGGTGTTCTCCGATGAAACATGACCTTTCCCTCCTACTAATAGTTTGTACTACTATGTATACGAGCTTTTTAGAAAAATAGAATAAAAAAATCCTTCAGCTACATGCTGAAGGATTTTTTTATAATTCAATCGTTTGTACATTTTCAATTGGTTGTCCAAACCATTTTGAAGCAATTTTTTGAAACAATTCTTTTGGTCCAGTTGTCAAGAAGAGATGATCATTGAATCGTTCGCCTGTATGTAGCAAACCGCTATGATGTAAAATCGCGCTTACTTCGCGCGCTGTTTCGTCACCCGAGCAGATCAGTTTTACCTTTTTTCCCATATATTCTTTAATTAACGGACCTAATAGCGGATAGTGTGTACATCCTAAAATAAGAACATCGATATCGCTTGATTTCAATGGTTCTAGCGACTCGGCTACAATTTCTCTTGCCTCTTCTCCTTCAAAATTTCCACTCTCAACAAGTGGAACAAATTTAGGGCAAGCTAAGCTTTCAATATGAACTTTATTGTTAATTGACTTTAATGCTTTTTCATATGCACGGCTTTTCACTGTACCAATCGTTCCGATGACGCCAATATGCCGATTTTTCGTCATTTTTATCGCCGCTCGCGCTCCTGGATGTACAACACCTAATACAGGAATGCTTAGTTTTTCACGTATCTCTTCTAAAACAACTGCGGTCGCCGTATTACAAGCGATAACAAGCATTTTTATGTCGTATTGCAATAAATAATTCGTCATTTCCCATGTGAATTGACGAATCTCTTCTTCTGGACGTGGACCATAAGGACATCGTGACGTGTCTCCTAAGTAAACAATTTGTTCATTTGGCAGCTGCCGCATGATCTCTTTCGCGACAGTAAGCCCTCCAACTCCTGAATCAATAACACCAATTGGTCTTTCCAAGTGATCGCCTCATTCTTTTTTCATTTCTTGATGTAATTTTTTTAAGCTTTTTTCTAAAAAACAATCTCTTCATCCGAGAAAGTTTTAAAAACTTGTGCCAAACTATGTTGGCGCTTTTTAATCACTTCTTCGATAATTCGCTCACCTTCTTTAAGAAGATGAATACGCACGACCCGCCGATCGTTTTTGTTTCTTACTCTTGCAACTAACACATTTTTCTCCATTCGATCGACTAAGTCCGTCGTTGTACTGCAGACCAAATGCATTTTATTCGATCATTCTCCAATCGTCATATCCCCTTCTTCCCAAAGTCATTGCAAAGCAACAAATTGCGGTGGAGTAATCGGATAGTGGGTTAAAATTTTCCGCCCTTTTTGTTTTAAAATCGCAGTTCAACGACAGCTCTTTCGTCAATTTGAGATGGCATACAATCTCTTATATAGATTCATGCACTCTATATTGTTTACATTTTCTGATGAAAATGCAAGCAAAACGAACCATTTTCATTTTACTATACTTTTTCACATAATCAATAAAAAACAAGAACTCCATCTCATGACCTTCATCTATATAAACGTAACGTAACATTTCTACCTTTCACTTCACGACACAAATCGATCCTTTAGGCACCATCAATCGCTTTAAAGCGTTTACAAAAATAAACATATCTTCCGAAGAAATTTTTTCTATAACAAAAAATGCAGATGGTTAACAATAATAAACCGGCTACCTTAAAATTAAGGTTAGCCGGTATTCCCTATAGTTCAAGTTCCCCCATTCGAAGCAATTCAACTACTGCTTGAGAGCGCCCCTTTACTCCAAGCTTTTGCATGGCGTTCGAAATGTGATTACGAACTGTTTTTTCACTAATGAACAGCTCACTTGCGATTTCTTTTGTTGTTTTATCTTGAACTAATAATTCAAATACTTCTCTTTCTCTTTTCGTGAGTAATGGCTTTGAGTGAAATGATTTGTCCTTCAAAGTATTGTAACCCTCCTTGCTTTAGCCAGACCTTAACTACCGGATGGGTATTTATTCACCATATAGTATGTGAAGCAGAGGGTTACGGTGACAGAAATTCGTTTATCTACTAGAAAAATAGGTGCTTTATCTAAATAGGAGAAACCGCTTGGGAATGTTGTAATCGTTGTTTCATCTCTTCATCCCATGGAACACTTTTTCCCGTCCGTTTGTTGATTTGAACAAGCGCTCCACGACCAACAAACACAATCTGTTGGTTATCTTTTTTCGCCATATAATGAAAATCAACCGATGAACGACCGACACGATGTACTTTCACATACACATAAAGCTCATCATTGAAAAAGACTTGTTGTAAAAAGTCACATTGTAAATCTGCGACAACTGGAATCTCCTCTGATTGTGCGCTCGTCCATTTTTCCATAAAACCGATGCTTTTTAAAAACTCCGTCCGTACTTCTTCAAAATAAATAAACGGAACGGTATTGTTTAGATGACCAAACATATCTGTTTCACAAAACCGTACCTTTATACGGTGAAAAAATGTAAAGGATTTTTGCCATTGCTCAACGTTATCAATATAATCAATGTTTTTCATATCATTCTCCCCCTAACAAAAATCCTCTTCATGGGGATCCATGAAGAGGATGAGTGTTATACTTCGTCGCTTCCAAAGAAGTTTCGGAACATTTGAATTGTTGCCTCACGGTTTAGTGCCGCAATCGATGTCGTTAATGGAATTCCTTTTGGACAAGACTGCACGCAGTTTTGCGAGTTACCACAGTTCGCAAGACCGCCATCTCCCATAATGGCTTGCAGTCTTTCTGCTTTATGCATTGCTCCAGTTGGATGAGCATTGAATAGACGTACTTGAGAAAGCGGCGCAGGACCGATAAAGTTCGATTTGCTGTTCACATTTGGACATGCTTCTAGACAAACACCGCACGTCATGCATTTCGAAAGCTCATACGCCCATTGCCGCTTCCGCTCTGGCATGCGAGGACCAGGACCTAAATCATATGTTCCATCAATTGGAATCCATGCTTTTACTTTCTTTAATGAGTCAAACATCCGGCTGCGGTCAACTTGAAGATCACGTACAACCGGGAATGTGCGCATTGGCTCTAAACGAATCGGTTGTTCTAGCTTATCGATGAGCGCTGTACATGATTGACGTGGCTTTCCGTTAATGACCATCGAACAAGCCCCGCATACTTCTTCCAGACAGTTCATATCCCACGTAACAGGAGTTGTTTTTTCTCCTTTGGCGTTCACCGGATTGCGGCGAATTTCCATGAGAGCGGAAATGACGTTCATATTTGGGCGATATGGAATTTCAAATTCCTCTTCGTATGGCGCAGAATCAGGACGATCTTGTCGCGTTACAATGAGGCGAATCGTTTTTTTCTCGCTCATGATTTCACTTCCTCTTTCTTTTTCGTATAGTCGCGCTTGCGTGGCTTAATTAACGACGTATCAACCTCTTCATAATGGAACGCTGGCCCATCTGGCGTAAAGCGCGCCATTGTCGTTTTGAGCCATTCTTCGTCATTGCGCTCTGGAAACTCTGGTTTATAGTGAGCGCCACGGCTTTCATTACGGTTATAAGCACCTAACGTAATCACGCGCGCTAATTGAAGCATGTTGTATAGCTGACGAGTGAAGGATGCCCCTTGGTTGCTCCATTTTGCCGTATCGTTAATGTTAATATTTTTATAACGCTCAAGCAGCTCTTGAATTTTTTCGTCTGTTTTTAAAAGCTTATCATTATATCGAACAATCGTTACGTTATCTGTCATCCATTGACCAAGCTCTTTATGGAGAACATAGGCGTTTTCTGTTCCATCCATTGACATGATATTATTCCATTTTTCTTCTTCTTGTTTTAAATAACGGTCATATAATGATGACGGCATCGCATCAGACGATTTTTCTAAACCTCTAATATATTCAACCGCTTTTGGTCCTGCGACCATACCACCATAAATCGCTGATAATAGTGAGTTCGCACCTAAACGGTTTGCTCCGTGCATCGAGTAGTCGCACTCTCCAGCGGCGAACAGACCTTTAATGTTTGTCATTTGATCGTAGTCTACCCATAGCCCCCCCATTGAATAGTGAACAGCAGGGAAGATTTTCATTGGCACTTTTCGTGGGTCTTCGCCCATGAATTTTTCATAAATCTCGATAATACCACCAAGTTTAATATCCAATTCTTTCGGATCTTTATGAGAAAGATCGAGATAAACCATGTTTTCGCCATTAATGCCAAGCTTTAAGTCAACGCAAACATGGAAGATTTCCCTTGTAGCGATGTCACGAGGGACTAGGTTTCCATAAGCTGGATATTTTTCCTCCAAGAAGTACCAAGGTTTCCCGTCTTTATATGTCCATACTCGTCCACCTTCACCGCGTGCAGACTCACTCATGAGACGCAGTTTGTCATCGCCTGGGATCGCTGTTGGGTGAATTTGAATAAATTCTCCGTTCGCATAATACGCCCCTTGTTGGTACACAATTGAAGCGGCTGAACCTGTATTAATAATCGAGTTTGTCGATTTACCAAAGATGATTCCCGGTCCACCTGTTGCCATAATTACAGCATCCGCTGGGAATGATTTAATTTCCATCGTCGTTAAGTTTTGCGCAACAATTCCGCGACAAATTTGTTCATCATCTAGGACAGCTGCTAAAAATTCCCATCCTTCATATTTTGTCACGAGTCCAGCTACTTCATGACGACGCACTTGCTCGTCAAGCGCATAAAGCAGCTGCTGCCCCGTCGTAGCGCCGGCGTATGCTGTGCGGTGATGCTGCGTTCCCCCGAAGCGTCGGAAGTCCAATAAACCTTCAGGCGTACGGTTAAACATGACACCCATGCGATCTAGCAAATAAATAATGCCTGGAGCTGCTTCACACATCGCTTTTACCGGTGGTTGGTTCGCTAAAAAGTCGCCACCATACACTGTATCGTCAAAGTGCTCCCATGGGGAGTCTCCTTCACCTTTCGTATTCACTGCACCGTTAATCCCACCTTGAGCACAAACAGAGTGAGATCGCTTCACTGGCACGAGCGAAAACAACTCAACTGGCACACCCGCTTCTGCGATTTTAATGGTTGCCATTAGTCCGGCTAAACCGCCACCAACTACTATAATTTTTCCTTTTTTCATCGTTACTCACTCCCTAAAAGATTGCTAGTTGTGGATTAAGCGAATGCTAAAATTGCACGAATACCAACGATTGAAAGTGCTATAAAAATCGCCATTGTCACATATGTAAAAATTTTTTGTGAACGAGGAGTAACCGTAAGTCCCCAGCTAACACAGAAAGACCATAAACCATTAGCGAAATGAAATACCGTCGAAATAATCCCTACTATGTAAAAAGCAAGCATAAACGGATTATCAACAATATTGGCCATCATTTCGTAGTTTACTTCCGCTCCAAACGCAGCTTGTACACGAGTTTCCCATACGTGCCATGTGACGAAAATAAGCGTAATAATGCCAGTTAATCGTTGCAGCATAAACATCCAGTTGCGGAAATAGCTATATCTACTCACATTGTTCTGCGCTGTAAAAGCGATATAAAGCCCATAAATCGCATGAAACAGTAGCGGAAGGAAAATAACGAATATTTCTAGAAAATAACGAAACGGTAAATTGGCCATAAATGCTGCAGCGCGGTTAAACGCTTCTGGTCCTCTTGTCGCAAAATGGTTTACTACTAAATGTTGTGTCAAGAAAATACCAACTGGAATAACTCCTAATAATGAATGGAGTCGACGATAAAAAAACTCGCGATTTCCTGCCATATTTGAACCCCCTTTAATAAAGTGACAATGAAAGATGATACACTCCCCATCCACACTAACGAAAACTTAATGATTAATAGAACTGTAAATGCTTCCATTTCCATTAATCATGCGTCACATTCATTGTACTCCCACAATGTAGAAGCGTCAAGAAAGCGAGTTCATAAAATGTTCAATCATTTGAAAATTAAAATAATATTTCATATACAAAATGAAAGAAAGATGCTGCTTTCTTCACGCTATTTCGCTATAATAGTAGATAGAAAGAGGGGAAATATGTGAAGCCATTATCATTTCAAGAACAATATGAAGCACTAAAACACATTCATATTTCTGGATTTGGTTATGAACTCATTCGCGAAGTTCTTCTTTTTGATCTTTTAGGAAAAGAAACGCCCAACATCTTATATTGGGCTGGTAAAAATCTCGCGCGCAAATACCCGTTAGAAACGCTTGACGATATTATCACGTTTTTCGAACAAGCGGGGTGGGGAACGTTAACCGTTATAAACGAGCGTAACGATGAACTTGAGGTGGAATTAACAGGAACGATCGTTACAGCGCGATTTACTTTAAACGAAAACTGCTCCTTTCAACTTGAAGCTGGTTTCCTCGCCCAACAAATCGAACAACAAAAACGTTGTGTCGCTGAAGCATATGAGCAGCAAAAAAAGCGAGCACAAAAAGTGTTGTTTACGGTTAAATGGGATAAAAAAGATGAAGTGATGGAATAAGAAGCCTGCCAAATGCAGGCTTCTTATTTTAGGAACTTACAGTTTCTTTTTCTTCCGCTAGTTGAAATGCTTCGTGCAACGCTTCAACCGCCGCTACCATTTTCGCCTGTTCAACGACCGTCGAAATTTTAATTTCTGATGTACTGACCATCTTAATTTCAATGCCGTGGTCAGCTAACACGTTAAACATTTGTGCAGCGACTCCTGGATTGGAAATCATGCCAGAACCAACGATCGAAACTTTCGCTAAATTGCTTTCGTATTCAACCGTTGCTCCTTCTAGCGATTGCAATACTTGTAATGTTTCTGCTAAATCTCCTGTACAAATCGAAAAAGAAACAGACGTTGTCTCAGCGCTTGTCATGCTTTGAATAATAATATCAACATTAATTCCGCGATGAGCTAGTGCGTTAAAAATCGTCGATAATGTATGTAATCCGTTTGGCAATCCTTGAACAGTTACTCTTGTTACTTGATCTTCAAACGCAATGCCTCTTACAATTAAGTTTTGTTCCATCGAAACTTCCTCCTTCACGATCGTGCCTCTTTCTTTTTCCATGCTTGAACGCACCTCTAACGGCACTTGATAGTTTTTCGCAAACTCAACCGCACGCGGATGCAACACACCTGCCCCTAAGTTCGCTAGCTCAAGCATTTCATCGTACGAAATCTCTTGAAGCTTTCTTGCTGTTTTTACATAGCGTGGGTCGGTTGTGAATACTCCAGTCACATCTGTATAAATGTCACATTTATCTGCTTTTAATGCTGCAGCTAATGCTACTGCTGTCGTATCGGAGCCACCGCGACCGAGCGTCGTAATTTCTCCGCTTTCGGTTATTCCTTGAAACCCTGCAACAATGACAATTTTCCCCTCACCTAAATACTTGCGAATGCGAGATGTATCAATATCGATAATTCGCGCGTTTCCATGAATAGCTTCTGTTTTGATTCCAGCTTGCCAACCGGTTAAAGAGACCGCTTCATATCCTTGCTCTTGCAATGCCATCGCCAAGAGTGCGATGCTCACTTGCTCCCCAGTTGAAAGAAGCATGTCCATTTCCCGTTTGTTTGGTTGTTTTGAAATTTGCTTCGCTAACTGAACAAGTTCATCCGTCGTCTTTCCCATCGCAGAAACAACGACAACAACATCGTTTCCATTTTTCACTTCCTCAATGACGCGGTTCGCCACGTTTTGAATGCGTTCAATCGAACCGACAGATGTTCCACCAAATTTTTGAACTATCATTCCCATTTCTCCTCATCCTTTACTATCAAACTAGAATCTATACCGGTATAGTTTCATAATTTGCGCGCAAATAAAAAACAGCAATGAGAGACAATCCCATTGCTGTGCATAACGAAAAGAAAAACTATTCGCTCCACACAGTGAGATAGCTCTCCAAGATGAATCATAATCATCTTGACAGTCCTACATTTCTTAAACGCAGGACCAGCGAAAAAAGCAATGAGACTTTTTTCGCTTCGGCGACGCTCCCCTTTCAACATTCTTCTTCGGAACTCATTTTCCTCAGAATGTCTACTCTTGAAGTTCGCACCTCTATCTTCACTTCAGTGTTCGGAAGTGTATGAATATGAAATTTAGTGAAATCATATCAAACTTTTATGCGGTTGGCAATATTATTCCCGTAATTTTTCATAAATTTTTTCCGCAACAGCGCGCGGAATGTTCGCTTCCTGCAATTCTTCCACCGTTGCTTCTTTCATGTTTTTAATCGAACCAAAATGTTTTAATAGCGCTTTTTTTCGCTTTTCTCCGACCCCTGGAATGCCATCTAACACCGATTGAAATAACGATTTTCCTCTCACTTGGCGATGGAACGTGATCGCAAAACGGTGAACTTCATCTTGAATGCGCTGTAATAAATAAAATTCTTGACTATTTCGCTCTAAAGAAACGATTTGCGGTGGGTCCCCCATGATCAATTCGGACGTTCGATGCTTTTCGTCTTTGACAAGACCGGCAAGCGGGATATCAAGCCCTAATTCGTTCTCGAGCACGTCGCGAACAGCAGCTAAATGCCCTTTTCCTCCGTCAATAATGATTAAATCAGGGAGAAGCAACTTTTCTTTTAATACGCGAGTATAGCGTCTTCTCACAACCTCGCGCATCGATTCGTAATCATCAGGACCTTCGACCGTCTTGATTTTATATTTTCGGTATTCTTTTTTCTCCGGTTTGCCATCAATAAAGACAATCATCGCTGAGACAGGATCGGTTCCGTGGATATTTGAGTTATCAAACGCCTCAATGCGGTGCGGTGTCGGAATCCCGAGCTTTTCTCCTAGGTTTTCAATTGCTTTAATCGTTCGTTCTTCATCACGCTCGATTAAGTAAAATTTTTCTTTTAAGGCAATCATCGCGTTTTTGCATGCCAAATCAACAAGCTCTTTTTTCTTTCCTTTTTTTGGCTGAACAACTGTTACTTCAAGAAGTTGTTCGGCTAGTTCGCCGTCGATGTTAGTTGGCAAAATGACTTCTTTCGGTTTCAAGTGATTCGCTTTTGCGTAAAATTGACCTAAAAATGTCAAAAGCTCTTCATCGGGATCTTGATACATCGGAAACATAGAGACATCACGTTCAATTAACTTTCCTTGACGAATGAAAAACACTTGAACGCACATCCAACCTTTATCATAAGCGTAACCAAACACATCCCGATCCACAAAATCGTTCATTGTCATCTTTTGTTTTTCCATGATCGCTTCAATATGCGCAATTTGATCGCGATATTCTTTTGCCCGTTCAAATTCAAGCGCTTCCGCAGCTTTCATCATCTTTTCAGATAATTCTTCTTTTACTTCTTTATACCCACCATTTAAAAAACGGACAATTTGTTCAACGATTTCTTTATTTTGTTGTTCTGAAACAGGGTGCACACACGGTGCTAGACATTGACCCATATGATAATAAAGACAAACCCGGTTCGGTAATGATGAGCATTTGCGGAGCGGGTAAATGCGGTCAAGCAGCTTTTTCGTTTCGTTTGCCGACTGTACATTTGGGTATGGCCCAAAATATTTTCCGCGATCTTTCTTCACTTTTCTTGTAATGATAAGACGTGGATGCTCTTCCGCTGTAATTTTAATAAACGGATAGCTTTTATCGTCTTTTAACATGACGTTATATTTCGGATCGTATTTTTTAATTAAATTCATTTCTAAAATGAGCGCTTCCACATTTGATGACGTCACAATATATTCAAAGTCGGCGATTTCATTGACAAGGCGTAATGTTTTTCCATCATGCGTTCCGGTAAAATACGAACGCACTCGATTTTTCAACACTTTTGCCTTTCCGACGTAAATAACGGTCCCGTTTTTGTCTTTCATTAAATAGCAACCGGGTTGTTCCGGTAATACTGCCAATTTTTCTTTTAAGTGATCATGCATCATAATCACTCCATTGTTTAATCTATCCACTCGTATAAGGTAATGTTGCCGTACACCGGATCAGCTAGCGTACTCGAACGATATGTTTTAATTTTCCGTAAATGTCCGGCAAGCGGAACATCTTGTTCCTTAAATCCTTTAACGACATGATCCGTCACATAAATTTTAGCATGTTCATAGTTGGCTTTATCCTGTAAAAAAAATGAAAAATGTAACACTTGTTGATGTGGAAAATCGGCATGAAGATATTGCAACACTCTTGTTTCTTCCCATGTGTATAAAACGAAGCGATCCTCTCTCTTTTGTAAATCATATGCTAACTGATACGTCGCTGGCAAGTGCGAGGCCTGTTCACGTACATTTAAGGAACCGGTAGTAATTTGAATTATCAATATCACAACCGCTAATAGCAACTTACACACTGAGGTATTTGCATGAAAATAACGCGTCCATCCATAGAAAAGAAGCAAATGAACGAGTGGAATAATATGGCGCGGTTTGTCAATGTTTTGCGCGAACAAAGCCCATAAAAAATAAGCGAATGCAGCCATCCAAAACCAACATGGAAATGACACTGCTGATTTTGTTCTTGCGACATATACAAATACAACCATATAGCAAATAAGTAACAAAAATGTCTTACTTGCTAATCCTGTCCAAATGAGATTATAAACAACAAAGTGGCTAATTCTATGAAAAAACGATTGATGATCGTTCGAAACCGTCCCGCCCCATTCATGAAAATGACCATTCGTAAAAGAAAAAGCAAGTTTAAGAAACCCTTTTATACTCCCTTCTGTCAACGCAACACCTATAACCCAAATGAACTGAAACAAAAGAGCCGCGGTAACAAAAAGAAACAAGCGTCGAATTTTTTTATGTTTTTTCCAGTCTTCGTACCATAGAAAAACAAGTACAACTATAAACGGTAAATAAGAAAGACGAATTCCTAACAACACACCGAACAAACATAACGGAAGAATTTGCGCCCACCACGTTCTGTATTTTCTAGCAAGCTCAATCGCCCAAAAATACCACCATAAAACCGCTAACGCAAATCCCTCTGACATCGGCTGTCCAACAATCACCATGACATAGCTTGTCGATTGGATGAGCGTTGTTACGAACCATGCAACATGGCTCGGTTGATATTTTCTTACCAGTAAAAAAATAGGAACCGTAGCTGATAACATCGCTAACACATTAAAAATAGACAATGCTTTCGCAGGGTTATCAATCCATGTGTGGACGATCATCCCTCCAAGGATCAAATACGGATATCCAGGAAAATGTGGTTGCATCGCCAGTAAATCGTAGCGGTTTAACGCTAAAGCAAAGTCGACTTGGTCCCATGTTGCGGCATAAGGGCTTGCATAACGGATTTCCACATAAAACAATACAAACAAGATAAACAAACTAAAATATGACAGAAATCGATTATTTCCCAGAAAATGTTTCACCATGTTCCTCACCTTTACAAATGAAAAAGCACAAGACAACAGCGTCTTGTACTTTTTATACGACATTTTTTGTTTTCGGTTCAAGCGCTTGAACGTTCGTTTCTTTTTGCTCTGCTTTTCTCGCTTCTTTCGAATGACGACTATTAATTAACAAATAAACGACAACAAAATAGCCGACATACGCAATTACTTCTTCTAATGATGGCATAGATGAGTAACCGAAAAGTGCTTTCAAAAATACGCCAACATCTCCTGGTAAAATCGGCGCAACCCCGTGATCGCGGAGATAATGTTGATAGTCAATTGGATGCTCAGGTAACAGCCACGTCAAATCATATACATGAGGCATAACGCTACCGATGATGTTTAAATCTTGTAACATAGAAATTCCTTGAACTAAAAGTCCTGCCGCGATCAAAATAATGAAGGCGCCTGTCACTTTAAAGAACGTTTTCAGAGGTATACGCATTGTTCCTTTGAAAAAGATATAACTAACAAATGCCGCAATAACCACACCAGTAAGCGCTCCCCATCCTTGCATCGCGGCTCCAATGTTTCCACCCGTGATGGCCGCAAAGAAAAACACCGTTTCTACCCCTTCGCGAAGTACCACTAAAAACGAATGAATGACCATTCCAACAACATTTCCTGTCGTAATAAAACGATCCATTTTCCCTTCGACATTTTTCTTCATGTCGCGGCTATGTTCTGCCATCCACAACACCATTTGTGTCAACAAAATCGCAGAAATGAACATAATGGAGATTTTTAAATACGTTTCGCTCCCCATTGCAGCAAAACCTGTAAACACAACTTGGAAAAGCAGAGCAACACCAACGCTCGCTAACACGGCCAATCCTGCACCAAACCATACATATTTCGTATATTTCGTATGGTTTACTCGCTTTAAATAAGACGTAATAATTCCAACAATGAGCAGAGCTTCTAATACTTCACGAAACGTAATTAACAGCGCTTGAACTTCCATCGGATGCTCTCCTTTCTTCTGAAACCGATTACTTTCTTTTTCGGCGTAACGAATAAATGACAACACCAACAATAACAACAATAAGAACGAGGATTGGAATCCAGTTTTTCAGTTTTGATAAATCGGTCCACTCTTTTTTCTCAACCGCTTCCGACTTTTCTGTTGCACTTTCTGAAAAATGACCAACTTTCAAGCTTTTTAATCCGAACTGTTTCTGTAATGATGTTAAAATGATCTCTTTACTTTTCTTAAATTGATCGATGTTTGATTGCTTTTTACCAACTCCAAACAGCCCTGGATTTCCTAATGATTGCAACGCCTGTTCAAATTCGTTTCTCATTTGTTTGTCAAGCGCATCATCTTTCGATTGAACGATTGGAGAGAGCGCTTCATATGTAGCAAATGCTTTCGCTAACAGCCGTTTACTCGTGTCGTATTGATCAAAATTTTTCTCAATGTTTTCTAAACGACGGGCAATGTTTAAAACAAGAATTTTTCTCATATCTTTTAAAACTTCATTTTTATTTTTCGCGTCGATTGCAGCTAACACGGCCTTAGATGGCTGTGTTCCCATATGCATATCAATTTCTTCTTTCACCGTTTCAAAAATCGTTTTCGCTTCAGTAAAATTTGGCGGTTGCTGATTTAGCTTTTCTGCCATTTGTTTATACACTTCTGCCACTTTTTCTTCGTTCGGGTCACCATACGAATAAGCAAAAGCAGTGAGTGATGTATTATTGAGAATGAATATCAATAACAAAGAAAAAAATAAATAAAATCGTTTCATCCAATCTCCTCCTACAAATTCAATGATAATGATTATCATCCTTTATGTCAATATAAGCGTTACAAAAAGGCTCTTCGTTTTTTTTTTTCATATTTAGGGCTCTTTTTTCATCAAAATAGGGTTCAGACTCAGCGTCCGAACCCTTATTTTGTCTACGGTCTGAAGAATAGAAGCAGATACTTCTATCCTTGTTATGAACATTTTTTTTTATCGCTGTTCGGTAGCAAATGAGCATACCAGTCAACATTCACCTTTTTGACGGGACGTTTCATCTCTTTCCAAATAGCTGGGAGAACAGCTGTCATATAGGAACGAAATTTAATAAATGACTGTCCCGTTGTCCTCACTTGATAACGAATTGGAACTTCTTTAACCCGAAATCCCTTTCGAACTAAGTTCAATGTCAGCACTTGCGCGTAGTTATAGTCATGGATAATTTCGGCATGTTCCATCGCTTGCCGCGAAAACGCACGCATTCCTGATTGTCCATCATAAATCCATGTTCGTAATAAAAGCGATTGAAGGAATGTAAAGAAATAGTTACCTAAACGACGATGCCATTTCATTCCGCGAATCGTCCCAAGAAAGCGCGAACCCATTGTATAATCCGCTTCTCCGTTAAAAATTGGCGCAAGCAGGTCAGGAATTTGGTCTGCTGGATATTCATTGTCAGCATCAATCATCACACCAATATCCGCGCCGAGCCGAATACACTCTTGCAGCCCTTGACGCACAGCCGCACCAAGCCCGCGATTTTGTCCCAGTTCGTAAATATAATCAGCTCCTGCTGCTTTCGCAACCGCAACCGTTTCATCCGTGGAACCGTCATCAATTACCAATACGTTCACTTCTACCAATGGATGAAAATGACGAGGAATGTTTTTGATTACTTCACCAATCGCCTCTTCTTCATTATGCGCGGGTAAAAATACGATGACCTTTTGTTTCTTCATGTTTTTCCCTCTTTCGAATTGCATCTATTAGCACCGGTCCTCGACTATGACTTGGATAAGGAGCACCTAATAAATACGCAATTGTTGGTGCTAGCGAAACAAGACTATGTTTTTCCTCAATCCGCTTTCCTCGTTCGATGGTTGGTCCGTACATAAAAAACGGCACATACCGTTCTCCTTCGTCAAGGTGACCATGCCCTCCAATTCCGTCTGCTTGTCCGTGGTCCGCACAGATGATTAATGTAGCGTTTTTCAGCTTCCCTTGCTCCTCAAGCCATTCCACATACTCTCGAATAAGCGCATCAGCTTCTTCGATTTTTTGAATATATTCATCATACAGCACCCCACGGCTATGACCTGTTTGGTCTGTCGCGATTAGCTGCACAACAAGCAAATCGGGATCTTGCTCTTTCATAATAAGTTTCGCGCGTTCAATAATATTACGGTCAGCGACATCGTTATGCATGACAGCTGTCACGGTTTCGACATCATCGCCCATCGAATCAACAAGGTGAGCAATTCCTAGCAGCCGTCCCATTTTTCCCACTTTCCGTAACGAATCAAAGATGCTCTCAACTTTGATTCCCAGTTTCCATACCATATTTGATTTAATGCCATGCTCGAATGGATACGTTCCTGTAAACATCGATGTGAAACAGACAACAGTACGCGCTGGATATACCGTTTCCATTTGCGTAAAATCTGTCCCATTTTTGCGTAACGTTTTTAAAAACGGAGCGTTCGCTTGTTCAAAGCGATCTTTGCGCATCCCGTCAATGACAATGACAATCACTTTGTCATTCAATGCGGTCTCTGAAACAGCTACATTATTCGTATAGGTTGGAATCACTTTTGGCTTCCAGTCAAATAGTTGTTTATGCAAGATAAATGAAAACAAGAAAACGAAGCCGTAATAGATCGCAAAACTGCCAATATTCAACACATGCCAACCATTTTCTATCTGTTCATAAACATATTGCCATAACGACAACAAAAGTAAAAACTTCGGCAGTTGCTCCTGCGCGTTTCCACTTGTCGAATCGCTATTTTTCAGCACAAGTTTCCAAAAACGGGTAAAATTCCACCATGTCGTTCCGATTCGCAAATGATAATAGAGAGTTCCCCAAAAAAACACCGTAAAGAAAAAATATAAACTAATCGATAACATAAGTAATGAAGGGTCAGCAAACTGCCAAACGATTAAAAAGACAACATAAGGAATCCATAAATAATTCCGTAAAAATAGTGGATAATCATATATATAATAGATTACGAGAAGAGGCAAAACAAATAGGAAACTAAACAAAAGCTTCTCTACATGATAAAGGTTCCATAAATCCGTAATATGATAAAGAAACATCGTACCAACGACAAAAATAGGAGTAAACGGCTTCCCCTCGTTGAGCAAATTCCAACACCTTGCTGCCACTTTTTCAAATTTTGATGCTTTTTTCATTGTTTCCCACTTCCTTCTTTTTCAACCATGAGCGTACCATCCAAATATCTCTAGGTGATTTTAGGAAAAGAACGATTCCAACTATATAGGAAAATATAAATTTAAAAGCATGGGTGAGAAGCGCTGCCGTATACGCTTGATCCCATATCGGCACGAGCCTTGTAATCGCAAAAGCCATAACCGCTTCATACGTTGCTAAACCGCCTGGTGCCATTTGAAACACTTGCCCAGAAACAGTCACGCTATTTACCCATACCGATTGAAAGATAGACAATGACATTCCTAGAACTTTAGAAATTTCGTATATCATAATCGCTTCACAAAGCCAACTTAGAGCAACAACCCCAAAAATACACAAACCAAGACGTCCTGTTACGACTTTCATAAACATATGCACATGTTTATAAATAAACGTTGAGTTCCATTTTCTTAAAACGATTGCCGCAATCCCACCTACCCCCAAGAGAATAAGAAAACTATCATGAAATAGAATTTGTTTCAAGTAAACGTAAGCACCACATGCGGAAAAAAGAAACAAGATCAACATATCAAGTATGCGCATGACGGCAACGGAGTGAACAGATTCATCAATAGAAATTTCTTTTTGTTTTGCCAATATGGCGATACGAACGATATCTCCCACTTTTACAGGGACAAGATGGTTAATAAACAAGCTCATCAATAGCCCTTTTAGATAGACAGTTAGCGGAATGTTTTTTCCCACATACCATTTCCATGCTAATGCTCTTAACCAAAAAGAAGCACCATAAATGGCGAACATGATTGCCAATTTGTCTGGATTATTTGTCATCATTCGAAAATGGGAGAGGAACATGTGTCCTTCAAAATAACGATAGGTCAACAAAACAAATACAACGACAAACCCAATACTAATCAATCTTATTGCTAGTTTCGCATGATTACGTTTCATATGTTTTAGCCCACTCAATTGTTTTCGCTAATCCTTCTTTAAAAGATATGGTCGGCTCGTATCCAAACGATTGTTTCGCTTTTGTAATATCAGCCCATGTCATTTTCACATCACCGGCACGCTCCGGAGCATGTCGCACTTTCATATTAGGGAAATATTCTTGCAACGTGCATAACAGCTCTTCCATTGTAACCGGGCGCCCTGAGCCTAAATTAAAAACATCGTTGCTTCCCTCACGATGTAAAGCAGCTATCATTCCAGCAACGATATCATCGATAAACGTATAGTCTCTTGCCGTTTGCGTTCCGTATACAACAATCTCTTCGCCATGTAATAATTGACAAATAAATTTACTAATCGCCATGTCCGGACGTCCCCATGGACCATAAACAGTAAAATAACGAAAGATTGTCAATTGATAGCCAAACAAATTCGCATAAGCATGACAAAATGACTCGGCACCATATTTTGCTGCCGCATATGGGGAAATGACATTTCCCGTCGCCATCTCTTCCTTCAGCGGCATACTTCCTTGATTGCCATACACAGAAGATGATGAAGCGAACAATACATGTTTGACACCTGCTTCGCCCGCTGCTTTTAATACATTAATCGTCGCTTTTATATCGTAATCAACATACTCTAGTGGCTGAAGCAATGAATTCGGAACGCCAGGCAAAGCCGCCAAATGATACACACAATCAGGTTGTTGCTGGCGAAATAGAGCGATTGTTTTGTCGACATCAAGTAAATCCGTTTCATACACCGTCACGGTATGACCTGCTGTGAGTTCACGAAATTGCCGGCGTTTGCGCTCGATAGAATAGTAAGGATGAAAATTATCAACGACAATAATTTCATGATGAAGCGAAAGCAATTTTGCTGCAAGATGGCTGCCAATAAATCCTGCCCCACCTGTAATCAAAATTTTCAATGGATCCACCTCGGCTGTTGTTCATTCCTACTAATATTATCATAAGAAGGCTACGAAGCATAAACGCAAAAGCCTACCATTTTCCAATCTCCAAATGCAAAAAACCTTGTTCGGTGACAAGGTTTTTTGCTCATATCATTATTTTGCTTTTTCAATAACTGTATTCAATGTCATTCGAAGTTGCGAAAGAAGTGCTTCTCCTTCTTCTTTCTTTTTCATTTTTGCTGCTTCTAAATATTTTTGCGCTTGATTGTTTAATGTTGTATACGCTTGCTCACCTAGTAATGTTTTCATATCATTCCCCATCATGTCGATAAAGAGTGCTCCTTCGATCGCTGTAACAGCGGATTCATCTTTTCCCCAATTTTCTTCGCTTTCTTCATACTCGTGTAACGCTACTTTGGCTAATCCGCGCACAAACGCTTTGTTTATCGCTGTTGGATCTAACGTTTTTACATCTGTTTGTAAATCAAATTGTTTTAAGATGTAATCAGCTTCTTCCGCTGCATGTTTTTTCATATACGGATAAAGCGATTGATAAAACGCCCAACCTTCTGCTTGCTCTACTTTCGCTTCTTTTTCATCTTCTTTCGCCTCATTCGCTGCTTTTGTTGCATAGCCGTTTGGAAGTGCGCCTGTCGCTAAATAAAATGTCTTCATGAACGTTTTATCAACTACCTGTTTGCCAAGTAAAAACGCTAATTGATCTCCTTTTTCCACCGCGCTTTCAATATCAGTGAATGCACCTGCAATCGTGTCCACTAAATTTGTGCCGTAAGCGGCATCGCGTTTTTCCACTGTTGGCTGTAAAATTTCATAAAATTCTTTTGCCTCTTCAATTTCCTCTTTTGCTTTTTCTTTATTTGTCCAGTTTTCTTCGATTTCAGCAAATTCATGTTTGATAGTTGTATAGAATACTTTTTGCATTAATTTATCAAAAATTTGTTTGACGACCATTGGTTCAAGTGAACCGTCTTTTCCAGCTGCTAACGCTGTTGTAATATGCTGATCAATCGTATCTTGAAACTCTTCGTCACGCTTTTGCACAAGCAATTGTAATTTCGTTTTATAAATATTGGTTACTTTATCAAAATCTACTTTTTGACCGTCTTTTGCTTTTTCTAATTCTGTCACGGCTTCTTTAAATGCTTCCCCGTAATTTATTTCTTCTGCTTTTTCCGCCTCTTCCCCTTTTTCTTCTTTCTGATTATTGGTTACTTGTTCTTTTTCTTCTGTCTTCTTTGTCGCAGTTTCTTCGCTATTCGAGCACCCGCCCATCACAATCGCAAACGCAGCGAAAGCAGCGAGCAATTTCCATTTTATCGACATATTTGTACTTCCCCCAGTTATGTATACAATTGATAATGGTTTTCATTCACACGTTTGATTATAATAGAGAATGATTATCAACGTCAATATATTTTTCATAAAAAAACGACTTGACATCTGTCAAGTCGTTTTTTATAGAAATTAAACATGTTTTTGCAACAATTGAACAAGAGCTTCTTTTGGCTGGTAGCCGATTACTTTATCTACAACTTCGCCGTTTTTAAATACAAAAAGCGTCGGAATGCTCATTACGCCGTATTTTGCCGCAGTTTCTTGGTTTTCATCAACATTCACTTTCACGATTTTTACTTTATCTCCCATTTCTTGATCTACTTCCTCTAAAACAGGAGCGATCATTCGGCAAGGTCCGCACCAAGGAGCCCAAAAGTCGACTACTACAACTCCTTCGCTTGTTTCTGTCGTAAATGTTTGATCAGTCGCATTTACAATTGCCATTTGTCCATTCCTCCTATTTATGACTATTTGCATGTAAGCAAAGTATATCATTTAATTTATACAGACGCTAATTTTTTGCTTCAATTCTAATATTCACCTTGACCAGATAATTATACTTAACAAGAAAACGAGCAAAGCTGTATTTGCTTTACTCGTTTTCCTTGCATCATTATGAATGTACTTTCAATTTTTTAAATTCTTCCGTTAACAGTGGTACAACTTCAAATAAGTCACCGACAATACCGTAATCAGCCACTTTGAAAATGTTGGCTTCTGGGTCTTTATTGATCGCCACGATGACTTTTGAGTTGGACATGCCTGCTAGATGTTGAATCGCTCCTGAAATGCCGCAAGCGATATAAAGGTCAGGGGTCACGACTTTTCCCGTTTGACCAATTTGTAATGAGTAGTCGCAATAGCCAGCATCGCACGCGCCGCGTGAAGCTCCTACCGCACCGCCTAACACTGCCGCTAATTCTTGAAGCGGTTTGAATCCTTCAGCACTCTTTACCCCGCGACCGCCAGCAACGATGACTTTTGCTTCTGATAAATCGACACCTTCTGCTGTTTTACGAACGATTTCTTTTACAATTGTACGCAAGTCTTTAATGTCAACGGAAACGTTCGTCACATTTCCGGAACGTGCTTCATCGCGCTCAAGAGCTGGAATGTTATTTGGACGAACCGTGACAAAGATCATACCGTCTGTGACGATTTTCTTTTCAAACGCTTTCCCAGAATAAATCGGACGCGTGAATACAAGATTTCCACCTGCTTCCTCTACCGCAACGACATCAGAAACAAGTCCAGAGTTTAATTTCGTCGCAATTTTTGGAGATAAATCTTTTCCTAACGCCGTATGTCCAAATACGATTCCTTCTGGTTTTTCTGCGTCAATGACAGCCATTAACGCTTGACTATAGCCGTCAGGCGTATACGTTTTTAACTTGTCGCTTTCCACTACAACAACGCGATCAGCCCCATAGTAAATCAGTTCGTTTGCGTAAGATTGCACGCTTTCTCCTACTAATACAGCGACGACTTCGCCACCTTGAGCGATTGCTTTCGCTGCTGCAATGGCTTCAAACGATACGTTTCTTAACGATCCATCGCGAATTTCCGCTAATGAAATCACTTTTCGAGTCATGTTCCGTCCCCCCGTATGTGAAAATAAACTGTTTGTTTTCTATTCTATACCGTTAAACGACTTTTGCTTCTGTACGTAAAAGAGTAACGAGTTCTTTCACTTGATCGGCTAGCTCTCCTTGAAGGATTTTTCCAGCCTCTTTTTTTGGCGGTAAGAAAATTTCGATTGTTTTTGTTTTTGCCTCTACATCCTCTTCTTCTAAATCTAAATCGTCTAATTCTAACTCCTCAAGCGGTTTCTTTTTCGCCTTCATAATGCCCGGCAAAGAAGGATAACGCGGTTCATTTAACCCTTGTTGTGCCGTTACTAGTAATGGAAGAGAAGCTTCGATAATTTCTTCGTCTCCTTCCACATCACGAACAATCGTCACGTTTCCGCCATCAATATCAAGCTTCGTAATCGTTGTAACATAAGGGATGCCAAGCATTTCAGCAACACGTGGACCAACTTGACCAGAACCTCCGTCAATCGCCACATTCCCTGCTAAAATTAAATCCGGCTGCTTATCTTTTAAGTATTCAGCAATGATTTTCGCGGTTGTATATTGATCTTGTTCTTCTACGTCATCTTCGACATTGATCAACACCGCTTTATCGCATCCCATCGCTAACGCAGTGCGCAATTCTTTTTCTGCATCTTCATTTCCTACAGTGACCACCGTAATTTCCCCGCCAAGTTTGTCGCGAACTTGAATCGCTTCTTCAATCGCATATTCATCGTATGGATTAATAATAAACTCAGCGCCCTCTTCATTGACTTTTCCGTTGTTAATGACAATTTTTTCTTCTGTATCAAATGTGCGCTTCATTAAGACGAAAATGTTCATTGAAACCCCTCCTCGTGTTTATCAAACATTTGTTCAGTTTTAAATATTCTGTTAATTAAGAGCGGATTGAACTCCCCATCACTTACTATCAAAGATGTACCACAATTGCTAAAGCGGGGGATGATAAAACTATTTTCCTTTGAATTGCGCTGGACGTTTTTCGATAAACGCTTGTACGCCTTCTTTCGCATCTTCAGAAAGAAACACTTTTCCGAATAGCTCTGCCTCATAGCTTACAGCTTCATGGAAAGGTTTTGATTTCGCAGCGTTCAACAACTCAATTGTCGCACGAACAGAAATTGGGCTTTTTTGTGCGATTTTATTCGCTAATGTTTTTGCTTCTTGTAACAACCGCTCTTCTGGAACTGCTCGGTTCGCTAATCCCCATTGAACCGCCTCCGTACCAGTAATCGGCTCGCTTGTCCACATCATTTCTGCTGCTTTTCCAAAGCCGACGTAACGCGTCAATCGTTGCGTTCCGGCAAAACCTGGAATAATGCCAAGCTGTAACTCCGGTAACCCTAATTTTGCATTTTCGGCTACTAGACGAATATGGCAGCCCATCGCAAGCTCTAAGCCCCCTCCTAACGCTGCCCCATGAATCGCCGCAATGACTGGTTTTGGAAACTGCTCTAATCGCTCCATCACCTGTTGACCAGTACGAGCCAACTCCGCAGCTTGTTCACTCGAGCTAACCGCAGTAAACTCTTTAATATCTGCCCCAGCGGAAAAAAATCTCCCTTCCCCATGAAGAAGAATAACGCGAACATGATCATCATTCTCTAACTGGTCAAGAAGCGTTGAAAGCTCTTTCAAAACTACGGATGACAGGGCGTTAGCTGGAGGACGCGAAAGAGTAACGGTCGCAACAAACCCCTCCGTATTCACTTTGAAAAACTCCATGTTCTCCTCTCCCCTTTTATAGATTAACAAGCAAGTGTTTAAGTGGCCGAACAGCCTCTTGTCAGCAGCTCATGAACTGGCTTCGCTAAAGCGGCTAAATCGTATTTTTGCTCATTCATTACCCACGTCGTTACCGTTTCATCAATCGTTCCAAAAATCATTTGTCTCGCAAGGCGAATATCTAAGTCTTTGCGAAACTCCCCTTTTTCAATTCCTTCTTTTACAATTTGTTCAACCACTCGCAAATATCCTTTCAACACTTCATTAATTCGTAAACGAAGCTCTTTGTTCGATTGCCGTAACTCGAGCTGGGTAACGATGGCCAAGTGGTGATCCGCTGATAGGAGTTGAAAATGTTTTTTTACCAACACGTATAACTTCTCCGAAGGACTCGAAATTCCTTCTATTTCTTTTTGGATTTTCTCAATAAATGTCCCCATTTTTTCTTGAAAAAGTGAAACGAGTATATCTTCTTTATTTTTAAAATAAAGATAAATTGTTCCGTCTGCTACCCCTGCTTGTTTCGCAATTTTGGAAACTTGCGCTTGGTGATAGCCGTTTTCAGCAATTACAACCACAGCTGCTTCGATAATTTGTTTAAATTTTGGCTTATTTCTTTTCAACATACATTCCCCTTTTTCAAATATGAATGAATAATCATTCATATTTTTATTTTAAAAATTATCTTCACAACTTGTCAAGATAAAAAACGTTTCATTCCGCTGAACCTCAAAAGAAAGAGCCTTTTTACTTGGTAGACCTTTTTACAGTTTTTTGCTTTCCTCTTCCACTAACACACGGCGCAAAATTTTTCCGACTGCTGTTTTCGGAAGTTCTTTGCGAAACTCATAGATGCGTGGTACTTTATAGGCTGCCAATCGATTTCTCATAAATTGATCTAATTCTTCTTCCGTGCATTGTTCGCCTTCTTTTAAAACGACGAATGCTTTCACTGTTTCTCCACGATACTCATGTGGAACGCCGACAACGACCGCTTCTTGTACTTTCGGGTGTTCATATAATACTTCTTCTACTTCGCGTGGATAAATGTTATAACCGCTTGCAATAATCATATCTTTCTTGCGGTCGACAATAAAGAAATACCCTCGCTCATCCATATATCCTAAATCTCCCGTATACAGCCAACCGTCTCGCAATACACCTTCCGTTTCAAACGGCTGGTTCCAATATCCTTTCATGACTTGTGGACCGCGAACAACAAGTTCTCCAATTTCGTTCACATTCGCTTCTTGACCTGTTTCAAGCGAAATAATTTTTGCCTCTGTGTCCGGCCATGGAACGCCGATGCTTCCTTTTACCCTCTCTCCGTCCCACAAAAAATTTCCATGGGTAACAGGGGAGGCTTCTGTTAAACCGTATCCTTCAATGAGCTTGCCACCGGTTAATTTTTCAAACTTTTCTTGCACCTCGATTGGTAATGGAGCAGATCCACTAATACATGCTTTAATCGAAGATAAATCATAGCGTGATAGGTGTGGATGATTTAATAATGCAATATACATCGTCGGCGCACCTGGAAATAACGTTGGTTTTTGCTTCTGAATCGTTTTTAACGTCGTTTCAACATCAAACTTTGGAAGGAGAATCATTTTATATGCTTGCATAATCGATAAGTTCATAATCGTCGTCATTCCATACACGTGGAAAAACGGCAATACTCCTAAAATTATTTCGTTTCCTTTTTCACAACGATACATCCAGTGAGCGCACATCAACGTATTCGCAATTAAATTCCGATGGGTAAGCATCGCCGCTTTTGGAAATCCGGTTGTTCCTCCTGTATATTGCAGCAGGGCAATGTCCTCAATCGGGTCAATATTTATCTCTATTTCTTTCGCTTCTGTTGAAGCAATGATATTCTTAAATAAATGTTGATCATCCCGTTCTTCGATTTTGACAAGAGGTTGATTTTGTTTTTTTTGCATAAACGGATAAAGCAGTTGTTTAGTGAATGGTAGATAATCCTTTATACTCGTTACAATGAGATGTTTTAACGAGGTGACCGCTTTTACTTTTACGGCTTTTGGATAAAGCGTATCCAATGTAATTAATACCGTTGCCCCGCTATCGTTGAGTTGATACTCAAGCTCTCGTTCTGTATAAAGTGGATTCGTTTGTACGACAATGCCACCAGCCAACAGCACTCCATAATAACTAATTACTGATTGAGGACAGTTTGGGAGCATAATTGAAACACGATCCCCTTTTTTTAAGCCAAGCTTCACAAGGTAGTTCGCTAATTTTAACGCTTGTTCATACACTTCTTGAAACGTTAACTCTTTTCCAAGAAAATGAATCGCATGTTTGTGTGCAAATTGCGCCGCGGTTTCTTTTAAATAATCTTGCAACGTCTTTGGCGGATAATGAAGTTGATGCGGGATTTGTGGCGGATAATAAGCGAGCCATGGCTTTTCCATCGTATTCCCCCTTTACGTTTGATAATTCTGACTATTTATTTTTATTTTATTATATTTTTCGAAATTTTACATCAAAAAAAAAAGCGACCTAAAACAAACTGTTTTAGGTCGCCTTTTTACACAAAAAATAGTAGATAAACAATCCCAATTACGAGAAAAACTCCACATAAGACAAACAATACTTTTGCTAATGTTTCCATATGCCCGCCCCTCATAACTGTTTCTAGCGAATACTTTCTCCAATGACAAACGATAAGCCAATCGAAATAACCATGGAAATGAGTCCAACAGCGCGATTATCTTTGGCAATTTCTTCATCGATGTTAAACTTCGGTGTTAGAAATTCATAGATAAAATAAGCAATTAACAACAAAATAAATCCATATACTCCCCAACCAATCATAGAAAGCAGTGAGTCATGGTGGCGAATGGCGTAACGGAAAATATTAGCGATGCCAAAAATTTTTCCTCCCGTTGCCATCGCAACCGCCACGTTTCCGTTTTGAATTTCATCCCAATTTTTATATTTGGTGACAAGTTCAAAAATAGCTAAAAACACGACCATACAAAGAACGGCTACGCTAAAATTGGCCGCAATTTTGACTACTTCATTTTCCCAAAAGGAGTTCATCGCCTTCGCCCCTTATCATTTCAATTCCACAATGGTGACACCCGTTCCGCCTTCGGTTGCTTCGCCGAAACGAATACTTTTCACGGAACGATGTTTTTTCAAAAATTCTTGTACTCCTTTTCGCAACGCTCCCGTTCCTTTCCCATGAATAATGGAAACGCGCGGATATCCAGCTAAAAGCGCATCGTCAATATATTTTTCCACTCGCGCAATCGCATCCTCATAACGTTCACCGCGCAAATCAAGCTCGAGTCCAACATGATACTCTTTTCCTTTGACCGTCGCTAACGGTTTTGTTTCTGTCGGTTTGGCGCTGCCGATATATTCAAGTTGCTGTTCTTTGATTTTCATTTTTAAAATGCCGAGCTGCACTTGCCATTCATCGTCAGATACTTTTTCAAGTAAATAACCTTTCTGGTTTAAATGAACAACTTTTACCTCGTCACCAGGGCGGAATTCATGGTGCACTCGTTTCGCTGTTTGTGCTTTTTTCTTCGAATCGAGCGTTGGCGCCGCTTCTTCTAATCGTTTTTTCGCAGCAATGAGCTCATGTTCCTTAATTTCCGCAAGTTTTTCTTTCTGCATTTTTCGAAGTTCGCGAATAATTTCTTCCGCTTCCCGTTGAGAGGCTTTAACGATTTCTATCGCTTTTCGTTTCGCTTCCTCGATGAGTTCATCACGTTTTTCGTTCAGTTCCTCCAACTTCTGCTCCCATTCGTTGCGCAGTCTCTCCGCTTCTTTTCGCTCGTCTTCAGCTTGTTTCCACTCTTCTTCCGCACGTTTTTTACTATTCTCAAGCGAAGCAATCATATTTTCGACCTTATTGCTTTCAGAGCTTATATAGCCTTTCGCTCGTTCAATAATCCGCTCATCTAAGCCGAGCCGCTTCGATATTTCAAACGCGTTGCTTCGCCCCGGAACACCGATTAATAATTTATACGTTGGACGTAACGTTTCGACGTCAAATTCGACGCTCGCATTGATGACACCGCGGCGATTGTATCCATATGCTTTTAATTCTGGATAATGCGTCGTCGCAACCACACGCGCTCCACGATGATACACTTCATCTAAAATGGCAATTGCCAACGCCGCCCCTTCTTGCGGGTCTGTTCCGGCTCCCAACTCATCAAAAAGAACGAGACTATCGTGATCAACGTTACGCAAAATATCGACAATGTTGACCATATGAGATGAAAACGTACTTAAACTTTGCTCAATCGATTGTTCGTCACCGATATCCGCGTAAACAGAGCGAAACACTGCTAGCTCCGAACCGTCCAATGCCGGAATAAAGAGCCCTGCTTGCGCCATGAGCGTCAACAGACCAATCGTTTTTAATGTCACCGTTTTTCCGCCTGTATTAGGACCGGTAATGACAATCGTTGTATAGTCTTTGCCAAGCTCAATGTCATTCGGAACGACAATGTTCGGGTCAATGAGCGGATGGCGTGCCTTCAATAAGCGAATATAGCCACGATCGTTCATGAGCGGTTTTGTTGCGTTCATTTTCTGAGCATATTTCGCTTTTGTAAAAATGAAGTCCAATTCGGCCAATATCTCGACATTGGCAAGAAGAACATCCGCTTGTTCTGCTACTTTTCCGGTCAGTTCGATTAAAATTCGTTCAATCTCTTGCTTTTCTTTCGCGCGCGCTTCTTGTAGCTGATTGTTTAAATCAACAACTGCCTGTGGCTCAATAAATAATGTAGCCCCTGAAGAAGATTGATCATGAACAATGCCGCCGTATGCATGGCGATATTCTTGCTTTACGGGAATAACATAGCGCTCATTACGAATCGTAATAATGGCATCAGATAGCATCTTTTGAGCAGACGAAGAGCGAATCATGCTCTCAAGCTTTTCGCGAATTCTCGTTTCTGTGTTTCGGAGTTGCTGACGAATGGAACGCAATCGGTCGCTCGCGTGATCTAGCACTTCACCATAATCGTCAATACAATTTTTGATTGCTTGTTCCACTTCAGGTAAAGCAACAATTTGCTCAACGTATTGTAATAAATGCGGAAGCTCCACTTTCTCATCGCTTAACGATTCGATAAAATTTTTTATTTGTCTGCTTGCATAAATGGTGCTAGCAATATCAAGCAGTTCGTGCGGACTTAGCGTTCCACCGATTTTTGCCCGTTTCAGACTTGAACGAATATCAAAAATCCCTCCAAGCGGAACATGCCCACGAAGGCGGATTGCCGCAACCGCTTCATCCGTTTCTTCTTGCCACTTGACGACCTCGGCAAAATCAAAGGAAGGAACGAGCTTTTCGACTTTCTCTTTTCCTAGCGATGAAGACACATATTCTAATAACTGTGTTTTTACTTTGTCAAACTCTAACACTTTGAAAATTCGTGTATGCACCGATGAAAACCCTCCATATTTGCTATTTTTCGTCATGTCGCCGCAAAAACTGGCGCAGCTCTTCTAGTGTCCATGTGTTAATGACCGTGTCTTTGCGAATCCAGCCTTTTCGGGCCGCTGCCACACCCACTTTCATATCATCTAACATATCCAAATGATGCGCATCCGTGTTGATGGCGATTTTCACGCCAGCATCTTGCGCTTTTTTCAAGTACGAATACGTTAAATCAAGACGATGTGGATTGGCGTTTAATTCAAGAGCCGTATTTGTTTCGCGTGCCAACTCAATGAGCATGTCTACATCTACATCGTAACCATCGCGCCGCCCAATTAGTCGACCTGTTGGATGAGCAATGAGATCGACATGGCGATTGTTCAGCGCTGCTTTTAACCGTTCCATTATAACATCGCGCGGCTGTGAAAATCCCGAGTGAATCGCAGCAATCACAAAGTCCAGTTCTTTAAGCACTTTGTCATCATAATCGAGCGTACCATCCGGTAAAATGTCCATTTCTATGCCTGCTAAAATGGTAAAATCGCCGTATTTCGCATTTAACCGTTCGATTTCTTCACGTTGCCGTTTTAATCGTTCGACTGTTAAGCCGTTCGCTACTTTTAAATATTGGGAATGGTCGGTAATCGCCATATATCGATATCCTTTTTTACGGCACGCTTCTGCCATTTCCTCTATGGAGCACGCTCCATCACTCCAAGCGGAATGCATATGCAAATCCCCTTTGATATCAGTAAGCTGAATAAGGGGATAGTCTTCTTGATACCGCTCTACTTCACTTCCATCTTCGCGCAACTCCGGTGGAATAAACGGCAAATGGAAATGAGCAAAAAACTCTCTTTCATCCACAAACGTGATCATTTCTCCTGTTTCGATGTTTTCGACTCCATATTCGCTAATTTTTCCCCCGCGTTCTTTCGCAAGTTGCCGCATCCGTACATTATGTTCTTTAGAACCAGTAAAATGATGCAAAGTGGTTGCAAATTGTTCCGGGGTTACTAAGCGAAAATCGACAGCAATCTCATAGTCATAGCGAAGCTGTAACGATACTTTTGTGTCGCCGCTGGCAATGACATCGGAAACATTGGCTAACGCAACTAATTGTTCACGTACCCGCTGCGGCTCATTAGTTGCAATAATAAAATCTAAATCTTTCACCGTTTCCTTCATGCGCCGCAAGCTTCCGGCCCGAGAAAAACGAATGACTCCGTCCATCTTCTCAAGTTGGCGCTCAATTTCCTCGGCAATCGGCAGTACCAGTGCAAGCGGCAAACGATCGGGACGAGAGCCCATCTCTTCAATTGCGGCTAAAATTTTCGATTCTGTTTTCTTTCCGAATCCTGCAAGTGCCTGCACTTTCTGTTCCAAACAAGCGGTCTTTAAAGACTCGACATCAACAATCCCAAGTTCTTGATATAGCTTGGCAATTTTTTTGCCGCCAAGTCCGGGGATTTTTAAAAGAGAAAATAAACTAGACGGAATTTCTCGTTGTAATTCCTCAAGTACCGTCGATTTCCCTGTTTCAAGAAACTCGTGAATGACGGCAGACGTTCCTTTTCCGATTCCGGGAAGCGACGTAAAATCGTTTATTTCCGCTAAACTACGTTCATCGGCTTCTAACGCGCTCGCGGCCTTGCGAAACGCAGCAATTTTAAACGGATTTTCCCCTTTGATTTCCATATGCAACGCAATTGTTTCTAATAGCTCAATGACATCTTTTTTATTCGCTAGCATAAAAACACCACCTATACGTACGATCCACTACGAAAAATGATACAAGTTTTTCGTGAAAAGTACAAAAAAACTTCCCTATATTCTTATAGAGAAGTTGTTATGCCATATAGTGAATCCACATGTGCTTTAACATATTGGACAAAAATGGGGTATGTTTGACAATGATACTTGCCATAAACGAATGTTGGAGCTGAGCTTGCAAACTTTGAATCGGAATGAGCGCGCCAACATAAAGGAACAGAAAGACAAGTAAGTATACCTCAACAAATCCTAACGCTCCGCCGGCCCAGCGATTTATGCTTCGCAACAATGGCAATTGAGCAACAAAATCGAGCATCGAACCGATAATTTGCATGACAATTTTCGTGGTAAAAAATAAAATCGCAAACGCCATGGCCCGATAGTATGCTTCATCAAGATGGGCGCTTTCAAATAACATTTTGACCGTTTCCGGGTCGCCGAAAGAAGGATACGGAATCCATAACTTGAGCGTTGGCGCGAATTTTTCGTAGTTCATATAAGCAACGACAAACGCGATAATAAACCCTGTCATATGAATAAATTGCAAAATAAATCCGCGTTTTAAGCCAATCATAAATCCCATTAAAAGGATGAAAAGCAATACTAAATCAACCATTCAGTCACTCATCCTTTTCTTTTTTCATTTGCTGTAAGAGGCGATCGTATTCCTCTTTTAATTTTATGTATTCATGAACGACATTGACAGCCGTTAATACAGCAAGTTTCGTAACATCTAATGTCGGGTTTTTCGCACTAATTTCTCGCATTTTATCATCCACAATCGACGCCACTAATCGAATATGGCTGGAGCTTTCCGTGCCGACAATCGAATATTGTTGACCATATATGTCGACCGTAATCCGCGTTTTTTGTTGCTCTGACAAATTATTTCCCCCATTCGTAAAAATCCTAATGTTTATCATACCATGAATGCTGATATAATGAAAAGACATGACCTATTATGACGCAAATTTTTGATAGAAGGTGAGAAAATTGGCCAATCATGTCGTCAAAGCAACGGAAACAATGATGAATGAAATGAGGCAGCATTATGCTTCTTATATAACAGAAAACTTTCCACCGGGCGCTTTGTTTGTGGTCAAACTAGCGGATTGCACGATTACCGCATATCGTTCGGGTAAAGTGTTGTTTCAAGGAAAAGGAGCCGAACGAGAAGCAACGCGGTGGACGAATGAACCGGTGAAAAAGGCTGCCCCTGTTCAACAACAGCGCTCAGCAGCTGTATCGGCGATCGGGTCGGATGAGGTCGGAACGGGAGATTATTTCGGACCGGTCGTCGTCGTAGCTGCTTATGTCGCAAAAGAAAACATCGAAACCGTCACAAAAATGGGCGTAAAAGATTCGAAATTATTAACGGATGAAACGATTCGCCGGCTTGCTCCTTCGCTTATAAAAACCGTTCCGTATAGTTCCGTCGTTCTTTCTAACCGAGTGTATAATGAGTGGCAAGAAAACGGGATGAAACAAACGAAAATGAAAGCTTTATTACATAATGAAGCGATTCGAAAACTCGTCGGGCAACTCGCGCCGCTTGAGCCAGAGGCGATTATCATTGACCAGTTTATTGAACGCGATTTGTATTTTCGATATTTACAAGAAGAAAGAGATGTCATCCGCGAACGAGTATATTGTTATCCAAAAGCGGAAACGATTCATATCGCCGTTGCCGCTGCTTCGATCATCGCCCGCTATTTATTTTTAAATGAAATGGAACAATTAAGCAAGCAAGTAGGCATGGAGCTTCCAAAAGGAGCAGGAGAGCAAGTCGACAAAGTGGCAGCAAAGCTAATCGAAACGCATGGACTTTCTGTACTTGATACGTGCGCCAAACTCCATTTTGCCAATACGGAAAAAGCGAAAAAAATGACCAAAATGTAAAAAGGTGTGGTTCGGTTAACCACACCTTTCTTTATTATATTAGCTTCTCAATGTTGCACCAAATTTTTCAGAAACAGCCTGTACAACTTGCTCATGCACTGTTGTGACTTCCTCATCCGTTAATGTGCGCTCTGGATCGAAATAACGAAGCGAGAACGCAATTGATTTTTTGCCTTCTGGCAAGCGGTCGCCTTGATACACGTCAAAGATGGTTACCTCTTTTAATAACTCTCCACCCGCTTCGACAATTGCCTTTTGAATATCGCCAGCAATGATGTGCTCATCAACGACCAGTGCGATATCGCGTGTCATCGATGGGAAGCGCGGAATCGTTGAATAACGAATCTCCTCGACTTGGGCATTGAGCAATTCCGTTAATGCCAACTCAAATACATACGTTTCTTTTAAGTCATTTTCTTTTTGGAAGCTTGGATGCAACTGTCCGACAAAACCAATTACGTTTCCATCAAGCAAAATGTCCGCCGTGCGTCCCGGATGCATATGCTCGCGTTTTGCTTGCTTATATTCAATGCGGTTTTCTAAGCCAAGCATATGGAATAATCCATCAAGAATTCCTTTGACGACATAGAAATCAACCGCTTTTTTCTCGCCTTGCCATAAGTGCGCATGCCATATGCCAGTAATCGCCCCAGCTAAACGTTCTTTTTCTTCTGGAAGCTCATGCGCATCTTTTGCTACATACACCGCGCCTGTTTCATACACTGCGACATTTTCGATTTGACGCGCGCGGTTATAGCTTACTACTTCAAGCAAATGAGGAATTAAGCTTTGACGAAGCACACTGCGTTCTTCGCTCATCGGCATCGCTAAGCGAATCGGTTCTGCCTTTTCTAACGCGAATTTCGTCGCTTTCTCCTCACTCGTTAAGGAATACGTAATCGCTTGGAAAAGTCCTGCATCTTCTAAATAACGGCGCACTTTGCGGCGTTTGGCTTGATAAGGTGTTAACTTACCAGGCTGTGATTCCGCTACCGGCAATGTCGTTGGCAAGTTATCGTATCCGTATAATCTTGCCACTTCTTCGATAATGTCTTCTGGAATTGAGATGTCACGACGGCGTGATGGAACTGTGATTGTGAACGTTCCGTTATCTTCCGTGAACGCAAATTGTAAATTTGTTAAAATCCTTGCTACTTCTTCGTTTGTAATCGCCGTTCCTAATACGCCATTGATACGGTCAAGCGTAATCGTAACAATAACTTCTTCTTGTTTTAACGTATTCACTTCGGCGACACCGCCAACAATTTCGCCGCCAGCATATTGTGCCATTAACGCGGCAGCGCGATCTAATGCTTCTTTCGTGCGCGCCGGGTCAATGCCTTTTTCAAAGCGCGTGCTTGCTTCACTGCGCAAACCATGGTCTTTCGATGCTTTACGAATCGTGGCACTTGTAAAATAAGCCGATTCGATTAGTACCGTTGTTGTGTCATTTTGTACTTCCGAGTTCGCTCCACCCATGACACCCGCAAGCGCAACCGGCTCCGTTCCGTTTGTAATGACAAGATGATCTTCAGTTAGTGTTCGTTCAACATCATCAAGCGTAACGATTTTTTCGCTAGCTTTCGCGCGACGCACTAAAATTTCTTTTGAACCGAGTCGGTCATAGTCAAAGGCATGAAGCGGCTGACCGTACTCAAGCAAAATATAGTTCGTAATATCAACAACGTTGTTATGCGGACGAATGCCGGCTGCCATTAAGCGCGTTTGCATCCATAGCGGCGACGGGCCGATTTTCACGTTTTTCACAATGCGTGCTGCATAAAGCGGATTGTCCTCTGTTGCTTCTACTTTGACAGAAATATAGTCATGAACGCTTTCGTTTGTTTCTTTAAGTTCCACTGATGGCAATTTTACTTCCCGTCCTAAAATTGCGGCTACCTCGTAAGCAACGCCAATCATGCTTAAGCAGTCAGAACGGTTTGGCGTTAAACCTAGCTCTAATACTTCATCATCCAAATTTAATAGTTCTAATGCATCCGCGCCAACAGGAGCATCGCTTGGGAAGACGAAAATACCGTCTGCATATTCTTTCGCAACGAGTTTTGATTCAACGCCAAGCTCTTGTAGCGAACAAATCATGCCGTTTGATTCTTCGCCGCGAAGCTTTGCGCGTTTAATTTTAAAGTTGCCAGGGAGTACCGCGCCAACTTTCGCTACCGCTACCTTTTGTCCTTTCGCCACGTTTGGTGCGCCGCAAATGATTTGTACCGGCTCTCCTTCGCCAATATCGACTAAGCATTTGCTTAACTTATCAGCGTTCGGATGTTGTTCGCGCTCAAGCACATGTCCGACAACAACACCTTTTACGCCTTTATTTAGTACTTCGACACTTTCCACTTCAATGCCGCTTTTCGTAATTTTTTCTGCCAATTCTTTAGCTGTAATCCCAGTTAAATCAACGTATTCTTGCAGCCATTTATACGATACTAACATCTTTTACCCTCCCTTTACGCGCGATTGAATTGTTGTAAGAAACGAAGATCGTTTTGATAGAAATGACGAATGTCATCGATTCCGTATTTCAACATCGCAATACGCTCCGGTCCCATTCCGAAGGCAAAGCCTGTATATTTTTTCGAATCAAAGCCCGCCATTTCAAGGACATTTGGATGAACCATACCTGCGCCTAAAATTTCAATCCAACCTGTTCCCTTACAAACATTACAGCCATGTCCGCCGCAATTAAAGCATGAAACGTCCACTTCCACAGACGGCTCCGTGAACGGGAAGAAGCTTGGACGGAAGCGAATATCGCGGTCTTCACCGAACATTTTGCGGGCAAACTCGCGAAGCGTTCCTTTTAAATCGCTCATGCGAATGTTTTCATCGACAACAAGCCCTTCAATTTGTGTAAATTGATGAGAGTGTGTCGCGTCGTCGTTATCACGGCGATACACTTTACCCGGACAGATGATTTTCACCGGTCCACGGCCTTGATGTTTTTCCATCGTGCGCGCTTGCACAGGTGATGTATGCGTGCGAAGTAAAATTTCTTCCGTAATGTAGAAAGAATCCTGCATATCGCGCGCTGGATGACCTTTTGGCAAGTTTAACGCCTCAAAGTTGTAGTAGTCTTTTTCGACTTCTGGACCTTCGGCAATCGTATAGCCCATGCCGATAAACAAGTCTTCGATTTCTTCAATGACTCTTGTTAATGGATGATGGTTTCCTAATCTCACCGGACGTCCCGGAAGCGTTACATCAATCGCCTCAGAAGCTAATTTTTTCTCTATTTCTTCTTGTTCTAATTTCTCTTGTTTTTCTTCTAATGCGGCTTGAATCGCTTCGCGTACTTCATTCACAAGCGCTCCCATGATTGGACGCTCTTCCGGAGATAATTTTCCCATGCCGCGAAGCACTTCGGTAATCGGACCTTTTTTACCTAGATAGGCAACACGAACGTCATTGAGCGCTTTTAAATCGCCTGCTTGAGCGATTTTCTCAAGCGCTTCACGTTGAAGTTCTTGTAATCGTTCTTTCATATGCTACTCCTCCTTTTTTCAAATAAAAAACTCGCCCCTCAAACAAGGGACGAGTGAAATCGCGGTACCACCCTTCTTAACAGCGCAAAAAAAGCGCTGTTCGCTTCATTGAGATAACGGACTACGCCGGAACACCTTTACACTCTACCATTGTAGAATGGTCCAAGTGTCAACTCCAGAGGTGAATTCACTTGCTTCTACCATAAAAACGCTCCCAGTCTACGGCGTTTTCTCCCTGGATGGCGAGTGGCAAGCTACTCTTCTCTATCATCGTTGTTTTCCTTATTTAACTATTTTTATATTATAGGCAAATAAGAATCCCGTTGCAACCTCTATCTGTGTAAATCGTCTTGCACTATCTCATTCGTCGCAATTCCACAATATCAGCTTCTTGCTCGATTGAGCGAACCGAAAGCCGCTCTAGTATCTTATCTTGGCGGGCTTGTCCTTCTTTGAGGATGGAAACGTCTCGTTTTAACACAGCCACATCTTCTTTTAACACAGCTACGTCTTTTTTTAGCACAGCTACATCTTCTTTTAGCACAGCTACATCTTCTTTTAACACGGCGACATCTTCTTTGAGTTGTTTCACATCTCCTTGCAAGTGAGCAATGTCCATCTTCATTTGTTCGATATGGGCGTTTTGTACATCGAGACGTTCAATAATCGCATTGAACAATGCTTTAATTTCATCCATTTTGAATCGTCTCCTTTTTATACGTTTATTTATATTTTACGGCTATCCGCGCAAATAATAAAGCAAAATTCCTGTAGCAACAGCAACGTTTAGTGATTCCGCTCGTCCGTAAATCGGAATGTATAAGTTTTTCGTTGTCCGCTGAAGCAACTCTTTATTCACACCGCTGCCTTCATTTCCAACAAGAAGAGCAAACGGTTTGGTCGGTGACACATTCCGATAATCTTCACCATTTTCTAACGAAGTACCGTAAATCGGGACGTTTTTCGTTTGAAGTTCGTCCATCCATTCATGCAAGTCGCCTTTGAAGATAGGAAGATGAAAAAGCGAACCTTGCGTCGCGCGAATGACTTTTGGGTTATATACATCGGCGCATCCTTCCCCGAGGATGACCGCATCGATTCCAGCCGCATCCGCAGTACGAATCATTGTACCGATGTTACCAGGGTCTTGTACCGCATCAATCATTAACACGTTTGCTCGTTTCCAATCCATTGGTTTATAAACAAATTGTTTACAAACTGCCGCAATTCCTTGTGGCGTTTCCGTATCGCTAATGCTCTTCATAACTTCTTCTGTAACCACCGTTATCGAGATATTATCCACATTCCAACTTGGCGGAAGTGATTTGTTCTCCTCAACAATGATTTCCACAATGTGAATACCGCTTTTTAATGCTTCTTCGACTAAATGGAATCCTTCAATGAGAAACAACCCGGTTTTTTCTCGTTCTTTTTTGGTGAGTAACTTTTTCCACTGCTTCACTTGTGGATTTTTCACTGACTCAATTCGTTTCAAATTCCATTCTCCTTTGCTTTTTACATACCTGTATACATAATAAACGAAAATCGAGCAAAAAATAAGCGTGTAATACATAATAGCGAGGTGAACGTGATGGACTTAAATTTACGTCATGCGATTATGCAAAATGTGGCAAACAACACAAAAGAACAGTTAGAGGATACGATTGTCGATGCAATTCAACGCGGGGAGGAAAAATATTTGCCAGGTCTTGGCGTTTTCTTTGAAGCGATTTGGAACAATTCCACTGAACAGCAAAAAGAGATGATGCTCTCAACACTCGAACAAGCGGTAAAACAATAATACTAAAACCTTCGACAACTGATGAAAAAACAAAATAGGGGCTAACCCCATAGCCATCAAGTGAAGCCTCGGAACGGTCCGAGGCTTCACTTTTTTCTCGGTAAGAACGGACTTTGGCGTTGAGCCAAATTTTACTCTCTTTTTTGTCGGTCACGTTACTACTTTATTCTATGGAAATAGTTAATTTATTGTTTTTTAAACTGGGGGTGAATTGTATTTTGCTTATCGGTAAAATTTCATCTCTGTTAGTCCCCCCTATCGCTTTCTTCGCTTTTAAATACTCATCGATATTATGGTATTTAGTAGAGGAGACTTGAAAAGTATATGTAATGCCGGCATATAAATTCAATGTAAAAGATTTTTTGTTCACAATCATAGTTTTATCTTTAGGAACATAAGCAATTTCCTTAGTCTGATGTCCTTTTGAAGCAATATGCACTAAGAACTTAGAATATTTGCCACTCTTATCTAGTATTTTTATGGTTACAGGTATTTTATTAGGGAGTTGATTAACCGCATCTTTTTATTAGAACAAGCGACTAGCAATACAATAATGGTAATAATCAATAAAAATGTTTTTTTTATTTTCGACACCTCCTTCAAAAAAATTACAAAAAAAATACTTTATTTGTAGTTAAGACCATATAGTTTTGCGAACATCCCGCTAAAACGAGCAATAAAATCATAAACAAGGAAGGAACTTTTCTTACCATTTTCCCCCTTCTTCCGCAGCGATTTTACAAGCATCTTTTGACCATCACACATTTAAAGATTTGCCGTTTCCAACTAACAACGTCTCTATTACCTTTCCTTCACAGCCATTACTCGAATACGCTTATAATCCGCAACCCACGTTCCGTCTTTGAATAAATATGGCCTTACTCTATCTTTAATTTCTTTATAAAGTTGCAGCTTTTCCGATTGCTTAAACCCTATAAAAAAATCATCAGCAAAACTGTCTAACCAGTAATTTAACCCATGATCTTCATCCGGCAGTGGAGTAGGACGGTCAAAATGACTGGCGTAGAGAACGCGAAAACCATGTTTTTCAAGCAAACTGCTATACTCTCCTATGCTTGGAAAATACCAAGGATTTCTTTCTGTTGCGTCAATCCCATAGTTTTGCCGCAAAACATCTGTTATGGCCTTAACAATCGTCTCTATGTTTCCTTTACCGCCAAACTCAGCGACGAATCTGCCCCCAACATGCAATGCCAACACCATAGATTCCACTACTTTTTCAGCTTGTTTCATCCAGTGTAAAGCGGCATTTGAAAAAATCGCATCATACTTTTCGCTTGTTCGAAATGACTCTCCATTTTCAATAACAAATTGAATATTTTCATATTTTTCGCGAGCCTTTTCAATCATTTCAGGCGATAAATCCATTCCGACAACGAAGGCACCTGACTTTGAAATTTCATAACTAAGATCTCCTGTGCCACAGCCTAAATCAAGTATCTTCTCTCCCTTTTTCGGATTGAGCAGTTTAATAAGGTCTTTTCCAAAATCGGATACAAACGATAATTTTTCGTCATATACATCTGGATTCCACGCATTGAAAGAAACCATCTATTCTCTTCTCCCCTCAAATAATACGTAAAAAATTCAGAATATTAATTTTTATGTTTTATTATAACAAAAATTAACAATGATAAAAAGAAAAAGCCGGTATTCATCTACCGGCTTTTTCCTTTATTAGTCAAATGTAATTTCTTTCACTTTCTCCTCATCTAAACGCTTAATTACTTCAACAAGAAGTTTGACAGTATTTTCATAATCATCGCGGTGAAGCATTGCGGCATGAGAGTGGATGTAGCGCGTTGGAATCGCGATTGTTAGCGCTGGAACGCCGCTTGCGGTCATATGAATGGCGCCCGCGTCTGTACCTCCGCCTGGCATCGCGTCAAAATGGTATGGAATGTTTAACTCTTCCGCTACGTCAATGACAAACTCGCGCAAGCCTTTATGTGAAACAAGCGTCGCATCGTATAACACGATATGCGGACCAGCGCCAAGCTTGCCCATTGCTTCTTTTTCAGAAACGCCTGGTGTATCTCCGGCCACACCCACATCCACAGCAAACGCAATATCCGGCTGGATGGAGTTAGCAGATGTTTTCGCACCACGCAAGCCGACTTCTTCTTGCACAGTTCCGACACCGTATACAACGTTTGGATGCTCGACATCTTTTAATTGTTTTAACACGTCAATCGCAATCGCGCAGCCAATGCGGTTGTCCCATGCTTTCGCAAGCAGCATTTTTTCGTTGTTCATGACCGTAAATTCAAAATATGGAACGATCGAATCGCCCGGGCGTACACCCCATTCCATTGCTTCTTCACGGCTTGAGGCACCGATATCAATAAACATATCTTTAATGTCAACCGGTTTTTTGCGCGCTTCCGGCGGTAAAATATGCGGTGGCTTGGAGCCGATGACACCTGTGATATCACCTTTTTTTGTCATGATCGTGACGCGTTGAGCGAGCATGACTTGTCCCCACCAGCCACCTAATGGCTGAAAGCGGATAAACCCTTTTTCATCAATTTGTGTAACCATAAAACCGACTTCATCTAAATGGCCAGCGACCATGATTTTTGGACCGTTTTCCTTCCCTACTTTTTTGGCGATTAAACTGCCAAGACCATCCGTCGTTACTTCATCGGCATAAGGAGCTATGTATTTCTTCATCACTTCGCGTGCTTCACGTTCATTACCTGGCACACCTTTTGCATCGGTTAAATCCTTCAGCATCGTTAATGTTTCATCTAATTTTTTCATGGTTGAACCCCTTTCTTACGTACTCCATACTCATTATACAGAAAACGTTCTCAAATGTACAAAATTTGTTAATAATTCTGATTTTGCCGCTCGTGATTTACTTCGTTTTTGCTGATGTATGCTTGTTCGATTTGTTCATAAGTAAAGCCTAAAGATTCACCAAGCTGCAAATAATTTGTGAATAAACGCTTATACGCTTTAAGCGTTTTTGTCTGTTGAAACTCGTTTACCGCTTGAAAGACACACAAAAATTGCTCGACAAGTGAATAGTTTTCCGTTTCTTTCTTTATTTTATCCACATTGTAAACAAAATTTAATTCAAGACCTAAAGATAGAATAAAATGCAAGCCATCCACATATTCTTCGAGCACTTTATCCTGTGGTGCAGAAGGCTTCAAACTCCAAAATTTAAAACACCTCGTTTCATTGGCCAGTTCGCCAATTTCCACAAGAAGAGCCAATATCTTTTTCTCTACTAAGTTTTCCTCATGCAATCCGTGCTTTGTTTCAATGTGCATATCTAATTGTTGTTGCAATGAATAAAGTTTTTGTAAATCCATGTTTGTCTCCCCCATTACTGATAAAAAGTAAAATAGATAACGATATCGAGAACAGCAAGGAAAGGTAGACCGTAGCGAAATAAGTAATGTTTGGTCTTATGATGAAACAAATGCATTCCAATCGTTGCTCCCATGGCACCGCCAATGAACGAAACAAACCAAATCGTACTTTCTGCGATGCGCCATTTTCCTTTTTTTGCCTTTTGCTTATCGACTGCCATGATGAAAAATCCTATGATATTTACAAATAGAACGTATAATGTCATTGTCTTTCCTCACTTTACAAAAAATGACCATCCCCGCAAACGAGAATGGTCATATATCGTGTTATTTATTTAAGTTCGCTTTCGCAAGGTCTGCTAATTGCGCGAATGCTGCTGCATCGTTTACCGCTAAGTCAGCAAGCATTTTGCGGTTTACTTCAACACCCGCTAATTTTAAACCGTGCATAAAACGGCTGTAAGAAAGACCGTGCATGCGAGCTGCTGCGTTAATACGCGTAATCCAAAGCTTACGGAAGTCGCGTTTTCTTTGACGACGGTCGCGGTACGCGTACATTAAAGATTTCATTACTTGTTGGTTTGCAACTCTATATAAACGATGCTTAGAACCGAAATAGCCTTTTGCGAGTTTAAGAATTTTTTTGCGACGTCTGCGCGTTACTGTTCCGCCTTTTACACGTGGCATGTGTATTCCCTCCTAAATCTTGTGTTTCATTTCCGAATTATTTTAAGTTATCAAGTAATTGACGAATGCGTTTGAAATCGCCAGAAGATACTAATGTTGCTTTGCGAAGTTTACGTTTTTGTTTTTGTGTTTTGTTTGCGAATAAGTGGCTAGTAAACGCATGAGAACGTTTTAACTTACCAGTACCCGTCTTTTTAAAACGCTTTGCAGAGCCTTTGTGAGTTTTCATTTTTGGCATAGGGTGTTCCTCCTCGTTCCGTTATTTGTCGTTTTTCGGTGCTAACACTAAGAACATGCTGCGACCGTCCATTTTTGGTGCAGATTCGATAACGCCAATATCGGCGCATGCTTCAGAAAAACGGTCTAATACACGTTGACCGATTTCTTTATGCGTAATCGCCCGTCCTTTAAAGCGAATCGTCGCTTTTACTTTATCGCCTTTTTCAAGGAACTTGCGCGCGTTGCGGAGCTTCGTGTTAAAGTCATGCTCCTCGATTGTCGGACTTAAGCGCACTTCTTTTACATTGATTACTTTTTGCTTTTTACGCGCTTCCTTTTCTTTCTTTTGTTGCTCGAAACGGAATTTGCCGTAGTCCATAATGCGGCATACAGGCGGTTTCGCATTCGGAGCAACCATGACTAAATCAAGGTTGAGTCTTGCGGCGATTTCTAACGCCTCTTGTTTTGACTTAATACCTAATTGCTCGCCATTTGGATCGATTAAACGAACTTCGCGTGCACGAATATTTTCATTAATAATGAAATCTTTGCTAATAACTAGCCACCTCCAAGGTTTATTCACGAATCCCTTGTTTGTTCATGCATCCCTTGCGTTACAGGTTTTTGTAATAAAAAAGTGTGAGTGCATACGACACCCACACTAATTACGATCAACATTGATATGTGTACGAATCGTAACAAACCTGTCAACAGCAAGTGAAGCGTCAATCAGGTGAGAAGCGGGGTGCTTCTGCTTATGTCACAAACAAGTATTCTATTTACCTTGGATAGTATATCATGAACAAAGTAGTATGTCAAGACTCATTCCCTTATTTATACACAACGTTTTTCATTATAATGGATTGCTTCTAATTTGGCAATACAAATTTTCAAAAAATCTCGTCGCTTGCTTTTATCGGCGCACTTCTGCTTTGAGTGCATCGATAAAAGTATCGAGCGCCATCGTTTCGCTTTTTTGCTCCCCGTATTTGCGAACATTTACGGCGTTTTCTTTCATTTCATTGTCGCCGACAACGAGCATGTACGGAATTTTTTGCATTTGTGCTTCACGAATTTTGTAGCCGATTTTCTCATCGCGCTCATCGACTTCGACACGGAATCCTTGTGATTGCAGTCTTTCTTTGACTTGGTAAGCGTAATCGAGATGGGCTGCCGGCGAAACTGGAATAACTTCTACTTGCACCGGAGCGAGCCAAGTTGGGAATGCGCCTTTGTATTCTTCAATTAAGAACGCCACAAAACGTTCCATCGTTGAAACAACCCCGCGGTGAATGACAACAGGACGATGTGGTTTGCCGTCTTCACCAATGTACGTTAGATCAAAACGCTCCGGCAATAAGAAATCGAGCTGAACAGTTGACAATGTTTCATCTTTTCCGAGCGCTGTCCGTACTTGCACGTCTAATTTCGGACCGTAGAACGCTGCTTCCCCTTCAGCTTCATAGTACTCTAATCCGAGCTCGTCCATCGCTTCTTTTAGCATGCTTTGCGCCTTTTCCCACATCGCATCATCGTCATAATATTTTTCTTTATCGTGCGGATCGCGATAAGAAAGGCGAAACGAGTAATCGTTTAATCCAAAGTCTTTGTAAACCTCTATGATCAAGTTCACAACACGCTTAAACTCGTCTTTAATTTGATCAGGTCGTACAAAGATATGCGCATCATTGAGTGTCATGCCGCGCACGCGTTGAAGTCCTGTAAGCGCACCGGACATTTCATAACGGTGCATCGTTCCGAGTTCTGCAATGCGAATTGGCAACTCACGATAGCTATGAATTTTATTTTTATAAACCATCATATGGTGCGGACAGTTCATTGGACGAAGCACAAGCTGCTCGTTATCCATTTCCATCGGCGGGAACATGCCGTCTTTATAATGGTCCCAGTGCCCGGATGTTTTGTATAACTCAACACTTCCAAGAACTGGAGTATACACATGTTGATAACCGAGTTCAATTTCTTTATCAACAATATACCGCTCAATCACCCGGCGAATCGTTGCCCCTTTTGGTAGCCAAAGCGGCAATCCTTGTCCCACTTTTTGTGATGTTGTAAACAACTCAAGTTCTTTGCCTAATTTGCGATGGTCGCGTTCCTTTGCTTCTTGTAACAAGCGGAGATGTTCTTCAAGATCCTCTTTTTTGAAGAACGCTGTTCCGTAAATGCGCTGCAGCATTTTGTTTTTGCTGTCACCGCGCCAGTAAGCACCAGCAATATTCAATAGCTTAAATTCTTTAATTTTTCCCGTTGATGGAACGTGAACACCGCGGCAAAGATCGAAAAATTCGCCTTGTTCATAAATGGAAATGACTTCTCCTTCCGGAAGATCGTTAATAAGCTCAAGTTTTAAGTCATCACCAATTTCTTCATAGCGGCGAATCGCTTCTTCGCGGCTTACTTCTTTTCGAACAATTTCAAGGTTTTCCTTCACAATTTTTTGCATTTCTTTTTCGATTTTTGGAAGGTCTTCCGGTGTTAATGACTCTTCCATATCGATATCATAATAAAAACCATTTTCAATGACTGGACCGACGCCGAGTTTGACATTTTTGTACAAACGTTTAATCGCTTGTGCCATGAGATGAGCTGTGCTATGGCGCAAAATGTCAAGTGCCTCTGGCATATCTTGCGTAATGATCGAAATCGCTCCGTCCTCATAAATCGGTGTGCGTAAATCAATCATTTTATCGTTTAGCTTTCCAGCAATCGCTTTTTTCTTAAGACCTGGGCTAATCGATGCAGCAATGTCTTCCGTTGTCGTTCCTTTTGGAAACTCCTTTACCGCACCATCAGGAAATGTAATTTTGATGACATCTGACATACCTGTTTCACTCCTCCTTCATTCAAAATAAAAAAACTCATCCCTCAATTAAGGGACGAGTTTGTTTCGTGGTTCCACCCTTCTTCCCATCGCAGGCAGCAAAAGACACTACTGACCTAGAACGATGGCTCGAATAGCATAACGGTGCTTGCCGTCAGCAATTACTAGATGAAGCGTCATCGTTCACTGCTGAAGTTTAGAGGTGGTAAGTGCATTTTTCGTGTTAGGAAGGTTCCAGCCGATGCCTTCCCTCTCTGGAAACCGTAAAAATACACCCATGTCCTCATCATTACTTTTTACTTTATTCCAATGTTTTTATGTACGTAATTATAGTGCGAGAAATTTCAAAAATCAAGTGGTCGTATCGAATCTTTTTACCGTCTGTTTGTCATTTTTACAAAAATCGGCTGGATGGCATAGATGAATGCGCTCTTGAAACACATTTTGAATCGTCTGTACCATTCCGTCATCTTCGTGCGTTGTGTATAAATAAATTTTTTGCGGTGCGATCGAAACGAGCGGCGCTAACACGGAAGAATCAATATACATCGGCTGGCTAACAATAAGGGTTCGATCAATTAAATATTTTAACTCGTTCGTCGTCATTTCACGAAACTGTTCATCGTAAAAAATAAAGGTAGGCGGATCATGTACTAAGTGGACGGTTAATAATTTCGGCTGACGCGACTGTAAACAATCGCGCAACATTTGAATAAAGTTTTGATATTCTTGCTCAAGCTTATACTCATCAATGGCTAACTCTACATAATGTTGCAAACGGTCCATGTACTGTTTTAAGCGAAACTTGACAAACGATTCAAACGAAAAAGAAAGATCGTCTTTCAAAAATAGCGACAGCGCTTCTTCAATTAACGTTTCACGCGGGACGACACGTTCGTGGTCGCTCCGATAATCGCACCGCTCTCCGTCAATAAACGAGTGAGCAAGCTGCAAAATTTGTTGTTGCTCCTCCTCGTCTTTAAAATAAAATGTGCCCGAAATAATCGATAACAAAAGACGATCCTCAATAAAGCGAATGATAAACGTGGTGATCGACGGAATGAGAAAGAAGGAAATGTCTTCGCCAATGTTTTTATGTACGTAAATTGTCACGCGCGAATCACCATTGCACGCTAATTGAAAGAGCGGATCCTTTTCGCTTTGCTGGTTCTGTTTCAAGACGGAAAATAGTTTTTCGGCATCGTTTGCTTGCTCGAAATAAATTTCAATCAACGTTGTCCCCCCTTTATGAGTGAATGCTTGTTCCATATATATGGGGAGACAAGCCAATTTAGAATCAGAAAAGCGAAAGGACATTACGTTCTTGATTCGTAAAAAAAGATATCTCATTGATCATGAGATATCTTGCAGGGCTATTTATCCATCAAGGCGCCGGTTTCTCCCCTTAATTTCAACCGGTTGGGCCAAGTAGCGAATTCGTTCCATAATGCGTGCGGCTTTCATTTGTTCTTCTTCACCGCGTTGCGAATACGTTAAATGATGGGCCAGTTGTTGTAAGTCAAAATTTGATGTAAAGAAAGTCGGCAAGTTTTCCAACATGCGATATTGTAAAATCGGGCCTAACAGATCATCGCGCACCCAGCTTGACATCGACTCTGCGCCAATATCGTCTAGCATTAAAATGGGCACCTTTTTGACATACTCCAGCTTTTCGTTGATCGTTTGGTCTTGCAAGGAGCTTTTTAACTCACGGAAAAATTCCGGCACGTAAACGATGAGCGACGGGATGTTTTTCTTGGCCAGGGCATTAGCAATCGCGCCAAGAATGTATGTTTTCCCTACACCAAATGAGCCGTACAAATAGAGTCCTTTCATCTTTTTACCCGGCTCATAACGTGAAACGAACTGCTCCGCTAATTCGATGGCCTTCATTCGACCTTCATCAGTGAGGTCAATATCCGATAGCGACGCTTGCAAGATTTCTCTTGGAACAAAAATACTTTGGATAAGCGCTTCCTGCCGTTTTCGTTCATCATACTTCACTTTTGCTGGACACCGATCGTATTGAACATCGATCGCGTTTCCTTGCAAGACAAGACGCGGATGATAACCTTGTAATAAATTTTTACACTGCTGTAAGCTCAGGCATTGCCCACAGTTTTTGCTTTGTTCTACAAATTCGTATAACTTCATTAAACTGCGGTCAATCATTTCTTTCGTTACTTCGTTTTCATGTTTCCGTAAAAATTCACGCACTTCTTTATGAGAAAGAATTTCTTTTTTTAATTGTTCATATCTTTGTTGAAAATCTTTACGGTGGAGTAATCGGCTGAGTATTTGATTCATTGGTTCCATCGTTTCCACATCCTACATTTCATTTACTCATTGCGATATTTTTTCAATCGCTCCTCTAATTCTCTTCGTTTTTCTTCCAAATCGACGTCTTGCTCCTGTTTCGTTTCGCTTTCGTTTTGACTATAATCCATGTTTAACCAATCAGGTAACATTTCTTTACGAATCACTTTTTTATTCACTTTTTTCTCTTTTTCATTCGCCCAACTTTGATATTTCTTTGCTTCCCGCTTGGCCAGCTCCATTGCTTCTTTGACGGTACGAATTTTTTTTCGCGCCCAATGGCTAGCAATTTTTTCGACATACGCTTTCGACAGCTTCATATCCGTACGCAGCATCACATAATAAATTAATACATTGACGACGCCAGGCAGCAATTTTTGCTGGAACATAATATCTTCAATGAGTTGCAAATCGCTCATAGAAGGTTCGGCACCACCAGAAATATCGATCAGCAACTGACGCGGTGAAATCGTTTCTAACTGCTTAATCAGTTGTTCCTCTTTTGTCGTTGGCTCCATATCAGCCATCGTCCGATACGGAAGAGGTTGGACACGTGTGCTTAAACTTGGCAGGGATTCTCCGCGCTCAAACTGATACCAGTCGCGCGCTGCCTTTCGTAACGCCTCAATATCAATGTGTTCATAAGGATCAATGACATTCATGACTAGTTTTTGCATATCAAGTGGACCAATTCCATATAAAAACGCTAATTTCTTAATTGCTTCCCTAACTTTTGCATTAATCGCTCGTTTCGGTACGATGTGAGAGGACAATCCAGCAAAAAATAACTCAAAATCAAATACCTCATCGTCCAGCACGTAACGCTCTTCGCTTCGTCCGATGTATTCATAACCATCCGACACATGTAAATCCGCTTTCTTGTCATCGCCCATGACCGCAACCATCTGCTCCGGATGAACAGAATAAAAAACATCGTTAAACGATCGAGTAATAGGAAAAAATTTCGTTCGGTCGATCGATGGGGTAGAAAAAAATTGTTTTAATTTTTGAAACCTTGTCTTACCAACTCGATTATAGAGGAAAACGTTCAAAACGCCATCGGTAAAAAACTGTTCCGGTGTCAGCGGTGGCTGCAGTTCGTAAATAAATTGTTTCGGGTCTTGTTCGTTGTTGACATACGTTTTTAATAAACCAATTCCTTCTAACTTTAAACGTTCATCATAAATCTCTTTCAAACTGCATTGCATGCCCGCCATTAAACTATGATGTGTCGTTTCTTCTCCCCAAAGCTGTTGTTCTAATTCTCCCCACAATGTCATGTATAAGCTGAACGCTCGGTAACCGATTAACGGTTGATACAACAACGTTAATACTTTTCGGTCAAAATCGTGCAAAATCCCATTACTGCGCACGATATAACGGTCAACAGGAATTAACTCCTTCCAATGATGTTCCATACTCTCGACCTTCCAATATCGTTTTTCGATACTAAAAAAAGGGCTTACCTTCACCACTTAAGCCCTTTAGCGCTGTTCCTTTTTAATCAGTTCTTTCAATTCTTCAATAAATACATTCAAATCTTTAAACTGCCGGTAAACAGAGGCAAACCGAACATAAGCAACTTCGTCCACTTTCGATAGACGTTCCATCACCATTTCGCCGATTGTTTCGCTCTTCACTTCCGCCACTCCCCGATTGCGTAACTCCTTTTCAATCTCTTGGGTAATTTGTTCAAGCTGCTCTAGCGCAACAGGGCGTTTTTCGCACGCTTTAATTAAGCCACGTAAAATTTTTTCGCGGCTAAACTCTTCTCGCGTTCCTTCTTTTTTCACAACAATGAGTGGCATCTCTTCGACCTTTTCAAATGTCGTAAAGCGATAGTGGCATTGCTCACATTCTCTTCTGCGCCGAATCGACCGACCTTCATCAACAGGACGAGAGTCCAATACCCTCGTGCCATTATGTTGGCATGATGGACATTTCATATAACCAGCTCCGTTTTAATTCTTACTTTTATCATAACGAAACAACCGGCAGCGGACAAGCCGTTTCCTTATCCATTGATTCCTGATCCAATATAAGGAAGACGTTGGTTTAATTTGTTGTATAAGTCTAAAATCACCCGTCGGCTCCAACCAAAATCAAATGGCAACACTTTCGTATCTGTCGTCACGGAAAAATCAATTGCTGTTTCAAACGGACGAACAGAAATAACGGTAATCACAATAAACGCTTTTTTTCCACGTCGAGTGGTAACGCTAAATTCTCCTCGTTCTTCAGAAACCGATAACAATTCATAATCAGGTGAAGACTCGATCAGTTCCTTAACAACCTTGATAGCGTTTGTGTTCGTCGTTTTATAGTAGCGGCTTCTCAATTGCTCATCTTCATGGTTTTCCCGCGTTTCACAATGATTCGTCAGTGCATACTTTAACTTGTTCCAAACGCTCATCTTCCTTGCCGCTCCTTACACCACCATATTTACTATTATCATACCATCACTTGTCTGTATATGTACAATGTAAAAAAAGAGGTGCAGAATCTACACCTCTTTTTGTTCCCATTATTATTTACAGAGCTTTTGCTTTTTTTACTTCGATTGGACCCATGCCACGCGGAAGTTCAATCGTTTCACGCGTTTGTGCACCTAATGCTTCGGCGATATAATCAGCCGCAATGGTTGGATCTAAGTGTCCGCAAGTATAAACGTCGATGCTAGCATATCCATGTTCTGGGAAGCTGTGAATCGTTAAGTGAGATTCAGAAATAATAACAACACCGCTTACTCCTTGTGGTGCAAACTTATGGAATGCTACCTCACGAATTTCAGCACCTGATTTTAATGCCGCATCAACAAATGTTTTTTCAATGAATTCAATATCGTTCAGCTTATCAAAATCGCATCCCCATAATTCTGAGATAACGTGACGACCCATTGTGTCCATCCAAATGATCCCCCTTTAACAAATTTTCAAAAAAATAAACATGAATTTCTTCTGCATAATGGCATGTATAACTACCACGGGGGAAAGTTAGTCCAAAGAGGTCCTAACCCTTTAAGTAGTCACATTACCGTGCGTTTAAGAAGTTCACGAAACATAGTATACTTTGTTTGTTTTTTTTTTGCAACACACTTTTTAAATTTTTTTGTTAAAAGCGCACTTTTTATAGGAATTTACTTATTACTTTACCATTTCATTTTACTTATGAAATAAATAGTAAAAGCGCTGATCGCTACCATCAGCGCTTTATGTTTTAAGCATTCACTTGAAGTCTTTCCATCATTTTGCTTGCTACTAAATTTGCTAAGTCAACCACTCGACATGAATAACCCCATTCGTTGTCATACCATGCGAGCACTTTTACTTTTCTTCCTTCCATCACCATGGTTGATAATCCATCAATAATCGCTGAATGCGGATTTGTATTAAAGTCGATAGAAACAAGCGGTTCTGTCGTAAAATCGAGAATTCCTTGTAACGGTCCGTTTGCAGCACGAATGAATGCTTCATTCACTTCTTCCACCGTTACATCTTGTTTGACGTCCACCACTAAATCAACTAAAGACACATTTGGCGTTGGAACGCGGAGCGCCATTCCGTGCAATTTTCCTTTTAAGTGCGGCAGTACTAGTGACAACGCTTTCGCTGCACCTGTTGTCGTTGGGATAATCGATTGTGCACAAGAACGAGCACGACGTAAATCTTTGTGTGGATTATCGATATTTTTTTGGTCATTTGTATAGGCATGAACGGTTGTCATAAGACCATTTTCAATTCCAAAAGCTTCATCAAGCACTTTTACAACGGGAGCAAGGCAGTTCGTTGTACAAGAGGCGTTCGAAATAATGAAATGGTTCTCAATGTCTAACATTTCTTCATTAACGCCCATCACAATGGTCACATCTTCATTTTTTCCAGGTGCTGTTAAAATCACGCGCTTTGCTCCTGCTTCTAAGTGAAGACTTGCTTTTTCTTTTGAATTAAATTTTCCTGTTGCCTCGATAACAATATCGATATCAAGTTCTTTCCACGGAAGTTCTTTCGGATCGCGTGAATTCAATAACATTACTTTTTTTCCGTTGACAAGAAGACCATCTTCTAACGGAATGACTTCCCCGGAAAACTTCCCATGATTGGAATCATATTTTATTAAATGAGCCAATGTTTCGGCTGGATAACTCGCATTAACCGCAACGATCTCTAAGTTTTCTGAATCAATCGCGTTACGGAATACCATTCTTCCGATTCTTCCAAACCCATTAATCGCTACTTTTGCTTTCATTCGTTTTCTCCCCTTATATATGCTATACTAATTAACGGTCGTTTGTATAATTAGTATAACATATTTTAATAGTTTGTGGAGAGAAAATAACATAAAAATAATAAAAAAGGCGTCCTAAATTTTATAGGACGCCCCACCTCATTAAAATATGCACTAACTGCTGCTTCGTTTTTTCAATTGTTTCATTATTGTCAATCACCGCATCAGCTTTAGCAACTTTTTCGATTAAAGGCATTTGTGCGTTTATTCTTGCCATCGCTTCTTCTTTAGAAAATCCATTACGCTTCATCAGTCGCTCTAGCTGAATATGTTCATCGACGTACACAACAATAATTTTATCAACAAGACGCGTTAACCCGCTTTCAAATAAAAGCGGGATATCAAGGACAATGGTCTTTTCCCCGCTATTGATATACGCTTCTTTTTGCGCAATCATGTTTTTACGAATAGCCGGATGGACGATTGCGTTTAATTTTTTTCGTTTTTCTTCATCATGAAAGACGATTTGCCCAAGTTTCGCACGGTTAATTTCTCCATTTTCTTGAAGAATGTCGCGACCGAACGTTTCAATAATTTGAATATACGCTTCTTTTCCAATTTCAACGACTTCGCGGGCAACTTGATCGGCATCAATGACAGGGATGCCGAGTTCCCGCAACATCTGTGCGACGGTGCTTTTTCCGCTCGCAATACCACCCGTTAGTCCGATCGTTAACGCCATTTCCCCACCCCCTATCATTCAATATCATTTATAGTTGGCATCGCTCACAATAATGCGTACCGCGACCGCCGACAACGATTTTTTGGATGGGTTGTCCGCATTTTAGACACGGCTCTCCTTTACGCCCGTATACGAATAGTTGAAGCTGAAACATGCCGGGTTCTCCTTGAGTATTGACGTATGATCGCACCGTGCTGCCCCCTTTTTCAATCGCTTCTTCTAACGTCAAGACAATTTCGCGATGAAGGCGATGAATCTCTTCCTCTTGCAAGGAATGAGCGGGACGTTCTGGATGAATTCCAGCGCGAAACAACACCTCGTCGACATAAATATTCCCAAGCCCGACCACAACGGTTTGATCAAGAAGCACATTTTTTATTTTTCGATTCGTTTTTTGGAGCTTGTCGGCAAAAAATTCCCAAGTGAATGATTTAGAAAACGGCTCCGGTCCAAGTTGGGACAAAGGCAATTCTTGTTCTTCTTCTCCTTTTTTCGATACATGCATCGTGCCGAATTTTCGTACATCGCGATAGCGTAATTCTGTACCATCGGTAAATTGAAAAATAACGTGCGTATGCGGCTCGAGCGGTGCCTCGGTTGTTTGCAAGAGGTAACGTCCTTCCATTCGCAAATGGGATACAAGGACGTGCTCATCTAAAAGGAATTTCAGAAATTTCCCGCGCCGTCCGATATCATGAATCGTTTGCTCTTTTAATATCTCAATAAATTGTGTTACATCATTCGGTCTTTTAATGATGTTCGGCCAAAATACTTTTATATCTTGAATTGTTTTTCCAACTGTTAACGGAATAAGCGTTCGTCTGATCGTCTCGACTTCTGGCAATTCTGGCACTGTTATCACTTCCTTTATTTCGCATCATACCATGTTGGTCCGAAATGATAATCAACTTTCAGTGGTACTTTTAATTCAATCGCATGTTCCATCACTTCAGGGACAATTTGTTCTAAACGCTCCACTTCTGCTTTTGGCGCCTCTAAAATCAATTCATCGTGCACCTGTAATAAGATTCTTGCTTGGAGCTTCTCTTCTTTTAGGCGTTGTGCCAAATCAATCATCGCTTTTTTGATAATGTCAGCCGCGCTTCCTTGAATTGGTGTGTTCATTGCTGTTCTCTCAGCAAAGCTGCGCAAGTTAAAATTGCGGCTTGTAATGTCCGGCAAATAGCGGCGGCGATGTAACAGCGTCGTGACATATCCTTTTTGCTTTGCCTGCTGTACAATCTCTTCCATATATTGCTTTACACCAGGGAAGCTTGCAAAATAACGCTCAATAAACTGTGCGGCTTCTTTCCGGGTAATATTTAGGTTTTGCGACAGTCCGTAATCGCTGATGCCATATACAATTCCAAAGTTGACCGCTTTCGCTTGGCGGCGCATGTTCGCAGTTACTTCTTCTTCTTTCACATGGAATACATCCATCGCTGTTTTCGTATGAATGTCTAAATCTTTGACGAAAGCTTCAATTAAGTTTTCATCGTTGGCGATGTGAGCAAGCACGCGCAATTCAATTTGCGAATAGTCTGCTGCAAAAATAACCCAGTCAGGCTGTGACGGCACAAACGCCTGGCGGATTTTTCTTCCCTCTTCTAAACGGATCGGAATATTTTGCAGGTTAGGTTCTGTCGAACTTAAACGCCCCGTTTGTGTAAGCGCCTGATTGAAGATGGTATGCACTTTATTTGTATCTTTATGAACGACTTTTAAAAGACCTTCAATATATGTCGATTGAATTTTTCCTAATTGACGGTAATGTAAAATCTTTTCGACAATTTCATGATATGGAGCAAGCTTTTCAAGGACATCCGCTGACGTGGAATATCCTGTCTTCGTTTTCTTAATAACAGGTAAATTCAGTTTTTCAAATAAAATGACACCCAATTGCTTCGGCGAGTTAATATTAAATTCTTGTCCGGCGAGCTCGTATATTTTTTGTTCAATTTCTTTTAGCTGTTCCGTTAGCTCCTCTCCCATTTTCTTTAAGCGGTCGACGTCAATTTTTACGCCTGTAAACTCCATGTCCGCGAGAATAAACGTTAATGGCAGCTCTAGCTCCATAAATAACTCATATTGTTCGTTTTCTTGTAACTCTTGGACAAACTGATGTTGCAGCTCGTAAATCGCTAACGCTTTTCGGACAAGATGCTCGGCAAGAACATTCACGTTTGGAACGCTCTGTTTGGCCCCTTTTCCGTACACCGTTTCATCGGTTTGCACATTAGTATAACCTTTTATTTTTGCGATCGAAGCGATATCTTCCGTTGATTCGGAAGGATTGAGAATATAAGAGGCGATAAGCAAATCAAATTCAATTCCTTTTAGATGGATACCGTGCCACTTTAAAGCAACAATCGCCCTTTTCGCATCAAATACACTCTTTTTCTGACGTTCATCTTCAAGCCAATGTTTAAACGTCTCTGAAGCAAAGGCCGTTTCCGTTGAAATAAAAAACTTTCCTTTCTCATTGACAACCGCAAACCCAAGAATCGGTGCTTTATGATAGTTGCTTTCCAACACTTCAACAATGAGAGCGGAGTGATTAGATAATAGCTCATCAGTTACTTCAGTGACAAACGTGTACTTAATTTCATGCAACTCTGCTTGTTCTTGAACTTCTTCTCTTTGTCCTATTTTGCTTAACAAAGAGTTGAAGCCAAGCTCTTTAAATAACGCGACGACTTTTTCAATGTCATATCCTTTATACTCTGTATCTTCGAGTGAAATTTCTAAAGGTGCTTCGCGCAAAATCGTGGCTAATTCTTTGCTCATCAGCGCTTGCTCACGATGCTCTTCCAATTTTTCCTTCAGCTTTTTTCCGCTCACTTTATCAAGGGAATTCAGCAAGTTTTCAATGGTGCCAAACTCTTTTAATAATTTCAATGCCGTTTTTTCTCCAACCCCCGGAACACCTGGAATATTATCAGACGCATCTCCCATTAACCCTTTTAAATCGATGATTTGCTTCGGAGTAATTCCGTACTTTTCCATGACAAATTCCGGTGTATACGAATCAACATCGGTAATTCCTTTTCTCGTAATATCAACAGTCACACGATCTGATGCTAACTGCGTTAAGTCGCGGTCTCCTGAAATGATTTTTACGTCAAATCCTTCTTTAGCGGCTTGCAAGGATAAAGTTCCAATAATATCATCCGCTTCGTAGTTTTCTAATTCATAAGTACAGATTTGATAGGAAGCAAGCAGTTCCCGCAAAAACGGAAATTGTTCTGATAGTTCCGGCGGCGTTTTTTGCCGTCCTCCTTTGTATTCGCTGTATGTTTTGTGGCGAAATGTTGTTTTGCCTGCATCAAACGCAACAAGCATATGCGTCGGTTGTTCTTCCTCCAAAATTTTCATTAGCATCATTGTAAATCCGTAAATCGCGTTCGTATGGATTCCTTTCTCATTATGTAAAAGCGGCAACGCAAAAAAAGCGCGGTACGCAATGCTATTTCCGTCAATTAATACGAGTTTCTTTTTCAAAACGTTCCCCCCTAAAAACAATCTTGTACTTATTGTAACACGATTCATTCGATAAATAAAAAAAGACGAGAACGTTTTTTCGTTCTCGCCTCTCTCAAGGGTTGGCTCCTTGGATGAAGGGGTTTTCAACAGTGATAGTAACAAACTTTTATGAATCGAAAGTAAAGGCGTTGTTAATGTTTTGTAAATCTATTGTTCTTTTGGAAAATGAACCGTAAATGTTGTTCCTTTTCCGACTTGGCTTTTTACGGTGATATAGCCGTGATGAGCTTCGACTAAGTGTTTCACAATCGCCAGTCCCAATCCCGTCCCACCGGAATTACGGCTTCTCGCTTTATCAACGCGATAAAATCGCTCAAAAATACGAGGAATTTCTTTTTCTTCAATACCGATTCCTGTATCTTTAACATGGACAAGCACTTCTTCGTTTTGCTGTTCAACGCTCACCTCGACCATTCCACCTTTAGGCGTATACGTAAGAGCGTTCGTAATTAAATTAATAAACACTTGCTTTAGGCGGTTGCTATCTCCAGCGATATAAACGTGTTGTGGAGCGTTCAATTGTAAATGAATATCTTTTTCCTTTGCTTTTCCTTGAAACATCACGATCATTTCTTCAAGAAGATGCGTCATATTGACCGTTTCAATCTGTAATTGAAATCCTTGTTGTTCGATTTTCGATAAATCTAGTAAATCCTGAATTAAGCTTTGCAGGCGTTCGCTTTCTTTTAAAATAATCGATAAAAAGTGCTCCAATGCTCGTTCGTCTTTCATCGCGCCATCCAGTAACGTTTCCGCAAACCCTTTAATGGAAGTAATCGGAGTTTTTAGTTCGTGCGATACGTTCGCAACGAAATCTTTGCGCATTTGTTCAAGCTTTTTAAGCTCTGTAATGTCATGAAATACAAGGACAATTCCTTTCCATTCGTCATTTGTGCCAATAATCGGGGCACCGTATACTTCAAAATGCTTTCGCTCAATATCTACCATTAATACAAGCTGTTTTCGCACTTTGACTTCTTTCATAAAAATTTCGTCAACAAGCTTCACAATTTCCTTATAAGCGAACGCTTCGGTGTACAATCGGTGCAAATAGTCAGCCGGACGAATATGAAAAATTTCTTTGTATGTGCGGTTCACAAGGTTAATATAGCCGCGGCTGTCGATAAGAATAAGGCCGCTTCCGACATTTTCAATTAACGTATGTAAACGGTCCGTTTGCATTTCTTGCACTTTACTCATCTCTTGCAAATTGCGCGCTAAAATATTGATCGACTTGCTGAGCATTTCGGTTTCATCATGGTGATTTTCATACACTCTCGCCTTATAATTCCCTCTCGCTAATTCAAACGCTACTTTTGTAGCTGCTTCAATCGGCTTCATATATTGATCGGCAATTTTTAATCCTAACAAGATAATCACGACTAATGCTGTTCCTAAACTGCTAATTAATACACCCCAAATTTGTTGGTTTACTTTTTTTAAAGAGTTAACAGGAGAGCTTAAAATTACATATCCAGCTTCTTTATTGTTTTGATAAAAAGACACGATGTAATAATATGCATCATGTTTTTCTTCAATGATGGAAACCCCATGTTTCTTTTCTTTTTGACTGTGTAAAATGTCGCGAACGATTTGTTCATGCGTATCATCACTAATAGTGGCTACTCGTCCCGTATCCAATAAAGTACGTTCTTGTCGATCTAATACAGTAATGCGCGATGATAGCGTTTCGCTCATCTCATGTAATTCGACTCGAATCACGTCTATTTTTTCATGTTCAAGCAACAATGCAATAAGCCGCGCTTCTTTTTCGATGCGTTTATTCATTGTTTCTAAATAAAAGTCCTTAAATAATTGGTCCAATAATAAACCGAGACAGATGAGTACCGTGACGATTAAAGAAATAAGCGTAAACAATAATCGTGAGCGAAAGCTAGTCATTGTTTTTTGGCTCCTCAAGTTTGTAGCCTAATCCGCGAATCGTTTTAATATATAACGGTTTTTTTGTATTTTGTTCAATTTTTTCGCGTAAATGGCTAATATGCACGTCGACAATACGTGTATCTCCCGCAAAATCATAGTTCCAAACCGCACTTAACAATTGATCTCTCGTTAAGACGCGACCTTTATGTTTCGCTAAATAAACAAGAAGTTCAAATTCTTTCGGCGTCAATTCGAGACGCTCATTGTTAAAATACGCTTCATAATGGTCAGGGAGAATTTTTAAATCACCAATGAGAATTTTACTGCTGTCTTCATTTTCTTCCTGTTCATTCAGTAATTGCGTACGACGTAAAATTGCTTTGACGCGCGCCAATACTTCACGAGGGCTAAATGGCTTTGTCATATAATCATCGGCACCAAGCTCTAAACCGAGCACTTTGTCAAATTCGTCATCTTTTGCCGTTAACATTAAAATCGGAGTCATCATTTTTTGCTGTCTTAATTGTTTACATACTTCCATACCATCCATTTTTGGCAGCATTAAATCGAGAATCATTAAATCAGGTTGTTCATCAAGCGCTTTTTTCATCCCTTCTTCCCCGTCATTCGCCGTGATCACCTCAAAGCCGGCTTGCTCTAAGTTGTATTGTAAAAGCGTCACAATCGATTGTTCATCATCAACAACTAACACTTTTTTGCTCATATGCTCCTCCATGCTCAATAAATATCTTTATATTTATCATACCACAAAAATTAAAAAAGCTGTCTCATACATGAGACAGCATCTCGATTCAAAAGTTTTCTAATACATGACTATCTAGCGATGACAACGCATATGGAGGGCAAACCGTCAATGTTCCTTCTAACACTTTCTCTTTTTCATCACGCAATGCTTCAACGGCAATATCAATGAAGTGCTCATCCATGTTCACGTCTTTTACTTCAAACAAAAACTGCAAATGCTCATAGTGATAAACAGGTTTCAGAAAATCGATGTCATGTTTTTTAATATGGCTTCCTGGTCCCGGCAAGTATTTTGAAATGGCCGATGTAATGATTCCCATTAGCATAATCGCAGGAACAATTGGTTTTTTTAGCGGCGTTTGCGAAGCATAATCGTGTTGGATATACAAAGGATTGGCATCATCTGTAAGTCCAAGATAAAGCAATAAATCTTTATCTTCGATTTTCGCATTGATCACTAATTTTTCTCCGACCGTGATTTCCGATATATTTCTCCCTAATTTACGTTTTTTTAACATGGTTATAACACCCCTTTGTTTAGAAAACGCTTTCAATTAATAGATTGAACAAAAATTCGGGGGCTTCCCCGAATTTTTGTTCAGTTGCTTGTTTATTCTAATACTTTCATGACATTTTTAACAGATTCAACCGATTTTGCAAGAGCGGCTTTTTCTTCTTCTGTTAGCTCTAGTTCAATTACTTTTTCAATACCGTTTCCGCCTAAAATCGTCGGTACGCCTAAATAAATTCCCTCGTAGCCGTACTCGCCTTCTAAGTAAGCAATCGCTGGAAGAACACGACGTTGGTCTTTAATAATCGCTTCGACCATTTCGACGAGAGAAGCGGCAGGAGCGTAATAAGCACTACCGTTTCCTAAAAGGTTAACGATTTCGCCGCCACCTTTACGCGTACGCTCCACAATGGCATCAAGACGCTCTTTTGGAATTAATGTTTCAAGTGGAATACCGCCAGCATAGGAATAGCGCACAAGCGGTACCATATCGTCACCATGTCCGCCTAATACGAAGCCAGTAATATCTTTCACTGAAAGATTTAATTCTTGAGCAACGAACGTGCGGAAACGCGCTGTATCAAGCACACCGGATTGACCGATGACGCGGTTTTTCGGGAATCCGGACTCTTTGTACACTGTATATGTCATCGCATCAACCGGATTGGTAAGCACGATGATATAGCAGTTTGGTGAATATTTCACAATCTCTTTCGTTACTGCTTTCATAATTTTTTGGTTGGTCGTAACGAGATCGTCGCGGCTCATGCCAGGCTTACGCGCGATTCCGGCTGTAATTACAACGATGTCAGAATCAGCGGTATCTGCATAGTCAGAAGTACCGATAATGTTCGCGTCAAATCCTAAAACAGGACTTGATTCAAGCATATCAAGTGCTTTCCCTTTTGTTGGGTTTTCCAATTGTGGAATATCAACAAGCACAACATCGCCTAGTTCTTTTTGCGCTAAAATAAACGCGGTTGTCGCTCCCGTAAATCCTGCACCAATCACTGAGATTTTTTTACGTTTCATTGCCATTTTTCCCATCCTCTCCGTTTGTCCAATTTATTCTCCCATATTGCGAATTAACGCATCCGCAAACTCAGAGCATTTGACTTCAGTTGCTCCTTCCATGAGGCGAGCAAAATCATAAGTCACGACTTTCGAAGCAATCGTTTTTTCCATCGCTTCAATAATGAGTTTCGCTGCTTCGTTCCAACCAAGATGTTCAAACATCATAACTCCAGATAAAATGACAGATGATGGATTCACCTTATCTAATCCTGCATACTTCGGTGCTGTACCGTGAGTTGCTTCAAAGATGGCATGTCCTGTTTCATAGTTAATGTTCGCACCAGGCGCAATACCGATACCACCGACTTGAGCGGCTAATGCGTCAGAAATGTAGTCACCATTCAAGTTCATCGTTGCTACTACATCAAATTCACGCGGGCGCGTTAAAATTTGTTGTAAGAAAATATCGGCAATCGCATCTTTAATGATGATTTTTCCTGCAGCTTCCGCTTCTGCTTGCGCTTTGTTTGCTGCTTCTTTTCCTTCCGCTTCGACAATGCGGTCATATTCCGCCCATGTGAATACTTTATCGCCAAACTCTTCTTCTGCTAATTCGTAACCCCAGTTTTTAAATGCGCCTTCCGTAAACTTCATAATATTTCCTTTATGTACAAGCGTTACGGATTTGCGCCCATGCTCAATCGCATAATTAATCGCTGCGCGAACTAAACGTTTTGTTCCTTCTTCAGAAATTGGCTTAATGCCGATACCAGATGTTTCAGGGAAACGGATTTTGCGAACACCCATCTCATTTTGCAAGAAATCGATGACTTTTTTCACTTCTGGTGTTCCTTTTGCATATTCTATTCCTGCATAGATATCTTCGGTATTTTCTCGGAAAATAACCATATCCGTATCTTCAGGGCGTTTGACTGGCGAAGGCACCCCTTTAAAGTAGCGAACAGGGCGTAAGCAAACGAATAAATCTAGCTCTTGACGAAGAGCAACGTTTAAAGAACGAATTCCACCGCCAACCGGAGTTGTTAACGGACCTTTAATCGCAATTATGTATTCGCGAATGACATCCAACGTTTCTTGCGGCAACCATTCTCCCGTTAGTTTATACGCTTTTTCGCCGGCAAGAACTTCTTTCCAAACAATTTTCTTTTCACCTTTATACGCTTTTTCCACAGCTGCTTCTAATACACGAGAGGCTGCTGCCCAAATATCAGGACCTGTTCCATCTCCTTCAATGAAAGGAATAATCGGATTGTTTGGTACATTTAGCACACCGTTTGTGACTGTAATTTTTTCTCCTTGAACCACTGTAACAACCTCCAATTTATTTAATATAAAGGTGAGAACATGCAAGCATCTTCTCACCCCTTATTGCCAAATGATGATTACCCTCTTTGTTCGATTGGCACATATACTCGCTTCGCTGGTCCCGTATACTCAGCGCGCGGGCGGATGAGACGGTTGTTTTCATATTGTTCTAAAATATGCGCAAGCCATCCTGACATGCGGCTCACCGCAAAAATTGGCGTAAATAAATCATGATCAATTCCTAAACAATGGTAAACAGACGCAGAATAAAAGTCAACGTTTGGTGGTAATGACTTCGTTGATGTGACAATATCCTCGATTTTTGTCGACATTTCATACCAATGCGGCTCACCAACGAGTTTTGTGAGTTTTTCCGACATTTTCTTCAAATGTTTTGCGCGCGGATCGCCTTGGCGATAGACACGATGACCAAAGCCCATAATCTTTTCTTTGTTTTCTAGCTTTTTGTGAATATATATATCCACATTATCTACACTACCAATTTCTTCGAGCATTTTCATAACAGCCTCGTTTGCTCCGCCATGAAGTGGGCCTTTTAGCGCACCAATCGCTGCTGTAACACCGGAATAAATATCCGATAATGTCGCCACACAAACGCGCGCAGTAAACGTGGATGCATTTAACTCATGGTCCGCATGCAATACGAGCGCTTTATCAAATGCTTCGACAGCAATTTCATTTGGCTCTTTTCCTGTCAGCATATATAAGAAGTTTGCTGCAAAGCTTAAATCTTTGCGAGGCTCAACGGGTTCTAATCCTTTGCGAATGCGTGAAAACGCTGTCACGATCGTTGGAATTTTTGCTTGCAGACGAATCGCTTTGCGGTAGTTGGCCTCCGCATCCATGACATCCGCTTCTTCATCGTATAGTCCTAATAAAGAAATCGCTGTTCTTAATGCAGCCATCGGATGTACTTTCTCAATCGGATACAATTTAAAATGTTCGATAATTTCATTTGGAATGGCTGCATTTTCCGCCAACTGTTTTCTTAATTCTTCCAATTGTTGCTTCGTTGGAAGCGTGCGATGCCAAAGCAAATATACGACTTCTTCAAACGTAGCGTTTTCTGCTAAATCATCGATGTCATAGCCGACATACGTTAATGTGTCGTCAATGATTGAGCTAATGCTTGACGTCGTTGCGACAACCCCTTCCAGACCGCGTGTTACTGTCATAACCATCTCTCCTTTTCTCTAAAAATTCCCCTTCTCCCATTGTGTCTCGTGATGCGAGAGCGAGCGCTTGCTCGCAACAATTGAATAAAAACCTAAAAGAAAATGCTTACATTTTATATTGTATTCATACCGTCACTCATTCATCGATGAGTGACAGTATGAATATCATCCCGAATGACTTTTTGCTCAAAAGCGGGAGGGCTTATGCCTATATTATAAACAATTATCTGACTTTTGTGAATCAAAACAACTCATTATTAATAAAATATTATCATACAAAAATTATTTTTATAAATATTCTACCAATTTCATAACCATATAGGCAATCCCGGCCCCGATTAACGGACCAACAGCAACACCTTGAAAGAGTGAAACAGCAATAACTGTTCCAAGCACAAGGGCAGCGGTTATGTGCGGATCGGTCGCTAATAACGTCACCCCTTTTTTTGCAATTAATGCGACTAACAAACCAGATAAAAGCGCAATCCAAGCAGAAAGCGATTGAAGGGATTCTCCTAGCTGTTTAAAGCCAATTTCACCGGTGGCAATCGGTGTTAATACAGCAACGGTAATAACTGTTACTCCCCAATGGATTCCTTTTGCTTGAATCGTTGGTAACAACCTTCCTTCTAACCCAATCACTTTCACAAGTAATAAAATTATAACAGCAATAATTAATGATTGATTTTTGGCCATAATGCCAATTAACAACAAAATAAGTAAAAATAAAATGGGCTCGTTCAATGTTCTTTCTTCCTTTCATTATGAAAATCGAAACCTTTTTCTTTGCATGGGCGTATATAAATTGTAATATTATACTATGGAAAAAATCTGGAGGTGAAACTTTGTCTAAGCATCATTTATATAGCATTCTTCGCTTTTTCTTTGTCGTTGCGGTCATTGTATTCGGTTTGATGGGCATTTATTATGTATCTACCGTTACATATCCGTTTATTATCGCTTTTTTTATTGCGTTTATGATTAATCCATTTGTTAACTATTTGGAACAAAAAGCGAAAATGCCGCGTTCGCTCGCTGTCATTGTTGCATTAATTCTGTTATTTGCGATCGTTGCGGGGTTAGTAACGCTATTAATTGCAGAAATTGTATCAGGTACTCAATATTTAGCAAACGTCGTACCTAACCACTTCCAAAAATTAGTGGTTTATATAGAAGACTTTTTTGCTAGTCAAATTATTCCGATTTACAACGATTTGGCTGCCCTGTTTAAAAACTTAGATACGAGCCAACAAGGTACGATTATGAATAACATTCAATCGGTTGGCACAAAGATTGCCACGACGGTGGGACAATTCATTCAAGATGTACTACAAAACATTCCGAAGCTGCTCGGTTGGCTACCAAATGCAGCGACAGTCATTATTTTTTCTCTATTAGCTACGTTCTTCATTAGTAAAGACTGGTACCGACTAAGTGGAGCTGTCCAAAATATTTTACCAAAAAAAGCGCGGACAAGCGGACGGACAGTATTTATTAATTTAAAAAAAGCACTGTTTGGTTTTATTAAAGCACAAGCAACGCTCATTTCGATTACAACCGTAATTGTATTAATCGGTTTGTTAATTCTTCGCGTCGATTATGCGATTACGATTGCGTTAATTATTGGTATTGTTGATATTTTACCATATTTAGGAACAGGGACTGTGTTTGTACCTTGGATTATATACGCTGCTGTAAGTGGAGATGTACCGTTTGCGATTGGCTTAGGTATTTTATATATCGTCGTTTTAGTTCAGCGACAAATTATGGAGCCAAAAGTGCTCTCGTCCTCAATCGGTTTAGACCCGCTCGCCACGTTAATTGCTTTATTTGTCGGATTTAAACTCATTGGATTTCTTGGTCTTATTGCGGGCCCAGTACTGCTTGTTATTATTCGGACGTTACATAGCGCAAACGTCTTTAAAGATATTTGGCACTTCATTATCGGAAAACCTTCAACGTGAGAGAGCCCTTCCTTGTTGTAAGAAGGGCTCTTATCTTTTTATATAAAAGAATGTTTTGGTGTCAAAAAATGACTTCAACCAACGAGCAAGAAACGGCTTGGCAAACGCACGAGTAACTGGAAGAAGCAATAGAAAACCAACGATGTCTGTCAAAAATCCCGGCGCTAATAAAAGAGCGCCGCCCACTAAAATACAAATTCCATCTAGCACAGCTTCACGTGGAATACGCCCACGCATAAACTCTGTTTTCGCTTCCTGTATCACCGCTAAACCTTGACGTTTCGCTAGCCATGCTCCAATGATACCTGTCGTAATAATAAGAGCGACTGTCGGCCATACTCCGATTGTCTGACCAGAAAGAACAAACAAAGCAATTTCCAATGCCGGAACAATGATGAACAACGCTACAATCATTCGCATGTTGCCTCTTCCTTCCTAATAAAAGAATAAAACAGAGAAGGTCCCCCCTCTCTGTTTTATTATATCTTATAATACGCTAGCATGCCCTTGATAGATGGCGCCAAATCCGGCATCAACGGTAATTTCTTGCCCATCTTTTAAAATCGAAGTTGCATTTGGTACTCCGACAATGACAGGGATGCCAAGACTTAACCCGACTACTGCGGCATGGCTTGTTAACCCGCCTTCTTCTGTAATGATTGCTGCCGCTTTTTCTAATGCTTTCACCATATCCGCATCCGTGCTACATGTGACAAGAATACCGCCGTCTTCTGGCATTTTATTGATTGCTTCTTCGGCTGTTTTCGCAATAACCGCCTTACCGAAGGCAGATTTACGACCAATTCCTTGCCCTTTTGCAATAATGTCACCAATGACATGAACTTTCATCAAGTTCGTTGAACCGGTTTCTCCCACCGGAACACCAGCTGTAATGACAACTAAATCACCGTGTTTCACAATTCCTGATTTCACCGCTGCTTCTACAGCAATGTCAAGCATCTCGTCGGTCGAATTCACTTGTGGAGCAACTTGTGGATGCACACCCCATACGAGCGCTAATTTTCTTGATACAGAATCATTGGACGTCACGGCCACAATCGGTGCTTTTGGTCGATATTTTGAAATCATACGCGCTGTCTGTCCGCTTACGGTTGGTGTCACAATGGCCGCCACATCGAGGTTTAACGCAGTATGAGCGACGGACTGACCGATCGCGTCCGTAATCGTCGTTCCGCTTTGTTTTGTACGTTGCGCTAATAGGTCACGATATTGTAACGCTTGTTCTGTACGTAAAGCAATTCGATGCATCGTTTTCACTGCTTCGACTGGATAAAGACCAGCCGCTGTTTCTCCTGATAACATAATCGCATCTGTGCCGTCGAAAATGGCGTTTGCCACATCGCTTGCTTCCGCCCGAGTTGGTCGCGGATTGCGCTGCATCGAATCTAACATTTGTGTCGCTGTAATGACCGGTTTACCAAGCGCGTTACATTTTTTAATTAATTCTTTTTGCACAAGTGGCACTTCTTCCGCTGGAATTTCGACTCCTAAATCCCCGCGTGCGACCATAAGTCCGTCGGCTACTTCAAGAATTTCGTCAATATTGTCGACTCCTTCTTGATTCTCGATTTTTGGAATAATTTTAATATCAAGGGCATTGTTTGCCTCTAACAATTCGCGAATTTCTAACACATCGGAGGCTCGACGCACGAAAGACGCAGCGATAAAATCAATACCTTGTTCAATTCCAAACAAAATATCTTGGCGGTCTTTTTCGGTAATACCCGGCAAGTTTACTCGAACGCCTGGGACGTTTACTCCTTTTTTATTTTTTAAGACACCGCTGTTGAGGACTTTCGTGACAATTTCTCGCTGTTGTTTATTGACCGACAGCACTTCTAATCCAATTAAACCATCATCGAGAAGAATTTTCGCGCCTGGGGCAACATCGTCGATCAATCGTTCATACGTAACAGAGAATTTTTCAGGAGTGCCAAGCACTTCGTCCATCGAAATGATGACTTGTGAGCCTTCTTTTAATTCGATGGCCCCGTTTTCCATATTATGCGTACGAATTTCCGGTCCTTTTGTATCAAGAAGAATCGCTACGGTTTTCCCAGTTCGTTTCGCTGCTTCACGAATGTTTTTGATGCGTTGACTATGCTCCGCATAGTCGCCGTGCGAAAAATTCAAGCGTGCTACATTCATTCCCGCTTCGATGAGCTCGACAAGTTTTTCTACGCTTTCACTCGCGGGACCAATCGTACAAACAATTTTCGTTTTCCGCATGTTTTTCATTCTTCCTTTCCATCCGTATCTCTGGTAACGATACCGTGCTTTTAAATCGAAAGTTCTTTAGATAATTGGTACATTTTTTGTTCGATGGTATGTTGTTGTGACAAGGCCTCAATAATGTCGTGATCGACAAGCTGATTGTTTTGAATACCAACGCAACGTCCGCCTTTTCCTTCAAGCAATAATTCAACAGCACGCGCACCTAACCGACTTGCTAATACGCGGTCAAACGCTGTTGGAGAACCACCACGCTGTACATGTCCTAACACTGTTACGCGCGTTTCGAATCCAGTTGCTTCTTGAATTTTGTTGCCGAATTCTACCCCGCTTCCAACTCCTTCAGCAACAATGATAATACTATGTTTTTTCCCGCGCTCATGTCCGCGTTTTAAACGAGCAATAATATCATCCATATCATAATCTGCTTCAGGAATTAAAATCGTTTCCGCTCCGCCAGCAAGTCCAGCCCAAAGCGCGATATCGCCAGCATGACGTCCCATTACTTCAATGACGTATGTGCGCTCATGAGAAGTAGCGGTATCACGGATTTTGTCAATGGCATCAATAACCGTATTTAAAGCTGTATCAAATCCGATTGTAAAATCCGTTCCAGGAATATCATTATCGATTGTACCTGGTACACCAACGCAAGGATAACCGTGCTCTGTTAATTTTTTCGCCCCTTGGTAAGAACCGTCCCCACCAATGACAACTAATCCTTCAATCCCATGCTTTTTCAATTGTTCAATCCCTTTTAGTTGTCCTTCTAGCGTTTTAAATTCTGGGCAGCGAGCGGTATATAACATCGTACCACCGCGATGAATAATGTCTCCTACATCTCCAACCTCTAGTTTTTTAATATTCCCAGCAATCAGTCCGGCATAACCATGATAAATTCCGAACACTTCTACTCCATGGTAAATTGCTTTACGCACGACAGCACGAATCGCTGCGTTCATTCCTGGTGAGTCGCCACCACTTGTTAACACACCTATTCTTTTCATGTCATTCACCTCGTATTCATCAATCTTTAACTAACTAAGAAGTCCGACCTCATACCTCCCAAACTCGTTGACATTCTATAAAATAACACGAAGCATAACGGAACACAATAGAGAAACCGCCGTTTTACAAAATGTTTGTTTTTCTTTCAAAATTGAATGGTAATAACAAAGCTGCCCCATCAAATGAGACAGCCTCGTTACTGCTATTTTACTCCAAGATCATCCCGAGAAAACGTAAATTGACCGATTTGCTTAAATTTTTGATAACGTTGTTGCACAAGAGCCGTGCCGTCTAATTTCAGCAACTCTTTTAACGATTGTTTTAACACTTTGTCAATGGCTTTCGCCTGTTCGTCCACATTGCGATGTGCTCCGCCTCTTACCTCTGGAATGATTTCATCAATCACTCCTAGTTGTTTTAAATCAGGAGCAGTAATTTTCATCGTTTCAGCCGCTCTTCTGGCCATTGCCGCATCTTTCCACAGAATCGCCGCCGCTCCTTCTGGTGAAATGACGGAATACGTTGAGTTTTCAAGCATATGAATATGGTTGCCAACTCCAAGCGCTAATGCCCCGCCGCTTCCTCCTTCACCAATTACAATACAAACAATCGGTACGGTTAATCCCGCCATTTCAAACAAGTTTCTCGCAATTGCCTCGCTTTGTCCCCTTTCTTCCGCTGCCTTACCTGGATAAGCACCTTTTGTATCAATAAAGCAAATGATTGGGCGATTAAACTTTTCCGCTTGCTTCATCAGACGTAATGCTTTCCGATATCCTTCAGGGTGCGGCATTCCAAAGTTGCGGCGAATATTTTCTTTCGTATCTTTGCCGCGCTGATGACCAATAACCGTTACTGGGAGTCCATGGTATTTCGCTATTCCACCAACGATCGCTTCATCGTCTCCAAAACAACGGTCACCATGACATTCTAAAAAATTCGTAAATAGCCGCTCAATGTAATCAAGCGTGGTCGGACGGTTAGGATGACGGGCAATTTGCACGCGATCCCACGGCGTTAAATTGGTGTATGTTTCGTTTTCCAACTTTTCCAATCTTGCTTCTAACTTTTCAATTTCTGCTGAAAGGTCGACATCCGCTGTTTTCATAAATTCCTTGAGCTCACTAATTTTTTTTCGTAACTCAATGAGCGGTTTTTCAAATTCTAATTCTCCCACCATCCGCCTTCACCCCCAGTTCGATGGATATCGAGCACATTCGTTAACGTTTCCTTTAGTTCGTGCCGGTGAATGACTGCATCTAGTTGTCCATGCTTTAATAAAAATTCCGCAGTTTGGAAATCTTCTGGAAGTTCTTCTCGCACCGTTTGTTCGATAACGCGGCGACCGGCAAATCCAATGAGCGCACCCGGTTCAGCAAAATTATAATCACCAAGTGAGGCAAAGCTCGCGGATACTCCTCCTGTCGTTGGATGAGTCATCACAGAAATAATGAGTCCTCCTTCGTCACTAAACAGTTTTAGCGCAGCGCTTGTCTTTGCCATTTGCATAAGGCTCAACACACCTTCTTGCATGCGCGCCCCACCGGAAGCAGTAAAAATGATAAATGGAACACGAAGCTCTTTTGCTTTTTCGATCGCACGCGTAATTTTTTCACCGACGACCGATCCCATACTTCCCATGCGAAACGCAGAATCCATCACCGCGATGACAATTTGGTGCCCATTCATCGTCCCTTCACCCGTGATGACCGCTTCATTTAGCTTTGATTTACGGCGATCCGCTTCTAACTTTTCAAGATAATCTGGAAAGTGTAACGGATTTTCGGAAATCATATCGGCGTCATATTCTTGAAAACTTCCTTCATCTAACAAACTCGCGATTCGTTCACGAGATGGCATTGGATGGTGGTAATGGCAACTCATGCAAACGCGTAAATTTTTCACAAGCTCTTTTGTATACATAATTTTTTTACATTTTGGGCACTTTGTCATAATTCCTTCAGGAACTTCTTGTTTTACTTGTTCAGAAGGAATGGAAGCGTACTTTTTCTTCTTCGTAAACAGCTCTTTTAGCAAGAGGTGTTCCCTCCTTCGCCAGTTAATGTACAAGGCTACCTATCTTACTACTGTATATAAAATAGATCATATTTTTTGTAAAAACGTGTCATAACGGTTTCGACAATTGTTTTTCTACATGTTCCGTAAATAATGCAAAAAGCGCCGAACTATTTTGCTGTTTCAATGCTTCCCATACGTTTTCATAAAACGTTAGAGGCAGCGACACCACTTCTTGGTGCAGTTTAAAAAAGTCGTTTAATACCCGCCAAATGCGCTCAAGTAAATAATTGTTTCCGGCTTCAAGCACCCATTTAAAAAAAAGCTCGTAATCAATCGTATTTTGTTGGATCATTTCTTTAAGTTGATTGAGTTGTGTTTCACTCCGGCGTTTGCAAGCTAATCGCAAACAAAGTTGTTCGATCAACAACTTTGTTTCAACTACATCATCTTTTGCTTTCTTCTCCTGTAAAATAAACATTCCGAGCAAATCAATCAGTTGATGTTCACCGAACTCTCTTATATACGTTCCTTCCCCGCGACGCGTTTCGATAACACCAAGAAATTCTAGCGCACGCAACGCCTCTCGCACGGAGGAGCGTCCTACTTTAAGACGTTCAGATAACTCGCGTTCGGAAGGAATTTTATCGCCTGCCACAAGCCTATCTTCTTCTATAATGCGGTAAATTTGCTGTAAAATTTCAATGTAGACTTTTGAAGTCATCGTTCGCTATATCACTCGCTTTGCGTTATCATGGCTATTTGCCTCGTTCTATTAGCAATATCTTCCGGATTGACTTGAATGCGTGCGACCCCTGTGTCAATCGCTGCTTTTGCTACTGCTGCCGCGACGGCTGGAGCAACGCGTGGATCAAACGGCGCAGGGATGACATAACCTGGATGTAACTCTTCTTCTGTAACGAGTGAAGCGATTGCTTCCACCGCTGCTATTTTCATTTCTTCGTTAATTTGTTTCGCGCGAACGTCTAAGGCCCCACGGAAAATTCCTGGAAACGCAAGGACGTTATTTACTTGGTTTGGATAATCGGAACGACCCGTACCGATTACTTTCGCTCCGGCCTCAAGCGCATCTTCTGGCATAATTTCCGGTACAGGGTTCGCCATCGCAAAAATAATCGGCTCATCGTTCATGGTACGAATCATCTCTTTTGTTAACGCTCCTGCGACCGATACACCGATAAACACATCAGCACCTTTGATCACTTCTTGCAAAGAACCTTGTATTTTTTCAGGGTTGGTGATTTTAGCAACTTTTTCCTTCATCTTGTTCATGCCATACGGGCGCCCTTCGAAAATAGCTCCTTTTGAATCGCACATAATAATATGGCGAACACCATAACGGTATAGAAGCTTAATAATCGCAATTCCTGCAGCACCAGCACCGTTGATGACGACTTTAATATCTTTCATCGTTTTCTTCACAATTTTTAACGCGTTCATCAATCCAGCGACCGTTACAATGGCTGTTCCATGCTGGTCGTCATGAAACACTGGAATTTGCAATTCGTTTTTCAGACGCTCTTCGATGAGAAAGCAATTCGGAGCCGCAATATCTTCTAGATTAATGCCGCCAAATGTTGGTTCTAATAATTTTACTGTCTGAACGATTTGGTCAACATCAGTCGTATTTAAGCAAATAGGGAAGGCATCTACACCCGCAAAACTTTTAAATAGGACTGCCTTGCCTTCCATCACCGGCAGCGCAGCCTCAGGACCGATATTTCCAAGCCCTAATACAGCTGTGCCATCCGTAACAACGGCAACACTATTTCCTTTCATCGTATAGTCATAGACAAAATCGCGATTATGTGCAATTTCTTTGCAAGGCTCTGCCACACCCGGCGAGTAAGCTAAGCTCAATTGTTCGGCATTCGTAATCGGAAATTTTGCTTTCACTTCCAATTTCCCTTGATGAGCTTTATGGATATGTAGTGCTTCTTCACGTAAAGACAAATTTACTCACTCCTTCAATTATTGCCAAACCAAACTGGTCTGACCACCTAACGTTTATACAATATAATAAAATCCATCAATAGTAAAGAAATATTATTTTAACACAACATACTTACTTCCCAATAATTCTCTCAACTCGGTTAAACATTCATTCGAGGCATTCACTTCATATTCTTCTGAAAGTTTTACGGTTTTCCGTTCTTTTTCATAATAAAGAAATACTGGAATATGCCCACGATGTTTCTGTAACATATCTTTTAGCAATGGTAATTTTCCTGCTACGATATGGTCTGGGCAAATTTTTACATAAAGCGCTCGCCCGTATTCATGTAATTGCTCAATCGAGAGGACCCTTTTGATAACGAACTGCACGTTTGTTCCACGAATATCTGCTTTCCCTTCCAATAACAGCACTTCTCCTTTTTTCAAAAGAGATTGACAACGATGATATACGTCCGGAAATGCGACCGCTTCGATTTCTCCGCTTTCGTCGCTAATTGTAAAAAACGCCATTTCCTCTCCTTTTTTCGTTCTCGTTTTTCGCTCTCGGAAAATGTAGGCTCCGATACGAACATTTTGTTCAATCTTCTCTTTCACGACATGAGCAATCATCCATGCTCCAGCTGCTTGAAATCGTTTCACATACGGAGAAACAGGGTGAGGAGAGACATAGACACCAAGCAACTCTTTTTCATACTCTAGCTTCTCATCCAACGAAAGAGAAGGTGCTTCCACATATTTCGGTTTAAGGGACAACTCATTCGTAAATAAATCGCCATCTCCATCGATATACGGTCCCATCAATTCCGCATGTTCAAGCGCCACATCAACACTCGCTAATAAAACGGCTCGGTCTACACCAAATTCATCGAAGCAGCCAGCTAAAATCAATGACTCTACCGTTTTTCGATTCACAGATTTTCCTGATAAACGGGTACAAAAATCGAATAAATCGGAAAATGGACGTTTTCTCCTTTCTTCGACAATGGCTTTCACGGCAGCTGCACCAACATGTTTAATCGCTGCAAGACTGTAGCGAATGTTGCCATTTTCAATGGAAAATGGATAACGGCTTTGATTAATCGAAGGTGGTAACAACACCATCTGTTTTTGTTTCATTTCTTGAATATAATAAGAAATTTTCTCCTCATCACCGATAACGCTCGTTAATAACGCTGCATAGAAGTATAAAGGGTAATGGGCCTTTAAATACGCTAGTTGATAAGCAAGCATGCTGTAAGCGACAGCGTGGCTCCGGTTAAAACCGTAATTCGCAAAACGAACAATTAAGTCGTATAATTCGTGAGCTACCTTTTCGTCGTACCCTTTTTCGATACATCCTTTCACAAAGTGCTCTCTTTCTTGGTCAAGAATGTCTTTTTTCTTTTTCCCAACCGCTCGACGTAATAAGTCCGCTTGTCCTAACGAAAAGTTCGCCATTTGTGCCGCAATTTGCATAATTTGTTCTTGATAAATGAGCACTCCGTACGTAGATTTTAAAATTGGTTCTAAATCACGATGAAGATAAGTAACCGTTTCGTGACCGTGTTTCCGTTTGATGTATGCAGGAATATAATCAATCGGTCCCGGGCGATATAACGCATTCACAGCGACGATATCTTCAAATTGCGACGGCTTTAGCTGTTTTAACACTTTTTTCATTCCTTCTGATTCTAGTTGAAAAATACCGCTTGTATCGCCACGGCTTAATAAGGCATATGTTTTTTCATCATCGAATGGAATCGTTTGTAAATCAACCGTTGTTCCTGTTTTTTGACGAATAAGTGTACATATATTTCCGATGAATGTTAACGTACGCAACCCAAGAAAATCCATTTTTAACAATCCTAATTGTTCTAACACATCCATCGGATACTGTGTTAAATATATTTCACCATGTCCTTGTTGCAGCGGGACAATATCTGAAAGTGGTTGCTCGCTGATGACAACTCCTGCTGCGTGCGTCGATGTATGGCGTGGTAGCCCTTCTAATTTTAAAGCGGTTGCAAATAATTTTTGCAACATTGGCGATGCGTTCACAGCCTCTTTGAAAGGCGGTGATTGCTCATATGCTTCTTGAAGCGTTATTCCTAATTTGTTAGGAATTTGTTTCGTGAGCCGCTCAGTTTCCGCTACGGTTATTCCCATTACCCTACCGACATCGCGAAGTGCCGCTCTTGCTCCAAATGTACCAAACGTGATAATTTGAGCAACATGTTGTGTTCCGTATTTATTGGCCACATATTGAATCACTTCGTCGCGACGTTCGTCTGGAAAATCGATATCAATATCAGGCATCGAAACACGTTCAGGATTTAAAAACCGTTCAAACAATAAACCGTGTTCGAGTGGGTCCACATTTGTAATATAAAGAACATAGGCCACAAGAGAACCTGCGGCCGAACCGCGACCTGGTCCCGTTACAATCCCTTGCTTCCGTGCAAAATTCATAAAATCCCAGACGATTAAAAAATAGTCGCTGAAGTTCATCGTTTTAATAACTTTTAATTCATAATGAAGACGCTCCAGATAAGCAGAGGACGGAGACGAAATCCGTTCGTATAATCCCTTCAAACAAAGGTCATGCAAATAATCATCCGCACTTTGGTTTGTCGGTATCGGGTATTTTGGTAATTTCATGTTCCCTAATTCGATTTCAACATGACATTGAGCCGCTATTTTTTCTGTGTTCGTCATCGCCTCTGGCAAATCGGCAAATAGGGTTGTCATTTCATTGACTGATTTTAAATAGTATTCGTCATTGGGTAGTTTTATCCTTCCTTCGTCATGAAGTTTCATCCCCTGTTTAATCGCAAGAAGACAATCATGCACGAACGCTTCCTCTTTTTCGATATAGTGTACGTCATTCGTAGCGACAATCGGCGTGTTCGTTTCATCGCTAAGTCGGATGAGCTCACGTTGCCAATCGTCATCGTTTTTTATTCCGTGACGTTGAATCGCAATATAAAAAGCATCATCACCAAATAAACGTTTATACCTCGTTACCATCTCAAGCGCTTTCGTCCGTTGTTGTTGACGAAGCAATGTTTCAACATGACCATTCCTTCCCGGAGTAATCGCGATTAAATCGTGACGATAATGGTATAACCATTTTTCAGGAATTCCTTCCGCTGCTTTCGTCTGAATTGCACTGCTTATTTTCATTAAATGCCGATAACCTAGGTTACTTTTGGCCAACAACACGAACGGATACGCTTCTTCTCCTTCAAGCTTTACATGTGCGATCATGCCGATAATCGGCTTGATTCCATACCTTTTACATTCTTTATAAAACGGAATGGCTCCATATAATACGTTTTCGTCCGTTAATGCAAGCGAATGAAAGCCTAACTCGCTCGCTTTTTTCACTAAATCGCTAATTTTCGCTGTACTATTTAACAAACTATAGCCGCTCCGTACGTGAAGGTGAACAAACGACAACGCTCTTCCCCTCCTCCTTTTTCCTTATTATAGTCGACAAAACTTTTGAAACGCAAAACATACTCGTCTTCGTTTGTCCATATATATTACTAGAGAAAGGAATGAGACGACGATGAGTATGAAATTAGCATTTTTACCTGCTTTCATTCAAAGTTACTTTATCGCGTTAGGGGTGTTGTTCGGCGGCGCATTCATCGGGGGACTAGGGGCATTTTTAATTGGTGAACCGCCGTTGACAGCGATGTATCGGTTTGCGACGGATTTAAAAATTTGGGCCGTCGTTTCTGCCATTGGCGGAACGTTTGATACATTTTATACGGTGGAACGCGGCTTGTTTTTAGGGGAAACACGTGACATTATTAAACAATTTCTTCTCATTCTTTCGGCGATCGGCGGAGCGCAAACGGGCGTTGCCATCATTACTTGGCTAACACAGGAGCATATTTCCCCATGAGAATCCCGCCTTATTACCGGAACCAAACGTGGCAGCGCTTTTTTGCCGGAGTGGCGATCGGCGCGGTCATTAGTTGGTTTGTTTTTTTACACCTATTTGGGGTTTTACAAGAAAAACAAGTACGCAAAATCGCCGAATTACAAGACAAAATCGTTGATTTAGAAAACGACATTCGCATTTGGCAACAAGATTACATCGAGCTCAATAAAATTAACAAAAAAAAATTAACGGTGCAAGAAATTCATATTCATCTTGTCAATGCAGAGCAATACAAATTAGATTCATATATGACGTTTCGCATCGAAGAAAGCGTAAAAGAAGACGTTTCTCATCTCATCGCAAAAGATATCGAAACCGTCTATAAAAGTAAGGAGTTATTAAAAAAAACGATCGAAAATAAAACATACAAAATTAACGAACAAACGTACAAACTAGAAGTATATGAACTATTTTTGTTTACGACGTTATCGATCGATTTAAAACTGAAACCAGTTGACTTATAAAACAGATGTCCCGAACGTTTAGCGTTCGGGACATTAGCTTATTCCATGCGACAAGCCGCTTCTAAGTCAGCAATAACCCAATCAGCTTCCTCCCATGAATCAATCGAGGCACCAGCAGCGAACGGATGACCACCGCCTCTATATTTTTTCGCCACTTCATTGACAATCGGACCTTTTGAACGGAGTCGAACACGAATTTCCTTCTCCTCCTCAACAAAAAAGACCCAGGCAACGATTCCTTCAATATTGCCGAGAAGGCTCACTAATTGAGACGCTTCCGAAGGAGACACGTCATACTCGTTTAGCAATTCTTTTGTCATTTTTACTGAGGCCACGCCAGATGGAGAAAGTTGAAAATTTTGCAACACATAACCGCTTAAATGAGCAACATTGACTTTCGTGCGATATAAGCCATCATATAGCTCCGTTAACGAAAAACCATATTGAATGAGTTCACTTGCATATTGAAACGTTTTTTGACTCGTTCTTGGAAAAAGAAACCGACCTGTATCACCAACAATTCCCGCATAAATGAGGCGTGCTGCCTCTTGTGTCATCACTAAGCCTTCCTCTTTCCCAGACAAATAAAATTCGTAAATCATTTCACTTGTGGAGCTCGCATTCGTATCGACCCATAAAAGATCACCGTACGGATCTTCGTTCGGATGATGATCAATTTTAATGAGCTTTTTCCCAAGTCGGTAGCGCCCGTCACAAATTCGTTCTTGATTTGCTGTATCACAGACGATGACAAGCGCATTTTCATAAACCTCATCATCGATTTTGTCTAACCGTCTTAAAAAATTAAGCGACTCTTCTTCTTTTCCTACTGTATAAATCGCTTTTTGAGGAAAAGAAGCTTTTAAAATTTCCGCTAATCCACCTTGAGAACCGTATGCGTCTGGATCTGGACGCACGTGGCGATGAATAATGATTGTATCAAACTGCCGAATCGTTTCTAAAATTTCTAGTGCTTTCTCGTTCATACATGTTCTCCTCTTTTTACGATAGTTTTTTTCATTATTATTAATTATAAGTGAAAAGCATGACTCGCGGCTAGAATTCTTCGTCATTTCTATGTACAATGGAGGAAGAGAGAAAATATGGGGGTTTGTAATATGCCTGTACTTGTCATTTTCATTTTGTTTTCGCTTTCGTTTTACGTATATTATAAAGTGAAATATTTTCGTAGCCGTCGTCCGACAGAACGGAGCTGGATTTCCGCAAAATCAAGCATGGCGCTTGGATCGTTTGTCTTTTTCTTTGGTGTCAACCAGTTTTTTCTTCATTCATCGACGATCTCTTTCGTTGTTGGAGTCATTTTCTTGCTTATCGGTGGCGGGAGTGCATGGGCTGGTTATCGCGCCTACAAGCATTATTTGCCGCTTGTTGTCGAAGAAGCAAAGCAGATGGCAAAAAACGGGGTGTAAAACCCCGTTTTCTTTTTAGCGGTCAATTAATTGGCACATCATGAGCGCTTTGCCGACAACCGTTCCCTCATAATACACTTCCACATCGACCTTTCCGAATTTTCGTCCGATTTCTAACAACTTTGCTTTTACGTCAATGGTGCTATCGATTTGCACCGGTTTAATAAAATAAATCGTAATATTTTCAATGACTAAATCGCCTCGTTTGTATAAGCGAAGTGCTCGTGTTGCGGCTTCGGTGACAATCGTTGTAAATACACCATACGATAACGTCCCTAAATAATTTGTCATTTGCGGCGTAACTGTACAACGGAACGCGTTTTCTGTTTTTTGATTGCTATCGACTTCACGAAATTGGCTAGTAATAATATCATCAATCGTTTCTCCTACTTGCGGCTGACGCTGAATCATTTGTAACGCTTTTAATACATCTTGGCGGCTAATAATCCCTTGTAAGCGATTATGTTCATCGACAACGGGTAATAGTTCAATTCCTTCCCATACCATCATATGAGAGGCAGAAGCGACTGATGTTTTTCCGTTCACGGTGATTGGTTGTTTTGTCATCACTTTATCAATCGGCAACTGACGATCGCAGTCTAACACGTCTTTTGATGTCACCATTCCTTGTACTTTTAGATGATGATCAACAACCGGAAAGCGACTATGCTTCGTTTCACGATTGAGTTGATACCATTTTTCAACCGTATCCGTTGTCTGCAAATAAACTGTTTTTTCTAGTGGAATTAAAATATCCTCTACCAAAACGATTTCTTTTTTAATCAATTGGTCATAAATCGCACGGTTAATCATCGTTGCAACAGTAAATGTATCATAACTTGTAGAAATAATTGGAAGCTGTAATTCGTCCGCTAATTTTTTGACATAGTCTTCTGTATCAAAACCACCGGTAATTAACACCGCTGCCCCTGTCTCTAAGGCCAGTTGATGCGCTTTCGTTCGGTTTCCGACAATTAACAAGTCCCCTGCTCCCGTATAGCGCATCATTGCCTCTAGTTTCATCGCTCCGATCACAAAGCGGTTTAGCGTTTTATGTAGTCCTTCACGCCCCCCTAATACTTGTCCATCAACAATATTGACGACTTCTGCATATGTCAATTTTTCGATATTCTCTTTCTTTTTCCGTTCAATTCGAATGGTTCCCACACGCTCAATTGTACTTACATATCCTTTATTTTCCGCATCTTTAATCGCGCGATATGCCGTTCCTTCGCTCACGCCCATTTCCTTGGCAATTTGCCGCACAGAAATTTTTTCACCGACCGGCAGACTATCAATATATTGCAAAATTTGTTCATGTTTTGTCGCCAAATTTCTTCACCCTTTGAGAAAAATGTCTATTTCTTATTATACGGGTGAATTCTTCACGATTCAATGAAGCCATCCATGTTTACACTTTCTTGTTCGACTACAAATACAATAAACTCAGCATTATTATGTTTAAAGAATCTCTTTGACCTATTCTTCGTTTAGAATTAGAAATAAAAAAAGGAGAGTCTCAATCTTTATGAGACATCTCCTTTTTCAATGCTATAGCTCAATACTTTCACCTGGTCGCAACACTTTTCCTACCCCATCTTTCAGCATGGAAACAAATTGTTGTGGGTCTTGCTCAATAACAGGGAACGTATTGTAATGAATCGGAACAACCGTTTTCGCGCGAAGCCATTCAGCGGCTAATGCAGCATCTTCTGGTCCCATCGTAAAATTGTCACCGATTGGTAAGAAGGCGACATCAATGTTGTTTCGCTCACCAATGAGCTTCATGTCAGAAAACAATGCCGTATCTCCCGCATGATAAATCGTTTTTCCTTCCGCTGAAAATAAAATTCCGCATGGCATTCCTGTATAAATGATTTGTTTATTTTCATCGATGTAACTTGAACCGTGGAATGCTTGCGTCAATTTCACTTTTCCGAACTCGAATTGATGTGCTCCGCCAATATGCATTGGGTGAACGTTTACACCTTGCCAACTTAAGTATGTAGCTAATTCAAATGGCGCAATGACAAGCGCTTCATTACGCAAAGCAAGATGAACCGTATCTCCGACATGGTCGCTATGTCCATGTGTTAATAAAATGACATCCACCTTTACTTCGTCCGCTTTTAAATCGGTCGCTCCATTTCCTGTTATAAATGGATCAATAAAAATCGTTTTCCCACCGGTTTCAATTTTTACAACCGAATGCCCGTGATACGTCAATTTCAACGTTATCTTCTCCTTTCTCGTGAACATTTCTTTGTTATCAATTTTGCGACAAATTGTCCGCGTGTCATCGGAATGACGGGTATTCGTTTCTTTGTTCTCTATTCGCGACATCCCCCCGATTTCCTGCTTCGAGTTGAATAATCGTTTACATCTTGCTCTTTTATTGGTACTCTCAAAATAGAATTTTATCAAAAGGAAGTGAACAAAATGAATCAACGACTACAATCTTTTTCACAATGGTTGCAAGAACAAAACATTTCGTTTGCGTTAATTACGTCAACGCCGAATGTTTTTTATTTAAGCGGATTTTATAGTGACCCTCATGAACGGTTACTTGCGTTACTTGTGTTTCCGAACGATGAACCGATATTAGTTTGTCCGCAAATGGAAGTATCTCAAGCAAAACGCACAGGCTGGCAGCATGATGTAATTGGTTATAGCGATATCGACAATCCGTGGGAGCTCATCTATGAAAACATTAACGCAAGACAAATTACTCCTGAGCAAATCGCGATTGAGAAAAGCTATCTCTCTCTCGAACGATACGAACAGTTACATACATATTTTCCAGTGCGTTCGTTCCTTAACGCGGAAGAGAAATTACGCGAATTGCGCATGATCAAAGATGAAAAAGAAATTGCAATTTTGCGCCAAGCGGCGGAGCTTGCTGATTTTGGCGTCGAAGTCGGAATCAAAGCGCTTGCCGAAGGAAAAACGGAATTAGACATCATCGCCACGATCGAATACGAACTAAAGAAAAAGGGCGTTCGTGAAATGTCGTTTGCGACAATGGTGTTAACCGGTCTAAAAACGGCAGACCCTCATGGAGTACCAGGGTTAGCAACAATCAAACGTGGTGATTTTGTGTTATTCGATTTAGGTGTCGTTCTTGATGGATATTGCTCCGATATTACGAGAACGGTCGTCGTTGGAAAAGCAACAGACGAACAGAAAGAAATTTACGAAACGGTCTTACGCGCACAACTCGCTGCGATCGACGCTTCCAAACCGGGAGCGGAAATCGGCTCGGTGGACAAAGCGGCAAGAAACATCATTGAACAAGCGGGATATGGTTCGTATTTTACCCATCGCGTCGGACATGGATTAGGGATTGAAATTCATGAACATCCGTCGATGAATGCAACGAATACCATGCCATTGCAACGTGGAATGGTATTTACGATTGAACCCGGCATTTATGTCCCTTCGATCGGTGGGGTACGAATCGAAGATGATGTAGTCATTACCGATCATGGAGTAGAGATTTTAACAAAATATCCAAAAGAATTGCTTATTGTATAAACATAAAACAGAGCGGCGTTTTCAAAATCGTAAGTACGAGACGCCGCTCTCTTCATTTTACATTTGTTCTACTAATGTTTTCGCATCTTGAAATGCCAACCCATGCGCTTCCGCCACAGCTGCATACGTTACGTAACCGTTTAATGTATTAATTCCTTTTAATAAAGCTGGATTATCTAAGCATGCTTGTCGATATCCTTTATTGGCAATTTGCAACGCGTATGGCACTGTCACATTTGTCAATGCGAACGTAGATGTGCGCGGCACTGCTCCTGGCATATTCGCGACCGCATAGTGAACGACTCCATGTTTGATATACGTTGGGACGTCGTGAGTCGTGACACGATCCGTCGTTTCAAAAATCCCACCTTGGTCAATCGCAATATCAACGACAACAGAACCTGGCGTCATCGATTGAATCATTTCTTCCGTCACAAGTTTTGGCGCTTTAGCTCCTGGAATGAGCACAGCCCCAATCACTAAATCCGAATCTTTGACGGACTCGGCGATATTATACGTATTCGACATTAACGTCGTGATATGATCGCCGAATAAATCATCGAGTTGTCGAAGTCGATCCGGATTCACATCAATAATTGTCACTTCCGCTCCGAGACCAACCGCCATTTTCGCCGCATTCGTTCCAGCAACACCTCCGCCGATAATCGTGACTTTCCCACGTTTCACACCTGGTACACTGCCTAATAAAATTCCTTTTCCGCCGTGCGGTTTCTCTAAAAATTGTGCACCAATTTGCACCGACATTCTCCCTGCTACTTCGCTCATCGGTGTCAGTAGCGGCAATGAACCATTTGCTAATTGCACTGTTTCATAAGCAATACCGACGACTTTCTTATCGATAAGCGCTTTTGTTAACTCTGGTTCTGGCGCTAAATGCAAATACGTAAATAAAATCAATCCTTCGCGAAAATAACGATATTCTTCTGGAAGCGGTTCTTTCACTTTCATCACCATCTCCATCGACCAAGCTTCTTCAGCCGTATCTACAATTATCGCCCCGGCTTTTCTATACTCTTCATCGGAGAATCCAGAACCCATCCCAGCATCTTTTTCGACATAAACTTCATGCCCAGCTTTCACTAACGTCATTACTCCAGCAGGGGTAATCGCAACACGGTTTTCATTATTTTTTATTTCTTTCGGAATACCGACTCTCATTATAAAAAATTTCCTCCTAAAATTCTGTTTACTATAACATATCCTTTCATTGGTAAAACGTGATGCTTACCACTACTTATTTTTCTCCCATATCCAAGTAAATAAACGGTCATTAGAATCGATCCATCTGACATCGAGAAAGGTAACATAATTATAGCCCGTCTTTTCTAAAGAATGGACCATCTCTTCTACCTTCATGTCATGATGAAGATGAAGCTGATGAAAAAGTAACAATAATTGGTTTTTGGACTGTTTTTCGTCTAATTTATTGCCGTTTTTTTCACAATGATACGTTTCAGGAAATTGATACTCACATTGAACCGTTTCGCGCTCTGTTACTAATTTAATTTTAAATAAACTCCCTTGATGGAACTCATCGGCATATACAAGCGACATATGCATAAACAAGAACACGAAAACAAATAGCATGCTTTTTTTCATAAAAAAATCACCTCATTCTTTAGAATGAGATGATTTTTGGAAAAATATTCATGTTAACGATAACGATGAATGACGTCTAATCCCCCGGTTACTTCAATGACAGAGCCAGTAATCATATCTGAATCTTCCTCACATAAAAACGCAACAACACGTGCAATATCTTCCCCCGTCCCTGATCGACCGATAGGGGTCATATCGTCCTTGATTTTCCTTGAATCAGCAATCGTTGCTTCTTTCATGTTTCCTAAAATATTGCCGGGGCAAATCATGTTTGCGGTAATCCCATACTCTGCCTCTTCCACTGCGATTGTTTTCGTCAATGAAACGAGACCAACCTTGGCCGCGCTAAATGCGGAACGATGCAGCCATCCCGGCGCGCTTGACGCCCCTTGAAATCCGTATGTAATAATGCGCCCAAACCGCTGTTTACGCATAATCTGAATCGTTTTTTTAAATAAATGAAAAACCGCACTTAAATTTCCCTCGATCATCTCATACCATTCATTTTCATCATAGTCCGCCAATTTTTTTCGTTCAAAAATATACGGTCCGGCATTGTTAATTAAAAAATCAATTCGCCCAAATCTCTCAAGCGCTTGGTCAACGAGATGATGCAAATCTTCTTTTTTCGTTACATCACCTTTCACAAACTGGAGCCGCTCTGACAGATGATCATATTTTTTCTGCAACGATTTCACCGCTGCTTCATCGCTTCGATAATTCACCGTCACAGAATATCCTTTTTCAAGCAATGTCTCTGTTACTTTTCTTCCTAGTCCTTTCGCTCCGGCCGTTATGAGGGCATGCCGCACAAAAAACTCCTCCTCATAAACAATGTCTGTTTTTACTTTACTACAAATCGATCAAGAAAAACATCTATAATGCTTATGTATAAAAAAATCATCATGGCGTGTATACGCCATGATGATTCATTTGTTATTCTCCTACTTCACGTTTTGGATGATAGTAAGACTCCTCCTGCTCGATGACACCACTTTGATACGCATCGGTAATTTGCTCACTAATCGTTTGTACAGCTTCTTCATCATAATCATAATACAATGTTTCTTTATCGTTCTTTTCCATCACTGCCACCCCTTTTTTCATAAAAATGTCATTGACAACGTTAGTCTCCCTTCTTTTTCCTATGATATACTATCATTAGAAATAACAATTCTATCCAAAGGGGAGTGGAGAAAATGGCGATGGCGTATAAAACGATTGTTGTAGCGGTAGACGGTTCAAAAGAAGCAGAGTGGGCGTTTAAAAAAGCAATTCAAATCGCGAAACGGAATGACGCAAAGCTTATTCTCTCTCACATTATTGACGTTCGAAGCTTTGCAATCGTTGATGGATATGACCTCACAACAACAGAACGTGCTGAGAAATATGCAAAAGAGCTATTAGAAAATTACCAAAAACAAGCAATTGATGCAGGAGTAAAAGAGGTTATTACAGACATTGAATACGGTTCACCAAAAGTGAAAATCGCGAAAGAAGTCGCTCCTAAATATCAAGCCGATTTAATTATTTGCGGAGCAATAGGATTAAATGCCGTTGAGCGCCTGTTAATTGGAAGCGTTTCCGAACATATTACACGCTATGCGAAATGTGATGTCCTTGTCGTGCGAACAGAAAAAGAAGGCGAATAAAATAGATGAGAAAAAGGCTGTTTTGCATGCAAAACAGCCTTTTATAAACATTGCTTCGCTTTTTCAATCGCTTGACGCACTTCGGCAAAGCCGGTTCCACCCGCGCTGTTGCGGCGATTGACTGCTGTATACGGGGTCAGCGCTTCGTAAATGTCTTCCTCAAACAACTCTGATGCTTCTTTATACACGGAAAGCGGTAAATCAGCTAAGAATATTCCTTTTTCAATGCATGTTAATACTAATTTGCCGACAATTTCATGCGCCTCACGGAACGGTACCCCTTTTTTCGCCAAATAATCCGCAAGCTCTGTTGCATTCGAGAAATCTTGTTTTGTTGCCTTTTCCATGACGTCTGCATTGACTTTCATCGTCGCAATCATGCCTGCAAAAATTTTTAAGGAACCTGTCACCGTTTTGACGGTGTCAAACATGCCTTCTTTATCTTCTTGCATGTCTTTGTTATAGGCAAGCGGCGTTCCTTTCATCACCGTCAACAAACCAAATAAATTCCCATACACTCTTCCTGTTTTTCCGCGAATTAACTCTGCCATATCCGGATTTTTCTTTTGCGGCATAATGCTGCTTCCAGTCGCGAACGCATCATCGATTTCAATAAATTGAAACTCTTGGCTTGACCAAAGAATCAATTCTTCACAAAAGCGCGACAAGTGCATCATGAGCATTGAACTGTTGCTTAAAAATTCAATGATAAAATCGCGGTCGCTTACCGCATCGATGCTATTTTCATAGATGCCGTCAAAACCGAGAAGCTCTGCGGTTAAATGGCGATTGATTGGAAACGTCGTGCCCGCTAGCGCTCCTGCGCCAAGCGGCGATTTGTTAATGCGCTTTAATGACTCCGTAAATCGCTCACGGTCGCGTTCGAGCATCCAGAAATACGCCATTAGATGATGCGCAAACGAAACAGGCTGCGCCCGCTGCAAGTGCGTATAGCCGGGAATGATTGTTTCCACATGCGCTTCCGCCTTTTCGATAAGCACCGTTTGTAATTCTTTAATGAGCTCGATGATTTCTTGAACTCGCTTGCGCAAATATAAATGCATATCAGTCGCTACTTGGTCGTTCCGGCTTCTTCCTGTATGCAATTTGCCGCCAACCGGACCGATTTCGTCGATAAGCATTTTCTCGATATTTAAATGAATATCCTCATACGCAACGGAAAACGAGAGTTGTTGCTTTTTTGCTTTTTCCAAAAGCGTAAGCAAACCCGCTTTTATTTTTTCAACGTCTTCCTTCGGTAAAATGCCGCATTCGCCAAGCATCGTGACATGAGCGATGCTTCCTTCGATGTCTTCTTCAACTAATTCTTGATCAAAAGGGATCGATGCCCCAAACTCATCGACCCACTCTTCCGCTGTTTTCGTAAACCGTCCGCCCCAAAGCTTTTTCACACGCCCACCTTCTTTTGATTGTTCACGATGCTATATACTTTTGTCGGCAAACCGAACAAGGAAATAAAGCCGACAGCTGCTTGATGATCAAACTCGTCCTCTGCTGTGTATGTCGCTAGTTTTTCATCATATAACGAGAATTCGGATTTACGCCCTTCAATGATCGCGTGGCCTTTAAATAATTTCACGCGCACAACGCCCGTGACATTTTTTTGCGTTTCTTTTAAGAAAGCTGCTAGCGCGTCTTTTAACGGTGAGAACCATAAGCCGTTATAAATTACCTCTGCTAATTTTTGTTCAATAAGTGGTTTAAAGTGAGCCACTTCTTTCACAAGCGTTAAATCTTCTAGCTCCTTATGCGCTTTAATTAACGTAATTGCTCCAGGGCATTCATATACTTCGCGCGATTTAATGCCGACAAGACGGTTTTCGACATGGTCGATGCGACCAACCCCATGTTTTCCAGCAATGGAATTTAACTCAAGAACTAACTGAGCGAGTGAATATTCTTTTCCGTTCAATGTTTTTGGTACACCTTGTTCAAACCCGATCTCAATGATTTCCGGCACATCTGGTGTATTCTCGAGCGCCGCTGTTAATTCATACGCTTCCTCTGGCGGAGCAGCCCACGGATCTTCTAAAATCCCGCACTCATTGCTTCTCCCCCATAAGTTTTGGTCAATGGAAAACGGGCTGTCTAAATCGATCGGAATCGGAATGTTATGTTTTTTCGCATATTCAATTTCTTCTTCGCGTGACCAACTCCACTCGCGCACAGGAGCGACAACTTCAAGGTTTGGGTTCAACGCTTTAATCGATACTTCAAAGCGTACTTGGTCGTTTCCTTTTCCCGTGCAGCCGTGCGCTACCGCTACTGCTCCCTCAAGCTCGGCGATTTCCACTAATTTTTTCGCGATTAACGGACGAGACAACGCAGAAACAAGCGGATATTTTCCTTCATAAAGCGTATGAGCCTGCAATGCGACAAGGGCATATTCATTCGCAAACTCTTCTTTTGCATCAATGACATACGATTTTACAGCCCCAACTTTTAATGCTTTTTCTTTAATAAAATCAAGGTCTTTTCCTTCACCGACATCAAGGCAGCAAGCAACGACATCATATCCTCGCTCCTGAAGCCATTTAATTGCTACAGATGTATCTAAACCGCCAGAATAGGCTAACACAATTTTCGGATTTGCCATATTGGTTCCCCTTCCCCTTTCACATAAATATACTTATTTATAAATAATTATTCATATGGTACAGTATCACTTTATCAGCTTTTATTGTTTTTTTCAATACTTATTCATGAAAAAGTATAAAAATACTAATAACAATCAGTTGGTTCTTGTTCGTAATTTTTTGTAAAATAAGAATAGGTGAAAGTGAGGGAGAAACATGGAGCAGTACTTTATTTACGACGAACGACTAGGCATTCCATTGCCAAAATTAGAAAAAGAATGGGAAGACTACAATGAGGCAGAACAACACGCGATTTTATTGCAGTGGGAAAACATTCGCGGGAAAATCCCTGACCGAATCGTTGAACTTGAACAAATCATTAATCGAAAGCAGGCAGAGCTTGGGGAAGAAAACGACTTTGTCCGTTCCTGTTTATTAAACTCAGAAATTGCCGAACTCGCTTCCATCATCAACGATTTGTGGATTTGGTATCGGATGAATCAAACCGTTTCGATGCGGATGCATCAATAATCTGAACAAGCAGCTTTAAAAAGCTGCTTGTTCAGATTATAAATCTTTTCTGATCTCACGAACGACATGACGAAGCTCCGGTAAAATTAATTTTGTCATCGCTAGTCTCACCGCACCTGTCGAACCGGGAGTGGAAAAAATCGCAGTATCATTCGCAACGCCAGCAATCGCTCTTGATAACATAGCCGCTGAGCCGATATCTTCCGTATAGCTTAACATGCGAAACAGCTCACCAAACCCGATGATTTCTTTTTCTATTATTTTTTTGACCGTTTCAATCGTCACATCTCGTTTCGCGATTCCGGTTCCTCCGTTTGTTAACACAACGTCAATGTCGGGCTGTTCACATCCACGCAAAATCGCCTGGCGGATATCTTCTTTCTCATCCTTGACAATGTCATATTCCACTACTTTATGCCCCGCTTCTTCCAATAATTCGATCATTAATTTTCCGCTTTTATCCGTTTCAAACGTTCGCGTATCGCTAATCGTAATTACTTTGCATTTGATAATGCGCGGAGCTTCTTTTTTATGTTCGGTTACGCTCATATGTATTCACCTTTCTATCGTAATCTGATTCATTTTAGTATACAAAAAAAGCTAGACATGAAACTATGTCTAGCTTTTTTCATTACGCTAAATCCGCCAATCTCACCACATCGCGAGCAATCATGACTTCTTCGTTTGTTGGAATAACAAGTACTTTTACCGGTGAATGCGGATAGCTAATGAACGCTTCTTTGCCGCGCACTTTGTTTAATGTTGGGTCCCAGTATACTCCCATGAATTCAAGCCCGCGCAAAACTTTTGCACGAACAACTTCGCTATTTTCACCGATTCCCGCTGTGAAAATAATCGCGTCAACGCCGCACATGCGCGCCGCATACGAACCGATGTATTTGTGAATGCGGTTCGCGAACACTTCTAACGCTAACTCCGCGCGCTCATTTCCTTCAGCGGCAGCTTTTTCGATGTCGCGTAGGTCGCTTGAAAAACCAGAAATTCCAAGCATACCGCTTTTCTTATTTAATACTTCAATGACCTCTTCTGCTGTTTTGCCCGTTTTCTCCATAATGTATGGGATTAATGCCGGGTCAATGTTACCAGAGCGCGTTCCCATCGCCACACCAGCAAGCGGTGTAAAGCCCATGGACGTATCGATTGATTTTCCACCTTCAACAGCTGCAATACTTGCACCGTTTCCTAAATGGCAGGAGATTAAGCGCAATTGTTCGATCGGACGACCAAGCAATTCTGCCGCGCGTTGTGTAACATATTTGTGTGACGTTCCGTGGAATCCGTATTTACGAATTCCAAATTTTGTATAGTACTCATATGGAAGGCTGTACAAAAACGATTGCTCTGGCATCGTTTGATGGAATGCAGTGTCAAACACAGCGACAGCCGGAACATTTGGTAACACTTCTTTAAATGCTTTAATGCCGACAATATTCGCTGGGTTATGCAATGGAGCAAGCTCTGTTAGCTCTTCAATTTCTTTTAACACTTCATCTGTGATGAGAACCGAGTCGCTAAATTTCTCACCACCGTGAACAACGCGATGTCCGATTCCATCAATTTCATCAAATGATTGAATAATGCCGAAACGAATTAATTTATCAAGCAGCAATTTCACGGCAACGGCATGATCAGGAATCGATGTCACTTCTTGAACTTTTTCGCCGTTTACCGTAATATTGAAAATCGCATCTTCAAAGCCAATCCGCTCTACTAATCCTTTTGTTAATACCGTTTCACTCGGCATTTCAAATAGTTGAAATTTTAAAGATGAACTACCGGCATTAATAGCCATAATTTTTGACATTGTTTCAAACATCTCCTTTAAATTACACTTCACAAAAATTCTATTGTATTGTCATTATTATGGGCTAAACTCTAAATAATCCTTCTCCATTTTAAGCTTGATTTCATTTTGTTTTCAAGCGCTTCACCCTATTGTAACCGTTTGCATTGAATATGTTTTTATATTCCGAAATATTCGAGAATATCCTTCGTTACAAGAATAGGCTATTGAAGATAAAAAAGGCTCCTATTTCCATTTAGGAGCCTTTCTTCCTCAATTTTTTTCCATTATGAACCATTCATCGATTTTTCGCATCATCGCCTGCATGGCTTGTTTATTCGAAAATCTTGGAAGTTCAGCCAGCAACGCTTTTTTTGGCGCTGTTACATTTGCGCCTTTCTTTTGTAAAATAAAAATGCTTTTCGCAGCTTGTTCGTTTTTAAACATGGAAAGCGGCAACTGCAACAATCCTTGAATAACCGCTTGCTCTTTTAAAAAGGCATGCAACTGGGCAGATTGATCACTCGAGAATAACGAATTTGGAATTAAGAAAAATACATAGCCTCCTTCTTTTGTATAATATAAGCTTTGTTCGATAAATAAGTGGTGCGCATATGAATGACCGCTCTCGGACTTCAGTACAAAGCGAGACGCGTTCTCGTCATTCGGATAATAACCAACAGGTAAATCGCAAACAACTACATCCGCATGTTCAACAAACATTGGCTGTAAACTGTCTTGATTAAACAATTGAATCGGGTGTTTTTGTAAATTCGCGTTCACATAGGCGAGTTTGATTAATAAATCATCGACGTCGACTCCATAACTTTTCACTTGCTTTCCTGGCAAATGGTTGAGTATGGTCGTTAATAAGTTGGCCGTACCGACAGCAGGATCAAGAATCGTTAACGCAAGATATTTTCCAGTGAATTTATTAACTAAATAACTTATAAACAAACTTACTGCATCCGGGGTCATTTGATGGTGCGGCTGCGTGTGTTCTTTCATTCCTTTTAAAACGGCAAGCTGAAACGCTTTGCGAATCTCCTCGTTCGTAAAGCGCTCGAGCTGAATCTCTTTGTACTCCTTTTTCAGTCTTTTCGCACTCAATTCACTTACTTCTTCTTGCAGTACATCTCCGTGAAATACATTTTCTCCTGTCTCGGCAACCGCCTCTAAATATGAACATTGTAACTCTTCTTGTAAATTCGTTGCCGTCTTGTCAAACATCGTAAACAATTGTTCAATTGGAGTAGCCATTCTTTCTCCACCTTTCTGATGGGTGTCCAATGTTTTATTGTATGGATTATGGCAAGTGTTTTCAATAAAAAAGACCTCGAACAAATCGAGGCCTTTCTCATTTCACTCGCTGCTTACTTCGCTGCTTTCGCTGCTTCAATCGCCGCTTCATAGTTTGGATGATTCGTTGCTTCTGGAACATACTCAACGTATGTTATTTTGTCGTTGCTGTCAATGACAAAAACCGCACGCGCCAATAAACGTAATTCTTTGATTAACACTCCATACGCTTGACCGAACGACACGTCGCGATGGTCAGAAAGCGTTTGAACATTTTCAATGCCGTTTGCTCCGCACCAACGTTTTTGCGCAAATGGCAAATCGACGCTAATCGTTAATACTTTGACATTGTCTAATTTCGCTGCTTCTTCATTAAAACGGCGCGTTTGCGCATCGCATACCCCTGTATCAAGCGATGGAACCACGCTAATAAGGCGAACATGCCCTTTTGTATCTGCGAGCGTGACTTCAGATAAATCGTTCGCTAATACTTTGAAGTTTGGAGCTTGATCGCCTACTTTCACTTCATTCCCGATTAATGTTACCGGATTTCCTTTAAATGTTACATTGACCATTGAAAATTCCTCCCGAAAAGTTATGTACAGGGTAATCATAACGGGAATACTAAAAAATTGCAATGATTTCGACTTATATCAAATCCCTAAGTCATCTTTTCGAGAATCCGTTTCGTTTCGATGGTCAACTTCATTTTTATTTTTCTTTAACATCGTTTGAATTTTTTCAATGACTTGTGGAGCGAAATCAAGAATTTTTTCATATAAATGCGTGCTCTCGTCAAGATGAAGGAGCTTCACTCCTGAAGAGTTGACGACTAAAAATGCAATTGGGGTGATCGACACACCGCCGCCGCTTCCACCACCAAACGGATGCTCTTCATTTGCTTGTCCGTTTTGCTTTTCGACTCCATTGTTTTTTCCGTCCAACATAAATTCACTTCCGCCTGCGGCAAACCCAAATCCTACTTTGGAAACGGTCAAAATAACGCTTCCATCCGGCGTTTCTACAGGGTCACCAATAATTGTATTGACATCAATCATTTGTTTTAAGTTTTCCATAGCCGTTGTCATCAATCCTTGGATTGGATGATTATTCATAACAAACTCCTCCTAATAACTTTCATTTGCTTGACGGTTGGCAAACGATTTCATTTCCGACAAATGGTTGCCACGCCAATACTTCATAATTCGTATTCCTGCTAACATAGCATGCCCGATTCGAAAATGAATCATACATACGAATTTTGTTTCAGAAACCGCCTGTTGAAAACAAGGTGTAATGGTGAGCATCGGTATTGTTTTTAGTTTCATATATTTGCTTAAAAGGGCGACAACTCCATATTTCAGTGACCAACCTAATCCAGCAACCATTCCTGTATAAGCTGCATCTCCCGTTCCTATCCTTGTCTGCCACTCGAATGTTGTAATCGAAACATGTGCAAGAAATTTTTTGACAATTTCGTTCAGATGAACGACATGGCGCATGAATTCTTTCGTCACTTTAAAACTATGAATGATTTCTCTAGGAGTATATTTTGTTGTTTTTTGTGAACGTTCAGAAACGTTGTTTACGGTTTCTTTATGTGAAACGACAATTCCAGGTGATTGTTTGTCCAATTTGATTAGGGGGATTCGGATAGTATAGCGAATGAGACCGAACAACGTTTTGAATGTAATGCGACATTCATCATCATCTTGTGCATGCTGAAAAAAAATTGTAATCGATAGTTTCATGACCATTAAAAGAATAATCAAAATAGGAATAATGGCAACAATCACTTTCAACGTCAGCACTCTCCTTCAACATATCATTGTCACCATATCAATAAAAAAATAAACCTGCTTATGTAAGCAGGTTTACTCGTGAACAACGGTTGTATCAGCAATTTGGTCATGAAGGCCTTGCTTTTTTTCCGAAAACGCTACAAAGAGAAAGCCAATGAATAAAATGAATTTTGAGATAAACTTTCCAATGACTTCGCGAAAAAACACGGTTGACCATGTTAAAGGTTGGGAGCGCATGTCAATGACTTTTAAGCCAAATACCATTTTCCCTAAAGTCTGTTGAAAATATTTCGTCATCAAAACAAAATATAGATAAAATATCACGGTTGTAGCAATTTTAATCGGAGAAAACATATTCGTTGAATCGACGGAAAGATCGAAAAAGCGAAAAAGCGGATAAATAATAAGACGATTGATACTACTGACGACAGCTAAATCGAGTAAATATGCCCACAAACGCATCCAAAATCCCGCGTAACGAATGGTTGTTATCGTTTCATGGACTGCCTTGTCTTCACACCCGGTGGAAATATATGTATTTTCATCCATCATCCGTTTTCACTCCCCTTACTCTGCATATAAATACATGAGACGCGGTGATTTTGGCTGCGAAAATAATTTGAGCATCTCTAGTGGCTCCGTATTATTTGTTGTCAACCGTTGCGTATTCATACGGAAGAGGGAGCTAAATCCAAGATCGTTTGTATATTTAATGACTTGTGCATCTTCTAAATGATAATCTTTCTTCATCGCGGCAATGGTGTCGTCTAAATATCCAAATTCATCGATGAGTTTTAATTGTTTCGCTTGACGCCCATCATAAATCCGTCCATCAGCAATTTTGCGGACTTCGCTTTCCGGAATATGTCTCCCTTCTGAAATGACTTTGACAAATCCGTCATACGAATTTCGAATGAGCGACTCTAAAATCTTCCGCTCTTCTTCTGTCATTTTTCGCGCGGGGTTCATAATGTCTTTATAAGGACCGCTTTTCACCGTGACAAGTTCTACTCCGTATTTTTTCGCAAGTCCTTCATAATTCATACTTTGCATAATAACTCCTAACGACCCGGTAATCGTCTCAGGACTTGCAAAAATTTTATCTGCTGCCGTTGATATGTAATATCCTCCTGAAGCAGCCATCGAGCCCATCGATACGTAAATCGGTTTTTTCGTTTCTTTCTTCAATTTTAGCAATTGATCGTGAATTTCTGCGCTCTCAACGACACCCCCACCCGGTGAATTGACGCGCAATACAATCGCTTTTACGGTATCATCGTCTTTCGCTTGCTCGATCATTTGCAAAAACGCACGATGATCGTAACCATCTGTGGAAAATAACGTACTTGTCCCTTCTCCTTCTTGAATGACACCGTTCACTTCAAGTACCGCAATTTTTTTCATTTCGTTCCCGTCTTCGATTACTTCTTCATTAAAGTCTTTATTGGCTAACGCGAGCCATTCTTCTGACCACTTTCCTACATCGGATGTCATCAGTGATGTTACAACGTTCACTAATGCCGAAACAATAAATAACAAAACGGCAATGGCTAACGCAATCCAGCGTTTGCGACTCATGCTCATTCCCCCTTATCAACAAATGATGTTAGTTCCATGACAATAGTGATACACTATATGTATGATTCATTTATTTTACCATAATAGTCAGCTAACTAAAATATGACAAAAAGGAGGTTCCATCATGGCAGAGCGTCGAAATCACATTTATTTTTTTTATCCGCACGATGAACGGCTCATCCAACAAGTCAAGCCGCTCATTGAACTCGCTCAGCAATCGGAATTTGTCGTAGTAGACGATCATCGAAAGGCCAATGTGATTGTTAGTATCGGTGATGATGGCTCATTTCTTCAAGCAGTACGACAAACAGGATTTCGAAACGATTGCCTATATGCCGGCATTTCTACATTACCATCCCGCGGTTTTTATTGCGACTTTCAGATTGATGACATCGATCACATGGTAGAGGCGATGACGAATGAACAAGTTGAAGTGAGAAGGTATCCGATCATTCAAGTCACGATTGATGATACCGCTTCGTTTTTTTGCTTAAATGAATGCTCCATTCGCTCAGGAATCATTAAAACATTTGTGATGGATGTATTTATTGACGATCTTCATTTTGAAACATTCCGTGGCGACGGAATGATTGTAGCAACACCAACAGGAAGTACGGCTTATAATAAATCTGTCAATGGAGCCGTCGTTGACCCGCTTCTTCCTTGCATTCAAGTAAGTGAACTTGCTTCGCTTAATAACAATCGTTATCGCACATTAGGCTCATCGTTTATTTTAAGCGGACAACGAAAACTTACATTAAAAATTTCTCCAGAAGGAAATCATTACCCAATCATTGGGATGGACAACGAAGCACTTAGTGTACAACATATCGAAAAAATCGATATTGTCTTAAGTGACCGTGTCATTAAAACTGTAAGATTGAAAGATAACTCGTTCTGGGAAAAAGTAAAACGAACCTTTTTATAATTACGAAAGAGGGCTGTTTCACAAAGGAATCAGCCCTCTTACAAATGATATTTTTATTTCTGCTGAGCAAGGCGCATTTCGCGTTCACGTAATTCGACGCGGCGAATTTTTCCGGATGTGGTTTTTGGTAATTCTTCAACGAATTCGATTTTGCGCGGATATTTATATGGCGCCGTTAACTGTTTGACATGCTCTTGTAACGCTGGAATGAGCGATGGATCATTCACATCAACCCCGTCACGAAGCACGATGAACGCTTTTACGACATGACCGCGCACTTCATCTGGGCTGGCCACAACAGCACATTCTTTGACAGCTGGATGTTTAACAAGCGCATCTTCGACTTCAAACGGTCCAATCGTATAGCCAGAACTAATAATAATATCATCTCCGCGTCCTTCAAACCAAAAATATCCATCTTCATCTTTCTTTGCTTTATCTCCTGTAATATAGTAGTCTCCACGAAACTGCATCGCTGTTCGTTCAGGGTCTTTATAATAATGTTTAAATAATGTTGGTGTCTCAATATGAACAGCAATATCGCCCACTTCTCCTACACCGCAAGGCTCTCCGTTTTCATTGATAATCTCGACTCGATTTCCAGGTGTCGGCTTGCCCATCGAACCCGGCTTAATTTTCATTCCTTTCATGACACCAACAAGCAATGTGTTTTCGGTTTGTCCATAACCATCTCGTACTTGGACGTTAAAATATTTTTCAAATGTATCAATCACTTCTCGATTCAACGGTTCCCCCGCTGATACTGCACTGTGTAAATGAGACAATTGATAGTTTCCGATCGTTGGAACTTTTGCCATTAACCGATATTCCGTTGGAGTACAACAAAGAACATTTACTTCGTATTTACTTAAAAGCTGCAAATATTTTTCCGGTTCAAATCGTCCGTGATAAACCAATCCTGTCGCACCTGAACCTAACGTCGATAAAAATGGACTCCAAATCCATTTTTGCCACCCTGGACCTGCCGTTGCCCATACGATATCTCCTTCTTCAATACAGAGCCAATTTTTGGCTGCTATGCGCAAATGGGCATACGCCCAGCCATGCGTGTGAACGACTCCTTTTGGATTTCCTGTTGTTCCCGATGTATACGATAAAAACGCCATGTCATCGCGAGAAGTATCCGCAGCAGCAAGCTCACCGCTTTCGTTTTCGATGGTTTTCGTCAAATTCAGCCAGCCTTCTATTTCACAATTTCCAATCACAAATTTTAGAACATCATCCATATTTTCAATTGGAATAAACTGTTCTACATACGGCTCGTACACAATAACCGCCTTCACTTCCCCGTGCGAAATACGGTATTGTAAATCTTTTGTTCGTAACATCTCAGAGCTTGGAATCACAACGAGTCCAACTTTTAAAGCAGCTAAATACACCTCATACGCTTCAATTAAGCGCGGCACCATAACGAGCACCTTATCGCCTTTTTGTAGGCCTCGAGAAATTAAAGCGTTTCCAATTTTATTCGCATTCTTGATGAGATCTCCATATGTAATTTCTCTCGTATCCCCTTGTTCGTTCTCCCATTTTAAAGCGATTCTGTTTGGAGTTTGCTGTGCATATTTTTCGATTTCAGAAGTTAAATTGTAATGCTTTGGAGCAATTAAATCCTCTCGTTTCATCTCCCTCATCCCCCTCATATCATCTTTTCTTAATAAATTATACAAAATAATTAAAATATTTTGTATAATTTTTTAAAATAATAAAGGCGGGGAATCCCCGCCCTTGTAGCCATTAATATTCAATTAAAATTGAGTAGGGTATGAACCACCTAATTGTTGTTGCGCCATAGAAACAAGACGTTTTGTGATTTCTCCACCAACAGAACCGTTTGCGCGTGAAGTTGTATCAGCACCTAGTGTTACACCAAATTCTTGGGCAATTTCATATTTCATTTGCTCAAGAGCTTGTTGTGCTCCAGCAACTAATAATTGATTAGAGTTGTTATTGCGTGCCATGTGTTTTCACCTCCTTTGTACTTATAGAGTGTGTGAAAACACATGACATCATTCATTTATTATTTTGGTAAATTTTGAGATTTAAAATAACTGTTCAAACTCGTCGACCGTTGCGAATTCCTCGTCAATCACTAACGTTTCTGTATTGGCAACCGCTTCATCGATAAGTGGTGCAAAATCGATAAAACTTTCATAATGGATGACTTTTTCTTTTTTTGGTTTTGTTTTTGGTGCACTTGGGGTAAAAATGGTACAACAATCTTCGTATGGAAGAATGGAAATATCGTGTGTATCAATGTTTCGAGCCATCTCAATGATTTCCGTTTTATCCATTGAAACGAGTGGACGAAGAATCGGCGTTGTTGTCACATCGTTAATGACTACCATGCTTTCAAGCGTTTGGCTCGCTACTTGTCCAAGACTTTCACCAGTGACAATCGCAAGCCCATTATATTTTTTCCGTAATATATCCGTAATTTTCAACATCATTCGTCTCGATGAAATAAGCGAATAACCATCTGGTACTTGCTTATGAATCGTCTGCTGAATCTCTGTAAACGGAACGATATGAAGTTTAATTCTTCCGCCAAATTTCGTCAATTTTTTTACTAAATCAATGACTTTTTGTTTGGCGCGTTCGCTTGTAAACGGAGGGCTAAAAAAGTGTACAGCCTCAATTTCTAACCCGCGTTTCATCGCTAAATATCCGGCAACCGGGCTATCAATTCCGCCTGACAGCATGAGCATCGCTTTTCCGCTTGTTCCAACTGGAAGCCCTCCTGCTCCAGGAATATCGTAACACGTAACATCTGTTCCGTCTTTACGCACTTCCACGCGAACGTTAATATCCGGTTCATGAACATTTACGGTTAATCCTTCTGTGTTTCGCAATATGTAGCTGCCAATTTCGTAGTTGAGCTCATTGCTTCCAAATGGAAACTGTTTATCTACCCGCTTTGCGCTCACTTTAAATGTTTTTCCCTCGTAAGGAAGTTGTTGAACAGCGGCTAACGCAGTTGCCTTAATTTGCTCGATATCATTCTCACACTTCATGGCCAAGCTGAACGAATGAATCCCGAATACGGTTTTTAATTGTTCAATGATGTCTTCATGTGGCTCACCATTAAGTAAAATGTACATGCGGTCGCGCATATATTCAATTTTTATATTAGAAAACGCCTTTAATTTTTTTTCGATGTTCCGCTTTAAGCGAAGAACAAATCGGTTACGGTTTCGTCCTTTTGTGGTCATTTCTCCATAGCGAATTAAAATGCGATCATATTTCATCTTTTCTACCTCGTTACCTCTTTTAATTTTTTTATAGCGTCTTTTATCGCTTGAATCACAATAGGAATTTCTTCAAGCGTATTTTCGTATGACAAACTAATCCGAATTGAGCTTTCGGCACGTTTTTGGTCAGCTCCCATCGCCAACAACGTTTTACTCGGCGCTCTCTTTTTCGATGAGCAAGCCGATGTTGTCGAAACGAAAATTTGTTGTTTTGCTAATTCGTGGACAAATACTTCTGACTTTAAGCCATTTAACGAGAAATTAATAATATGTGGAGCAGAGTTATCTAACGGCGTATTTAACTGAATATCCGGAATCGCTTGCAGCTCTTTTATCCATTTTTCCTTTACATCCAATAAATAAGGCAATTGTTTTTCATACTTCTCAAACGACATGCGTAACGCTTTCGTCATTGCCACAATCGCCGCTACGTTTTCTGTTCCCGAACGAAGTTGCATTTCTTGACCTCCTCCTGCTAAAAGGGGAGAAAGTCGAACTCCGTTACGAACATATAAAATACCCGCTCCGCGCAAGCCGTGAAACTTATGAGCTGACATCGTGCATAAATCGACATGCGCTTCTTTTAGGTGAAGTGGCACTTTCCCTATTCCTTGCACATGGTCGACGTGAAAAATGATTTTAGGATACTGTTTTAAAAATCGGCCAATTTTCTCAATTGGTTGAATCGAGCCGATTTCGTTATTCACATGCATAATCGAAACGAGAATCGTATTATCACGAATTGCTTGAGCTAGTTCATCAACATTGACAATTCCTTTTTCATTGACAGGTAAATAGGTTACTTCAAAACCTATTTCTTCCAATTGTTTATATGGTTCGGCCACGGACGGATGTTCTATCGCTGTTGTAATAATATGGTTGCCACGATGGCGATAGTGAAGAGCGACACCTTTGATAGCGAAATTATTCGCCTCTGTTCCCCCGGAAGTAAAAATGATTTCCCCTGGTTTTACTCCTAATAATTTCGCTACTTGTTCTCTTGACTGCGTTAATAACCGTTCCGCTTTCATCCCTAATTCATGAAGGGAGGAAGGATTGCCGAAATATTTCGTTGCAACTGTTACAAACGAATCTACCACTTCCGGAAACGGCCTTGTTGTCGCACTGTTATCTAAATAAATCATGACGTCAATCCTCCGATTGTAAGTGCTCACATGAACAGATAATCCGTCTTTTATAATATAAAATAAAATCGGTATACCGCAACAGAAACGTACCATTTACATTATTCACGAAAAAACCGATAAATATCTACTGATGTAGGTATTTATCGGTTTTTCCCTCTTAGCTTTTTTGTTTTGGCTCTTCTTTTTCTAAAAATTGTTGAATATGCTGAAGCGCACCTGGCTCCACTTGTTCTACCGTCGCCACCGCTTGTTCAAGCGCCTGCTCATAATCATAGTTGCGGAATAACAACTCCGCTTCCTCAAGCCCTTCTTTCACCGATGGATACCGACGACGATAACGGTTTCCATATTGAATGACTTTTTCGACAAGATCGGCTTGTTCAATCATTTCTTTCGTACGTACACACACACGTTCCACTAAAACAGCGGCTTCCTCTAATGTTTGGTTAACCGCCTCCATATTTAGCGGTTTGTCATCGAGACGCAATGCGACCTGCATAAGGAGATCTTTTGCCTCATCTAATTGCAGTTTATAGGCTTCTGGCAATCCTGGCAAACGACTCTTTTTGATTAAACGAATGGCTTCAGACAGTTTCTTTTTCATCTCGCTTACTTTTTTGCGAGCGGCCAACTCATCTTTACGCAATGTTTGGAGCATTTCGCGAAATTGCTCATGCTCCTCTTTCATCATATTGATATGTAAGAGTAGTTGTTCAAGCTCTTCTTTAATAATCGAATGAGCGGTTTGCTCTTCCATCACACGAGCTTGAATGAGCGAAAACCGCTTAACCAATTGATGAATTTGTTTTTCAATGCTGCGATATTTTTCAAGGTCTTGAGCTGACAAACGGTAACTTTGTTGCACAAATAACGTCTCTTCGCTCGTTTCCTTCGCTTCTTCGCTTAAGCGATATAATTGTTCCTCAATTTTCCCCATTTCTGTTTTGACATATTGATGAGCGATGACTTCTTTCTCTAATAAATCGTATAACGTTTCAATCTCTTCTTTTGCCTCTAAAATGGCTTGTTTCGCTTCCTCCACACGAAGATCGCGAATCATTTCGATAAATCGTTGCAATTTTTCTTGCTTTTCCGCAACTTCCTGCTCGATTTGAAGATGGTCGAGAATATAACCGGCTTCTTCCATTTCCATGTATCCATCTAAAAGTTCTTCAAGTTGGGCCGGAATGGTCGTTTGACATTCGGTTAATAATTCAGGAATGTCATGAAGCATCTGTAATAACTCTTTCAATTCTTTTTTTAAGAAAAGCACAACCTCTCTTGCCGCTAAATAATTACCTGAATTGGTTAATTCCTCAAATCTTTGAAACTCATTATGAATGTTCTCTAGTTTTTCGGTTAACTTTTCCTCTGCTGCCCCAAACGTATGACGATACGCTAACAATACCTTCTTGGCATCCCGATAAATCCCTTTTAACTCTTCGATTTCCGTGCGGTTTTGCTCTTCACTACCAATGAGCTCGTCTAATTCATTAAGAATCGTTTGAATTTCTTCTTCTGTTTTGAAAAGCATGCGTTCGACTTCTCGTAACACTTCTTTGGCTTTTGTATAACGATACTTATCGAGAAACTCTTCGACATCAAACAATTTTTCCTCAACATCCGGGAGTTTCGTAGCAATGATTTCATCCCATTGATGGCGCCAACGTTCAAATAATTGTTCCGTTTCCCCCGTCATATTGAGCTGCTTCACTTTTGAAAGCTCATCAGTAATCGGTCGGTTCATGATTGAGATTTTCCATGACTCTAGTCGGTCAATTTCTCGATACATTTTCTTTCGATAAACGTAGTTATATATCATTCCTCCGCTAATGAGGAGTAAAATCATAACTGTGATTTCCATAAATAGCCCCCTTGCACCCGAGTTAGTCAAAGAAAAAATGACGGTTTATGGAGAAGGCAAAAACATTTGAATAATGTTTTTTTAATGTTTTTATGATACCATGTTAACGACATTTTTTGAGCAAAATTTTTAATTTTTTTTACAGAAATCTTCATTTTTTTCAATATCTAATTGAGAAAGGAGCGATTTTTTTGCGAGATGGACATGTTCATACACCATTCTGTCCGCACGGAAGTAACGATTCATTCGAACAATATATTGAACACGCAATTCACTTAGGTTATAAGGAAATTTCGTTTACGGAACACGCTCCGCTGCCACCAACATTTATCGACCCAACTCCTTATCAAGACAGCGCGATGAAACTTGAACATCTAGAGGAGTATTTATTAACACTTCAGCAACTGAAAAAACAATATAAAAACGATATCATCATTCACACCGGATTAGAAGTAGACTTTATTGTCGGATATGAGGAAGAAACCGCTCGCTTCCTTGAAGAAGTAGGTCCTGAATTAGATGATAGCATTTTATCCGTTCATTTTCTTTCTTACCGTGACCAATATTTTTGCTTAGATTACAGCCCCGACATGTTTGAAGCTATGACAAAAGCGTTTGGATCTGTCTCTCAAGTATACGAAGCGTATTATGATACGTTATTGCAATCAATTCGTGCCGACCTTGGTCCATATAAACCAAAACGCATCGGTCATATGACGCTCGTTCAAAAGTTTCAAAAGCAATTTCCTTGTCGAAATCCAATGACGGACAAAATTTTATTCATTCTTGATGAAATCAAAACACATCATTATGAGCTCGACTATAACGGAGCCGGGGTTCAAAAACCGCTTTGTTTAGAACCATATCCTCCAGATTGGATTGTTGATGAAGCGATGAAACGCAACATTCCCCTCATTTATGGTTCTGACGCTCACTCTGCAAAAGATTTACACCAAGGAATAGACGCTATGATCAAAGAAGCATTTTTTATTTGAAAATTTTTACCTTCCATCATAAAATAAGCGCATATTGTCAAGGAGGAGATATCTATGTTTCACGTCATGAACTATAATGGCACAAGAGAAGAAAATTACGAATTAGTCATTAAACAACTCAAAGCGTTAATTGAAGGGGAAACGAACCTCATCGCTAACTTAGCGAACGCTTCCGCTTTATTAAACCAATTTCTAGAACAAATCAATTGGGTCGGCTTCTATTTAACAGAAGGAAACGAGCTTGTGTTAGGACCATTTCAAGGCTTGCCAGCGTGCGTACGAATCCCCTTCGGTAAAGGCGTATGCGGAAGTGCAGCCAAAAATAAAAAAACAGAACTTGTTCCTGATGTAAACCTTTTCCCTGGACATATTGCATGTGACGCGGCATCACAGTCTGAAATTGTTGTACCGATGATCAAAAATGGAGAAGTCATCGGTGTTTTAGATATTGACAGCCCTATAAAAAATCGCTTTGATGAAGTGGACCAACATTATTTAGAGAAATTTGTCGAAACGCTAGTTGCCTCATTATAAAGATATATGAACGCGAACAAAGGAATCCGCCAAAACGGATTCCTTCTACGCCTTATATTGATGATGATAGTCTTTTACAAAAACGCAATTCTTGCCTGTTCTCTTGGCCATATATAACGCTTCATCTGCACGCTTAAACAAATCACCGGCTTCCTCATGACGATTTTTTTTCCAATACGAAACACCACAAGAAACCGTTACAGGTGGGGTCGTCTCTTGTCTGACTTTTGCCGCAAGACGATTCGCAATCGAAATTCCTGTTGTCAGCCCTACTTTCGGTAAATAAACGGCTAACTCCTCTCCTCCCCATCGAGCACCAATGTCGCTTTCACGAATATTTTCTTTAATAATGTTCGCTACTTGAATAATCACATCATCGCCCGTTTGGTGCCCATACGTATCATTAATTTCTTTAAAGTTGTCAATGTCGATTAAAATAAACGTACCAAACGCATCTCGTTGCATCGATTTTTGCAGTTGTTCATCTAAATAATGGCGCGAATACAATTTTGTCAAATAATCCGTAACGACAAGCGTTTCTAATTCCTCGCGTAACATCGCATTCGCGAACGCAAGTGTGGAATGATGAATCAACGATTGGAGCAATTTAAACATTTCGAACGTAAAATGATACGGTTGGCGGTGTAACACGATGACTACACCTCTTAGCATTCCATTTTGCACCATTGGAACAGCCATTAACGAGCGAAATGTGGGTGCAGAGGAAGAAGAATCAATTTTTGCATCACCTAAAAACACCATATCTCGTTCCGTTCGAATTCGTTTCGTAACAAATTCAATATATTTCTTCGCTTGTCGAGATTGGAAAAACGGTGTACTCCCAGGCAACAATTTTTTCTTCTCACGTTCAAATAGGAAAAAGCCGACTTCCTCAGCATAGAGCGATTGTTTGATTTGGTTCACCATAAATTCTAAAGCATCTTGCAATCGTAAATTGGCATTAAGGCGATGCATCGTTTCATTGATGAGCTGCAAATCAGCAATCAATCTCCGCGACTGTTCATATAATTTAGCATTTTCTAAAGCGCTTCCAGCTGTATTGGTCAATAAAGAAATAAAATTGATCTCACTCTTTGGAAACTCCATAATATGCGGAGCGATGATTTCAATCACACCATAAACACCTTGAGCTCCTTTAATCGGTGCGTACAAAATGGAACGGTGAAGCGAGATTGAATCTTCCAGCTGAATTTTTCCTTTCAAAAACGCTTGCATCGCTGCCATATTTTCATCAGCGTTTTCAAACACAAGTGTTTTAATCGGCAAACGGTCGTGATATTGATTATCATGGGATAAAAATAAATAATACGTAAACGAAGGATATACTTCTTGCAATGTATAAATAATTTCCTCTAATACATCTTCTATTTTCATCGATGCATGAATTTTTGCTGTAAAATGATGAAGGCGTTCATATCTTTTTTCTTCGCTTAATCCTCGTGAAATTTTTTTCATTTTACTGAACAGTTGTGAAAAATCTGTTTGTATTTTTTCAAGAAACGATTTGCTAAACTGTTGGTGTTTCTCGTACACTAATTGCAAAATTCCTATAAATTCTTCGGAGAGGTGGAGAAAGGTTCGTGCAGTCGTATATTGTTCATCTTCATGAATATGTAGCCTTTGTTCCGTGCTCATTATCTGAAGCTCATCGCTAGATAGAACGTGGTGAAAAGGTTCTCCTTCATTCGTCGTTACTTCTGGATAAAAGATCTTTTTTAAAGGATCAAATAGAAACAACGTTGCTTCCTTTATCATAAGTTCCTGCTTCAGTAACAAAAGTAATCTCATCATTACTTTTGAAAAATTATCGTACTCTTCATATGTCAATAACCAATCAAAAAACTTCTCCTTAAAGGCTAAATATGCATGTTCCTCTTGTGTTTTCATCTTCCTATTCACCCGCACCCACAATCTTATCTTATAATAAAAATATAACAATTTATTGGAAAGTAAACAAAAATTTTTCAAAAAATTACATCTTTCATTATACCATATCATTTCGAAACAGTAGAAATAAAATGTTGACTTTACCTTATAAAAATCATATAATAGCCTTTGTGTAAAATATAGCAGCCTTAGTGATCACCTTTATGGGTTCATTTTGTTCCTCTTTAAAGAGGTGTATCGTGTAACTCTTAGCTGCTAGAGCGAGGATACATGAAAACAAAATGACCATAATTGTTGATGCACGTCTGCTTTTATTTTACCCAAAATAAAAGCAAAAGGAGGAGCATTTAATGGCTCGTTACACAGGTCCAATGTGGAAACTTTCTCGCCGCCTTGGCATCTCTTTAAGCGGCACAGGTAAAGAGTTACAAAAACGCCCTTACCCACCAGGTCAGCATGGTCCAGGTCAACGCAGAAAACTTTCTGAATACGGATTACAATTACAAGAAAAACAAAAACTTCGCCATATGTACGGCGTAAACGAACGTCAGTTCCGCAAAACGTTCGAAGAAGCTGGCAAAATGCCTGGTAAACACGGCGAAAACTTCATGATTCTTCTTGAGTCTCGCTTAGACAATCTTGTTTACCGTTTAGGTTTTGCTCGCACTCGCCGTCAAGCTCGTCAGCTTGTTAACCATGGTCACATTTTAGTTGATGGAAGCCGCGTCGACATTCCATCTTATCGCGTAAAACCTGGTCAAACAATTTCTGTTCGCGAAAAATCTCGTAACCTTCAAGTCATTAAAGAGGCGCTTGAAGTAAACAATTTTGTACCTGACTACTTAACACTTGATGCTGACAAATTAGAAGGTACTTACACTCGTTTACCTGAACGTTCTGAGTTACCAGCTGAAATTAACGAGGCATTAATCGTTGAGTTCTACTCTCGTTAATGTGAAAAACCCTCTGGAAATCACTCCAGAGGGTTTTTTCTTTGTGTAACGCTGCTGAAAACGAAAAGGGAGATAATCTCCCCTCTCTACCTTACTTGTATTTAATTAAATAATATTTTTTCTTACCGCGGCGAATAACCGTAAACTGCCCTTCGATGCGATCTTCTTTCGTTAACACTTTATTCACATCTTGCACTCTTTCACCATTTACATAAATGGCCCCATTTGCGATATCTTCACGCGCTTGACGTTTCGACGGAACAATTTGGCTCATGACCAATAGCTCTAATAACGATACTTCTTCTCCTTCATATTCAAACGAAGGAACGTCTTTAAATCCTTGCTTAATCTCATCAGCCGTTAAATCCGAAATGCTTCCGCTAAATAACGCTTCAGAAATTTTGATCGCCTGACGTAACGCGTCTTCTCCATGCACGAGCTTTGTCACTTCTTCTGCTAACGCTTTCTGTGCGGCACGTTTTTCCGGTGCCTCTTGCAATTCTTTTTCCAACTGCTCAATTTCTTCTTTAGATAGGAAAGTGAAGTATTTTAAGTATTTAATGACGTCGCGATCGTCGGTGTTAATCCAGAACTGATAAAATTCATATGGTGATGTTTTTTCTTTATCTAACCAAACGGCGCCACCCTCGGTTTTACCAAATTTCGTTCCATCTGCTTTTGTCACAAGCGGAATCGTTAAACCAAATGCTTTGGCATCCTCTTCTGTTTTCCGGATTAACTCTAATCCTGCCGTAATATTGCCCCACTGATCACTACCGCCAATTTGCAATTTACAGTTTTCGTTTTGATACAGCTTTAAAAAGTCAAGCGACTGCAAAATCATATAACTGAACTCGGTAAATGAAATTCCCGTTTCGATACGTGATTGAACGGACTCTTTTGCTAACATGTAGTTAATACCAAAGTTTTTACCAACATCGCGCAAGAAAGAAATGACATCAAGAGAGCCAATCCAGTCATAGTTATTTGCAATTTTCGCCGGATTGTCCTTCGCTTCAAAATCTAAAAAGCGTGATAATTGTTCTTTAATTTTTTCGCTCCATTGTTGTACTACTTCTTTTTCATTTAAGGTTCGCTCACTCTTTTTTCCGCTCGGGTCGCCAATAAGCCCTGTCGCTCCACCGACAAGAGCAATTGGACGGTGACCAGCTAATTGAAATCGTCTTAAGGTTAATATCGGCAATAAGCTCCCAATATGCAAACTATCTGCTGTTGGATCAAAGCCACAATACAATGTCACTTTTTCCTCTTCTAATAATTTTCGAAGCCCTTCTTCATCGGTCACCTGGTTAATAAGACCACGCCACTGTAAATCTTGCAATAAGTCCATCTCTTTCACCTCTTTGTTTATAAAAATAAAAAACCCGTCCCTAAAACGAAGGGACGAGTGACAATCGCGGTACCACCCTACTTAGAGAGCATAAAGCCCTCTCACTTCATTTCGATAACGGTATTGACCGTCTTTTGCTACTTGGAAAGCCCGTTCGCAAAAGAAGCTCGAGGAGGTAATTCATGCTTATCTTTGTGCTAGTTTGCACCAACCACTAGCTCTCTGAAACAGGGAGATAAACACTACTAAATCCTGTCATCGCTTTAATCATTCAATTTTCGATATACATGTTTTTATCACAATAAAACAAAATTGTCAAATAACATAGAGAAAAATGACAAAAAACATAATAAATATTAGACATTGTATATGGTATAATAAAACTAATTTTCGAGTCTATTAATTTTTTTCGAAATAATTCGTCATTTTCCTCAATTTATTTACATGGAGGGTACCTATGGAGCAAGCGAAACAAACGTTTTCCCTTCAAAAAGCGTTGCGCCATTTACGCATGATTTATGAAATCATTTGGAATATTTTTCTTATCTTTCTTATTTTGTTCATTTGTGCAGTTTGTTTTTCGTTTGGGGTCGGTGCTGGCTATTTTGCCTCGTTAGTAAAAGATATGCACATCCCTTCCTACAAAGAGATGAAAAAAGATATTTACAATTATGAAGAAACGACCCATATTTATTTTGCCAATCGCGTCTACCTTGGAAGTTTTCGTTCCGATTTAGAACGAGAGGAAGTACCACTCAAAGACGTTTCCCCTTATGCCATAAAAGCAATTATCGCAACGGAAGATGAATATTTTTATGAGCATAATGGAGTAGTTCCTAAGGCGATTATGCGCGCTTTATTTCAAGAAGCGACGAATTCCGCAACACGCACCGGTGGAAGCACGTTAACACAACAGCTAGTGAAAAATCAAATGTTAACAAACGAAGTATCATTTGAGCGAAAAGCAAAAGAAATTTTACTAGCACTTCGTTTGGAGAATTTTTTTAGTAAGAAAGAAATTTTAGAAGCTTATTTAAACGTTGTTCCGTTCGGAAGAAATTCATCCGGGCGAAACATCGCCGGCATTCAAGCTGCTGCTCAAGGTGTTTTCGGTGTTAATGCTAAAGATTTAAACCTTGCTCAAGCGGCCTTTTTAGCAGGACTTCCACAAAGTCCGTTCGGCTATACGCCATTTACGAGCAACGGACAAGTGAAAAAGGACATTTCGCCGGCTTTAAACCGCATGAAAATCGTCTTAAAACGAATGAAAAGGGCCGGATATATTTCAGAACAACAATATCAAGAAGCATTGCAGTATAATGTGGCTCAACATTTCGCTTCACCGAAACCTTCACCATTTGAAAAATATCCTTGGCTCACGATGGAGATTGAACGTCGCGCCAAAGATATTTTAGCAACGGTTTTGGCCAAAAAAGACGGTTATGAGAAAAAAGATTTGCTAGAAAATCCTTCGCTTTATAACGAATATATCGCCAAAGCAGAAAAACAACTGCGACAAAATGGATACAACATCTACACAACCATCGATAAAGACATTTACGATCGCATGCAAGCTGTCGTGACCAAGTATCCGTATTTTGGAAGCGATATCATTAAGAGAGAAAAAGACAAGAAAACAGGAAAAATCGTCACTAAGGTCGAACCCGTCGAAGTCGGAGCGATGCTAATTGAAAACAAAACAGGGCGAATCATTAGCTTTGTTGGCGGTCGAAACTATCATCGCCAACAGTTGAATCACGCAACACAAGCATACCGCTCAAACGGTTCTACAATGAAACCACTCTTAGTCTACGCTCCCGCAATGGAAATGGGAGTGATTCAACCTGGTTCTATCATCCCTGATATCGAGCTGCATATCCAAACACCAAGAGGCACATATAGTCCGAAAAATGCCGATCGACAAACACATGGTTTAGTGTCTGCCCGTCGTGCCTTACAATATTCATACAATATTCCAGCCGTGCGCACATATATGAAAATTATTGATCAACATCCGATAACGTATCTGGAAAAAATGGGCTTTACAAGCTTAACAAAAGCGGATGAGAGCAATTTATCGATGGCGCTTGGTGCTTTAACAAAAGGAGTGACGGTTGAAGAAAATGTAAATGCCTATGCAACCTTTGGCAATTATGGAACGTTTGTCGATGCTTACTTAATTGAAAAAATCGTTTCAAAAGATGGACAAGTCGTGTATGAACATAAAAATCAACCGGTAAAAGTATTTTCACCACAAACGGCTTATTTAACTATCGATATGATGAGAGATGTCATTCGCAAAGGAACGGCTGCTTCCCTTCAAAATTTCTTGAAATTCCAAGCCGATTGGGCTGGAAAAACAGGAACCGGACAAAATAATAAGGATGCATGGTTTGTCGCTACGAACCCAAATGTAACATTTGGCATTTGGATGGGATATGATACGCCGATGCCATTACAACTCAAATATAAAAATTTATCATACAGCAAACGAAATTTATTATTATGGGCTCAACTGATGAACGCGGCCTATGATGTGAAATCTGATCTAATCGCCCCGAAAAAGCGATTCAATATGCCGGGTGGAATTGTACGCCGTGCCTATTGTACCGTTTCCGGATTATTGCCATCTGATCTATGTGCCAAAGCTGGATTAGCAACCTATGACTTATATAACACAAAATTTACTCCGAAAAAAGAAGACGAATATTTAACAAAAGGCTTTTTTGTCGAAGTAAATGGAAAACGCTATACAGCCCTCGATACGACACCACGTGAATTTATAACAGAAGGTGTCATGTTGGATGAGCGGCTATTAGAAAAGTTAGGAATAAAGAATGTAGACAATATAACGAAACTTCTGCCAAAATCTAATCAATGGAAAAACACTGTATTTGCTGGAGAGCTAAAGGAAAACGGCAAACGTCCAGATCCTCTAACAATTCAGTTTACCAATGGAACATTGAAATGGTCTCCTCACCGCGAAAGAGATGTTATTGGTTACCGAGTATATCGAGCCGAACGGGAAGGAACACCATTCCGTGTCGTTGCAACGATAAAATCAGGACAAACACTGTCGTTTACCGATCATACAGCAAGTGGCATCTATTACGTGACAGCGGTCGATATTACTGGGAACGAATCGGCACCGTCCAACATCGTTTCCAAGCAAAAAGAGAAACCAGCTATACCTACTCCTAGTAAACCAGAGGAAGAAGAAACGAATTCCTCTTCCTCTGCTACGAATTCATCTCAATAACGAAACGCCCCCCTCGATATTCCATCGAGGGGGGTTATGATTTTAGTCTTCCATTGTAGACAAATCTCCTGTCGGCAAGTTAAGCTCCCACGCTTTTAAGACGCGGCGCATAATTTTTCCGCTACGCGTTTTTGGAAGTTTGTCGCGGAATTCGATTTCTCTCGGTGCGGCATGAGCAGCCAACCCTTTTTTCACAAACATACGAATGTCCTCAATAAGCTCCTCAGAAGGCTCATATCCATCCCGAAGCGAAATAAACGCCTTAATAATTTCGCCACGGACCGGATCTGGCTTTCCAATCACTCCCGCTTCAGCAACCGCTGGATGCTCGACAAGCTTACTTTCAACTTCAAATGGACCAACGCGTTCACCCGATGTCATAATAACGTCATCGATGCGTCCTTGGAACCAGAAATAACCGTCTTCGTCCATGTAAGCAGAATCTCCAGAAACATACCAATCGTTAATAAAATACGACTCGTATTTTTGTGGGTTATTCCAAATCATTTTCATCATCGATGGCCACCCTTTTTTAATCGCTAAATTCCCCATGCGATAAGGCGGAAGCTCATTTCCTTGATCATCAATGATCGCTGCTTTTACACCTGGAATTGGCTTACCCATCGAACCTGGCTTAATTTCCATGCATGGATAGTTACAAATGAGTTGCGCTCCGGTTTCCGTCATCCACCACGTATCGTGAATGCGACGGTGAAACACTTTCATTCCCCAACGTACAACTTCTGGATTTAGCGGTTCTCCAACGCTTAAAATATGGCGTAATGAACTCAAATCAAATTTTTTTACTAATTCATCGCCCGCCCCCATCAACATGCGGAAAGCAGTTGGCGCACTATACCAAACCGTCACGCCATAATCTTCAATCGTTTTATACCATGCCTCTGGGCTGAAACGACCGCCAACAACGACATTTGATGCCCCGCATAGCCATGGACCAAAAATACCGTATGATGTCCCTGTTACCCAACCTGGGTCTGCTGTACACCAATACACGTCATCTTCTTTTAAATCAAGCACCCATTTTGCTGTTTGATAATGTTGAATCATCGCATTATGAACGTGCAAGACCCCTTTTGGTTTTCCAGTCGAACCTGATGTATAATGCAAAATTAACCCATCTTGTCGGTCTACCCATTCAATATCAAAATGCTTGCTTGCTTCGTTCATTCGCTTCTTTAAATCGATATACGGACCTTCTTCCACAATATGATCTCCAACTAGCAGAACATGTTTTAATGCAGGAAGATCATTTACCGGAACGCGCGGAAGCAGTTCTGGAGTCGTGACGATTACTTTCGCTTCGCTATCTTCTAAGCGATCGCGTACGGCTCCCTCCATGAATGCCTCAAATAAAGGTCCGACAATCGCGCCAACTTTAATTGCCCCAAGCACTGTAAAATATAACTCTGGAGAGCGCGGCATAAAGACAAAAACACGATCTCCTTTTTCGACATCCGCCACTTGTTTTAAAACATTTGCGACTTTATTAGACATTTCTTTCATTTCTTTAAACGTATACTTTTCTTCTCTTGAAGCATCGCGGTAATAAAGCGCGACTTTATTTTTGCGGAATGTTTCCGCATGACGGTCAATTGCTTCATAGGCCATGTTGACCCGACCGGTTTCTGCCCATGAAAATTGTTTTTCTACTTCTGACCAGTCAAAGTTTTTGTATGTTTCTTCATAGTTTTTTAAATTGTGCTCCCCTTGTATGACCGGTAATGTCTCCAATTTCATTCCCCTATTTCCCCCTTTATGTAAGTGATTACATTCCCATTATAGTATAACTTGTCTGAATTCTCAATTTTTTAAAAATTTTACCCGGTTATCAAACAAGGAAAATTTTTTGAAAACGCTTTATCTAGCTGTTTTTTATGTATAATGAGAATTAAGAGAAAAATGAATAATTAGGTGGTGACTGAATGGAACATAAAAAAACATATAATGCGAAAGAATTAAAAACACCAAAAGGCACGTTAATCATCGAAGGACCTGTACCTGCAGAAAAACTAGCCGCTTATGAATTCCATCATGATTTAACCGCATTTCGCCAGCCGGAACAGCAGCATAAAGCGTTAATTGAAATCGCCCAATTGCCCGAAGGAAGAATCATCATTGCACGCCATCACCAAACGATTGTTGGTTACGTCACATTCCTTTATCCTGACCCGCTTGAACGTTGGTCAGAAGGAAAGATGGAAAATTTAATCGAATTAGGAGCGATTGAAGTCATTCCTGATTTTCGTGGCTACCAAGTCGGAAAAAATCTTCTCATCGTTTCGATGATGGATGAGGCCATGGAAGACTACATCATCATTACAACGGAATATTATTGGCATTGGGATTTAAAACGGACTGGGTTAAACGTATGGGAGTATCGAAAAGTGATGGAAAAAATGATGAATGCCGGCGGCCTTGTTTGGTATGCGACCGATGATCCAGAAATATGCTCGCATCCAGCCAATTGTTTAATGGCTCGCATCGGAAAAAGGGTCGATCAAGAGTCCATTCAAAAATTTGACAGGCTCCGTTTTATGAATCGATTTATGTATTAAACAGTTTTCTCGACAACAAAGGGGGAAATAGAAATGATTGTTGAGCAAATTATGAAAACGAATGTGGCGACGCTTCGACCAAACAATACGATAGCGGATGCGATTGAATTATTAAACCAATACCGTATTCGCCATATCCCGATTGTAGACGACGATAACCATGTTATTGGAATCGTTACAGACCGCGACATTCGTGACGCTAGTCCATCGATTTTTCACGCGTGTGAACATTTAGAAGATTTTCAAAGACCCGTGAGCACCATCATGAAAACAGATGTTATCACTGGACACCCACTTGATTTCGTCGAAGAAATTGCGTCCTTGTTTTATGAACATCGCATTAGCTGTTTACCGATTATAAAAGACAGAAAATTGGTTGGAATTGTCACAGAAACTGATTTATTGCACACGCTTGTCCAACTAACAGGAGCCCATCAACCTGGTTCGCAAATCGAAGTAAAAGTCCCAAATCTCAGCGGCATGTTAAGTGAGGTAGCGGCGATTTTCGGAAAAAGAAACACCAACATTTCGAGCGTTCTTGTCTATCCGGACAAAGATGAACGCTATAAAATTCTCGTTTTTCGCATTCAGACGATGAACCCTACAGGGATTATTGCCGATTTAAAAAACGCAGGCTACACGGTATTATGGCCTAATTTACCGGGGGTTTCATCATGAAAAAAGATTGCGTATTCGTATACTCAGACGATTTTCAAACCTATAAATTTCATGATGCCCATCCATTTAATCAACTTCGCGTCAAACTCACCTACGATTTATTGCGAGAAATAAACGCATTAGAAGATTGGCAAATTATTTCCCCAAGAATCGCAACAGATGAAGAGCTTTCCCTTATTCATGACCGCGCTTATATTGAAGCGGTAAAAGCAGCAGGACAAGGACGCTTATCGAATGATGTCGCTCTTAATTATGGATTAGGAACGGAAGATACCCCGATTTTCCCGAATATGCATGAGGCAAGTGCCTTGTTAGTCGGCAGCACATTAACCGCCGTCGATTATGTGTTATCAGGAAAAGCCAAACATGCATTAAGCTTAGGTGGAGGGCTTCATCACGGCTTCCGCGGCAAAGCTTCCGGCTTTTGCATTTATAACGACAGTGCTGTTGCCATTAAATATATACAAGAAAAATATCATCTTCGCGTCCTGTATGTCGACACAGACGCCCATCATGGCGATGGAGTGCAATGGGCATTTTACGACGATCCAAACGTTTGTACGTTTTCGATTCACGAAACAGGGAGATATCTGTTTCCTGGGACTGGAAACGTTAATGAGCGCGGTCAAGGAAAAGGGTATGGTTATTCGTTTAATATTCCTGTCGATGCATTTACGGAAGATGAATCTTGGTTAGATGCTTATACACAAGCGCTTCGAGAAATTGCTGATTTTTTTAAACCGGATATTATTTTAACACAAAACGGCGCGGACGCTCATTATTATGATCCACTTACTCATCTATCGGTAACGATGAAAACCTATCGGGAAATTCCAAGGCTAGCCCACCAAATTGCCCACGAATATTGTGACGGTCGTTGGATTGCAGTCGGTGGTGGAGGATATGATATTTGGCGGGTCGTGCCGCGTGCATGGGCGCTCATCTGGCTTGAAATGACAGAACAATCAAATATTTCAGGTAAACTTCCGCAGGTGTGGCTCGATAAATGGCAGGCGCTCTCTCCCGTTCCATTGCCGCTCGAGTGGGATGACCCGGAATCATTATATCCACCGATTCCACGCAAAGCAGAAATTACGGAAAAAAACGCACAAACGGTAGAAAAAGCACTTTATCCGATTCGCAGCCATCGGCAACACATAAATCAAAGCCTATGAGCAAAAACTCATAGGCTTCTTTTATTTCGTAGATTGGCGATATTCGATTCGATGCGGCAAGACAACAATATGGTTTTCAACGTTTTCTTTATTCATGTACTTTGTTAATAGGCGCATCGCCACCGCACCGATATCGTACATCGGCTGCACGACCGTTGTTAAACGCGGACGTACCATCATCGCCAGCCTTGTATTATCAAAACCAATGACCTCAAGTTGCTCTGGGACGTTCACTCCGTGGTCTTGCGCGCTATGAATCACGCCAAGTGCCATCTCATCCGTTCCAGCAAAAACAGCAGTCGGCTGTTCTGTTAACTCCGTCATTTTCTCATACGCTTCAATACCCGAATCATACGAGTAATCGCCTTCGATAACGAGTTCTTCATCATATGGAAGTCCGCGTTCTTCTAACGCACGACGATAACCCGCTAATTTCTTTTGATTAATCGGATCATCAGCTGGACCTGTTACGTAGGCGATGCGTGTATGTCCCTTTTCAATCAAGTAAGTGACCGCCTCAAATGCCGCTTGTTCGTAGTCAATATTGACAGACGGAATAATATTATTCGGTTCAATCGTTGCCGCTAATACAATCGGGACAGGAGATTTTTTAAACTCGTTGACATGCTCTTCAGTAATATTTCCTCCCATAAATAAAATCCCGTCTACTTGTTTAGCGAGCATCGTATTTAAAAGATATAGTTCTTTATCCTTGTTTTGGTCAGAATTGCTTAAAATAATATTATATTTATACATCGTTGCGATATCTTCAATTCCGCGCGCCAATTCCGCGAAAAAAATGCTTGAAATATCAGGAATAATCACACCGACCGTTGTCGTCTTTTTGCTTGCAAGACCTCTTGCAACCGCATTTGGTCGATATCCTAAACGTTCAATCGCCTCTAATACTTTTTTTCTCGTTGATGGTTTTACATTTGGATTTCCATTCACAACGCGCGATACGGTCGCCATCGACACGTTTGCTTCACGCGCCACGTCATAAATCGTAACGTTCATTTGTTTCACTCCTTTTTATTTGTTTCCATCTATTGTTCCCTTTCAAGGCTTTTGCTATCGGAATTCAGCAAATGTTGCCTATTTATGTAGAAATATCATACGATACATTATGGAACAATCGCAACGTATTTACAAATATTTCGCAAATGTTTTCATAAACTTGAACTTTTAGCGGAGAAAGAAAAATCCCCTTCAACAGCGCTAAGCAACGCTGATCTGAAGGGGGAACCGTGAATGATTTATGCCTTTACCATTTGACGCTGAAAGGATTTTAGTTCTTCCATGAATTCATTAAATTGGTCAATGTCCATTTGTTGAGCGGAGTCGGATAGCGCCACTGCTGGGTCTGGATGAACTTCCGCCATAACACCGTCAGCTCCGATTGCCAATGCTGCTTTCGCGCAAGGAAGCAATAAATCGCGTCGTCCGGTTGAATGCGTTACATCCACAAATACCGGTAAATGCGTTTCTTTCTTTAAGATTGGCACTGCCGAAATATCAAGCGTATTTCTCGTCGCTCGTTCGTATGTGCGAATACCGCGCTCACAAAGAATGATTTGGTCATTTCCTTGTGACATAATGTATTCGGCTGCGTTAATAAATTCTTCAATCGTCGCTGCTAAGCCGCGCTTCAATAATACCGGCTTATTCACTTGACCTGCCGCTTTTAACAATTCAAAGTTTTGCATATTGCGCGCACCAATTTGAATGACATCAATGTAATCTAACGCTAACTCAATATCGGCTGGAGTGACAATTTCACTAATAACCGCTAAATCATACTCATCAGCGATTCGTTTTAAAATTTTTAGTCCTTCTAAACCCAGTCCTTGGAAATCATATGGTGATGTTCTTGGCTTGTACGCGCCGCCGCGCAATAGCTTTAATCCATGTTTTTTGACCGCTTCCGCGACCGACGCGACTTGTTCGTAACTTTCTACTGCGCATGGTCCCATAACAAAATATTGCTTACCATCGCCGATTTTTTCACCTTTGACATCAACAATCGTATTTTCCGGTTTTTTCTTGCGCGAAACAAGCAACGCTTTACGATGGTCATCTTCTTGTAACTCTAATCCTGCCTTGAAAATTTCTTTAAAAATATGTTTTAATGTTGCCGTTTCAAACGGTCCATCGTTATGTTCAAGAATTAAATCAAGCATTTTTCGCTCGCGGACTGGGTCATAGCGGTACGTTCCTTGTGTTTCCTTAATTTTACCGATTTCTTGAACGAGCCTTCCGCGTTCATTAATAAGTTTCAAAATTTGTAAGTTTAGCTCGTCTATCTTCGCCCGCAACTCGTCTAATCTTTCATTGCTCATGCTTTCTCATCCTTTCTTCGTTTGTAAAAGTGTGGTACATTTCTAGTAATTAGACATTATTATAATGGAAATGGATACAGTTGTCATCCATAAATCACTTTATTTATTAAACGCTTTTAAGTAATAAAGTATCGTATGAGATTTTGATAAAGAAGGTGTGTCATCCATGAACAAGGAAATGCCGATTTTTGCGTTAGATATCGGGACGCGTTCCGTCGTTGGCCTTATGTTACAACAAAAAAACGACCGCTATGAAATTTTAGATATGGTTATAAAAGAGCATCACGAACGAGCGATGTTGGACGGGCAAATTCACGATGTATTAGCAGTAGCGAACGTCATGAAAGACATCAAGGAAACGCTCGAACAAACATACGGTCCATTAAAACGCGTATCCGTCGCTGCCGCAGGAAGGGCGTTAAAAACAGAACGGGCAGAAGCAACGCTCTTCATCACCGGAAAACCGATGATGACAAAAGAAGATGTGATGCATTTAGAATTGAGTGCGGTACAACAAGCGCAAGCGAAATTAGCTTCCCAGCAACAAGAACAAAGCCATCACTACTATTGCGTCGGCTATTCTGTTGTCAACTATAAAATTGATGGCCAAGAAATCGGCAGTTTAATTGATCAACAAGGAACAGAGGCATCTGTCGAGGTCATCGCTACGTTTTTACCGAAGCTCGTCGTCGAATCACTGCTTGCGGCACTGCAGCGTGCGGGACTGGAAATGGAAGCATTGACACTCGAACCAATTGCGGCCATTAATGTGCTGATCCCGCCAACGATGCGCCGCTTAAATGTCGCGCTTGTCGATATTGGGGCAGGTACTTCCGATATTGCCATCACCGATCTTGGTACCGTTGTTGCTTACGGAATGGTACCGATTGCCGGCGACGAAATCACTGAAGCGATTTCCGACCATTATTTGCTTGATTTTCCACTAGCGGAAAAAGCAAAGAGGGAGCTCTCAACGAACGAAACAGTCACAATCACCGATATTTTAGGTTTTGAAACGGAAGTACCCCGCGAAGAAATGATTGCGGCTATTTCCGATGCGATTGATAAGCTAGCGCATGCTATTAGCGAGGAAATTTTATTGCTAAACAACGGAAAACCGCCAAAAGCGGTCATGTTAGTCGGCGGCGGCAGCTTAACACCCGAATTGCCAAAACGACTTGCCGAAAAGCTTCAGCTTCCAGAAAACCGCGTGGCGATTCGCGGCATTGACGCAATTCAAAAACTTGATTTAACCCCAGAAATTGCAACGCGAGGTCCTGAACTTGTGACACCAATTGGTATTGCCATTGCCGCGAAACAAAATCCGGTTCAATATATTAGTGTGCATGTCAATAAACAGCTCATTCGTTTGTTTGATATGAAACGATTAACCATCGGAGATTGTTTGCTCGCTGCTGGAATTCCGTTCCATAAATTGTACGGAAAACCGGGGATGGCTCTCGTCGTCACCGTCAATGGACAAACGGTAACAGTGCCAGGAACATATGGAGAACCACCACTCATCATAAAAAACGGAACGACTGCCTCTTTAGACGATCCAGTTCAAGATGGTGACAATATCGTCGTCGAAAAAGGAAAAGACGGCGTTCCCGCTATGATTCGATTAAAAGATTTAATCGACGAACTACCGTGCAAAAACGTCATCATTAACGGGAAACATTACGAAGTAAAAGCAGTTGTGTACCAAAATGGACAAGTTGCCTCCCTCGACAACAACGTCAACGACCGCGATGTCATCGTTATCAAAATGCCGGAAACGATTGAACAATTGCTGCAGCAACTCCATCTTGTTGATTGGATTCAGAAAATAAAGCCGTTTACCGTCAACATCAACGGTTCATCCGTTGAGTTTAAACAGTTTTCTGGAAAACTATATAAAAATAATATCGAAGCAAAACTCCATTCCAATTTCGAAGATGGAGATGTCATTGAAATCGAGAATGGAACGAATCCGACCGTCATCGAGCTAGCAACGGCCAAGAACATCCAACTCACCTACTCCATTCCGATTACGTTTCATGGCAAGCCCCTTACGCTGTCGCAGCGAATCATTGAGGTTTACAAAGAGGGGCAACTTCTCAATGAAACCGATGTCATCGAAAACGGAGCAAGCCTTGAACTTGTTGAAAAAAAGCGTGAACCCTTTATCTTCCAAGATATATTTAACTACGTACAAATCGACATTCCTTCGTCTGCTTCCACGACCTTTACGTTGTTGAAAAACGGAGAGCCGGTCACGTTTTATGAACCGATTGCGCCGGGAGATGAATTACAAATTGTGTGGGAATCGACAAGAGCAGAAATCAATTAAACAGGCGCCCCGTACCGGGACGCCTGTTTTATTCGTTCGCGACGTGTTTTTTCAACGTTTCATACGTAATGTTCCAATGGGATGTGTGCCATGTCACTGAGCCGTTTTCGAATAGGAGCGCTTGCGGAGACTCGTGCTTGACCCCGAACGTTTCTGCGATGTAGTTGGAAAGCGGACGTGCTTCTTGCACGAACAAATAATATGTATCTACCTCAGGATAGTCCGTCACAAACTTCTCATATTCGTGAAAAGCTGATTGGCTAATCGGGCATGTGAGGCTATGCTTCACGAATAAAAACCGCTTCCCTTGTTCGAGCACTTGCTGAAATTGCTCAATCGTCTCCAGTTTCTGCTTTCCCATTTTGTTCACTCCGTTTCATTAGGTTTGTGTAATTTTTGTTCGGCATCATTGAATGCTGCTTCTGCTTCTTTCAACAGTTTTTCAATATCTTCTTTCTTGCTCTCATCCGCCTTTGATGGGACAGGAATCGGAATGGACGTTACTTCCGAAGACGCTAGCTCGGATGGAAACACCTGCTCGTCATTCTTTCCCGTTGGAATGAACTTCGCGACTTCTTTTGTTTTTTCCTTCGCGATTTCTAGCCATTCGGTTGCGGTTGTTTTCATTTGTTCCATGTTTCCTGTTTGACTAATATCCTCAAGCAGTTTTTTGCCTTTTTCACTCGTTAAAAAGATAGCTGTGGCTGCACCAACAACGCCACCAACAATCGCTCCCAATAAAAAGCCTCCATTATTTTTTGCCATCTTGTGAAACCTCCTCTATATTCTTTTGCTTTCTTTCTTTCCATTTTTCCCATATTTCGAGAAAAGCATTTCCCCATTGCATCACTTTTACGACTTTTTCTTGATGAGTTTCTACTTGTTTCGTGACTGATGTCGAAATTTGTTGCAGGGATTGATTAAATGATTGAACGGTTGAGCTGACATCGCTTACGGCGCGCACAATGGAGTTAAGTCCTTCGATTTTTTGCTGCACATCATTGGCAAGCATATTCGTTTTTTTCAACAATTGCGTCGTTTCTGATGTAATGCCCTGCATTTGCTTTTCGAGACTATCGATCGTCGCTGTTAAACGTCGAATCGTCTCTTGAAGCACAACAAGCGTCCTCGCAATATAGACGACTAACAGAAAAAAGGATATCGCAATAAGTGCTACACTTAAGTATAAAATAATTTTCACCGTTTCTCCTCCTTGTTGCAACGTTTCTTTAAAACAGTTCTCCTTTTTATCGACAAATTCCTGCAAGAACATATATTCAACAAATTGAACGAAATCGGTTACAATAAAATCGTACATACTACTAAACTTGGAGGCATAACAAATGAAAGATCCGCGTATTGAACAATTGGCGAAAACGTTAATTCACTATTCCGTTCGTCTGCAAAAAGGAGAAAAAGTATTAATCGAAAACTTCGGATTGCAGCGGGAGCTTGTTATCGCCCTCGTTCGCGAGGCATACGCAGCCGGAGGATACCCGTTCGTATTGTTAAAAGATCACCAAGTGGATCGTGCACTTCTTCTTGGTGCCCAAGAAGAACAATTCGAGATGATGGCAGAATTTGAAGCGAACGTCATGAAAAATATGGACGCGTATATCGGCCTGCGCGCTGGTGATAACATTAACGAATTTGCCGATGTCCCTGATGACAAAATGAAAATTCACGGCAAAACGATTATGCAAAAAGTGCATCGCGAAATTCGCGTACCAAAAACGAAATGGGTTGTTCTTCGCTATCCGAATCCGTCGATGGCACAATTGGCGAAAATGAGCACAGAAGCGTTTGAAGATTTTTATTTTAACGTTTGCAACCTTGACTACAGCAAAATGGATAAAGCCATGGATGCGCTTGTCGCCTTAATGGAAAAAACCGATAAAGTGCGCATTACCGGTCCGGGAACCGATTTAACGTTCTCCATTAAAGGCATTCCAGCGATTAAATGTTCTGGACAAATGAACATCCCGGACGGTGAAGTATACACCGCTCCTGTCCGCGATTCCGTCAACGGAACGATTACATTCAACACGCCATCTCCATATCATGGCTTTACGTTCGAAAACGTCAAATTAACGTTTAAAGACGGAAAAATTGTCGAAGCGACCGCAAACGATACCGAGCGCATTAACAAAATTTTCGACACAGACGAAGGAGCACGCTACATCGGCGAATTTGCGATCGGTGTGAATCCATACATTCAACATCCAATGCAAGACATTTTATTCGACGAAAAAATCGACGGCAGCTTCCATTTCACACCGGGGCAATGTTACGACGAAGCTTACAACGGCAACCATTCCAACATTCATTGGGACATGGTCATGATCCAACGCCCTGAATACGGCGGCGGTGAAATTTACTTTGATGACGTGCTTATCCGTAAAGACGGACGCTTCGTCATTCCAGAATTGGAGCCATTAAACCCAGAAAACTTAAAATAAATAGCGAATGAGGCAGGAATACTCCTGCCTCATTGTTATGAATGCAGCGTCTGCTCGTACGCCTCTTGGAATTTTTGGATATCTCCTGCTCCCATAAAGATGAGCACCGCATGTTGATGTTGTTTTAATACGGATGTATCGTTTTCTTGAATGAAGCGCGCGTTAGGAATTTTGGCTTGTAAATCTTCAATGGAAAGTTTGCCTTGATGTTCGCGCGCGGAACCGAATATATCGCATAAGTATACTTGATCAGCTTGTTGCAGGCTTTCGGCAAATTCATGTAAAAACGCCTGGGTTCTTGTATACGTATGCGGTTGAAAAATCGCCACAATTTCTCGATCCGGATATTTTTGCTTTGCTGCGTCAATCGTCGCGACAATTTCAGTCGGATGATGGGCATAGTCATCAATTAAAATTTGATCGCCAAGTTGCTTTTCGCTAAAGCGGCGCTTGACCCCTTGGAACGTTTTTAATCGTTCTTGAATAATGTGAACATCAATCTCTTCATAATGACAGAGTGCAATGACCGCAAGCGCATTTAACACATTATGATCACCGTAGCGCGGAATTTCAAACGAAGCAAAAAATGTATTGCGAACAAATACATCAAATGATGTTCCTTCTGTCGTTTTCACAACATTGCGCGCCTGAAAATCATTGTCTTCTCCAAATCCGTAAAACAATACAGGCACTTTCGCTTGAATTTTTTGCAAGTACTCGTCGTCTCCACACGCAATAATCCCTTTTTTCACTTGTAGCGCCATTTCTTGAAACGCAGCAAATACATCATCAATATTCGCAAAATAATCGGGATGGTCGAAATCGATGTTCGTCATAATAGCATAATCAGGAAAATAAGATAAGAAATGACGGCGATATTCGCACGCCTCAAACACAAAATATTTGCTCTCTTCTACTCCTTTTCCAGTTCCATCACCAATTAAATAAGAAGTCGGCTGTGCCCCTTGCATCACATGGGCAAGCAGCCCTGTCGTCGATGTTTTTCCGTGCGATCCCGTGACCGCAATGCTTGTGAACTTTTGTAAAAACTCTCCTAAAAAGCGATGGTAACGAATGACGGGAATGCCTAATTCGTATGCCGCTTGAATTTCTTCATGCGTATCTGGAAAAGCGTTTCCAGCGATGATAGTATAGCCTGGTTTAATGTTTTCTTTGTTAAATGGCAAAATCGGAATTCCTCGCTCTTCCAATGCCTTTTGCGTAAAAAAACGCTTTTCTACATCCGAACCTTGAACCGTATAATTCATATCGTGAAGAATTTGCGCTAAGGCGCTCATTCCCGTCCCTTTAATGCCAACAAAATGGTAAACAGTCATATTAAAGACCTCCAACAATCGTCTATCTGTAACACAGTATATGACGTTCATCTAGATTTGCCATTTGTTTCAATACGCTCTTCGGTGAGCGCATATGTATTCTCACATTTCACCATTATAACATTGTTTTTCGTTAAAGACTATGACCTCAAAAAAGAAAACTGATAGAAAGTTCTTCTATCAGTTTTCCCCGCAACCTGATATTGTATTGCTCGTTAATCGACTTTTTCTAAACGTGGGTTTGGACGATATCTTCTTCCTGCTTTCGCTTGATGTTTCCCGTTTAGCAGCACATTATCGCCTGTGAATCCGATATGGATTTTTAACAGGCTGCTGCCGACACCATACATATCCACAGGAACACCTTGCTTTTCAAACTCAATAATTCGCTGTTCGTTAAATCCGCCGCTCACGACAATTTTCACATGATGGAACCCTTCCCGGTCCAACGCCTCACGCAATGCGAAAATAAGCGGTGGATTCACTCCGCGCGGGTCAAACGTACCAAGCACTTCTGGATGGCGGATAAAATATTGGTCAATCATCGTTCGTGATGTATCGACGCGGACACCTTTTAATTTGTCACCAAATTCCCGTGCCACTCGAAGTGCATCAGTAATACAGTCGTTATTGTAATCGACAAGAACAATTAAGTCATCTTCTGGATATTTCGCATGGTACGCTTTCGCTGCCGCAACGACATCGCCATCGAACAATTGAATTAATGCGTGCGGCATCGTCCCCATTCCTTGCTTGCCCCACCATTCATTCATCGCATGGGTCGCTTGTGCCGTGGAACCGCCGATGAATGCCGCATAACCATCACCGGCTTGCTGCGTATAATGGTCATCGCGGTCTCCCATGAAAATAATCGGTTTTTGTACACCCGACAGCGCCGCTGCTTTCACAACATTGTAGACATTTGTGGCCACCGATGTTCGCCGCGCTAAAATGCCATCAATAATTCCTTCTAAGTATCCAAAGTTTTGATACGGACCGGTAATCGTGAGTACCGTTTCAAATGGACTGATTTTATCGCCATCTTTTAATGAGTAAATTTCCAATTTTTCTGGTTCATCAGCAAATGTTTTCACAAGTGCAATCACTTCGTCCGTTCCGCATAAGACGGCATGTTCTTTTTGGAAAAACTGCATCGTTACAATGTTATTCGGACAAAATTCACGCACAATTTCACGCGTTTTTAAAAAGTAAACAGCGGAAAACCAGCCGTCACGTATCCGTTCATCGAATTTAAACGTTTTATTCGTCAGTCGCTTAATTTTTCCTTGCAATTTCAACTCGATTTCTTTCATTGTTCGCTCCCTCGCCTAGGTCGAAATGTGATTCTTTTATCATAATTTATTTTCTATCATATCATACTATTTTCTTGCAAATTCGCCAATTCCGCTTCCGTAATGAGTACATCGCGCGGTTTGCTGCCGCGTGCTTCGGATATGATTCCTTGCTCTTCCATCATCTCGATAAGTCGAGCCGCTCGGTTATAGCCGATGCGAAAACGTCGCTGCAAGCTGGAGGTAGAAGCTCCTCCTTGTTGAACGACAAATTCGCACGCCTCATAAAACAGTTCGTCTCCTTCACTTGACACCGTACTTTGTTTCAAAAAATCTTCTTGTTCGAATAAGTAAGAAGGAGACATTTGCCCTTTCACATGAGCGACAACGCGCTCAATTTCTTCATCGGACACAAAATTTCCTTGCACGCGCACCGTTTTCGATGTTCCATTTTCTAAAAATAACATGTCACCGCGCCCTAATAATTTTTCTGCTCCGTTTGTATCAATAATCGTTCGCGAATCGACTTGTGACGAAACAGAAAACGCGATTCTCGTTGGAATGTTCGCTTTAATCAATCCTGTAATGACATCAACGGACGGACGCTGTGTCGCGACGATCAAATGAATGCCGCACGCTCTCGCTTTTTGCGCGATACGGCAAATCGCTTCTTCGACATCCCCTGGAGCTACCATCATTAAATCCGCTAACTCATCGATGATAATGACAATATACGGCAAATGATGCTCAGGCGTTTGTTCTTTTTTCACAAGCTCATTATATTTTTGAATATCTCTTACTCCTGCGTGAGCGAATAGCTCATAGCGGCGTTCCATCTCTTCGACCGCCCATTTCAACGCGCCTGTTGCCGCCTTCACGTCGGTAATAACGGGACTGACAAGATGCGGAATATGATTATAAGGAGCAAGCTCGACCATCTTCGGATCAATTAATAATAATTTTACTTCATGCGGAGCCGCTTTATAAAGCAAACTAATGAGCATCGCATTAATGCAGACGCTTTTTCCTGACCCCGTCGCCCCCGCGATTAATCCATGCGGCATTTTCTTTAAATCGGTCACGACCGGCGCTCCCGATATATCTAGCCCAAGCGCTACCGTTAACGGAGAATGACTTGTACGAAACGCTTCGCTTTGTAAAATTTCGCGAATGAACACAGGTCGACTTTGTACATTCGGCACCTCAATCCCAATCGTACTTTTTCCAGGAATCGGAGCCTCCATGCGAATATCCTTGGCCGCTAGACTGAGCTTAATATCATCAGCTAAGCTCGTAATTTTATTGACTTTTACACCCGGCGCCGGTTGCACCTCAAACCGTGTCACGGTCGGACCTTGTGTCACATGAACGACTTTCGCTCCAACATTAAAATTTTTAAACGTTTCGTTCAACCGCTCACGCTGCTCGTTTAGCCATTGCTCATCATGCTCCTTTTTTTCTAATGGCGGCTGCAATAGCGCGAGTGACGGAAAGCGATAACCGTTTGTTGCTACTTCTTTTTTCTTTGTTTCTTCTTTTTTCTTTGCTTCCTCCCACTTTTTTCGATCTTGTTTCAACATGATGACATTATAAGGAATGCGGGAGCGAACAGGCTGTGACGGACCTTGTTCTTCTTTTTCATCCGATGTTTCTTTCTTTTCGTTTGCATGAACAGACGGTAACGTTTCTAATTCGTTTGCTTCTTTCAAACACTCCTGTGCCTCCGCTGCTGTTTCTTCTTCCTTCTCATGACTGATCGGCATTTCTTCCTCCTCGCTCACCAGTAGCGTTTCTTTTTGATCGTCATGGATTTCTACCTCAGGTAAGTGATCTTGCTGCTCCTTTGTCGAAAACAATTCAACTTCAATCGGTTCCTTCATAATAGGTCGTTGTTTATAGCCGTAAATCGGCGATGGAACTTCCGTAGAGCGAAACGGTCGTTTTTCCATCGTACGCATTTCTTTCGGTCGTTCCATGCTTTCTTCTGCTTCTGAAAAAACAGATGTCGAGAATAACTCAACTTCAACCGATTCCTTCATAATTGGTCGTTGTTTATAGCCGTAAATCGGTGATGGAACTTCCGTAGGGCGAAACGGTCGTTTTTCCATCGTACGCATTTCTGTCGATCGTTCCATGCTTTCTTCTGCTTCTGAAAAAATAGATGTCGAGAATAACTCAACTTCAACCGGTTCCTTCATAGTCGGTCGTTGTTTATAGCCGTAAATCGGCGATGGAACTTCCGTAGGGCGAAACGGTCGTTTTTCCATCGTATGCATTTCTGTCGATCGTTCCATGCTTTCTTCTGCTTCTGAAAAAACAGAAATGTTTTTTCGACGCACCAAAGCTGGTTCGTCAGGAATAAGCGGAAAACGAAAATTTCCTTTTGGATACTGATACGTTACTTTCACGTCAAGATGTGACGACGTTCGTTCGACTTCATGATATTTTGGATAAGAAGGCTGTTGTTCCTCTTCCTCTCCTTGAAACAAATGACGAAACAATCGTTTTAACCATTTCATATGAAACTCTCTCTTTCTATTCTCTTTTCAACTTTTTATTTTAGCAATTCTAGAAAAAAAGTCACTAGATTGTGCTCTAGTGACTGAAGTAAACGTTTTATTTCGTGAACGGTTGTCCGATTTCATACTCATCCGATAGGACAAGAATCCCTTTTTCTTGCGGAGCGTTTGGTAAATCAAGCTCGCGTGCGGAACAAATCATCCCATACGAAGGAATGCCGCGCAACTCCGCTTCTTTAATGACGAGACCGCTCGGCATGACCGCTCCCACTTTCGCAACAACAACTTTTTGTCCCGCTTCGACGTTTGGTGCACCACAAACAATTTGTAGTACTTCTGTTCCGACATCAACTTGGCACACGCTTAGTTTATCGGCATTCGGATGCTTTTCTTTTTCTTTCACATAACCGACGACAAACTTTGGCGAAAAGTCCGCTTCCACTTTTTCGTCCCATCCGTTTTTCTCTAAAATACTGTTGATAACGGAAACAAGTTCATCATTGAGCTCAACGATACCGTTTCCCGTAAATTCATAGTAACGAGAAGCGTTAAAAATATTATACCCTACCGTTGCTCCTGTTTTTTCGTCGAAAATGCGGACAACATCCCCTTTTTTCTCCACCGCACGATCTTCTGGATTAACATTTTTCAGCGAAATTAATAACACATCACCAATTCCGTCTCGATTGTAAAATACGTTCATTACACAACCACCCTTTCTTATTGTCTAACTTCAACGGCTAGCTCTCTTCTGCCAAATAACCTTCCCCCCTCGAAGTGTCAAGCACTTCTGCGTGTGAAATACATTTGACTTCGAAGGGGCTAGGATGGCGACATTTCGCCGTTTGCCCACAGGACGTGGGCAGTATTTAGGCGAAATTGGACCACTTCTGCTTTTCTTATTGTTTTGAACGATTTTTCCCTAATATAAAAATCGGTTCTAGCTCGCCATTTTCATATAAAAATGACAATGCGGTAATCGGCACACGACCGCTTGCGAAAAAGCTCATCGTCAGCTGTGCGAGCACATCATATCCCACTTCGTTTTGAATATCGGCAATAATAAGGACATCTTGATGCGGCACTGCCAGCACCATCGTTCCTTTTATGTTTTTCGCGAAATTCGCTAAAAATGTTTCATTTAAAATGCGGCTTGCATCATAGCCATCGTTCGTATTAACAAAATAAAACGTATTTCCGGCCACTGTATCTTCTTTCACATTTACATCTAGGGAACGAACGTTAAAACGAGCGATTTCTTTTATACGATGGACATCCCAATTTTCCTGTTCAACGAGCTTTTTGTCAATAAGCCGATATGTATTTCCTAAATCGAGCGCATAATAAATCCGCGTTTCTGCTGTATGCTCGTCGTAAATAAGCGGAATTCCTTCACTTGTCTCCGTCGGAAATGATGTCGAACGAATGACGGGATAAATGTCTTTTTCTTTGCCCGATAACGTATGTTGTTCATGCATCGTATGTAGCGCTTGCTCAACGTAATAGACGACTTCGCTAATCGCCTCGTCTTTTTGTTCTTCCCACTTTGCGATAATGCTAGGGAGAGAGATGGTCACGCCTTTTTTCGTTTCCTTATTCTCGATGCGCAGCGTGTCTTTTTTATTGTCAAAAATAAACGCCCAATCGGCGTGCGAAAGCCTTTTTTCAATTTCTTTACACATTCGCTTACTATCCATTTTCATCATCGTTCCCTACTTTCTCTGACACCTTTCTCGACTATGTGCGAAAAGCGATGTCTCTCGAACTAAATTGTGTTGCTTCTTTATCTAAATTCAATGACCTAGTCCACGAATAAATTGCTCAATTTCTTCTTTCGTTTTGCGGTCTTTGCTGACAAAACGACCGAGTTCTTTTCCGTTTTCATAAGCGACAAAGCTTGGAATTCCGAAAATATTTTCTTCTTGACATACATCTAGCAACTCATCACGATCGACGTAGTAAAATTCGTAATCGGAAAATGTTTGTTCAATTTCAGGAAGAATCGGTTGAATGAATCGACAATCCGGGCACCAATCAGCTGAAAAAACAAAGATGACTTTTTTTGTGTTCATCACTTCTTTATATTGTGCAGCAGTTTCAATCGTTTTCATGCATCTATCCCCTTTCTTCATCTTTTTATCATAACGTGAATCATCCATTTTGACAAAAAAATTCGTATTGACCGGCTAACAGTTTCACGATATGGATAAACATATCCGTGCGATTGACATAACCGTTGGTGAAAATGCCAATAGCTCCTTCTTTTTTGCGGATATTTCGTTTTCCGGTATATTCGTCCATTACATCGCCAAGTTCTCTGCCGCTCATGACTCCCTCTGCAACTTCAGCGGGCAGCGGAATGCGCGCACCACCAGCAGAAACAACAATGCCGTTTCGGTCAACAAGCGCTCCCCAATTGCATACCCATAATCCGTCATTCGTTTCGACAACGCCGCCTTCAAGTCCAATGCCAATGTCTGCCTGCTCTTTTGCTAACGCATTTTTCGCCCGATTCACCGCTCCTAAACGCGTTTCTTCATCAGAAAACGGTTGCGCGGCAACATCAGAAGATACGGTCGTCGGCACGAATAAATAGTGTTCATGAGAAAACACCGCTTGCACTGCAGCGATTTTCGCCGGATTCGTTGTACCAATCGCAATTTTTTTCATAGTTTCTCACTCCTTTTCAAGGAAAAAAGAGAAGTCTTATGAAAAGACTTCCCCTTCCATCAACTATTTTGACGAATCGCATCGACGGTCGCTTTGTCGCATTTTTTGACAAGTTCGATTAACAATTGTTTAGCCGCCGCATAATCATCGACGTGAATAATGGAAGCATGCGTATGGATATAACGCGAACAAATACCGATGACGGCAGAAGGAACGCCGCTGTTGGCAATATGAACGCGTCCCGCATCGGTACCACCGCCTGGTGAAACGAAATATTGATATGGGATATTATGTGTTTCCGCAGTATCTAGCACAAACTCACGCATGCCGCGGTGCGTCACCATCGATCGGTCGTAAATGCGAACAAGCGCTCCTTTTCCAAGATGACCGAATTCTTTTTTATCACCCGTCATATCGTTCGCTGGACTTGCGTCTAACGCGAAAAAGATGTCCGGCTGAATCATGGTAGCCGCCGTTTGCGCCCCTCTTAGCCCAACCTCTTCCTGAACGGTCGCTCCTGAATATAACACGTTTGGCAATGTTTCATTTTTCAATTCTTTTAATAGCTCAATCGCCAACCCGCAGCCGTACCGGTTGTCCCACGCTTTCGCCAGAATTTTTTTCGGATTGGCCATCGGCGTAAATGGGCAAATGGGCACAATTTGCTGCCCTGGCTTAATTCCCATTTTTTTTGCGTCCTCTTTGTTATCGGCACCGACGTCGATCAACATATTTTTGATTTCCATCGGCTTGTTCCGTTGTTCCTCTTGAAGCAAATGTGGCGGAATTGAGCCGATAACACCTATCACTGGCCCATTGTCTGTAATAATTTGCACCCGTTGTGCAAGCAATACTTGATTCCACCACCCCCCGAGCGGTTGGAAGCGAATCATGCCGTTATCCGTAATGGCAGTGACCATGAAACCGACTTCGTCCATGTGCCCGGCCACCATAACGGTCGGACCGTTTTCGTCACCGCGTTTCACACCGAAAATGCTGCCAAGTCGGTCTTGTACGACTTCATCTGCGTATTTTTCTAATTCTTTTCGTATAAACTGGCGCACTGCATGCTCATTACCTGGTGCCCCCGGCAATTCCGTTAACGTTTTAAATAACTCAAGCGTTTCTACGTTCATATTTTCTAACCCCTTTTTTTACATGTCCATTTTTATTTTAACCAACCAATTATGCGCTTTCCACTTTTCTTACATTGTTTTAAAAAGTTAGGTATACTAAATGGTAGACAACCGTTTTGGAGGTAAAAAGGATGAGTTGGAAAAAATTTCTCGCAGGCGTTACGGTTGGCTTCACCGCGGCCTATGTTGTCCAAACGATACTTGACAAGCGAATGATTTCATCAGAAAAAGCGTTATCATTAGCAAAATCAGCATTTCAACACTTAGGACCGATTAGTGGTTCGTGGATCCAAACACAACCAGAAACGTATGAAAAGAACAACCTCGTTTACAAAGTATACAAAGGTGGCATTTGTCGCGATGACGAGCAACATGAATTCCTAATCGATGCATATACAGGAACGATTCTTGAAACACGTAAACTTTAATGATGAACAAAAAGGGCATCTCATATGTAAGATGTCCCTTTTTGCCTTGCTTTATCGATTTCGCGCAAGACTCATGATCATTTCGCCGTTTTCATCCCATTTTAACGCCCGGTAATACGCATCATGGTAAAAGCTGAACCACGCACGTTTTTCCATTGCATACGACATCCATTTTTGTTTTTCGAAGATAGATGTCATCGGATAGTCATCGTATGCCATTACCCAAAGTACGTTTTGATGGGCATGTGTCGGCAGCAAATCCGCTAAGTGAATGAGTGTTTCGTTTCCTGATTCGATGAGCACAAGCGAGTGCCCTTCGCTATGGCCGCCCGTATGAATCATTTTTACGCCACTTATTACTTCGATTTCCTTCTCAAATGTCACAACCTGTTCGGCAATTGCTTCCCAGTTTTCTTTCCAATATGTATTGCGCGAGCGAATGTTTGGATGCCTCATTTCATCCCATTCTAACTGCGATGTTACAATTTGTGCGCGCGGAAACGTAGAAACAAGATGGTTTCCTTCCCACTTCGTCAAACCGCACGCATGATCAAAATGCATATGGGTCATTAGCACAACATCGATGTCATTTGTTGTTAAACCAAGCTCTTGAAGGGACTGTTCGACATTTGATTCCTCGGTCACCCCAAAGTTGCGCTTTTGCTTGTCTGATAATTTCCCTTGGCCAATTCCCGATTCAATTAATACATGTTTACCGCCTACTTGCACAAGCAGCGGATCCGTTCGTAATTCAATTTGATTATTGTCATTACACGGATATTTTTTCGACCAAAGCGGCTTTGGCACAACGCCAAACATCGCGCCTCCGTCTAAATGCGTTACCCCTCCGTTTAACCACGTAATCGTCACATCTCCGATATTTAATTGTTCCATTTCCCATCACCTCACTATGTAGTGTAACATTTACACAAATATTTCGAAAACAAAAATAACGGCTGCCCCATCCATGAAGAGACAGCCTCACTCTTTTCAACATGATTTCTTATTCGGATATTTCACTTCACACCGATAAATGCGGTTCCCTTTTGCGGCAAACTTTTCCTCATACTCGGTCATAATATTTCCGACAAAATCGCTATTATGAAGGTCTAAACTAACGTATGTTAACAATAATCCATATTGCGAGAAGCTAACAAGTGAATATTCAAACAAGCCTTGATTATCGGTTTTAAAATGAATCTCTCCACCCTCTACTAATACCTCTTCATACAGCTTTAGGAACGATTGATACGTTAAACGCCGCTTTTCATGACGCTTTTTCGGCCACGGATCGGAGAAATTTAAATAAATGCGCTCCACCTCTCCGTTGGCAAAAAAGTTCGCCAAATCTTTAGCATTCACATTTAATAATCGCAAATTCGGCAAATCATTTTCAATAAGCTTGTCTAATGCAGAGACGATGACGCTTTCGTAAAGCTCGATACCAATATAATTAATATGTGGGTTGGCTTTTGCCATGCCCGTAATAAACTGTCCTTTCCCCGTGCCGATTTCTATATGGATTGGATGAGTATTCCCAAACACTTCATTCCATTTCCCTTTATACTGTTCTGGATTTGGAATGACATATTGTGGATAAGCGGCAATTTTTTCTTTCGCCCAAGGTTTGTTACGTAAACGCATATGGACACCTCTATTTCTTTGTCGTCGTTGTCAACGATATCATGGATCTATACGAAAACGCAAGATAACATTACAAAAAAACAGCCGTGTTCACGACTGTCTCAACGTTGTATAAAATTTTAAAACTTAGCGCACATTAAAGACAGACCTTTCATAAAAAAGGATGAGTGTGTATGCCTTTAAATCACGAACATCAAATGACGATACTAAAAGACATTTTATCGAATCATCAAACCGATTGTTGCGGCACCGTATCAGAATGTGAGCAAATTGAACGGCTCGTCAAATCATTAATGAAAAATGAACAAGTCGGATCACATGTCAAAAACGTTTTGCCGGACATTTATGACTATGGGCAAAATGGAAAATATAGTGCAGATTTAGACTCCCATATACTTTCTTACCAAGAACAATTATCGAATTGGGTGAATCAGCTTACGTAAATAGCAAAACGTTCTCAAGGAAATGCAACGACTGTTGTATTTCCTTTTTTGCGTTCTTCTCTTTTTGCCAAACGAGAGAATATAATGTTTGGGCCACCACATACCATTTCATACGAATTCGTAAATCGTCCGTCAATTCAAGTCCGTAAAGTCGAAGCCAATCTTCCCATTTGTCTTTAGGAATGTAAGAATATAACAACATTCCAATGTCGATAGCCGGGTCAGCAATCATCGCGCCGTCCCAATCAATTAAATAAAGCCGTCCATCTTCCGCAAGCAACCAGTTATTATGATTAATATCGCAATGACAAACGGCGAACTCATCATATGGAATGGAGGGTAATTCTCGTTCTAACCAAGCAAACGCTTGTTGCACAATCGGCTCGTCAAACCGATTGTTACACATTAGTTGTTTTAGCTTATCTATCATCATATGCGGTGATAACGGAGTTTTTCCTAATCGTTTCAACATCGATACTAAATCTTGGGAACGATGGATTTTCCGTAACAAACTCGCTACTTGTTCACTTCCCATATCATGTGGTTTTAACTCTCTTCCATTAAGCCATTGCTGGGCTGTGATGACATCTCCGTTTTCCATCCGCTTTGTCCAGACGAGCTTTGGGACGATTCCCTCTGCTGACAAAACCGCAAGAAACGGCGAAGAATTGCGCTTTAAAAACAATTTTCGTCCTTCGTATTCAGCAAAATATGCATCTCCAGTAGCCCCACCAGCAGGAGTGATATCCCACTCCTTTCCCAGTAACTGTTCCAAGTAAGTTCACCTTCAACTTATAAAAATAAAAAGACAGCAATCACCTGATTTCTTGTTTTCAGACAATAGCTGTCTTACTAGATTTTATATGGGATTCGCTTTTTTCGTCAAGTAAAAGTCCTATGACTTTGTTTTTACGAGAACCAATGTAACAATTCCATCGATATTGATTTCTTTTTGAACAGCAAACAACGGAGTGATACCGCTTTGCTTACCATCACATACAACATGCCATTCATCTTCATCTGGTAAGAAAAGGTGCTCCTTTGTTTCGTGAGTATGATGAATTACCATGATATCGCACCAAGGCCCATATCCTTGCACATCACGGAGTTGATAGGCAATCATCGATGATGGCGTCGGCTCTAAAAAAAAGAGATGAGCATCAATTTCAGAAGCGGTCATAAATCGAAACGCACGATGGGATTTTCGCAATTTAATAAACCCTTGAATATACCGGATATCTTCTTCGTTCTCGCTTTTTCGCTTCCAATCAAGCTGATTAATCGCATCAGGAGCGTTATAGCTGTTTTCAATCCCTTGTTTTGTCCGATAAAATTCTTGCCCGCTATGTAGAAACGGAATTCCTTGTGACAGTAACACGATCGCTGTCGCTAATTTTTGCCGTTTTTTTCTGATTTCCTCGCTTTCATGGACGTTTGACACCGTCATTTTGTCCCAAAGGGTGTGGTTATCGTGCGATTCGACATAATTAATGGTTTGGCTCGGGGTTAAAAATAGTCCGTGCTCCTTTCCTTTACGTATGCTCCCTGCAATTGCTTGTTTCACTTGTTCGCGATAAGAAACATTCCCGAGTGCAAATCCTTGATCGTTTATGCCAAATGTACTCCCCTTGACGCTATCGCGAAATCGGTCATTAAAATAAGCGATGTATGGAAGCTTGTCGGCATTTTGTAACGTTGCTTTTTGTTCAAGTGGTAATGGTGTCGGTAAATCCCAACCTTCACCAAACAGAAGGGCAGAGGGATCAATGGCATGAACAACGGTCCGAATTTCTTTCATTGTCTCGACATCTAAAATTCCCATTAAATCAAAACGAAAACCATCCACATGATACTCTTTCATCCAAAAGCGCACCGAATCGATAATGAATTTCCGTACCATCTTTCGTTCTGATGCGACATCGTTCCCGACCCCAGTTCCGTTTGAGGGGATACCGTACGCATCATGTCGAAAATAGTAGCCAGGAACAATTTTTTCAAATGACGATTGTTCGCGAATAAATACGTGATTATAGACGACGTCCATAATTACGCGAATTCCATTTTCCTGTAACACTTGAATTGCTTTTTTTAGCTCATAAATACGAGCATACGGATCGAATGGGTCGGTGGCGTAACTTCCTTCTGGAGCATTATAATGAAGTGGATTATAACCCCAATTATACTGTTGGGTCGGGTTTCGTTCATCGACCCCGGCAAAATCATTGAATGGAAGCAGTTCCACATGAGTAATCCCAAGTTCTTTCAAATACGCAAGACCTGTGACCGTATTGTTTGGGCCTTTTGTATCTTGCTCCGTTAATCCTAAATATTTTCCTTTGTTGATGACACCGCTATCTGGATGAATGGTAAAGTCTCGAATATGTGTTTCGTAAATGACTGCATCAGTTGGTGATGATAACGGTGGTAACAAAGGTTTTGGAAATCGAGTCTTTCCTAAATCGACAACGACGCCGTACTCCCCGTTGACGGAAACAGCCACAGCATAAGGGTCAACCGCCTCACGCCAAACAAGGTTAACACATACTAAATATGTATAGTATTTCCCTTCTAAATCTCCGGAAACAGCTACCGTCCAAACTCCTTTATGCTCGCGTTCGAGCGGAATGTACGTCTCCTTCTCTGTTTTCGAATCAAGTATCTTGAGCTTTACTTCTGTTGCGGTTGGTGCCCAAAGTTTGAATGTCGTCTGTTGCGGTGTATATGTGATTCCAAGGTCGTTTCCATCATAATAAAATTGTTCATCGAATTCTTTCGTGCGAATCACCGCACCCATTTGTAAATCTGTAAACGCCCCTTGTTCTTCATAAATGAGATAGCTTTGTCCAAATTCGATTGGAAAATCAACAGGACATTCATACTTCATACTCATCGACAAATCAGTCAGTTTACTAATTCGCAAGCCGCACCTTTCCCCGTTCGGCTTTTGCAGTGTAAAGGTCTTTGCAATTCCTTGATCATACGATTTTGGCACTAAAATCGTAATCGTGCTCATCGCATCCAAATATGCCTCAAACGTTCGATGAATGGTTAACACATTTTTCACCTCCTACAGAATTACCCATACATTGTGTCCTATCATTACCTTTAGAAAAAAAGGTGTGATCACTCACACCTTTTCTCTCTCTTCATCTCGCCATTCTCGTTCGTAATAATGGCTATAGCAATGATGTAACAACCATGACGCGGCTTTTAACTGCGCGTGTTTGAGCGGAGCAGTTAAACTCCTTAACGAAGAAAACCATTGTTCATAATAGCGTTTATCAATGAGTTGAATATCATTCGGCGCATAACGATAATCAATATAACCATAGCGGTTTAAAATCAGTTTTTTGATCGGTAATTCGATTTGATGGCGTTCATATATATCCTTCACAATTTTCTCCATTCGCTGAAGCCCAATGACCGGATTGATCAGTTTCTTTTCTCCCTTGTTCGTTAACTCTGTCCAAAATCGGTCATGCGACCCAACGATAATATTATCTTTTTCTCCTTCCGCAAATGTGATACACCATGTTGTCGTTGGACTCAACAAAATCACGTCTAATTCCACCGGAGCATTTTTTGCTAAAAAAACAGGTTTATATAAACATAAATACGTATCTGGAAACCGTTGTAGAAAATATTTTAGCCGCTCTTCGTAATAAAATTTTTTATCGACAACCGACTCATATTTGAGCGTAGAACTCGCCCATTTCATTTGCAGTTGAAATACTTTTTCGAGAAATAATAGTTTCAACTCATCCATCGTTTTCGGTTCTGTCGTAAATAAAGAGGAAAAAAACAATTCTTCATCATGATTTGTGTTGTTTCGTTCGTTCATCGCTTCTTCTTTTTTAACGTTGGAACGCTTGAACCAACTTTTGATTGTTTCAAAAAAAGATGGACTTTCCTCCAGCCATTCCCATGTTGAATCAGAAGGAGAAGATTGGTATACATCTGCTATACCGCTTTCCCATTCATCTTTTACTTTCTCCCATTGTTTTTTCTTTAGACGAATAAATTCACTCGCATAGCGATAGACATCCGTTTCATATCTCGAGATATAATCTTGAAGCTTAATTAATTGTCCCACAGATGTAACCCCCGAATTCATTTTCTTACACTTTTATGATAAAACAAGAAGGACAATTGGGCAAAATAAAGTGGCAAAAATGGCGTTTAATGTCATCGCAATCGAGCTAATCGCGCTTCTTCTTTTCCTATTTCCAATGCTTTCGCTGTACCGATTCCATGCGAAGCGCTCCCTAATCCGATTCCAACGCCAAGCGGATGCGTAATGTTGAACATTCGCAACAATGACGGTCTGAAAATCGCACCAAATATTCCGGCAATCACCACATATACAGCCGCTAATGTTGGAATACCGCCAATCTCTTTTGGCAATATCCTCGCAACTGGCGAAGCAACCGATTTTGGAAGGAAGTTGAAGCAGTTTTTGGTCAAGGTGAAACATATCGGCCAGCATCGCACCATTTATCATACTAACCGCTTTTTTTAGACGAAAGAGGAAACGAAGCGATTGTTTCATACTTTGGCAACCGATCCAAATGAGTTTGGTAAAGTACGACTCGATCGACGAGAAAGCTTCCTTCACTTGCTTTTATTTTTCTTAACTCATCTAACCGAAACTCAGTCTCTCCTTGCCATTTGCGAGCAATTGTAATATGCGGCGTAAACGGGCGTCGATCTAACGAAAACCCAATATCGACACATGCTGCGTATACATCACGTTGAAGGGCTGTTAACTTTTCTTCCTTTTCCACTCCTTGCCATAAAATTCGTGGAGCAATCAAATTACCGAACGTCCCAATCGCTGCTAGTGACAATGAAAAAGGAGAATGGTGATTTGTAATTTGTTCCATCGCCTGGCAAACAGATTGTAGTTGCTCAACGGAAGCGTTTCCTAAAAATGCTAATGTAATATGATAATCCTCCTTATGCACCCAGCTGCGAAACGGAAAACGTGGTGCAATGGTTTCTTGCCACTCGCTCAATCGTTCTTTTACATCATTCGCTAAAGGTACAGCAATAAAATAATGAGTTTTTCTCATCGTTTCCCTTCTTTCTTCAAATACGATAATTTTCTAAATTTTATCAGATTTTATATGATAAAAAAAGGACATCTCTTTATGAGACATCCTTTCCATTTTTCCAATTCGTGGTCATAATCACTCCTAAAATCATCAACCCTGTAAACGTTAATAGGCTAAAAAACAAATAGACATATCCAATATGATAATGCTCAAGAATATAGCCGCCTACAAACGTACAAAACCAGCTTCCTAATCCATTCCCGACCGCTGAATATAACGAAACGGCCGTTACTCTAACGCTGTCCGGTGCGATATCACGCACATATTGCAATGCCGCTGGGATGAACAAACCGACGGAAAAGCCTTGCGCAACTGTTGTTGCATATACAAGAGTGAGTGACGGTTCAAAAAAATAAAAAAGCCAACGAAAAGCGGAAATCGTCGCAGCAAATCCTAAAATCGCTAACATCCCGTAACGGTGAATCAATCCATCTGCTACTTTCATAAACGGCGCTTCGCTTCCTGCCGCTAATAAAAAGGCGAGTCCTACGCCTGTTAATGTTCCACCTATTTCTTTTACAAACACGCCAAAATAAAAATTGTTGGCATAAATAGGACCGAATACAAGAAAGGTCACAATTAAAAACAAAACAAATTTCGGAATTTTAAAAAGTTGTGCCATTCCTTGACGAATCTCAACCTTCATCGTTTGACTCTCACGCGGCAATCTCCAAGCAAGCAGCGCAGATAATAGTAAAATAAACGCAAATACGTAAAAGATAATACCGATAGAAAATCGCTCTGATAACCATCCTCCCACAAGGACCGATAATGCAAATCCAATCGCTCCCCATAAGCGAATCGAACCATAACTTCCTTTCGTTTTTTGCACATAATTTAATGTAATGCTATCGGAAAGCGGAACAACCGCACTTTGCGTAAACGCTAAGAAAGCAGCCATTACAAGAAGCCAACCATATTGATGAACAGAAGAATAAATAAGACCAATCAAAGCCGTGCTTAACAACGCGCTCGCGAGCACTGTGACAGGCTTACGTGTATAATCACTTACCATCCCCCAAATCGGTTGTACAAAAATCATCACAATCGGGCTAATCGACATAATCGTACCAATTTCTGTTCCTGAAAGCCCGATCGAATCCTTTAAATAAACTGACAAAAGTGGAAAGAGTGATCCAAAACCAAAAAATGTTAAAAAATAAAATAATTGAAACGTCGTTTTCATCGATGCCCCTTCTCGTTTTAATGCTACCTCCATGTTGTCCCCCACACCCTTTCGTTTTCAGAAAAAGCACCGCCCTTTATAGAGCGGTACCCGCGTTATTCTTTATTTTATTATAACATATTTTGGAATTTTTTTCACTTCGCAAGTTCATATATCGCCTGCGCGTAAATCGCAGTGGCTTTTAGTAAATCGTCAATGATGATATACTCGTCTTTTTGATGCGCCACGTCCGGTCTTCCTGGGAAAAGAGGTCCAAACGCCACTCCCGCCTGAAGTGAGCGAGCGTATGTGCCGCCCCCAATCGAAAGAAGTGTCGCCTGTTCGCCAGTTTGTTCCTCGTACACCCGTTGCAATGTTTGAACAAGCACATGGTTTTGATCCACATGATGCGGCTTTGAATCACTGAAATTTTCAAGCGTAAATTCATGCTCCGCTGCCACTTGTTCCATCGTCCGCTTCGTCTTTTCGATGTCATTCGTGACAGGGTAGCGTAGATTAATGCCGATTTTTCCTCCTTCTTTTTGATTGTAAGCAAGAATCCCGACATTGATTGTTAAATCACCTGTGATTTCATCGGAATACGCAATTCCAAGCGCTTGGCCACGAGAATCACCAACAAAATACTTATTGAGGAAACGAATGAATGATTGGGCTTGCTTATCAAGCGGCATTTCCGCTAAAAAACTCGCTAACAATAGTCCTGCATTTTTCCCGTTATTCGGCTCCATCGCATGAGCGGAAACACCTTCAAGTTGAAGCGTTAATGTGTCATCCTTCACCAAAACTTTCCCATTTAAATCGTTCGTATGTAAAAACTCACGAAAACGCTGTTCAAGTTCAGGAATACGTTCACTTTTTATCAACAACACCGCTTCGGCAAAATCAGGAACCATATTATATCGTCTTCCGGCGCTCAGCGATTGAAGCTGAATCTCTCCTCCTTCATTTGTCCCTTTCAGTTTTTGATGCAAATCAAAATCTGCAATTCCTTTTTCCGCGTAAATAATTGGAAAATCAGCGTCTGGCGCAAACCCCATCGTCGGCATTTCCTCATGCTTGAAATAATGCTCCACACACCGCCACTCGCTTTCTTCATCCGTACCGATAATCATGCGTACTCGTTTATTCAACGGCAAGCCGAGCTCTTTAACAATTTTCATCGCATAAAAGGCAGCCATGGTGGGTCCTTTATCATCGATGGCCCCACGGGCATATATTTTTCCATCACGAATTTCCGCTGCAAACGGATCGCTCGTCCACCCATCACCAGGAGGAACGACATCAACATGGCATAAAATCCCTATCAATTCTTCCCCTTGCCCCATTTCTAAATGGCCAGCCAAACCATCGACGTTTTTAGCAATGAAACCTTCCTCTTGCCCGCGTTTCAGCAAAAATTGCAACGCTTCATACACTTCTTGTCCAAGCGGCGCTTCCTCCGTTGCCCTTTCCTCATCAAGCACGCTTGGAATACGTAAAAATTGCTGTGTATCACGAATCAATGCATCTTTTCGTTTCAATACTTCGTCCATCCAATTGATGTTCATGATGTCTCTCCTTCCTTTTCGATTCCCTTCTTCGCCAACGTAACATAAAACAGCCGAAAAAGTCAAAACGTGGAATGAGAAATGGTGTCATTTTTTTCTTTTGTTACAATAATATAAAAAGATGTTTAAATATTTTGTGAATCATAGTAAATATGTAGCATTTTTCTGTTCTATTCGTGTAAAATGATAGTAAAAAGAGACAACTAGAAATAATCTCTCATCTTAGAAGCGATGATGTTGTGCCACGCGAATTATGTAATGATAGGGAGTGGTCTTTTGAAACCTTCAACTCATCGGATGCTAACGCGTATTAAATCCGTTTACATGTTCATCAGCGAGAGAGGAACGGTTACAACACAAGAGCTCGTTGATGAATTTGGTATCACTCCAAGGACGATTCAGCGCGATTTAAACGTGTTAGCATATAATGACCTAGTTCGCAGCCCTAGCAAAGGCAAATGGACGACAACCAATAAGAAGGTGAGAATGTCCTCTTAATTGGTATTTTAGAGAGAAAGGTGAGAGGTTATTGAAGTAAAAAATGGCTAGCCTCAATACGCCATACAAAACGAATCATCATCATTTCATATAAATAGGAACCTTATGGAAAAAGGTTCCCTTTTTTTGGCTAACGAGATTGGAAACTTTTCAACAACTCTACTTCTTCTTCTGTTAATTCTCGATATTCACCAAGTGCTAACGATGGATCGAGCGAAAGCGGTCCCATTTGAATGCGCTTTAAGTACACGACACGTTTTCCTACCGCTTGAAACATTCGTTTCACTTGATGAAATTTTCCTTCCGTAATCGTGACTTCCACATCAGAACGAATTCCCGCTTTTAAAATGACCAACTCAGCTGGTCTTGTCTCATAACCGTCATCAAGAACGATTCCCCGACGAAACGCCGCCACATCTTCCTCTGTTACTTCCCCATCAATGACGGCAAAATACGTTTTCGGTACATGTTTTTTTGGTGACAATAACTGATGCGCCAGTTGTCCGTCATTTGTTATCAATAAAAGTCCTTCTGTATCTTTATCTAAGCGCCCAACCGGAAACGGTTCAAAAACGCGATCTTCTTCCTCTAATAAATCAATGACCGTTTCTTCCACCATATCCTCTGTCGCTGAAATTACTCCCGGCGGTTTGTTCATCATAAGATAAATAAATTCTTTATACTCGACCTCTTCTCCCCATACCGTAACGACTTGTTCTTTCGGATTCACTTGTGTTTTCGGATCCTTTACGATGATATCATCAATCTTGACAACACCGGATTTTAATAACTTTTTTACTTCTTTACGCGTTCCATATCCCATATTGGCCAACATTTTATCAATTCGCAAACTCAATGGTTCTTCCATCCTTTCATAAATTTTTTCCTCGTTAGGCACCCGTCTAGTCCGCTTTTATCCCCATAACATACACTACTTAAGAAAAAACAGAAAGGAGCTTTGCCCATGATCAATTATCGTCAACAACAACCGGGCACTTCACAATATCCTGGAGGTTTACCAGGCTATCCTGGTGGTACCCCTGGCGGATATCCAGGCGGTTTACCTGGAGGAACACCAGGAGGGTATCCAGGTGGATACCCTGGCTATCCTGGAAACATTGAACAACGTTTAAATCGTATAGATGAGCGTCTTAATCGCCTCGATCGTCGCCTCCAGCGAGTCGAACGTCAACTTGGATTGTCTTCTTCTTATTCAGACGGGTTTTGATGCGCAAAGAAGGCTGTTACGAAACAGCCTTCTTTGCTTTTTTTCGCTGTAAAAACGCAAAACGGTTCCCAAACAAAGAGGTAAGTAGCCCCGAACGTTCACTAATAAAGAAATAAATGACTGCACCAACGAACGCCCCTGTCACTACGATGATCATCGAATCAACCCTTCCACCTTTATAATGCAGTAACGCTTTTAATAAAGGTAACGTAAGTGCGACAAAAATAGACATAATCGTTGTAAAAATACCGATTAAGATGGTTCGACGCAACACAAATCCATATCGATAGTTTGTGTATTTTTTAATAATCCATAAATTGAACAGAACAGAAACAAAATAACCGAACGTCGTTGCTAAAATGGCACCAATGGTCGCAAATTTTGTAATGAGATAGCTATTCAATAAAAGCTTCATCAATAATCCAAGCGTCAAGCTAATGACGGTAAAGCGCTGTTGGTTAATTCCTTGCAACACCGCTGCCGTCACCGAAAACATCGCAAATAAAATCGCCGTTGGCGCGTACCAGCGCAGCACTTGCTCTCCAAGTTGATCATAGCTATAAAAAGCGGCGTATACCGGCTCTGCCAAGATTGCCATTCCTACCACCGCAGGCACTGTTAAAAACATAACCACTTGAAATGTTTGATTCAAATATTTTCGTAATGACTTCCAGTCACCTGCGACGTACGCTTTTGTAATGGTAGGAATTAATGTTAAACCGAATGACGTTGCTAGCGTCACCGGAATAATGACAAGTTTTTGCGCCCATAAATTAAAAATGGAATACGCTTCTTCGGAAATTTTCGCAAGCCCTATACTCGCCATCGCCCGGTTAAACGTAAACTGGTCAATGAGCTGATAAAGCGGAGTAGCTAAGCCTACAAATACAAACGGGGCTGCGTACATAATTAATTCCTTATACATCTCTTTTAAAGGAGGATGAAGCTGTCCGCGATCTTGCACCAGCAGCTCGTTTAGATACGTTTTCCGTTTCCACCAATACCAAATTAAGACCGCAAGTCCCCCCAAAGCGCCAACAAATGCCGCAAATGTAGCTAAACTAATTGCCGTCACTAGCGATCCGTGCATCACGCGCAGCACAATATAACAGCTGGCAAGCAAAAAAATAATGCGGACAAGCTGTTCGACGACTTGCGATAAAGCGGTCGGTCCCATCGATTCATGACCTTGGAAAAAGCCGCGTATTAAACTCATCACAGGCACAATGATAAGAGCGAAACTAACCGCACGAATAACGGTGACAACATCGTGAACGGAGTTCCCTTTCACTTGCTTCTCAATTACGAATGGTGCAATCCATGGAGCGATCGTATAGAGAACAATACATGCTACGATGCCCGTCATCGTCATTAATAGTAGTCCGGAACGGAATAACCGATAGCCAGTGCGATACTCCCCTAGCGCGTTATATTTCGATACAAATTTCGAAACAGCAAGCGGCACCCCCGCCGTAGCAAGGCTAATAAAAATTTGGTAAGGCACGTACCCATACGAATAAAGTGCTCCCCCTCGCTCTCCAACGAGCGGATGAAACGGAATTACATACACTAACCCGAGAATGCGCGACAACATAACTCCTAATGTTAAAATAAATGTACCACGCAACAATTTCGAAGATGACATAATATCCCTTCCCTAGCATGACAGCTTTTAAAATGATAACTACTGTATTTTATCACATTCGTTATCCAGTCGAGAAATTTTCTTCACTTGACTATAATAGATAAGGAAAGGCTGGTGAAGCAAGTGACATATGATGTTATTGTCGTTGGCGGTGGTCCGTCTGGATTAATGGCAGCGATTGCCGCAGCAGAGCAAAGAGCAAAAGTACTTCTTGTTGATAAAGGGGACAAGCTTGGGCGCAAACTCGCGATTTCCGGGGGCGGGCGCTGCAATGTGACGAACCGTTTACCGATTGACGAAATCGTGAAACATATTCCCGGAAACGGGCGGTTTTTATACAGCGCGTTTTCTGTATTTAACAACGAGGACATTATTCGTTTTTTTGAACGTCTTGGCATTCGTTTAAAAGAAGAAGACCATGGTCGGATGTTTCCTGTGACTGATAGCGCGCAATCAGTGGTAAACGCGCTTATCGACCAACTGAAAAAATTAAACGTGGAAATTCGCGTCAACACACCAGTAGCAGATGTCGAATACGAAAATGGGAAAACAGTTGGCATTACGTTAAAAACAGGGGAATTCATTTCTGCGAAAACCGTCGTCGTTGCCGTTGGCGGCAAATCCGTTCCGCAGACAGGCTCAACCGGGGACGGCTACGCATGGGCAGAAAAAGCAGGACATACCGTAACCGAATTATTTCCAACCGAAGTGCCGATTACATCGAAAGAACCATTTATTCAGCAACGCCTATTACAAGGCCTTTCGCTCCGCGATGTGGCGTTAAGTGTACTCAATCAAAAAGGAAAAACCATTATTACACACCGAATGGATATGATTTTCACTCATTTTGGCATCTCTGGTCCGGCAGCGCTTCGTTGCAGCCAATTTGTTGTGAAAGAGTTAAAAAAATCGAAAACGAATACGGTGGCGATGAGCATAGATGCAATGCCCGATAAAAATGCCGAAGAAATTTTTCAATCGATTGTAGAAATGCTGAAAGCGGAGCCGAAAAAAGCGGTAAAAAACGTGTTAAAAGGATTACTGCCAGAACGATACTTACTGTTTTTATTAGAGAAAAATGATATCGATCCACAGACGACCGCAAGTACCCTGTCGCACGAAAAGCTACGCGCGTTCGTACGCGATTGCAAACAGTTTCAATTCCACGTACACGGCACATTGCCAATTGAAAAAGCGTTCGTCACCGGCGGCGGCGTGTCTGTTAAAGAAATTCATCCAAAAGAAATGTCATCCAAATTGATGGAGGGACTTTATTTTTGTGGAGAAATTTTAGATATTCACGGTTACACCGGCGGCTATAACATTACCGCTGCACTCGTTACCGGGCGGCTTGCTGGAATGAACGCAGCCAAGCAGGCGCTAATGAACAGGGCCTAACCACATTCGGTTAGGCTCGATAAATGACCATCGCCGAAAAGCAATAAACTTGTTCTCCTTCCGACTCCATTGCTGCAACTTCATATTTAATGTCAATCAACTGTCCCTCTTTCAAGCCTGCTAGAAATTTATTCACTGCACTTTCCAAATCTTTTTCATGCTCTTCATCAAATATTTTTACTTTGTACATTTTTCTTCCACCATCTCCCTGAGCGCTTTTTCATTCAATCCTTTTTGGCAAAACTGAAAGGATATACATTTCATCGATTTCACACGGTCAATAATTTGTCCAAGATGATAAGCGGTATGCTCGACGAGATGATATAAGTGGTGAATATCGACATTCGAATCAAGGCTATCCATGCACTTCATTATTTCGCTTCTCCATTTATCAAAAGTCATTTGAACATGTTCACATAGTTCTTCCGATGACCAGTCAAACTGCGGAAAATATTCTTCAATCCCTTTAGAAAATTGGAGAGTCGAATCCTCATACTGCAACGTATTTCTTCGAATATGTTCACATATATGGAGAGCTACTCCACCAATTGTGTTCAGTTCCTTTACTTCACACATCCAAAGTTCTTCTTTATTTAGAACTTGAAGAGTTTGTAACAATTTAGGTAAATAATGATGGTACATACGATGGAAAGAAATATTTAGAAACAGCCTTAACGTTTCGTCCTGCCTCATTTTCTCCCCCCTTTAAAAATATCTTTCTGTATCCTCCTAGAAAGTTCCTGCATCCAAAATAAAAAGAGGCGTCTCAGTATGAGATAGCCTCTTTTCCTTAATTTTGTTGCTTCTAGCTATTTCGTTACTTCCCCATCCCATGCAAGCATGCCGCCGACCATGTTACGGACTTTGTAACCCATCTCTTGTAAGTAGCGGCAGACGTTTTCGCTGCGGACGCCGGAACGGCAAATAAAAATATATTCTTCGTCTTTATTGAACTCGTCTAAACGATTCGGAATGTCGCCCATTTTGATATGTTTCGCTCCTGGAATCATACCGAACGCCACTTCCTCGTCTTCTCGTACGTCGACTAAATTGAGCTTTTCACCGCGTTCGAGTTTTTGTTTCAATTCTTCCGCTGTAATTTCTTTAATTTCTTCCATGATTGATTATGTCTCCTTTCTTAGAAATAGCCCCTCACCCAGCTGTGAGGGACTATCTGTTTGTTTTATACCTATCCCGTTGACTCTTTCGATTAGTTCGCCACGATATTCACTAATTTGCCCGGTACCGTAATCACTTTACGAACCGTTTTGCCTTCGATTTGCTCTTTAATTTTTGCATCTTCCATCGCGATTTGTTCTAATTGCTCTTTGGAAGCGTCTGCTGGCACGTTTAATTTTGCACGTACTTTGCCGTTGACTTGCACGACGATTTCCACTTCGTCCTCTACTAGTTTTGCCTCATCATATGCTGGCCATGATTCATAAGCAATCGTATTGTTATGACCAAGTTTTTCCCATAATTCTTCGGCAATGTGAGGGCAAACCGGCGATAACAATTTTACGAAGCCTTCCATGTATGCTTTTGGCAGAACAGGAGCTTTATACGCCTCATTAACGAATACCATCAATTGTGAAATAGCCGTGTTAAAGCGAAGCGCTTCATAATCTTCCGTTACTTTTTTCACCGTTTGATGGTAGACGCGCTCTAGCGTGTCGGATTCAGGATCATCAACGATTTTTGGATTTAATTCTCCGTTTTCTTCAACGAACAAGCGCCATACGCGGTCTAAGAAGCGGCGTGCACCGTCCAATCCTTTTGTCGACCAAGCGATGGACGCTTCAAGCGGTCCCATAAACATTTCATAGAGACGCAATGTGTCCGCACCGTGGCTTTCGATGATATCGTCTGGATTGACAACGTTTCCTTTTGATTTACTCATTTTCTCATTATTTTCACCAAGAATCATTCCTTGGTTAAATAATTTTTGGAATGGTTCTTTTGTCGGCACAACGCCAATGTCATATAAGAATTTATGCCAGAAGCGGGCATATAACAAGTGAAGTACGGCATGTTCCGCACCGCCGATATAAATATCAACCGGAAGCCATTTTTTCAATTTCTCAGGGTCAGCAAGCTTGTCAGGGTTGTGTGGATCAATATAGCGTAAGTAATACCAGCAGCTTCCCGCCCATTGCGGCATCGTATTTGTCTCACGGCGTCCTTTTTTACCTGTCTTCGGATCAACAACGTTCACCCACTCTTCAATGTTCGCAAGTGGCGATTCTCCCGTTCCGGACGGTTTGATTTCATCTGTTTTCGGAAGCATTAATGGAAGTTCTTCCTCAGGCACTGTCGTCATTGTACCGTCTTCCCAGTGAATAATCGGAATTGGCTCGCCCCAATAGCGTTGACGGCTGAATAGCCAGTCGCGAAGACGATACGATACTTTCTTTTCCCCTTTTCCGTTCGCTTCGAGCCATTCAGTCATTTTCTTAATCGCTTCTTCTTTATTTAAACCATTTAAGAAATCAGAGTTGATATGCTCACCGTCACCTGTGTACGGTTCTTTCGAAATATCACCACCGGCAACGACTTCTTTAATTGGCAAATTGAATTTTTTCGCAAATTCATAGTCGCGTTCATCGTGAGCAGGAACAGCCATAATAGCACCTGTGCCGTAGCTCATTAATACATAATCGGCAATCCAAATTGGCAATTTTTCACCGTTGACTGGATTGATGGCGTAAGCGCCAGTAAATACTCCTGTTTTTTCTTTCGCTAAATCCGTGCGCTCAAGGTCGCTTTTGCTTTGAATTTGCTCTAAATAAGCTTCCACCGCTGCTTTTTGCTCAGGCGTTGTAATTTTTTCAACGAGCGGATGCTCAGGAGCGAGTACGGTATAAGTCGCACCGAATAATGTATCAGGTCGTGTCGTGAATACCGTAAATGTTTCACCGTGGCCATCAACTGCAAAATGAACATGAGCTCCTTCTGAGCGCCCAATCCAGTTGCGTTGCATTTCTTTAATGCTTTCCGGCCAATCCAACTCTTCTAAATCTTCAAGCAAGCGATCCGCATACGCCGTAATGCGAAGCATCCATTGTTTCATCGGCTTGCGAATGACTGGGTGGCCCCCGCGTTCACTTTTTCCGTCAATAACTTCCTCGTTTGCTAGTACCGTTCCTAATGCCGGGCACCAGTTCACAGGCACTTCATCCATGTAAGCTAATCCTTTTTCATACAACTTTAAGAAAATCCATTGTGTCCATTTGTAATAGTTCGGATCGGTTGTATTAATTTCACGATCCCAGTCATACGAGAAACCTAATGATTTAATTTGGCGGCGGAAATTATTGATGTTTTTCTCCGTAAATTCGGCCGGATCGTTCCCTGTGTCTAACGCATATTGCTCAGCAGGTAAACCGAACGCGTCCCATCCCATCGGATGAAGAACGTTATAGCCTTGCATTCGTTTCATGCGCGCTAAAATGTCGGTCGCCGTATAACCTTCTGGATGACCAACGTGAAGACCAGCACCAGATGGATACGGAAACATATCGAGCGCATAAAATTTGCGCTTTCCGTCATCTTCCGTCGTCTTAAACGTTTTATTTTCTTCCCAATATTTTTGCCATTTCTTTTCAATCTCACGATGATTGAAACTCATTCCTTTTCCTCCTATCTGTTTCTTTCTTATTTGACCATTGTTAACAAAAAGGCGAATGAAAAAACCCCCCACCCCTAAAAAAGGGACGAGAGGTTGAATTTCCCGCGGTACCACCCTCATTAGCACGCAAAAATGCATGCTCACTTCAATCGTTAACGCAGATTCACGGCGAACATTACTAGGCACAAAAGCCGTTTACGTTCGCAACTCCAAGGCGAGTTCGTGAACAAACTTCGGTTGACTCGCACCGACCGTCAACTCTCTGCAGTCCGTTTCGTTCACTACTACTCCTTTTCACCGTTATTTGCCAATATTTTTATACTCAATATTTTAAAAAATTTGTCGCTTCGTTGCAAGTGGGGGAAAGCAAAACATTTTTCTCAAAAATCGATGCTCCTGTTTTGCTTTTTATTATATGTGGTCTACATTCGGTCGTTACTTTTGTTATAGTGGAAAAAGAACAACGAATTTTTTGTACTTCTATTCGATTTTCGCCCACATTTCTTCTGGATTCAATTCGTAAATGCCATTTTCGCGATACATATAGTTGTTGATGATAAATTCGCGGCGAATTGTCGCATAATCGTCATGAAATTTTTTAATATACTCGTTCAATTCTTTTTCTTCGTATTTTTTTCCTTTTTGTAACCCTTTTAACATATGTTCGAGCACGATGAGCTTTTTCTTCCGTTGAGCAGGGATATTTTTTAAACGCCCGTCGTTTGTAAAGAAATGTTCAATCACTTTTTGTCGTTCTGCCATTACATCTTTCATGTCTTTTTCCACCTCGTCTTGTTCAGTCAAATTCAGTAATGCCTTCGCATAATGCTTGATCACGGATTCATTGAGATAAAAATAAATCGTATTCCCATCACGTCGCTCGTAGACGGCATTGACATCCCGCAATTTTTTAAGATGGTGTGTAATCGTCGCCGGAGTGAGACCAAGCTTCCCGGCAATCGCCTGACCGTGCAGTGGACCTTCAGAAAGCATTTTGATGATGCGAAGGCGCGTTGGGTCTCCAATCGTCTTATAAAAAACTACTAACCGATTAAGCTGCATAACCCCACCTCTACATTAGATGATTATCTAATTAGATATTTATCTAATTTAAATGAATTTGTCAATAAAAAACACACTCGGTTGATCCGAGTGTGTTATACCATCGTAACTGTTTGTTTTTCTTTGTTTACGTTTTTGTTCAATTTTCGGTCATATAAAAAAGTTGTGACGAATGAAAGAGAAGAAAAAAGGATGAGTGCGACGAACAATGCTTTCATACCTGCGGTGTCGACGATAAAGCCACCGAGGACAGGACCGATCATTCTTCCGGCAGTCGCTGTGCTGTTGACAAACCCTTGGTAAAATCCTTCCTTCCCTTCTGGCGCCAAGCGGCTTGCGACAGTTGGAATCGCCGGCCATACGAGCATTTCGGCAATTGTCAATACGACCATCGCAACGATAAAATCGAAAAACGAAATTGCCTGCAATAAAATAAAAAACGAACCGACAAAAATTGCAAACCCAACTACCATTTGCCGCTTCACTTGACGAAGCCAACGACGAACCACCGCAGATAACAGCGGCTGGGCCAAAACGATAAGAGCACCATTGACTGTCCAAAGAAAGCTATATTGTTTGAGCGAAATATGTAAATCTTGCGTATATGTAGCAACTGTCGTTGACCATTGTACATAGCTCAGCCAGCATAAAAAATAACCGATGCAAAGAATCAACAACGCATTCCAAGCGATTCGATTTCCCGCATTGGTTGCGGTCGCTTTTCCTGTTTCTTGTTTTTTTCCTTTTTCCACACGAACATGCTTCAATCCGAAATAGACAATAAAGAAAAAAAGAACATACATGAACGCATTCGCAATAAAAATGTAATCAAATGAATACGATGCAATCCACCCACCAAGTGCTGAACCAATCGCAACACCGATATTTTGCGCGACATATAAGGCGTTAAACGCACGTCTCCCCCCTTGTGGCCAAATCGCTCCTGCGTAAGCATTGGCAACTGGGAAAACGATTCCGACTCCAAATCCAATGACTGCAAGTAAAATCGGATAATGCGGCCATCCATGAAAAAAAATTAAAGAAATTACCGCTGCTAGCGCTAACAAAGCTCCCAACATTAACGAACGAAAACCACCAAATTTGTCAAATAAAAAACCACCGAGCAAATTACCAATAATGGTTGCGGCAGAATTAAACATTAACACAAGCCCAGCAACCGAAAGAGGCTTGTGTAGTTGCTCATGAACGTAAATGGCATTCAAAGGCCATAAAAAAGAAGCCCCTGTTACATAAATGGCCATTCCAATAATAAGCACCCAAAGAGCGCGGGGCATATAAAATTCCTCCTACAAATATTTCGAGTTTCAAACTAAATTGTATTCCTTTTTATAAACACGTGCAATAAAAAGAGCTTACCGACAAATAGTAAGCTCTTCTATCGTTACTGTTCGACATGCTGCTTTGATTTTTGCGGCTGTCCGCCCGTTTCTTCGTACGCCTTTTTCGCTTGCTTGATCGGATCAAAATCGCTGCCTAACTCAATATCGTTATTATTCACACCGTTTCTTGTTTTTTGTTCCGGATTGTTTTGTTTCGAACGTTTTTTCATGATGCTCCTCCTTAGTGATCGAGTAAAATCATTTCATTTTGTAACCGCTCTAGCTGTAAACGCATTCGATGGAGCTGCTCGCGCTGCTGGGCATTGCAGCTTAACGCCAAATGAGCTAAATCGTTCACCGCATCTTCCAACATTTGTTGCGCGTTTGTATATTTAGTATCGTTGTAGTGCTCTTGTTTTTGCGCCTCTGTATACTGTTCCTTCGCATAACGAATTACATCTTCACAATGTTGCAAAAATTCATCGACTGATTGCCGCGTCGTCATAAGCTTTCCCTCCAACTGAAAAATGGTCGTTTTCAATGTTTAATTTGCACATTTCGTTTTTCGGTTATGACGTTAATGATTGGCAACTGTCGATTTTTCCTTTGAATCATGCTACAATGCTGAAATGATACTATTTGCAATGAAGGAGGGAGCTGTCCTGAAACAGTTCAACCCATTTCCATATACAAACGACAATAAACGTTACCATACATGGAACTATCATTTGCGGCAAACGTTTGGTCATAAAGTGTTTAAAGTGGCGCTAGACGGCGGCTTTGATTGCCCGAATCGCGACGGCACAGTCGCATATGGCGGATGCACGTTTTGTAGCGCTGCTGGTTCCGGCGATTTTGCTGGCAACCGCGCAGATGATTTAGTGACGCAGTTCAATGAAATTAAAGAAAAAATGCACGCAAAATGGAAAGACGGAAAATATTTAGCATATTTCCAAGCGTTCACAAATACACATGCCCCGGTTGAGGTGTTGCGCGAAAAATACGAAACTGTTTTAAATCTTGACGGTGTCGTTGGTTTATCGATTGCCACACGCCCTGATTGCCTTCCCGACGATGTCGTGGAATATTTGGCAGAATTGAACGAGCGCACGTATTTATGGGTCGAGCTCGGGCTTCAAACAGTGCATGAACGAACCGCGTTACTCATTAACCGCGCTCATGATTTTGAATGTTATGTCGAAGGAGTCAACAAACTTCGCAAACATGGTATTCGCGTTTGTTCCCATATCATTAACGGTCTGCCGCTTGAAGACTATGACATGATGATGGAAACCGCAAGAACGGTTGCCAATCTTGATGTGCAAGGAATTAAAATTCATTTATTGCATTTGTTAAAAGGCACGCCTATGGTGAAACAATACGAAAAAGGAATGCTGCAATTTTTATCGTTTGAGGAATATGTCAACCTCGTATGTGACCAACTGGAAATCCTCCCTCCGGAAATGATTGTTCATCGTATCACAGGAGACGGTCCGATTGATTTAATGATTGGACCGATGTGGAGCGTCAATAAATGGGAAGTGTTAAATGCCATTGATGCAGAGTTGGAACGCCGTGATAGTTATCAAGGAAAATATTACAAAAAAGAAGTGATACAAAAATGAAGTTGACACGCATTCTTCCTTTTGCTCGCACACTGATGGATTTAGCTGTTCAAGAAGGTAATATCGCCGTTGACGCGACGGTAGGAAACGGACATGATACCCTTTATTTAGCGAAACGTGTCGGGAAGACAGGGCATGTATTTGGTTTTGACATTCAAGCAGAAGCCATTGAAAATACAGCCAATCGTTTAAAAGAACATGATTCATTTGAACAAGTGACATTATTTCAAGCAAGTCACGACGAACTTATAAAAAAAATTCCTAAATATTATCATGGAAAAATTACAGGAGCGATTTTTAACCTAGGCTATTTGCCAGGTGGGGATAAGCGCATTGTCACAAAGCCCGATTCAACGATTCGCGCCGTTGATCAACTTTTACAAATCATGGCTCCTGAAGGCATTATTGTCCTTGTCATCTATCATGGACATCCTGAAGGAGCGATTGAACGTGATGTATTGCTTGAATACGTCCAAACATTAGATCAACAAAAAGCCCATGTACTTCGTTACGAATTTATTAATCAAATTAACAATCCCCCGTTTATCGTAGCGATTGAAAAACGTTAAAAGTGTTGATAAACTCTTTTGAAAATACTTTGAATTCCTCCTTCATTATGGAAGGAGGATTTTTTATGTACGTTTAATATTTTTTTATTAAAAACAGGCGATAAAATGGTAAAATTATTATCCTAGTTATGGAATAGTCTTTTTAATCGTTCTCAATAAACGAATTTTCACACACCATCTCTAATAAAAAGGAAAAATCGATATGGTGTATCATTGTCAATAAAATCTCGGGAAGCGGAAAAGGACTCAAAGTTTGGAAAAAGGTTGAGAAGTTGCTTCAAGAGAAACGGGTAAATTATCAAGCGCGTTTTACAGAACGTCCAAAACATGCAGTAGAAGTCGCAAAGGAGTTTTCTTCTGAAACATACAATGCTGTTGTTGCCATAGATAGAGGGACGGCAACCGTAAAAGATTTTTGGTCCACTTAGACAGTCCCCCGAAGCTGTCATCAGGTGCAAAGTATATTTCATTTTTTGGTTGGTATTTCTGTTTAAGGGTTTCTTCAGCATTAAAAAAGTAGATGAGCATTCATGAAATTTACCACCAAATTACATCTACAAAATACTTCACGGAATGAGCTGATTAACAATAAATTTAGCACTTGCCAATGGGTCTATCTTTTGTTGAAATTCCCTTATTTTGTTATGTAACAATTCCAACTCTTCTGGAGAAAAAAGTAATTTTTCGATCAAAATATCAATATGATTTGTATCATCAATTTTTATAGCCAAATGATTATTGATTAAAAAATCACAATTTTTTTCTTCATGACCAGGGATTGGTTGATATATATACATAGGCAGCCCCTTTGATAATGCTTCAAAACAGGTCAATCCACCCGGTTTTGTAATAAGTAAATCAGCAGCTTCCATCCACTCGTCAATGTGATTAACGAACTCTAAAATATGAAAATGAGGATGATGAAACATTTCATCTCTTAATAATACGGTTCTTAGTGTTTTGTTGAATCCAGTGCATATTATTACCTGAATTTTTTCTTTCCATTTTAAAAGAGCATAAGCAAGTTGCTGAATTCCGCCTAATCCTAATCCTCCTCCCATGATGATGACAGTAGGAATATTTTTCAATTTTAATTTTTTTCGCACTTCCTGTTTGTTTTTCTTTGTCCAAAAATTTGACCTTATTGGCAATCCTGTTACTACAATCCGATTTTTTGGAATTCCCATACTGACTAATTGATGATACACATCCTCACTCGATACCAAATATACATCTACCTCTCGATGAACCCATGCTCCATGAACATGAAAATCAGTGATCACCGAGCAAAGAGTGAACCTATACCCTATCCTCTTTAGTCGGGATGCAGATGAGCTGGTAAATGGATGGGTGCAAATAATAAGGTGAGGATTTTCCTGATCAAGAAGAACTTCAATTTGTCGATGAAACAGTTGATAAATAATGAATTTTTTCCAATCAGAAAGAGGTTTGGTTTGTTTATAGCAATACATTTTTCTCCATAATGAAGGAGACCGGACGATTATTTTGAGGTACGTATTAAGTAGCAGTTTCGTGGTAAGAGGGTGGAGTGTTTGTCCTACCTCTAAAATTTTTGTTTGGATTGAAGGTGCAAGATAAGAAATTCCTTGCATCAACGCTTCTGCAGCTTTTGTATGACCACTGCCAATAGCTTCTGATAGTATTAATACTTTCTTACTCACGAATTATACCCCCTTACGAAATCATCTAATTTTAAGGATTTGCAATTTTGCTGATGATAGCACCACATGCGCTAGACACTTTATGAGCACATTATCATGCTAAAACAGCTAGAAAAATCGGAATAAATACTAACTATTTCCATAATTGATAATTTCTTTTTCTTCAGGATCATACCAAACGAGTCCAGGAACCTGATGAACATCAGGATATGTGCCTGTTAACAATGAGCTGTCAACCGAAGCAATCATTGTAGGAAAACTTGTAATGCAATTCGACCAATATCGTCCCCGCTCAACTAAAAATTAAAGTGCTGGAACTGTTCTTTGCTGCAAGCAATCCTCCAGTATGTTGGGCATTAATGAATCAACTAGAAGCAATATCACTTTCTTCATGATCATCTTCCCCTCGTTTTATTAGTTAAGTAAAGTATGTTACAAATACACGGAATTTATGATGTGTTCAGAGATTTGATAATGGGGGAATAACAGCCAAAGTATGTTAGTGGAATAATTCTATTTTCCCTTCATGTTTTCAATTATTACCTGTCATGATTTCTTAAATTTAAGTCTAATTTAATGGATGTGTACTACATTACAAGGAGGAAACAATAAATGACAGTTGGAACTCAAGTTCAACAAGCTTTAGCAGGTTTAAAAAGTGCCCAGGCAAGTTTTGAAACGTTTGCTCTTCAAACTGATAACCAGCAAGCAAAACAAATGTACCAGCAAGCGGCACAACAAACTCAACAAATCATTGATCAAGTGAATCAACGTATTCAACAAATTCAGCAAGAAGAACCGCAGTATAATCCAAATCAACAACAGCAATAAATCAAATAAAAATTTCAATTTTGGTGTGGAAAAGGATTCATTTTTATCACTTTACGATCGATCCCTTGTATATTGTTGTCCAGTGTTCGAGACTACACTTTTCGATTTCGGACACTTTATCAACCAAAGACTAAAATGATCACTTTTTGCCTTACTATTGTTGAGCCATATTGTTTACCGAGATGGTTATAAACATTAATAAACAGGGGTTTCGATTATAACCGACAACAGTATAAAAGCCTTTTGCTTTTTGGCAAAAGGCTTTTTCACTTTATAAACAATGGATACATTTTCTGCCATGTTCGGTATACCCGACCGTTCCAATAGAAAAAGTAAGAAACTTTCCCGCCGAATTTGATTAAATGCTTTGCTAGTTTCTTGATGTCTTTTTGTTGCTGAACTTTGTCATCGGATAAATACAAGCCGAGCAAACCGCGATTGATTAAACGATGAAATTGCTCATTCGGCAGCCCAACGACGTGTTTATCTGCTTCTTCCATAAAATGACGCAATCGTTCGATGAACGAAGAATGATGTGGATAGTAAAAACAAAAATTTAAATCCCCACCTAAACGGTCTTCTTCTTGATCAATGAAATAATCGAGCAAAATATGTAAGCCTTGAATGTACGGGAAATAACCGTTACGCACTTTCAAGGCCATTTCCTCATTAAATGATTCCGTAAACGCATAGGCCACTAAACAAAAAATGCCTAGCGTCGAACCGGAACAGGCCGAAAATTCATACCATTCCATCGGCGGAAGATGATCTTTATATTGCTTAAACCATTGTTCCAACCGCGGCACGCGTTCATCTACTCGCACGTGTTTATGTACTTGCAAGTCGCAATAATACCCTGCTAGCTCTTTCAAAAACGGAGCAATGATTTCATAATGCTTCACTTGCTTTAATACTTCTTGACATGTACGAACAAGCTCGTGAAGATAGCCGCCATCGTTTTGTTCTTCACGATGACGATAATAATTGGAAGGAGTTGCATCGATGCATAAAGCATCTGGCATTGAGTTATGTAATGTACGAAAATCAAGAGGGTCAAGCGATGTGCTGCGGTCACATAAATTATCGAGATAGTCGCTAATCGTTTGATAAGCGACAATAAAACGAATGCATAATTCCATGTCCGCTTCCGCTAGCAATGACAGAATCGCTCCACCCTCACAATGAAACGTTTTTGACTGAATGCTAGCAAGCGCCTGTTTCCGCAATTCGTCATCTGGAATAGCTTCGGCTTTTTGCCTCCAGTATGCTAACTCGCGATGCACAATCGGAAATACATCGCGATATACTTTTTTCATTAAACTCACAGGATGGGTAGGGATTTTCAATAAGCTCACCTCAGCTACATTTGTTACCATAAGCCTTACATCGTTAAACGATGCAGCTGTAATTGTGTATCTAAAAACGTCTTCGCGTACAAAAAGACATCGTCACGTTCAGGTTCGTTAAAAATTTCATGGTATAGTTTATTCCACTCTTTGTACACTTTTTCCGATATCGGCAGTTTGTCAAACCATTCTTTGACAACCACTTTATCAACAATTTTATCGTCTCCGCCTTGCATGAGCAACAATGGAATATCCGGGAATTTGTTAATATTTCGATACGCTAGCTGCATCGCTTTCACAAGCTCACGATACCAGCGAACAGATACTTTTGTCACATATAACGAATCATTAACATCCATTTCGCGAACTTCTTGATTTCTTGTCGCTATTTCTATCGATAATCCTGAATCGAAAAGCATAGAAGGCATTACGTAATTTAATACTTTTGACAGCATATCAAGTGTTTTAGATGGGTATTTTACTAACCCTAAACATGGGGAAGAAAGAATTACCCCTTTAACAGGAAGACGTTTTTCTTGCAATGTTCGAATGACAACAAGTCCTCCCATGCTATGTCCAAGAAGAAAAATCGGTAAATGAAAGGCTTTAGCCTCCTCTACCCAATCAGCAACTTCATTTATATATTCGTCAAACGATTGAATATGTCCGCGCTTTCTTCTTGTCGTTGTTCCTTGTCCTGGTAAATCCCCCATCACAACGTGATATCCATTGGAACGCCACATTTCAATTAACCATTTATAACGACCGTGATGTTCAGCAGCTCCGTGAACGATCACAATCGTTCCTTTTGCATTGTCCGCTTCCCATTTCCACATAAAAATCCCTCCATTTACGAATCATTGCAACATTTGTACAATTATATTGCAAGCAAATTTATGACGAAAGGAAAGAAAACAATGATATATCCTTATAAAGGGAAATCCCCTAAAATTGCTGAATCTGCTTTTATTGCTGATTACGTGACGATTACCGGCGATGTCGTCATTGGCGAAGAAACAAGCATTTGGTTTAATACGGTCATTCGCGGTGATGTGGCGCCAACGATCATTGGCAACCGCGTCAATATTCAAGATAACTCTATTTTACACCAAAGTCCAAACCATCCGCTTATTATTGAAGACGATGTAACAGTCGGTCATCAAGTTATTTTACATAGCGCGATCATTCGGAAAAATGCGCTCATCGGCATGGGCTCGATTATTTTAGACGGAGCAGAAATTGGGGAAGGCGCATTCGTCGGCGCCGGTAGTCTCGTTCCTCAAGGAAAGAAAATTCCCCCATATACACTTGCCTTTGGCCGTCCAGCAAAAGTCATTCGCGAATTAACAGAGGAGGACGAAAAAGAAATGGAGCGCATTCGTCGCGAATACGTTGAAAAAGGGCAATATTATAAATCGTTACAACAACGGTAACTAACGCACTCCCTAAAAAGTGAAGTGTTTTCACAGTTTTGTACGTATTTTTCACCTATTGTATGATATGATATGTAATGTAATTCACAAAGTAGGGAGTAAGCAATATGTCGTCCATTGTGTTTTTTCTACTTATCGCTATTGTTCTTTGGATAACCATTTATTGGATAAAATCGAATTGGAAAGCAGCTATCGTTTCGTTCTGTATGTTTAGTCTCGTCATTCCGATATTCCTTGATCAGGGAATAAAAACAATGATCGAGCGATTGAAACAATCTGACTTTTTGAAAGAAGAAGCAGTCGCCCGAAAAGTAATTTCTTCCTTTACTCATGAAGAAATTAAACCGCTTGTATTATTAGATGTCCCTATCATTCAGCAGCTCCCGGAATTACCGCGCGGCTGCGAGGTGACGAGTTTGGCAATGCTTCTTCAAGATGCAGGAGTGCAAGTCGATAAGATGACGCTTGCTAAACAGATTAAAAAGGACCCGACACCGTTTCAACGCCGAAACGGAAAAGTGTATTTCGGAAACCCAAATGACGGCTTTGTCGGAGACATGTACTCGCTCACAACACCAGGTTTAGGCGTTTACCATAAACCGATTAAAGAATTAGCGGAAAAATATTTGCCTAACAAAATCATCGATTTAACCGGAAGTGACTTTAGCGAATTGCAAAAACATCTCTCCAAAGGTTCTCCGATATGGGTGATTACAAATAGTACATTTAAAAAACTTCCGGCATCTGCGTTTCGAGAATGGGACACGCCAAGCGGACCAATTCAAGTGACATATTATGAGCATTCTGTTGTTATCACAGGATATGATGACAATTATATTTATTTTAATGACCCACTTTCTGACCAAAAAAATAAAAAAGCACCCAAGGCCGAGTTTTTAGATGCTTGGGTGCAAATGGGAAGACAAGCAATCACGTATCAATCGAATTAGATTGATAACGGTTGTTTGTCTTTTTTATATAGGTCGGAAAAATCGTATTTTTTCTCGACGTACACTTGATGCCAAATCATAAACATGAGCACCGTCCAAATTTTCCGGCTATGATCTGCTTTATTGCTACAATGTTCATCTAATAAACGATATAACACATCTTTGTTAAATAAATGATCTGTTGCGCTCTCTTTAATAATATTCTTCGCCCAGTCGTGCATTTCGTTTTTCAACCAATGGCGAATTGGTACTGGGAATCCAAGTTTTTTACGATGTAAGACATGGTCTGGAACGATGCCTTCTGCCGCTTTGCGCAAAATGTATTTCGTCGTATTATTGGCCGTTTTCATTTCTGGTGCGATTTTCGCCGCTACTTCAAATACCGCCTTATCTAAAAACGGCACGCGTAACTCTAACGAATGAGCCATCGTCATTTTATCGGCTTTTAATAAAATATCACCGCGCAACCATGTATGAATATCAATATATTGCATCCGATTCACCGGAGGATAGTGAGTCGTTTCTCTATAAAGCGGAGCGGTGATGTTCGTATATTCCAATCCGCTCTTATATCCTTTTAACAGCTCTTGTTTTTCTTCTTCGCTGTACATTTTCGCATTGCCAATATACCGTTCTTCCATCGGCGTGAGACCGCGCTCGATAAAGCTTTTTCCTTTCACACCTTCTGGAAGCATACGAGCGATCACGCGCAATGCTGATTTCGCCGCATTCGGCATCCGTTCGAACACTTCTAATGATTGTGGCTCACGATAAATGTTATAACCGCCGAACAGCTCGTCCGCTCCTTCACCAGAAAGGACAACGGTCACATGCTTTCTCGCTTCGCGGGCAACGAAATAAAGCGGTACTGCCGCAGGGTCTGCGAGCGGATCATCCATATGCCACATAATTTTCGGCAATTCGTCCATATATTCTTGCGGCGAAATGACGTAGCTAATATTTTCAACACCAAGTTTTTCTGCGGTTTCTTTTGCCACATCAATTTCACTAAACCCTTCTCGCTCAAATCCGACTGAGAACGTTTTAATATTCGGATGGAATTGTTTCGCAATCGAAGCAATGAGCGAGGAGTCAATTCCTCCTGATAAAAATGAGCCAACCGGCACATCGCTGCGCATATGCACTTTGACAGAATCAAACAATACTTCACGAATCTCTTTGACAAGCTCGTCTTCCGATTTGATGACCGGCTGGAAGCTTGCTTTCCAATAGCGGTGAATCGTTAGTTTTTCACCAATTTTTTTCTTAATATAGTGACCTGGCTCTAATTTTTTAATGCCAACTGACATTGTCATTGGTTCAGGCACATACTGGAACGTTAAGTAATGTTGCAGCGAATCATAGTCTAACAAATCATTTTCAAGCGCAAGCAAAATGCTTTTTTTCTCAGAAGCAAAAAACGTACGCCCGTCTTGCTCCATATAGAAAAACGGTTTAATGCCAAACGGGTCGCGCGCAGCAAAAATAGTTTTTTCCTCTTTGTCCCAAATGACAAAGGCAAACATGCCGCGAAGCTTTTCGACCGCTTTTTCTTTTTCATGGCTATACAGCGCGATAATCACTTCTGTATCAGAATGTGTCGCAAATTCATAGCCTTTTTCTAATAGCTCTTCGCGCAATTCAATGTAGTTATAAATCTCCCCGTTAAAAATAATCCAATACCGTTCATTTTCGTACGATAACGGCTGATGCCCCGCTTCTAAATCAATAATGCTTAACCGACGAAATCCAAAATTCACATAGTCATCAAAAAAATATCCGTCATCATCTGGACCGCGATGCGTAATCATATTATTCATTTCTTCAAATGTTTGTTTCCATTGTTCGTCAATCGCTTTCGGATGGTCATGAACACAACCAATAAACCCACACATGTTGTTATTCACCTACTTCTTCTTATTCAACTCGTAGATTATACCATACATTTGGACAGTGCAACTATTACATTTCGTTTACTCTATCGAAACATACATGTAACACAATCCCTTAATAATTAGTCGAAATGACGATGCCTTTTGTTTCACCATATTGGTTTCGTAAAAAAAGAGAGCTACATATCATAATGTAACTCTCTTTTCACCATTCATTGCTTTGCTAACGCAAGAGCTTGCTCTTTTAATGCTTCCGCTTTGTCAGTACGCTCCCATGGAAGATCGACATCCGTACGGCCAAAATGACCGTAAGCGGCTGTTTGTTTGTAGATTGGGCGACGTAAATCTAACATTTTAATAATACCAGCTGGGCGAAGATCGAAGTTGTCGCGCACAACTTGGATTAAGATGTCTTCAGATACTTTACCTGTGCCAAATGTGTCAATAGAGATAGAAACTGGTTTTGCGACACCGATCGCATATGCTAATTGCACTTCGCACTTGTCAGCAAGACCAGCCGCTACAATGTTTTTCGCTACGTAACGTGCCGCATATGCTGCAGAGCGGTCAACTTTTGTAGGGTCTTTACCAGAGAATGCACCACCGCCATGGCGAGCGTAACCGCCGTACGTGTCAACGATAATTTTACGACCTGTTAAACCAGCGTCACCTTGTGGACCACCGATAACGAAACGACCAGTTGGGTTGATGAAGTATTTCGTATTTTCATCAATCAACTCCGCTGGAACAACTGGTTTAATGACATACTCTTTAATGTTGCGCTCGATTTGCTCTTGCGTAATTTCTGGGTGATGTTGTGTTGACACAACAATCGTATCCACACGAACTGGTTTTCCATTTTCGTCGTATTCTACCGTCACTTGTGTTTTTCCGTCTGGACGTAAGTAAGGTAAAATATCCTCTTTGCGAACTTCCGCTAAACGACGCGCTAACTTATGTGCTAATGAAATCGGAAGCGGCATTAATTCTTTTGTTTCATTGCAAGCAAACCCAAACATTAAACCTTGGTCACCAGCACCAATCGCTTCGATTTCCTCATCAGTCATCTGACCTTCGCGCGCTTCTAACGCTTTATCAACTCCCATTGCAATATCAGGAGATTGTTCGTCAATCGAAGTTAATACAGCGCACGTATCAGCATCAAAACCGAATTTAGCACGAGTATAGCCAATTTCACGAACCGTTTCGCGAACGATTTTTGGAATATCTACATACGTAGATGTCGTAATTTCACCGCTCACTAACACTAGACCAGTCGTTACACTCGTTTCGCAAGCGACGCGAGCATTTGGATCTTTCGCTAAAATGGCATCTAAAATCGCATCAGAAATTTGGTCACAAATTTTATCAGGATGGCCTTCTGTTACAGACTCAGAAGTAAATAAACGGCGTTTTGCTGACATTTCGTCGATTTCCTCCTCTTTTCCTCTTCATAATTTAGAGACGCCGCTTTTGCGTCTCTTGTTGCTGACAGTTGATACGGTACTCATTTTCCCACTTTAATATTAAAAAACCTTTCCTTCAACTTCGAGGAAAGGTGATTTCTTTCGTATCGTGCCTTTCACTCTTATCGTTCAAGGGCTTTGCCTTGCCACAGGTTAGCACCATTTCACATGTACAATTGTTGTGACGGTTGCTGGGTTTCATCGGGCCTGTCCCTCCACCAACTCGGGATAAGAGTAACCGTTCAATATGTTATCATATCTTAATTAATGAAAAAAAGTCAACAAAGTTACGCAAAATTTTTTTGTTTCTCGATTAGAAAAATAATCCATAAATATAAATTCCTCTGCAAGGTAAACTTGATAAAATGAAAACAAAAAATTACGATAAATAGTATGGACTAATAACGTAAATGTGTTATACTATTTTCAAGGGTATAAATTAACAAAAACAAAAAGGTAGGTTTTGTACATGAACACTGTTGACGCCACAAACACAAATAAATTAGCCGTATTGCTACAACAACCAAATGTACACCAAAATTTATCCGTTCCGCAGCTAGTCGAAAAAACTTTGGAGCGTAAAGAAGGGATTTTGACACTTACAGGTGCCGTTGCGACAACGACGGGAAAATATACAGGACGTTCTCCAAAAGATAAATATATCGTGGAAGAAGCTTCAACAAAAGCAAAAATTGATTGGGGGACTGTCAATCAGCCGATTTCTGAGGAAGTGTTTGAAAAATTATATAACAAAGTCATCGACTACCTAATGTCCAAAGATGAAGTATTTGTATTTAAAGGATTCGCTGGAGCAGACCCGAAGTATCGCTTACCGATTCAAGTGATTAATGAATTTGCTTGGCATAATTTGTTTGCCCATCAATTATTTATCCGCCCAACACTTGAAGAGTTACAAACACATGAGGCGGAATTTACCGTGATTTCAGTCCCGAATTTTAAAGCTGATCCTGCAGTGGATGGGACGAGATCGGAAACATTTATTATCATTTCTTTTGAGCGTCGGACGGTATTAATAGGTGGAACCGAATATGCGGGGGAAATGAAAAAATCGATTTTCTCCGTGATGAATTATCTTCTCCCTGAACAAGATATTTTATCGATGCACTGCTCTGCCAACGTCGGACAAGAAGGCGATGTCGCTCTATTCTTTGGGCTTTCCGGTACAGGAAAGACGACGCTTTCCGCTGATCCAAACCGCCGCCTTATCGGTGATGATGAACACGCTTGGTCGAATAGCGGTATTTTTAACATCGAGGGAGGTTGTTATGCAAAATGTATTAACCTTTCTCGTGAAAAAGAGCCGCAAATTTTCGACGCGATTCGGTTTGGCTCTGTATTAGAAAACGTCATCGTTGACGAGCAAACGCGCATCCCTAACTATGATGACGCTACATTAACAGAAAATACGCGTGCGGCTTACCCGATTCAAGCCATCAATAACATCGTCGAACCAAGCATTGCTGGTCATCCAACTACAATTATTTTTCTTACTGCTGACGCATTTGGTGTCTTACCACCGATTAGCAAATTAACACGAGAACAGGCAATGTACCATTTTTTAAGCGGTTATACAAGCAAATTGGCAGGAACAGAGCGCGGAATCACATCTCCACAAGCAACATTCTCCACTTGCTTCGGCGCGCCGTTTTTACCGCTTCCAGCAACTCGTTATGCGGAGATGCTCGGTAAAAAAATCGCAGAACATAATGTACAAGTATTTTTAGTCAACACAGGCTGGACGGGTGGAGAATACGGCGTCGGCAGCCGGATGAAACTTCAATATACGCGCGCCATGGTGCAAGCAGCGGTCGAAGGAGAATTAAATAACGTCGAAACCGTCAAAGACCCTATTTTCGGTCTTGAAATTCCAGCGCACGTTCCAGGCGTGCCAGATGAAGTATTGCAGCCGCAAAACACGTGGGCTGATAAAGAAGCGTATGAACGAAAAGCAAAAGAACTAGCAGAGAAATTCCGCGAAAACTTCAAAAAATTCACGAACGTCGCTCCTGAAATCGAAAAACTAGGCGGACCAATCATTTAAAGGAAAAAAGGGATATCTCCTCTCGGTAGGAAGATATCCCTTTTTCTATGTTAGTTAATCGAATGTAATGAAATCAGTTCATACGTAATAACGGTTTGGTTGTTTGCTAACTCAATTTTTTTCACAACCGCTTGTCCGCTCGCTTCGCTTTGAATCGTCCGTTTTACCTCAATCGGAATGTCAATCGGATAAATGCGATACCCTTCCTTTTCAAGAATAAACAGGTTGTCTTTGATCCGTTTTTCTTTTCCTTTCGTCACGATGAGCGTTTGAAATTCTAATGGCATGCCCATGAAAAACACCCCTACTAACTTTTACAAAAATTATACCAACAATAACGAATAAAAATAAACAATACCTTCATTTTTTTTGGAAATCGATAAAATCCTAAAAAACACTAACAAGAGACATCTAATTTTTGTTATTCATTTTACTTAAACTACTTCCACTTTCGCTTCGTTTCAAAATAGGAATCTTCTCTCCTATTTAAGATAAATCCCTCTTTTTTCCTAGTTTTTTGTTATAATAGATTGTATGTTTCAAATTAAATAGAATAACAACTAGAATAGGAGGCACCTATGAAGAACAGAATTGTCCTGCTTGTATTGTCTTTTTTCTTATTTGCCTTCGTTTGTGGGGGGATTCCTGCAGATGCAAAAGGACCGACTGCGGATCAACTCGTGCAACAGGCAGAAAAGTATGGAGAGCAGCTGAAACGACAAATTTATTTTGAATACTCGAGAAAGCTCACCATTGTACCAGCTCAACTCCTATCAAACACATCGAAAACAATCCAACAAGCAAAAACAGCAACGAAAAAAGTGAAAGGAACGAAACGAAACCGGCTTATAACGAGATTGCAAGCCGTTGAAACTCTTTACAACCGTGCCCTCGTTTATAACGCTTCTATTCGTTCGGGAGAAAGTTTAAAAGGGAAAACAAATAGTTTACTAACCTCCTTTAAAAAGGATCCCGCCAGTGACCAAACGGAAGGAATTTACCAAACGGTTCAATCAGAACTGAAGAAATTTGATAGCTTTTATAACAAAGTATATGGAACAAGTACTCGTAAAGCGTTGTACAATACATACCGAGCTCCAGCTGAACGGGCTATCGCACAAACAAAAACAGCCTACAAATTAAAGACAGAATTTAATAAACTTCGTCAAGTCATTCGCTATAGTAAAAATGACAGCAGCATTTTCAGTCAAATCGACAAATTTGAATCGCAGCTTGCCAGTGTCAAAACAATTCCTTTTTTATTTACCGCCTTTTCGAATTCATACGAAAGTATTTTGAAAGAACAAGGAACCTCAGAGGGGATTCCGACTCTTATATTGAAAAAGATTATTTCACAAGAAAAGAGCGTTCTCTTTTTGGAAGTATTTGATAAAAACAACAAGCCATACGCACAGGGAAGCGGATTTGTTGTCGGGAAAAGTACAATCTTAACCAATTTCCACGTGATACAAGGAGCAGCAAAAGTCGTTGCATACGATGAGGAAGGAAATGAAATCCCGATTCGTGGGGTTGTTCAATACAACGAAGCGACGGATTTAGCCCTCCTTGCAACTTATTCGGATTTAGCCCTGCCAGCCTTAAAAATCGGTGACACCTCTTTACTTGAAAAAGGTGATCCGATTGTTACGATTAGCAGTCCAGAAGGGTTAATGAACACCGTATCGACTGGAATCATTAGTAATCTGCATGTACTTCAAGATGATCAAGGGAACATAGTCCACCTCATTCAAATTACCGCTCCAATTACGCACGGAAGTTCCGGCGGAGCGTTGTTTAATGCGTTTGGCCATGTCATCGGCGTCACTTCCTCAGGATTTGACGTTGGAAACATTAACTTTGCCGTTGATATTGTCCATGCTCAAATTTGGATTCGTAACTATAGTAATCAACCAGCTTCAAAGCTATCGATTATCCCATACGAATCGTTGCCGACAGAAGGAGCGAATACAACTGATCCAACAGACGGAGGCAGTACAACACCTGGCACTTCTGAACCGGATCAACCGGGCTCAACCGTGCCAACGACGAATACGACTGTCACACTGAAACCACCAGCACCGGTAAGTACAAGCAAGCTGTATCTTGATTTCTCAGCGCTAGAGACGGTTATGCACCCAACAAAACCAATTCTCTATGCCCTCGACGAAAATAAAAATGTGGTAGAAGTGAATCTAGAAACGAAACAAGCTCGAAAAATTTCATTGCCGTTGGCGCCGGAACGGTTGTACTTTGCGAATAATGAATTATATGTGACCCTGCCTAAAGGACAGCATAGCTATACATGGTGGGAGGAACAACAAGAAGGAGCCTTTGCGATTATTGATGCAGATACATTTACGGTAAAAGAAATCGTCGACATCGATGTTGATCCATACGATATTGTCGCAGATGGTCAATACATTTACATTTCCAGCGGATCCGGTCAGTGGACAAATCTAAAAGTTTACTCCCGTAACACATTGCTAGAAACGGCAAGTGTACACGGTATTTACCAACAATCACTCTTAGCGATGCATCCTGATGTCGGAAAGGTGTATGCGATTACAACTAGTCTGAGTCCAAGAGATGTTGAAACATATCAGTTTAAAGACGGTAAACTCGTGGCTCATTATGACTCTCCGTATCATGGAGATTATAGCTTAAATACAAACATGACGATTTCTCCAGACGGAAAATTTATTTTTAACGGCTCAGGTGTCATCTTCCAAGCAGCAGCATCGCAAAAATTTGATATGACGTATGTCACACAGCTGTATAATTCGTATCAGCACATTGCCTTTAACCTTTCGCAAAATACGTTCTACACGAGCAAAGACAACAGCATCGATGTGTACGATTATGCCACCTTCCAACGTATAAAACACTATGTAATGAGCCAAGATATTCAAACACTATATGTTCAAAATGGACAACTCATTGTTATTTACAAAGAAGGAGTACGATATGTCATTCAAACATATCCGTTAAATGAGCAGGGCTTGCTTATATACCAATAATCAAAAAGCCTTGGGTTTGTGTTTTCCACAAACTCAAGGCTTTTTTTTAACATGTTCACCGAGAAGTTTCCCACCTCTAAACAACGTGTAGGTGGGAGAAGTTCATCCCTAACAAGAAAATGAAAAAAACTATTTTATTGACTGTGATGGATTCCTGTATTGCCCTATAGGAAACTGAATATCCAATCTCTTATAGTAAGTAATAATAAGAGTAATATGGGTAACTTCTTCATTCTCTTGCACAGTATCACAAACATCGCTGTTGTTTCATCCATTCCGCTAAACGTTGAACCGTTTCTCTGTTATCCCGCGGCGGAAAATAATGCGTAAACTCTGGAAAGTACCACGTTGTCACTCGTTTGTTCGTTTCCTTTAATCGCCTTTCTAAACGGTACGCGTGTTCAATCGACACATTTTCGTCTTTTTGTCCATGAATGATTAAAACAGGCGCTTGAATCCGCTCGATTTCATAAAGTGGGGTACGCCATTTGTATCGCTCCGGATATTTCGATGGCGTTCCTCCAATGACTCGTTTCATCATTCTACGTAAATCCGGTCGTTCCCAATACGTTAACGCCACATCGGAAACTCCTCCCCAGACAACAACAGAGCAGACGCGTGGTTCCAGAATTGCCGTATGGAGTGCCATCGCTCCTCCACGAGAAAAACCGAACACATGAATCCGCTCTTTCCTCACTTTCGGATGATGCTGTAAAACACGAAAACTTGCTAGTGCATCGTAGCGGTCTTCACCGACAAAATCTTCATTTCCTTCCCCACCTTGATTGCCGCGGTAAAACGGGGCCATCACAACAAATCCTTCCGCAGCAAATTGCGTAATTCGTGCTAGACGTACCTTTCCGACATTTTTGATGCCACCGCGCAAATAAAGAAATCCATCATACACACCGGGCGCTTTTGGTTCCGCTAAAAACCCTTTAATCTTTAACCCTTGGCACATATATGTCACAAGAAACACATCAATGTGCGGGTTGGGTGATGGAAATCGCTGCTGATCAATGATGTATCCGTCCATGTTATTCTTCCTTTCCTAGGCCTTCACACATTTTTTTTACACGCATACGATAAAGTAGATTTTTATTCCATTATGAGGAGGTCAATGCTAATGAAAAAATGGGTACGTATCGCTATGATGTCGTTTCTTATCGCTCTTCTTATTATCCCAATGACCGCTTGTAACCAACAAGAAAAAGAAAAAGTCAAAACATTACGGGTAGCTGAAGTCACTCGTTCCATTTTTTATGCTCCACAATATGTCGCCCTATCGAAAGGATTTTTTGAAAAAGAAGGACTAAAAATCGAGTTAACAACAACATGGGGCGGCGATAAAACGATGACCACACTCCTTTCTGATGGGGCAGACATCGCCTTAGTCGGCTCGGAAACATCGATTTACGTATATAGCCAAGGAACAAATGACCCTGTTATTAACTTTGCCCAATTAACACAAACCGACGGTACGTTTCTTGTTTCCCGCAAAAAAATCGATCACTTTTCGTGGGACCAACTGAAAGGAACTACATTCCTCGGTCAACGAAAAGGCGGCATGCCACAAATGGTCGGTGAATTTGTGTTAAAAAAACACGGGATTGACCCACACAATGACTTACACTTAATTCAAAACATCGATTTTGCCAATCTCGCTAATGCTTTCGCTAGTGGCACAGGCGATTATGTGCAATTGTTTGAGCCGACAGCAAGCATTTTTGAACAAGAAGGAAAAGGCTATATCGTTGCTTCATTCGGAACCGAATCGGGTCACGTTCCATATACGACATTTATGGCCAAACAAAGTTTTATCAAGAACAACAAAAAAGAGATCGAAAAATTTACCCGTGCCCTCTTCAAAGCACAACAATGGGTCGAAACTCATAGCGCAGCCGATATTGCAAAAGCGATTCAACCGTTCTTTAAAGACACCGACATTCAATTAATTGAAAAAGTCGTCGATCGCTACAAAAGTCAAGGTTCTTACGCAACGAATCCAGTTCTTGATAAGGAAGAGTGGAATAACTTACAAAACATTATGAATGAAGCAGGAGAATTACCGAAACATATCGACCATCAAACACTTGTTGACAATTCCTTTGCCAAAAAAGTCATGTCCAAATAATCACGGCAGGTGAAAACACATGAGCTTTTTAGTAGTCGATCACGTCTCTCATACGTATTTTACGGAAAAAACGGCTGTTACCGCTTTAGAAAATGTGTCACTGACAATTGAGAAAGGAGAATTTGTTTCCTTTCTCGGCCCTAGTGGCTGTGGTAAAACCACATTACTTTCGATTATTGCGGCATTAATGCAACCGACGGAAGGAAACGTCATTTTAGAGGGCGAAAAAGTTCACGCCATTCATCCATCCGTTGGCTACATGTTGCAACAAGATTATCTTTTCCCTTGGAAAACGATTGAAGAAAATATTTTCCTGGGATTAAAAATGATGGGGATTGACACAAATGAAACAAAGCAACGAGCCCTTGATTTGCTTGCCTATATTGGTCTAAAAGGAGTAGAAAGACATTATCCTCACCAATTATCAGGTGGCATGCGGCAACGAGCCGCATTAGTGCGAACGCTGGCTACCGACCCAAAAATTCTTTTGCTTGATGAACCGTTTTCCGCTTTAGATTATCAGACAAAACTAAAACTAGAAGAATTAGTTTGGAAAACATTAAAAGATTATAAAAAAACCGCCTTGCTCGTTACCCATGATATTGGAGAAGCGATCGCCATGAGTGACCGCATTTTCTTATTTGCCGCAAAACCTGGTAGGCTCGCTCGCACGTTTCTCGTTCCAGAAGAGTTACGCAACTTGTCTCCATTTAATGCTCGACAACACCCAACATTTTCAGAGCTATTTCAATTTATTTGGAAGGAGCTTGATTCCCTTGAAAAAAAGGAATAACCGTATTCAAGTCCTTCATCAGCAATATGTAACAATGCTGAAAAAAGAAAAACGATGGGTTCGCCTTTTTCAGTTCCTTATTTTCATCTCATTTTTCCTGTTTTGGGAAATTGCTAGTCAAAACAAATGGATCGATCCACTTTTATTTAGCTCTCCATCAACGATTTGGAAATTATTTGTCCAAAAAATCGCAGACGGCTCCCTTCTCATCCATAGTAGTGTGACGTTATTCGAAACGGTGCTTGGATTTATTCTCGGTACATTCATCGGTACATGTTTAGCCGCGCTACTTTGGTGGTTTCCACGCCTTTCTAAAACCGTCGACCCTTATTTAGTGGTTTTAAATGCGATGCCAAAAGTAGCACTTGGTCCGATTTTCATTGTTGCGCTCGGCCCAAGCTTTCCTTCAATTATCGCGATGGGTACAATTATTTCAGTTATTATTACGACAATTGTTGTGTATACATCATTCAAAGAAGTGGATCCAAACTATATAAAGGTATTGAAAACATTCGGTGCCAGCCGCTTTCAATGTTTTAAAGAAGCCGTTTTGCCGTCATCCTTCCCAACCATTATCTCCACTTTGAAAGTGAATGTCGGATTATCATGGGTTGGGGTCATTGTCGGAGAATTTCTCGTTTCGAAACAAGGGCTTGGCTATATGATTATTTACGGCTTCCAAGTGTTTAATTTTACGCTCGTGTTGTTAAGCTTGCTTGTCATTGCCTTTTTAGCAACGATCATGTATCAAGCGGTCGGATTCATCGAAAGGAAATTAATAAAACACCGTTAGAAGCGTTCCATGCATAACGAACGCTTCTTTATTTCTTGAAGGCTGTAAACTAATACCTCATCTTTCATAATAAAACTAAAACGTTCATCAGAAGCAAGATTGTTTGGCAATTCTCGAAGCAACACCGGACCGTTCGTTTCAAAATATGTATGTTGTTTCACTAATTCCTTCACTTCTGCGAAATAGATGTTTTTAATAACCGTTTGTCCTTTTCCTTCTACTTTGTATTGTCCGAGATAGATTAAACGTGCAACGATGCCGCCCGTTTCTTCTTTTACTTCGCGAATCGCTGCTTGTTCCGCTGTTTCCCCTGGTTCTACTTTTCCACCGGGAAACTCGAGTCCGCGCTGATGATGCACAGTGAGAAGCCATTGCTGACCGTAACGACAAATGACCAAGACGTGCGCGGGCGTTTGCGAAAACGGATGATCGGCAAATGACAAAGAAACTTGATTTCCATAATAATCACGAAAAATAAACATATTCATCAAACTCCATCATTATAGTTCCATTTTTATATTATACATAAAAAGCCACCAAAACCGGTGGCTTATTGCGTTGTATCTTCCTCTTGGACAAATCCAAGTGAACGAATATGCTGTTTTGCTTCCTCATTCCCAAGTTTATAAATAAGTTGATAAATTTTTTTCAACGTTTCATCATACGCATCGTTTTCGCGATCGTAATGATATTGAATATATGGCACATGAGCGCGAAAAAAGTTTTGGATATCCGTTGAATAATTTTGATCAAAATATTCTCGCAACTGAATAATTTCATCATCGGTCGCTTCGATTTGAAAATCCCATGGTGAAGCCGTTTTTACTTGAGAAATTTCACCATGAGCCATTGATACATAGTATGTTTTTTTCTTTTGTTCCACCACACCATTCATCTCCTTTAGGATCCGTCGTATTCGTAATTAGTGTGGGTGAACGTACAAAAATTATGCTTACGAAATTACTTTGAACGATCTTTCAATAATTCAATCGCCTTCATAAGAAAATCTGGAATGGGCAGTCCTGCCCTTCCCGCATTTTCCAAAATAGAAATAACTTCATTAGTCATATAGAAAAAAATCGTCGCATCACGGATAAAGTGATTATTCCAACCAATCGCCACATCGAGCAAATGCGCCACAGCAACCAATATAAAAATAAGCAGCTTGCGTGCAATTCCGCGAAATCCGACTTCGCTTGATAGTTTTCCTTCAAAGGCGCTCGCAATAATTCCTGTTGTATAATCAATCAAAACGAAACAGATTAAAATAATTACCAATGAATCCAGACTCCCAAACATGGATGAAAGAAGCGAACCAAGCAGCGAAATCCCAAGAACAAATGTATATTTGTTCACATTCTCCCTCCTTTCCTCCTTACTTTATCGTACATTTTATGCAAAAAGGAAACAGGGGGTATAGACATTTTTCTAATAAATAAAAAACAATCTCCCTCACTATAACAAGGAGAGTGATTGCTTCTACATTATTTGCCAAGAAACGATTTTAACATCCACACATGTTTTTCTAAGTTTTGATGAATCCCTAACAGCACCTGTCGTTTCATCGTCAACTTCATCAGCTACTTGCATGCCCTTTTTTAGTTCTTGAATCATGGTTTCAAAATCGCTTGCGAGCGTACCGACCATTTTTTTCTTGACCCGTTGCTTCTTTCAGTGAAACAACGTATTTTCACGCTTTTTTCCCGGCGTTTTCCGGCATAATTCGCTGATTGCTCTAATGTGTTTGTCGCTTCATTATGGTAAAATAAAAGCGTAGATACAGATGAAAGGAAGATACAAAGCACTGTGTATACCGTTTTGATTATTTCGCTTATTATCGTCGCTCTTGTTTTAGTATTAAGCGTGGTGACAACGTTAAAAGCTTACCAATACAAACATACTGTTGATCCGCTCGAGAACAATCCTCATTTGCAAAGCGAAAAAGCCGATAATCAAAAAAGTGACGCAAAATAGAAGGATGTCTTTCGGTCATGAAAAACATCCTTTTTTCATAGTTACAGAGGAGTGTCGTGAATGTAAGGGTCATTTGGCTGCTTGACCTTTTCCACGGTTTTAATTTTTATGCAAGGAAGAATATTTCCTTTATAATTCGTTTTATCGATAATGCCCGTCACTTTTACCCATTCATCATGATTGAGTTGCTTAAGCTGCTCCCCGCTCGCTAACATCCCGTAGACAGAAGCGTCGGCTACGCAGCATGTAACAACGAACCTGGCAATAACAGCTTTCTCTTTTACAAAATCGGGTTCGCGATATATAAACCCTTCAAGTTCAATTTCTTTGCCGATAAACTGTTTTACGTTGTTATTAATGATCTCCAAAATTGCCAAATAGTTTTCGTTCGTAAACACTACTTTCTTGGTGGATGTCAATGCTTCTTTCAGCTGCTTTTTATTCATTGGCTTTTCTTCCATTTCATTTCCATACATATCTGTCGAATATTGAGTTTGATCATTAGAAGATCCATTATTTTCAGGCAGCCTTCCCATTTGCACACCACGCTTAGCGGCAACCGAACTGTCGAGCACTTGACCGGAAAACATCAATCCTGTGATGACCGGAACAATAAATAAGACGCAAACTACAAGTGACTTAAAAGGATGTTTCCTCTCATGATGCCCGCATCCGCAGCAAACAGCATTCTCTTTACCATCACTTCGCCAAATTTGGATAATGCCGAGGAGAAACAACGTGCCCATCGCAAAATAAAGAAACGGAAACATCTTTGGTGCAATCAATTGCTGAATGTGCCCGGTTACGATTAATTTAAACATTAATAAGGCAAAGCCCACTAAAATAACTCCGCGTAAAAAAAGATTATCGCTCATTCATTTACACCTCCTTATAATGCCGAAAAAATGGTTTGATACAACAAAATGACAAAATAAACCACGCATGTAAGAACAAATATAAAAGCAACAACAAATCTCGCTCGGAAATAGGCAAACAGCATTAGCGTGTTTTTCAAGTCAAGCATAGCACCATAAACAAGAAAAGCTAAAATCGCACCTGCGGAAAAAGCATGTCCAAACGAAGCGGCAACAAAAGCATCTGCTTCTGAACAGAGCGATAACATATAAGCGAAGCCCATCATTACTAAAGGAGATGCAAGCTCATTTGTTCCGATTTGCAGAAGCTCATTTCTGTCAAGAAACGTTTGCAGCAAACTCGCCAAAAACGCGCCAATAAGCAAATATTTGCCTGTATCAAAAAATTCGTCGCTTGCATGATATAACGTTTCCTTCCATTTATTCGTTGTACGTACATGCTCATGTGAGGAAGAAATGTTTGTTTTCAGAGGATTTTTTGGTTTAAAAAGACGATACAAGATAAATCCGACTAAAACGGCGACTAAAAATGCCAGACCCATGCGCGCAAAAGCGATGTGCTGTTTTTGCTGAAACGCATAGTAAGTGGAAGCAAAAACAACCGGATTTATAATTGGTGCGCTTATTAAAAACGTCATGCCAGCTGCTGGTGGCATTCCTTTTTTCATCAGCCTTCTCACAATCGGAATAATAGCGCATTCGCAGACCGGAAAAATAAGACCAAAAAAAGCGGCGAAGACAATCGCCACATATGGATTTTTCGGGAGCCAGCGTCGCAGCGTATCTTCTGAAATAAACGTTTGAATGAAGGCAGAAACAAAAACGCCAACTAAAATAAACGGAATCGCTTCTAAAACGATGCTTAAAAACATTGTATTAACAATCGCCCACTCTTTTGGCAACGCAAATTTTATGTTATTCCCCCCGTAAAAAAAGAATAAATACAAAAATAGTAATAGAAGAACAAACGCAAAAAAATCATTCACTGCATTAGAAATTGCTCTTTTCACACGCTCTCTCCTCCATTAAATAAGTTCTCCCTTGTGTTTTTCGCATGCGTTTCATAAAATTTTAGATGTAAATCGTAATGTTTCCTATTAATATATATGGGTTGTCCGAAAAAATATGACTAAAAATAAGTAAAGGCGTACTCAATAGAATAGATCAAAAACGAAAGGAGCAACGCTTTGTCACATGTCTAACAAAACGTTGCTCCCCGTATAAATAAAGAGTAGATTTTGCTTCGTTTATTTTTCTCAAACAAAAAGAGGCTACCTATGAGGTAACCTCTTTTTTTCTTAACCAAATACTTTCTTTAATTCCTCTTTGTCTTGTTCTAACCAGAAGCGCATTAAACGTTTTGCGCCTTCTAAGTCATGAAGTTTCGCTTGTCCGCATTGTCGTTCCGTTGCCGCTGGAACTTCTGTCGCGTTTATTGCGTCTTTCATCGTATCTTCAAGTAAATCGATAATTTCGTCTACTGTAGGAGAACCGCTTACGACTAAATAATAACCGGTTTGGCATCCCATCGGCGAAATATCGATAATATCAAAGTGATCATATTTTTCCGCATGCTTGCGAATGTTGAACGCAAGCAAATGTTCGAGCGTATGAATCGCATCTGGTTTCATCGCTTGTTTATTTGGCTGACAAAAACGAATATCAAATTTATTCACAACGCCATCGCTGCCTACTTTATGAACACCGCAATGTCTCACATATGGCGCTTTTACCGCGCAATGATCTAGTTCAAAGCTTTCTACTGAAGGCATATTATCACTCCTAAAATCATTTTCTGGTTATTATCATACACTGAAATCCGATTTTTTTCATCTACTTTGTATGGATTGCTAAAATGCAACAAATGTGATATCTGTTTCTCAGTTATGATACATTGTTTATAGTACATTTATTTGTTGGATGTGGTGCAAATGTTAAAAAAAATATTGATTGCTCTCATACGTTTTTACCAAATTTTTATTTCGCCGTTAAAACCGCCAACATGCCGATTTTATCCAACTTGCTCTCATTATGGACTAGAAGCAGTGAAACGGTTTGGCGCGATCAAGGGAGGATGGCTGACAATCAAGCGCATTTTAAAATGCCACCCGTTTCATCCAGGTGGATTTGATCCCGTTCCGAAAAAGGTGGAAAAACGGAAATAAATTATTGCTCGTATCCATTAACAACTAAATCCAATCGCCCTGTATGCGGATCAATAATTAATCCGTGCACAGGGACATTTGATGGTAAAAGCGGGTGATTTTTTAACATATTCACGCTATGTTTTACGCTCTCTTCTACAGAGTCAAAGCCTTTCAACCAATTTTCAAGATCCACACCTGAATATTTTAACATTTCAAGTCTCTCTTTAGGAATTCCTCTTTCAACCATCTTCTCTATCATCGCTTCCGCTTTAATTGCTCCCATCCCGCAATCATAATGGCCAATTACACAAATTTCATCTGCCTTTAATTCATAAACAGCAACAAGCAAACTGCGCATAATACTCCCAAATGGATGAGCAAGAATAGCACCCGCTGTTTTGACAATCTTTACATCTCCATTTTTCACATTCATCGCCTGTGGTAATAACTCTACAAGCCTCGTATCCATACATGTCAAAATAACAAGCCTCTTATTAGGATATTTTGTCGTTTGATACTTTTCATATTCTTTATTTTCAACAAACTTTTTATTATACTCTAGAATTTCTGTTAACAAATTCATGACAAGTTTCCCCCTAAAACCTGTTTTGAAAATAATATAGCATAACAGTTGCTCTTTTCCTACTTTTCTTGTATGATTAACAATGTTAAATCGTAATGTTTACGATTTATATAAAGAGAGGAGTAGAAATAAAATGAAAAAAGTTCCTGTTACTGTATTAAGCGGTTATTTAGGTTCGGGGAAAACAACACTTTTGAATTACATCTTGCACAACCGCGAAGGAAAGAAAATCGCTGTGATCGTGAACGACATGAGCGAAATTAACATTGACGCGGAGCTCGTTAAACAAGGCGGTTTTTCACGTACCGAAGAAAAACTTGTGCAAATTCAGAATGGCTGCATTTGCTGTACGTTGCGCGAAGATTTAATGAAGGAAGTAGAAAGATTAGTGGATGCTGGCGGCATCGATTATATTGTCATCGAATCTTCAGGAATTAGTGAGCCAATTCCAGTAGCGCAAACATTTACGTACATTGACGAAGAGTTAGGAATTGACCTAACCAAAAAATGTCGCTTGGATACAATGGTTACAGTTGTCGATGCGAATCGCTTTTGGGATGATTTTGCATCAGGTGAAAGCTTGCTTGACCGAAAACAAGCTGTTGACGAAACGGATACACGTGAAGTAGTAGATTTGCTGATTGATCAAATCGAATTTGCCAATGTGATTTTGCTAAATAAAGTAGACCTTATTGGTCCTGAAGATGCGAAAGAACTTGAAGGGGTGTTAAAAAAATTAAACCCGGAAGCAAAAATTATACAAACGACATTCGGTCAAGTGCCATTGGACGAAATTTTAAACACTCATTTATTCGACTTTGAAAAAGCTAGTCAAGCTGCGGGCTGGATTAAAGAATTGAATGAAGAACATACGCCGGAAACAGAAGAATATGGCATTTCTTCATTTGTTTATCGCAGAAGACGTCCGTTTCATCCAGAACGCCTTATGAATTGGCTCGAAAATTGGCCGGTTGAAGTTGTTCGTGCAAAAGGCTTTTTCTGGCTTGCTTCAAGAAATGACATGTGCGGTCTTTTATCACAGGCGGGAACATCTATTATGATTCAAGGAGCTGGTAAATGGGTCGCTGTTTATCCGGAAACTGAACGCCAACAAATTCTTAAAGAAGATCCTGAGTTGCTCGCTAAGTGGGATGAAACATATGGGGATCGCATGACAGAACTCGTCTTTATCGGCATTGACATGAATCGTGAAGAAATTGAAGCATCTTTAGATGAGTGTTTGCTGACAGATGAGGAAATGAAACAAGATTGGACAACATTTTTTGATCCACTTCCTGAATTTACCGTTTCCCAATAACTCTATATTCTAGTTCTCAAATCGTAATTGTTACGATATAATAGCAAAGGAGTTTGCTTATCAAACACATTATAGAGGAAGGGGCTTAATATGAAAGTAAAGTCATTGGTTTTATCCCTTTTACTTGTCGTCTCTGCTTTTTTGTACGGTTGCAATGCTGATAAAAATCACGAACAGACAGAAAAAGCAAAAGACGTTTTAACAATTTATACAACCATTTATCCATTGCAAGATTTTGCCCAAAAAATTGGTGGCAAATATGTAAAAGCACAAAGCGTATACCCTCCGGGAGTGGAGGCGCATACGTTTGAGCCGACAACAAAAACGATGAAAGAACTTGCCGATGCGGACGCATTCATTTATATCGGCCAAGGAATGGAAGGATTCGTTGATCAAACGACGAAAACATTAAAAAACGAACATGTAAAATTAGTCGAGGGTGCGAAAGGAATCAAGTTTCTCGATTCCACTCACGAACATGACGCCGAAGGAGAAGAAGAACACAACGATGAGCATCATCACGGTGATAAAGACCCTCATGTTTGGTTAGACCCTGTGCTTTCCATTACGATTGCGGAAAATATTAAAAATGCGCTAGTAGAGTTAAAACCGGAAGCGAAAGACACATTTGAGAAAAACTTCGCGTCTTTAAAACAACAATTAGAAAACCTCGACAAACAATTCCAAGCGGTTGTAAAAGAGGCACCGAAAAAAGAAATTCTCGTTTCCCATGCGGCATACGGCTATTGGGAAAAAAGATACGGCATTAAACAACTAAGCGTCGCCGGACTTTCACCGACAAATGAGCCTTCGCAAAAGGAGCTTGCACAAATCATTCAAACAGCGAAAAAACACCACATCCGCTATGTCATCTTTGAACAAAACGTAACTCCAAAGGTGGCCGAAGTCGTTAAAAATGAAATTGGCGCGGAAGCTCTCCGCCTTCAAAACTTAGAAGCACCAACGAATGAAGATATTGAAAAACATAAAGACTATATCACAATTATGAAAGAAAACTTAGAAGTGTTGAAAAAAGCATTACACTAAACCAGCCTATCATTAGGCTGGTTTTTTATCATTCATGTTTTCTTTTTCCTCTCACAATGCTTTTCGTTTCTTTGAATACCTCATTCTTCTCTTTCTTTAAGATAAAAAAAGCTGTTGAAACAACGTCAACAGCTTTATCATTATTTTTGTTTCATATTGAATTTTTGCATAAAGCGTTCTGCACGGCCGCCGCGCTCCGCAAATTTTTGCTTACCTGTGTAGAACGGATGCGTATCAGAGCTTATTTCCACTTTGATAAGCGGGTATACATTCCCGTCTTCCCACTTGATTGTTTCATTCGACGTTTTTGTCGAACCGCTTAAAAATTTATATCCGCTGTTTACATCCATAAATACAACTTTTTGATAATGAGGGTGAACACCCGGTTTCATTTTATAATTATCCTCCTTAACCTTCATATTTAATCGTAATTATTACGATTTACTGAACGAGTTTATTCTACATGAAATGTAAATCACCTGTCAACGTTTCTGGCACACAAAAATCATCCGGGTTGACTCAGCTTCGTTGTATGTTTGACCGTCATAGTCGCCAAAAACATGTAAAATATGAAAACCATACTTAGCAAACATATCAGCCATTTTTTCTTTCGTATACAGTTTTACCTTTTCTTGATATCTTCTTTCACCTTTTACGTCCTTCACAATAATGTTTTTTATGACTGTGTTTTCGTTAATTTTTCTATATTGCATAATATCTAATCCATCTCTTTGTTCACGAGAAAATGGAATTAAATTCTTCTTGAGGTAACCAGGATTTAAATAATCGAATAAAAAAATGCCTTCTCTTTTCAACGCATTGCTTATATTGCGAATCACAAGTTCATTTTCTTCATCTTTATCAAAATAACCAAAACTTGTAAAAAGGTTAACAACATAATCAAACTCTTCCCGGAACCGAATATGGCGCATATCAGAATGAATATATCGAATATGATCCATCGGCTTGCTTTCAGCAATACGAAGCAATGTTTGCGACAGGTCAACGCCGACAACGTGCAGTCCTTTTTTGGCAAACCATCTGCTATGTCTTCCCTCACCGCAACATAAGTCCAATAATTTTTTACCAGGTTCAAAACCGATGATCTTATCAATTTTTTCAAGTTCTGCTGCAGCGCGTTCATCATTCCGATGCGCATAAATTTTGACATAGTCTTCCTGAAAATGCTGCTCATACCACTGTTGCACACTCGCCCCTCCATATAAAACCACGAATCGTAATGGATACGTTTCGCAAAAGTATTTCAACAAGCAATATATAGCTTGTAAATTAAATTGTACTGAGGATAATTTTTGGGAAAATGTGGACAATAGGGATGAATCATCAAATTACGGAAAGGAATGTATGATCAATGGATGATTTAGTCATCGCACGCAGCCTGTTTGGAACCACAATGGCCTTTCATATTATTTTTGCGACTTTAGGTGTTGGGATTCCGCTTATGGTGCTATTTGCTGAACTACTTTATCAAAAAACAAAAGATCGCGATTATGCGGTGATGGCGAACCGTTGGACAAAAGGTTTAGCTGTTTTACTTGGTGTCGCGATTCCTTCTGGTACCATTGCCGGCGTACAGCTATCGCTATTGTGGCCTGGATTTATGGAGGTTATCGGAAGAGTCATGTCACTTCCTTTCCAAATTGAAATTTATGCTTTTTTTATTGAGGCATTGTTTATGTCCATTTACGTATACGCGGCCGACCGAATCTCACCAACTATGAGAATTTTGAGTGTTATTTTTGTTGCGATTGGTGCAAGCGCCTCAGCGATTTTGATTACAAACGTTCACGCTTTTGAAGGGACTCCGGCAGGGTTTCGCATTGAAAACGGGAAAATTGTTGATGTCGACCCTTGGGCTGCCTTTTTTAATCCAAGCTTTTTTGTAGTGGCTGGCCACGTCGTTGTTTCCGCCTTTATGACCGGCGCGTTTGTCATTGCTTCAATTGCGGCTTACAAAATGTTGCGCGAAAAGAATAATCAAAGAGTGTACCAATTTCACCGAAAAGCGTTAATGCTTGGTCTTACGGTGGGAGGTATCTTTTCACTTCTGACAGCTTTAAATGGGCACGAGTCAGCGCAGTTATTACACGAATATCAACCAGAAAAGCTTGCCGCAGCGGAAGGGTTGTTTGAAACACAATCCCATGCTCCGCTCGCTATCGGTGGTTATACGGATCGCGAAACGCAATCGGTAAAATGGGCGATTGAAATTCCTTGGCTTCTCAGTTTTCTTGCTGGCAACAGCTTTGATACGGTTGTAAGAGGACTAAACGACTTTCCTGAAGAATGGTGGCCGCCATTGGTTGTACATACATTATTCAACGCAATGGTGGGAATCGGTTCATTGTTAATTCTTCTTTCAATCATTGGGTTTGTGTGGAACAAAATCATGAAACGAAATACGTTTCCCCGTCCGCTGATGTGGAGTTTTATCGCGGCTGGCCCACTTTCCGTACTTGCGATTGAATTTGGTTGGATTTTTGCCTGCACAGGAAGACAGCCTTGGGTCATTTACCGAATGATGAAAACGGCAGATGCTGTGACACAAACGGGAAATTTAGCGATGCTGTTCATCTTGTTTACCACTGTCTACGTTATATTGGGCATTTCTGTCGTTCTTGTATTAAGGTATTACTTTCATCGCCATCCTGTCATGAATGAATTAGATAAGCATTCGAATGGCAGCTCAAGTAACTTTGCGCAATAAGGAGTTTATAAAACATGACAAATGAATTAATTGCGATTACCGTACTATGGGGATTTATTTTCATCTATGCCGTCATGGCAACAATGGATTTTGGAGCTGGCTTTTGGTCAATGGTTTATATGAACCGAGAAAAAACAAAAGCGACGAACATTGCAAACCGCTATTTATCTCCTACATGGGAGGTCACAAATGTTTTTATCGTCGCGATTGTTGTGGCTCTTTTTAGTTTGTTTCCTGGTGCAACCTTTCTTTTAGGAACGGTACTGCTTATTCCTGGAAGCATTATTTTACTTCTGCTTGCTATTCGCAGCTCGTTTCTTGTTTTTGCGCATATTACCAAAGAATATGAAAAGGCGCTTACATACATTTCGGGGATTAGCGGTATAATCATTCCCGCCTTGCTCATTAGCGTGTTACCAATTACACATGGCAAATTTATCGAAATAGTTGATGGAGTAGCGAGACTGCAGATGGATCAATTATTCACAAGCCCGCACGAATATGCATTTATCGGCTTTGCGATTTCGAGTACACTGTTCCTTTCTTCGTTATTGCTTGCCGACTACTCAAACGCAGCCAATGAATTGGAGGCATATCAAGTCTACCGCCGTGATGCTCTTATTCTTGGACCGATTTCGCTACTTATGGCATTGTTTATCATGTTAACGATGCAAAACGAAGCGGCATGGTTGTATGAACGAATGATGAATCATTTACCTTGGTTAATTGGTTCTGTTGCCATGTTTTTTGTTGCTGGTATCGCTTTATTTTTGCCATCGTCAAAACATACAACTGTAAAGGGAAGACCGCGCCTGGCAGTTGTTGCGATCGTCATTCAATATTTTTTGGCAAGTTACGCCTACGGAAAAGCGCATTTGCCGTACATGATTTACCCGGACGTAACCATTCAATCAGGATTTACGCATCCAAACACATTTCGCGCTCTCTTTACTTCGTACATTGTCGGCTTCGTCATTCTCTTTCCCGGCTTTATTTACTTTTGGCGACTGTTTATGAAAGACAAACGCTATCTTCAGCAAAACGACCCATCATAAACAAAAAGCCTCTTTGGAATTTCCAAAGAGGCTTAATTTAATACTTTAAAGTAGTATAGTTAAGACCCTTTATTCGATTGAGCGCACATATTCCGCGATAGCGGCAATTTCCCCGCTAGTTAAAGTTGAAACTTCTTTTGTTTTGTGACGCTGAATCGCTTCTTCAATCGTTTTAGCGCTGCCGTCATGCAAGTAAGGGGCAGTCGCCCAAACACCGCGCAATGTCGGTGTATCCCACTGTTTCGGCGTGCGCGGATTTGTAAAATGAGCCCGTGCATCCCCGTTAGAAGAATGATCTTGTGGGTTGGCGGTACCGATATCGTGTAAATAGTTGATATTCGCTGTCGTTAAATTTCCCTTTGCATCGACGGCTTTTGTGCTGTCTGTAAAATATTCTCCGCCATGGCAGCTTAAACAATTGCCTTTTCCGTTAAACAGCTTTTCTCCTTCTTTTGCTTTGGCGGTTAAACTACCATCTTTATTCCGATACGGACTTTTCGGTACCGGGAACGAATTCGGATCATCTAAATATGCAAATAACGCATCATACATATGCTGCACTTCCGGTGTTAACGGCTTTCCTGGATCGATATTCATCATTCCGCCCATTTCATTTTGTACTGTATGAATATAGTCGGTAAAATCGTCGCGCGAGCCATCCCACATAAATAATCCCGTTTTCGTTGTGACGACGTTGCTTGGAATATTGCGCGGCCCTTTCGGCGTTAAAAGCGTCAGCCTATTCATATCACCGTCACTGTGACAGGAAGCGCAACTCATCCAATTGTTTCCCGTAATGTTTGCCGCAAATTCATCACTATTCGCGCTGTAAAAAATTGTTTTCCCTTCGCGCACTAGCGGCGACAGTGAATCTTTCGCAATTAACGAAATAGTTCCCTTTATGGCTTTTGCTTTTGCGTATGGACTTTTTCCTCCTGTATCAATTACTGCCATATCGTGACTCATCGCATTATGAACAAATAACGTTTTTCCATCTGGCGAAATCGCAATGCCTCGCGGATTGTTTCCTTCAATGCGGCGCAAAATTTGTGTTGCATTACCGCCCCTCTTTAAATCGAACACAACTAAATCTTCACTTCCGGACATGATCGCATACGCTTTGCTTCCATCCGGTTGAAAAGCGATATCATATGGATTGGACACAACAATTGGTTCATTTTTCACATCTAACACATTGATTTTCTCAAACAGCTCTTTCCGCTCTTCGACTATCTCTTCGTCTTTCTCTAGATCAATAACGGAAATGGCCGGAAAAACCGTTTCATCAAAATGAATCGGCGTATCAATATTTGTTAATAAATGCGGCACATAAGCCTTTTTTCCATCCGGAGCAATCACAAACTGCTCAAGCGTGTTCGGAATGCCTTGGCTTTTTTTGCGGTCTGCTTTATCAGGAGACGGCGCTAATGCGATTTCTTTCAACACCTTATCTTTTTTCGTATCAATGACAGTAATTTTCGCATCTAAATAGTGTGGCACATATAATTTTTTCCCGTCCGCCGTAATCGCCACCGTGCGTGGACGATCGCCAATCTGAATCTCCTTCTTCTCTTTTCCTGTTGCTAAATCAAAAACAGATAATGTTCCCGAACGATAATTGGCGACATAGAGCGTTTTTCCATCTTGGCTCGTCACCAAACCAAACGGTTCGATCCCTGTTTTTAAATGATCGACGACTTTCTTATCCTTAAGGGAAATGATATCAACACGGTCATCATACACGCATGAGACGTATAACCATTGTTCATCCGGACTTAATGCCAGTTGTCTTGGCTCCTTCCCGACTGGAATTTCTGCTTCCTTCTTTTTCGTCTTAGCATTAAGAATCGTCACTGAATTGACATCAATGTTGGCTATATATAACGTATCTCCTTTTTTATTAATGGCGATATTATCGCTATGAACAGGATAATGGCGAACGACTTTTTTTTCTGATTCGAACACCGGGCTTGTCTGACATCCTGTTAACCATAGAAGCAACAATATCCCAATGAATAAATATCGTTTCATTCTGTTCATGCTCCCCCGTTTTAAAAAATGAAAATCATTATCATTATATAAAGAAAAGCGGCAAACCTCAATGATTGCCGCTCAACTTTCATACCTTTTTAATGTTTTTCCTTTACCTCCACGTTTAGTAAAACAGGGGCGATCCCGTATTTTCCATGCCCATTCTGTATTTGTGGCACGTGGTCACCATCTGTGTTTCCGGATTTATCCCCTTTGATATATACATCGCCAGTATCCCAAAATTCACTTGCTTGCATTCCTTCTTTCAAGCTCGGACCGTCGATAATTCGGTCATAAAAATCAACATACCGTGAAATAATTGTTTCTCTCTCTAATGCCTTAATCGGTTTATCAGCGTCTGTGTTATTTAAATTATTTAACGCCACACGGAACACCCCTGATAGCGCTCCAGCAACAAACGGAGTATATTTCATTTCGTCTTTTCCTGTTTTATAAACATGTAGTTGTTTGTCCCAAAAATGGTTGTCCATCGCTTCATAAATTGTGCGTGCCGCATCGCGATATTGTTCGTCTTTTGTCGCTAAAAAGGCCGCTGTTAATCCACGTATCGCTCCAAGTTGCGCAAGCAAAGTCGGTTCTGACTGCTCCACGCCTTCACCAATGACAAAACCGTTAGCAACAAGTCCGTCTTTTCTCATCAGTTTCGTCATAATAAAGTCAGCTTGTTTTTTTATCAATTCTAATGCGCGTTTTCCTTCCGCTGTACCGAGTCCTTTTGCATCTTCCCCGCTTGCATATCCAACCGGAAGACCGTCGATTGCACGTTCAAAAATACGCAATGCTTCCATCGTATAACCCGCTTGGAACGTATCGACGCGCTTCCCTTGTTCATTTCCGTTATTCTCTTCGACAAAGGCTCCTACTTCTGGATTAAAATGCATCGTATCAATATTTTTAAACACTTGTAATAATACATCACGATTCACAGAATACGGATCGGTAGATACAACATCATTGGATGGATTGTTATCAATATTTTCTTTCGCTGCGCTTGGATACGGTGCCCCATCAAATACCGCTAAAAAGGCTGGATTTTGGTTTTTATTTTCTGGTCGTTGGTCTGTCATGCCGTAAAATTCAGAAGACGGCCAAAGCATAAGCCATTGATCTTGAAGCAAGCTTCGTTTATCTTTCACAATCAATTGTTTCACATTAGGCGCTAACTTGTTTCCATCCTCGACGACTTGAATTTTATGCGGCAAATAGACGAATCCTTTTGCCGGATCGTATTGGCTTCCAGCTGCTTTCGTTAGCGTTTGTTGTTTCGCATTGTAAAATAAATGATCGCGTACAAAGTTTAATTTGTTCCAAATCTCTTCAGTCAAAATCATCCCTTGCATTCCATCGGCGGAACTGACGCCTAAAGCAATATTCTTATCTTTGTCATCGTTCGGTGTCTTTGCTTCCAGCTCTTCATCTTTGTCAACTGTATGAAATCCACCTAAAAAGTCTCCTGCCCAGAGCGCTTGTTTTAAAAATACTGACCCGTAAGCGGATGGAGTTAATATTTTGTCCATTTTGTCGCGGTTCCAGCGCAGTGATTGAAAATCAACTTGGTAAACTGGTACATACGTTTTATCATCATTTTCCGCGTATACCCCTGTATCAACTTTTTGAGCATAGTGAGGATCGCCGCTAGCATACTCAATCATCGTCGGAAACATATTGCGAAAAATCTCCTCACGCGGATAATCGACGTTATCGGCTAACTCATAAAATCGATCAGCTAATGCTTCGTCGTTCGATTTATGTACTTTTTTCGCCCACTGTTCGGTTACTGGGCCATGAATTAAATGAAGCCCCAACCCTGATTTTTCCGTAACCTCATACATTCCTTCTTCCGAATATTCGTATGATTCAATGCCAGCCGTATAGTCAAACTTTGTCGGCTTGTCTAATTTTCGAGCATCCAATATGTCTAAATTAAGGCCAAGTCCTTCCACTAGTGGTTCTCCCGATAGCTCAAATTCCGAATAAGCAAACATATTACCGGCCGTATCAAACGTATAATCCGTCACCGGCACCTCGATATTCGCTGTCGTTCCTTTTCCTTTTTTATTGTTTCCTGTTGATTCGTGATCAGACGTACAGGCAGAGGTAAGCAACAAGGAAGAGATGAGTGCAGTTGCTGTCATTACCTTCCATGGTTTCTGTTTCATACTGAATCCTCCTATATAATAAAAAACGATTTTCATTCTCATTTATTTATTTTAATCAAAATCTCCGCTACACGTAAATAATTTTATTTTTGAAACACGATGAGAAGCATTCAAAGAAGATAAGCATTCAACATGTCGTGTACCATTAAGAAGCGAACAAAATTCAATTTTTCTAGGAAGGAAGCCAAGTTTTTGTTGACATGCTGTTAATACCATTTGTTTATAGTGACGACAAAATGTTTCATCCTCTTCTAACAGGAATTTGCGAATGATCCATTCTCCATTATCGATGTACGCCATATCAATATCTACATACGTTTTCATCCGCTTGGATTTACATTTGATTCTTTCAAATAAAAGCAATGGAGAACATTGCTTCTCAAAAAGCGGGTGTAAAAATTGCAAAAGATGATCCGTTGTTTTGACCAGCACCGTATAATAGTGAAGCGGCGAATCAAATACACTTTGCTTAATATGTTTCCACTGTTTTTCTACAAGCGTTAAAATAAATGGCACAGAACGTAATGAAGGAGCTGCTTCATAATATTGAATAATGATTTTTTGAATCGCTCTTTCGACAACTTTTTGCCATTCCTTATGAAGGTAATAGCTTACCGCCCTCATTTTATGTACCTCCACGTGCATTTATTAATTTGCCTTCCTCATTTTCATTTTTTGAATCACGGGATGAATCGAACTCCATGAACGTTTGACAAAATAAATCGGCTTTTCTCGGTTTTTCGCTTTTTGCTTAATCACTTTCGCTAAATTATGATTGATATAGTCTGTCATTACTAAAATCATATCAATATGCTCTGGAATATCTCTTTTCACCATATTTACCTTTCGGCCATCAAGATGAATAATTTCGTTGAATCCTGAATTCACTAATTTATCCATAATCGTTCCTAAGTGATCTGCTCCTACCACTAGTAAAGATGACATCGTTATGTCCCTCCATCCATTTCATCGTTATCTTTATTCTAATTGAGAATGATTATCTATGTCAACGATAATGATAAATATTCTCAATAAAATTACTTATTGTTTCCGTTATAACTTTTTTTAAAACACGCAAACTAATGATGAATTTCACTTAAAATGGAGGGAATAAAAAATGGCAAAAGATGTCCTTTGTGAAGTGAAAAATTGTCAATATTGGTCTCAAGGAGATAAATGCAGCGCTGAATCGATTTATGTTGTCAGCCACACCGGAAAAATGGCGTCTGATTCATCAGAAACGGACTGTAAAACATTCATTCCTAGTGCACAAGCGTAAACTGGCATGATCCTTTGGCAGCTTGCCAAAGGATCACTGTACATAATCGGAAGAGGTGTAACGTGCGATGCTGAAAAAAGACAGCTTAATCAAAGCCTTTAAAGAAGAAGCGAGACGTTCAAACCAAATGACGTTTCCGATCTGCGTTGATTCATTTACAAACTTGTGGCAATACGAGTTCGGCACGCTAGACGACTTACCGAAAAAAATTGAAGATTTAATCGCTCACCGTGCAATTGAATTAGGGTTGATGGAATAACGAGTAAAACTCAATGGCAACTTTCATCATGAAAACTCAAAAGAGGTCCTTTATCGATAAGAAGCCCCCTTTACTGTCTATGTATTTATGGATTGTAATTTCAGTTAAGTGCTTTTCGTTTCCAGGCTTGTTACAAATGGAAACAGCAATTTCATAGACACATGATACAAAACGATTCTTTTTATTTTCGTTTTGTCTCTTCGCTCTTTGGGAGAAGTTCTGCCAATTTACGCCGCAGCAATTTTTTTGCAGCATTTCGCGGCAACTCTTCCACAAAATAAATCTGTTTCGGCACTTTATATTTTGCAAGCTTTTCTTTGCAAAAATCGCTTAACTCCTCAACTGTTACTGTGCAACCCTCTTTCAGTTTCACGAACGCGCAAGGTACTTGTCCCCATTTTTCGTCGGCTATTCCTGTCACTCCCGCTTCTTCCACCGCTTCATGTGAAAGCAACACTGCCTCGATTTCTGCTGGATAAATGTTTTCCCCACCAGAAATAATTAAATCCGAACGGCGATCGAGCACATAAAGAAATCCTTCTTCATCCACATAACCAATATCTCCGGTGTAAAACCAACCATCGCGAATCGCTTGTTTTGTCGCATCCGGGCGATGTAAATATCCTTTTGTGACATTTGGTCCTTTTACGACAATTTCTCCTGGCTCATTCGGGCGCGCCATTTCACCGTTATTTTCAATGCGAATTTGCGCTGGGAACAGCGGTTTTCCTGCCGAACCGAGCTTTTTAAAACTATATTCTGGTGCTAGGGTAACGATTTGGGATGCAGTTTCCGTCATACCATATGTTTGATAGACAGGAATTTCTTTATCGCGACACGCCACTAACAGCGGTTTCGGCGCTGGCCCTCCACCAAGTAACATGCAGCGAAACGTTCTTGGATACTTACGCTCACCAAGTTCGACAAGCATTTGTTGCAACATTGCGCTGACAACGGACATAATCGTGATGTTCCCATCCATAATGACATCATTCGCCTTTTTCGCATCAAAATGATTCATAACATAGATGCCCATCCCATAAATAACACTTCGCATTAAAATCGAAAGTCCACTAATATGAAAAAATGGGACAGCGGCAAGCCAGCAATCGTTCTCATGCAGTCCTAAATTAAGAACAGATCCTACGGCGCTCCACCAATGGTTTCCGTATGTTTGCAGCACTCCTTTTGGCTTTCCTGTCGTCCCTGACGTATACATGATGGTCGCAGTATCATCGAAATGATATTCTTGTTGAAGTGGGCATTCTTGTTCGGGCAACATAGACAGTTCACTCATTGTTACCATTTGAATCGATGCCATCTCTCTAATATGTGTTATCTCATCATCAACAAGCCAATACTTCGCACCGCTATCTTCTAGTTGCCATATTAATTCGCTTGGTGTTAACCTTGTATTTTGTAGCAGCACAATCGCACCGATATAGTGAAGAGCGTGAATCACTTCAATCATATCGATACTATTTTTCATCAATAACGCAACAATATCGCCTTTACGAATTCCTAGGTTGGCCAATTTACGTGCCTTTGTTACCGCCGCTTCGTGAAGCTCGGCAAACGTTTTGTTACCATGTTCATCTTGAACAGCGATGCGTTCAGGAGTTAAAAACGCACGCTGCATTAACCAGTTCGGTGTTGAGGTATACATTAAAATTCCTCCTTTTTCGATACAAAGAAACAGCTTGATGGAAATCATCAAGCTGTTCTTTACAACGTTAAAAAAGTATCAAAATATGATCAAGACAGCGTCTCCGCTTTTCTTATTGTCTAGCTCGGCTCGCAACGCTTTGCGGAAAATAACCTTCCTCCATCGAAATGCAAGCATTTCTCGTCGGAAGAACATTTTCCTTCAGCGTTAGACGCTCGCCTCCGCTTTTCTTACGGAAAACGTGGGAATTGTTTGAAGTCTGGTTTGCGTTTTTCTTTGAATGCGTCTCTTCCTTCTTTCGCTTCGTCAGTCGTATAGAACAACAAAGTCGCATCTCCAGCTAGCTGCTGAATGCCTGCTAAACCGTCTGAGTCGGCGTTAAATGCTGCTTTTAAGAAACGGATGGCAGTTGGACTTTTCTCTAAAATTTCTTCTGCCCATTTGACCGTTTCTTCTTCTAATTGCTCCAATGGTACAACTTTGTTCACAAGTCCCATTTCCAACGCTTCTTGCGCGTTGTATTGACGGCATAAATACCAAATTTCACGCGCTTTTTTATGCCCAACAATGCGAGCTAAATACCCGGCACCATATCCGCCATCAAAGCTGCCGACTTTCGGACCTGTTTGTCCAAAAATTGCGTTATCAGCGGCAATGGTTAAATCACAAACAACATGTAAAACGTGGCCGCCACCGATCGCGTATCCGGCAACCATCGCAATCACCGGTTTTGGAATAACGCGAATTAAACGCTGTAAGTCTAACACATTTAATCGTGGAATTTGGTCTTCACCGACATATCCGCCATGACCGCGTACTTTTTGGTCACCGCCAGAGCAAAACGCTTTTCCGCCCGCACCTGTTAAAATAATCACACCGATTTTTGAGTCATCACGTGCGTATGAAAATGCATCAATTAATTCGTTAACCGTTTTTGGACGAAAGGCATTATGTACTTCCGGACGGTTAATCGTAATTTTTGCGATACCGTTGTACGTTTCATATAAAATATCTTCGTACTGTCGTTCTGCTACCCATTCAATCGCCATGAGTATGTCCTCCTTTTTCGATAAACTCATTTACTATTTTAGCAAAAATCTCTCGCTGTTCCACATGAATTGCATGACCAGCGCTAGAAATTTTCGAAATATAAGAATTAGGGAGTAGTTTCGCCATCTCCTCTGCAATTCGACAAAATTTTTCATCCCATTCTCCACAAATAAGCAATGTCGGAATTGTCAATCTCGGTAGATGTTCCCACCACGATGGCTGACGTCCTGTCCCCATTCCACGTAAGCTGTTTGCTAATCCTTTTGCATTATTTCTTAAACGTTCGTTTCGAATTTGCTTTTGTATCTCTTTAGGCAATCGCTTTTGTGAGGCGAAAAGAGGGATATGTTCCCACTTTTCAATAAATCGCGCGACACCGTACTGCTCAATCTCCCTTGCCAGTGCTTCATCATTTTTGATGCGCTCTACTCTTTCTTCATTCGTCTTTAGTCCCGGTGAACTGCTCTCTAATAGTAACGTTTTTACCCGGTGAGGATAAAGAATCGCAAATGTGAGCGCAAGCCGTCCACCCATCGAGTATCCTAATACATTCGTTGCTTCGATACGTAATTGCTGCAATATTGCATCAAGATCCGCAGCAACAGTCTCGATTTCATAGCGGCTCACCTCATCAGGACAATCCGTTAAACCGTGTCCAATAATATCAACCATGATTAATTGTCGTTGTTGCCATTTAGAAAGAAAAGGTTTCCACGTTTCTATACTTCCCGTAAACCCATGCAGCAATAAAAGCGGTTCACCTTGTCCATGTACTTCAACATGATAGGAAACTCCATTGACGACAAGTTTCATGCTTTTCCCCTTTTTTCGAGAAATTCACCTATTTCCTGGGAAACATGATCCCACAAAAGACGATGTTTCATGACATTTTCTTGTCTAGATGTACATAATTCGATCACGTGTAGACCATCTGTTTCGATAGATCGCTTTACATGATGACGAAATTCATCCCACGTTTCTACTTTTGCGTAATCGCCATCATACATACGGACAACGTGCTCAAACTGCAAATCAGTCGGTGTTCCAAATAATGTTTCAAAATGTTTTTCATGCTTCGCTTGCGGTAAAAATGAGAAAATGCCACCACCATTATTATTAATAACAATTATCGTCGCATTCAATCTATGCAATTTTGCAGCTAATAGTCCGTTCAAATCATGGTAAAAGGAAAGATCGCCAATCACGAGCACAAGCGGCTCTGTAACGGTGCTTGCACCTAGAGCACTTGAAACGACTCCATCAATTCCATTCGCGCCACGGTTTGCCATCACACGAATTTGTTTATTATTTGTCATCAAAAAGGTGTCAGCATCACGAATGGGCATACTATTGCCAACAAATAAAAGAGAATGTTCAGGAAGCAACTCGGCAAGTTCAATAAATACTTTTCCTTCAAAGAGTTGCTTCTCCTTCCCTGCTTCAAGAAGCGTTTCTTTCGCTATTTGATTCACTGTTTGCCATGTTTTCGTCCATTCGCTTTTCTCCTCACCACGCTTTTGTGCACCTACTTCCGCTAATCGATGGCAAAATTCGATTTCATCACAATAAACCATATGGGAAGCGGTTAACGTCGGTTCGCGCCAGCCACCTTCTCCATCAACGACGATTTGCATAATGGATGGATGGTGTTTTAGCATGAGCAAAAGCGACTTCGAAACCGGCATCGCACCAAAACGGATGACGACATCAGGTAACAACGCCTCGGCGATTTTTTCGTCTTTTAAAATCGCATCATAGCTTTCAATAATATAATCTTTCGGATGTGTTCCGCTGCGCAGCTGGGAAAGCGGATCGGCCAGAATTGGATAATCAAATGTGTCAGCAAGCATCGTTACCGCCTCAGCAAAGCCCGGTTTATCCATATCTCCACAAATAATCAACCCTTTTTCAGCATGGATAAGCTGATCATATAGTTGTTGAAATTGATTGGCTTCAAGCGTTTTTTTACCAATGGAGACGTGGATATAAGAAGGTTCTTTCGCCTCGATTTGTTTCCATGTTTCTTCCGTAATCGTTGGCACTAGCGGTTCACGAAGCGGAAAGTTTAAGTGAACAGGACCAAGAGGAGCCGTCATCGCTACCGCTGCTGCTCTTGCTGCCATCGTACGGGCATAGCATAACATTTCCCGCGATTTTTCTGGAAGCGCCATTTCAACAAACCATTTCGCGTACTTTCCATAAATATGGAGTTGATCAATCGCTTGCGGGGCCCCAACATCGCGAAGCTCATGCGGACGGTCCGCTGTTAATACAATCAAAGGTATACGGGAATAGTAAGCCTCGACAATCGCTGGTAAATAATTAGCGACTGCTGTTCCCGATGTACAGAGGAGAGCAACTGGTTTTCGTTTCGCCTTTGCCATTCCAAGTGCAAAAAACGCAGCTGAACGCTCGTCAATGTTCATATGCACACGCATATTTGGATGCTCAGCCATGACAATGGCAAAAGGGGTCGAACGTGACCCCGGACTCACAACAACATCTTGCACTCCGACTTTTGCTAACTCATCGACGAACGCCGCTACATACAATGTTAAATCATCATTCATCTTGTTCCACCCCTAACGCGGACAACATTGGTTTAAGTTTTACTTTCGTTTCTTCATATTCACTGAGCGGTTCAGAATCGCCAACGACTCCGCATCCGGCAAAAATCGAAGCTTCTCTTCCTTGTAACAGACCGGAGCGAATCGCAACAGCAAATTCTCCATTTCCTGATGTGTCGATCCAACCAATTGGCGCTGCATACCATCCGCGATCGAGCGGCTCAATCTCTCTAATCGTTTCAAGCGCTTTGTCCCTTGGTGTCCCTCCTAACGCAGGAGTCGGATGTAATCGTTCCACGAGTGAAAATAATGAAACAGCGTGACGACTCTCACCGATAACAGGTGTGTATAAATGCTGAATATCCCGCATTTTTAATAATTGAGGTTCGAATGGAATGCTTACGTTCTCACACACTTCCATCATCGCTTCTTTAATCATATCGACAACGAAACGATGTTCACGAAGGTTTTTTTCATCTTGGAGCAACCACTGACCAAGTTGCTCATCTTCACTCATTGTGTTTCCTCTGCGAATCGATCCCGCTAAGCATGTTGAGTAACACGTATGCCCTTCTTTTTTAACAAGCTGTTCAGGCGATGCTCCTACAAAGCAACTTGTTCCATTATCAAACACAAAAATGTAACTAAACGGTTGTTGCTCACGCAATCGTTGCAGCACAAAACTTGCATCTACTTTCTCTGCAAATAACAACCGTGCTTCTCGCGCCAATACTACTTTGTCAAATTTTCCTTCCCGAATATCGTTGATTACTTTTTGTACAGCTAGTAGCCATTCATGCTTTTCCATTTCTTCGTATTTTATAAATGAAGGAGAATGAGCCACTAATGGAGGTTGTTCATTATATACCAAAGTCAATAATTCACCAATTTTTTTAATGATTTCTTCATTGTTTTCAGAAGGCACTGTAATCGTTAATGTCGCCTTCCCTTTCTTTACCGATAACAAAACCGTCGGAACGATAAACTTCGCATTCGGAAAATGAGCCCATCGTTCTGTTTTTCGTTTTAATGGGTCAAACGAAAACCCGCCAAACAATAGAGGAGCCGCTTGTGCTCCATCTTGGTGTATCGCTACCATCTCTATAAAACGCTTCCATTCCATTTCAACCGCAGCAAAGCGATGTTCATTTTCTTCTACGGTAATTGCGTATGTACAACCCAATCCAACATAAACCGTTTCATTAAAGCGATCGGCCCAATAAAACCTATGACTAAATAAACCTGTTTCCCCTAACTTAAAAAAAGAAATAGGGTCTACACGGTCCATTTTCTCGCTCCAACTAATAAACGGTTGACTCGATGTTTTGGTTAACAAACACAATTGTTCTTGAATTTTATGTTGATATAAAATCGCCACTGTAATCCCGCTTTCTTGTATTACTAAACTTTTTTACAAACACGTGAAAACAATCTCCACTTTTCATTATATATAATAGGAAATAATTTATCTATTCGTAAGGGGTTGACACCTTTTCAACGTTTACCTACACTTATTTTGAGCATTTTTTGAACACTACTTTATTTTATCCTAATATGAGGGGTATGATTTATGCAATCACCGTTGCCAAAACAAAGTTCATCAACGTTAAAATATCGACGAGATTGGCGTGTTTGGTGGAGACTAACGCGTCCCCATACATTGACAGCCGCTTTTGTTCCGGTTTCGATCGGCACTGTATTAGCGCTCCATGAAACAACGATTCACGTTTCACTATTTGTCGCCATGCTGATCGCTTCTTTATTAATCCAAGCAGCGACAAATATGTTTAATGAATATTACGATTACCAACGCGGCTTAGATTCTCCTGAATCTGTCGGGATCGGTGGAGCGATTGTTCGTGAAGGCGTCCAACCAAAAACAGTGCTTTTGCTGGCGATTTTTTCTTTTGTGGTTGCTATGCTTATCGGTGTTTATATTTGTATAAATAGCAGCTGGTGGCTTGCCGTAATCGGTACAATTTGTATGGCTGCGGGTTATTTTTATACGGGAGGACCTGTACCAATCGCGTATACACCGTTCGGAGAGCTTGCAGCAGGTTTTTTTATGGGACTCATCATTATTTTAATTTCATTTTTTATTCAAACAGGAAAGATAACCATCGTTCCTATTCTCGTTTCCGTTCCTGTTGCAATTTTGGTCGGTGCGATTTTATTAGCCAATAACATTCGTGACCTTGATGGCGATAAAAAAAATGGACGAAAAACGCTTGCGATTTTAGTTGGGCGCACGAACGCGATTCGTATATTGGCTGGCATGTTTATCGTATCTTTCATTTGGATGGTTGGGTTAGTCGCATTGCATGTCGTTTCGCCATGGACATTGCTCGTCTTTTTCAGCGTTCCAAAAGCAATTACTGCTGCCAAAGGCTTTATCGGTAAAACAAAGCCAATTGAAATGATGCCAGCAATGAAAGCAACTGCACAAACAAATACGCAATTTGGATTTTTACTAGCCATTGGTCTGCTCATCAGCCATTGGTTGTAAACACGGTCTGATTGACCGTGTTTTTTTTTGTTTTTGGTTCATACTACATGATAAAGGTTTCATTTTAAGGAAGGAGAATTTTACGATGTTAACAAACGAGCAGTTATCCGCCTTCCAGACACAGCTTCTTAAGGCAAAACAAGAACTTAAAGAACGTCTTCGCAAAAATGATCATTTTGGAAAAGAACGAGGTCATGCTCATGACGCAGTCGGCGAATTAGCGAGCTACGATAACCATCCTGCCGATGAGGCTACAGAATTATACGAGCGAGAGAAAGACATCGCCCTCAATGAACATGCTGAAAAAGAATTAAAAGACATCGAACATGCGCTTGAAGCGATCAAAAACGGTACATATGGAACGTGTGAAATATGTGGAAGCCCCATTCCATATGAGCGGCTTCAAGTGTTACCAACCACTACATTTTGCAAGGAACATAGCCCAGACCAAAATGTTTCACGAAAGCGCCCTCTCGAAGAAGGAGTACTCATGCCTCCATTTGGGAAATTTGACTTCGATGACCGAGATGTAGAAGCATATGATGCGGAAGATGCATGGCAAGAAGTAGCTCGTTACGGAACATCGGACACCCCATCCGATTTATGGCAAGATGTTGATCATTACAACGAAGCATATGCCGAATCAGACGAGAACATTGGCTATGTCGAGGATTTAGAAAACTTTGCGGCTGTTGATTTATATGGAAACCATGTCACCGTTTATCCAACTCGAGAACATGAACAATTAGAAAACATGTTAGATGAAGAAGGAATCATGTCCAATATTGGCGATTTACCCGCTTACGAAAAAGACCCTTATACAGAGGGGAAAAGAAAGTCATAACATCAAGACCGTCACCCGCTGATGGTCTCTTTTTTGTTTTTTGAAACAAAAAGGGATTGTGCACCGTAATAAAGAATATATTGTTAAGAAAAAATTATACTGGGGTGAATAAAATGAACGCACACGAAATTGATTACAAGCTATATGGCGATGACATGCAGTTTGTCGAAATTGAATTAGATCCACGAGAAAGCGTCATTGCCGAAGCTGGCGGCATGATGATGATGGAAGATGGTATCGAAATGGAGACTGTTTTTGGAGATGGATCAAACGCTAGCAAAGGCTTTTTTAATAAACTTGTTGGCGCAGGGAAACGATTATTAACGGGCGAAAGTTTGTTTATGACTGTTTTTACGAATAACGGAACAGGAAAACGACGCGTTTCCTTCGCAGCTCCTTATCCTGGAAAAATCATCCCTATGGATTTAAGCGAACTTGACGGCAAAGTAATTTGTCAAAAAGATGCCTTTCTCTGTGCGGCAAAAGGAGTATCCGTCGGAATTGATTTTCAGCGTAAACTCGGCACCGGCTTTTTTGGTGGGGAAGGATTTATTATGCAAAAGCTCGAGGGAGACGGTCTTGCTTTTTTGCATGCTGGAGGAACGATTTATCAACGCGAACTACAACCGGGAGAAAGGTTACGAATTGATACCGGTTGTTTAGTGGCCATGACAAAAGACGTAACCTACGATATTGAATACGTAGGCAAAATTAAAACCGCCTTTTTTGGTGGAGAAGGATTATTTTTCGCCACTTTAACAGGTCCGGGGACAGTTTGGGTACAGTCATTGCCATTTAGCCGTTTGGCCGATCGCATTATCGCGTCCGCACCAAGCGCAGGTGGGCGCTCCGTTGGGGAAGGAAGCATTCTTGGGACAATTGGTGATCTACTAAATGGAGATGATTAATAAAACGAGGAGGGCTCTCTTTTGCAAAGCCCTCCTTTTTTCAAACATTAAGCGGTTGAATGTTCCATATATCGGTCGCATATTCTTGAATCGTACGATCGCTCGAAAAATATCCGGAATGCGCAATATTTATGGTACTCATTTCTAACCATTTTTCACGCTGTTGATAGGCATCTGCCACTCGCTCTTGCGCTTCGACATAAGAAGCAAAATCACGCAACACAAAATATTCATCATTTTGCATTAAAAGTGAATCGTAAATCGGTTCAAAATGGTCATGGGCGTCTGGGAAAAATCCATTTACTAGCTGATCGACGACTTGTTTAATCCGCCGATCATGATGATAATACTCATGCGCATGATAGCCCCCATTTTGATAATAATGTAACACTTCTTCCGCTGTTAAACCAAATATAAATATATTCTCCTCACCGACGGCCTCAAGAATCTCAATATTTGCCCCATCCAGCGTACCTAACGTAATCGCACCGTTCATCATAAACTTCATATTGCCCGTACCAGATGCTTCTTTGCTCGCTGTCGAAATTTGTTCGCTCACATCCGCGGCCGGAAAAATTTCTTCTGCCAGTGAGACACGATAATTTGCTAGAAAAATGACTTTTAATTGCTCGTTCGTTTGTGGATCTCGATTCACCTTATCAGCAAGTGAATGAATGAGTTTAATAATTCGCTTCGCATAATAATATCCCGGTGAGGCTTTCGCACCAAAAATAAATGTGCGCGGATATATCGAAAAGCTTGAATCCTCTTTTAGCCGATTATATAAATACATAATATGCAGCACATTTAACAACTGTCGTTTGTAAGCATGAAGACGTTTCACTTGCACATCAAAGATGGAAGATTCATCAACAACAATCCCTGTTTGCTCGTAAATACGCCGTGCCAACTTCGCTTTTCGCTGCTGTTTCACTTTCGCTAATTCTTGTTGAAACGAAGGGTCATAGGCATATGGCTTTAAATCCAGTAACGCTTGTGGCTCTTTAATCCATCGGTTGCCGATGGTATTTGTAATCAACGTAGAAAGCTGCGGATTCGCCTTTAGCAACCAGCGACGATGCGTAATTCCATTTGTTTTATTATTAAATTTTTGTGGAAAAACTTCGTAAAACAACTTCATTTCCCGCTTTTTTAAGATTTCCGAGTGTAATTTAGCAACCCCATTCACACTATAACTACTGACAATTGCCAAATGCGCCATTTTTACGAGACCATGAGCGATAATCGCCATCTCTTCAATTCTCTTCCACTGACCGGGGTATCGATTCCAAAGGTCACGACAAAAACGTTCATTAATTTCTTCGACAATCATATAAATGCGCGGTAATAGCGGCTGAAAAATATGAATCGGCCACTTCTCTAATGCTTCCGATAACGTCGTATGATTCGTATAGGAAATCGTATTTGTTGTAATATGCCAAGCATCTTCCCAACTCATTCCCTCTTCGTCTAATAAAATTCTCATTAGCTCTGGAATTGCTAGGACAGGATGCGTATCGTTCACATGAATCGCTACATGTTTATGCAAATGATACAAATGCCCATATTGGCGGCGATGAGCGCGTACGATGCTGCCGACGCTTGCTGCCACGAGAAAATATTGTTGTTTTAAACGTAAAATTTTCCCTTCATCATGCGTATCATCCGGATATAAAAACTCAGAAATCGCCTCTGTTTCCCTCTTATATTGCATAATGTTTTTATGGGCCGGAAACGTTTTAGCTGATTCTGCACTCCAAAGTCGTAACGTATTCACCGTTTTCGTACCATAACCGATTACTGGCATATCATAAGGAATAGCCATTACCTTTTCACTATCTACATGGCGAAACGTTAACCGTCCATGTTCATCAGATACTTCTACTTTTCCCCAAAAACTTACTTCTACTGCTAAATCTTCTTTTCTCACTTCCCATACGTCTCCATGCCTCAACCACTGTTCCGGTAATTCAACTTGATACCCATCGACAATTTTTTGATCAAACAATCCATGCTTATAGCGTATCCCACAGCCATGTCCTGGCAAGTTTAACGAAGCGAATGAATCTAAAAAACAAGCGGCAAGGCGGCCAAGACCACCGTTCCCTAGTCCTGCGTCCGCCTCGCTTTCTTCGATTTCTCCTAAATCAATCCCTAAATCTCTCAGCCCATCTTCCACAATATCGCGAATACCTAGATTCAATAAATTACTTCCAAGAAGGCGTCCTAACAAAAATTCAATCGACAAATAATACACCTGTTTATGATTTTTCGCCCTGTTTCGTTCATTTGTTTGGATCCAATCTTTACTTATATATTCGCGAACCATATTCCCTAACGTATTATATTGATCGCGTACGGTTGATTCTTCAAACCGTTTTCCATACATCATTTCTAACCTTTTTAAAAAAACAGTTTTAAATTCTTCTTTGTTAGAGAACATGACTTCCACTCCCGGACATTAATTCAGCGTAGAGCTGATTATACTTAAATGCAGACTTCGCCCAACTGTAATCACGGCTCATCGCTGCTTTCACAAGTTTTTCCCACACTTCTTTTTGTTGATAAAACCCAAGCGCCCGACGAATCGTATATAACATATCGTGAGCATTAAAGTTCTTAAAACTAAACCCATTCCCTTCACCGGTAAACTCATTAAACGATTGGACAGTATCATTTAAACCGCCTGTTTCGCGTACGATTGGAATGGCGCCATACCTTAAGGCAATGAGCTGCCCCAATCCACACGGTTCAAATTGTGACGGCATTAAAAACAAATCAGCACCTGCATAAATTTTATGCGCTAATTCCTCGTTAAAACCAATATATACTTTCACTTTATCCGGGTATGTAACAGCCATCTCATTAAAAAAGTGTTCAAACTCCCAATCTCCCGTACCAAGAACAATAAACTGGACGTTTTCTGCAATGATTTCATGAAACACACACTTCACTAAATCGAGACCTTTTTGTTTCGTTAAACGCGTTACCATCGCGATAATCGGCACATCTTCATCACTTGACAAACCGAAATGTTGCTTTAGCGCTTGTTTATTTATTTCTTTTCGTGCAACCGTCGACTGATCATAAGGAACAGCAATATAAGGATCTTTTTTCGGATTATAAATGTCATCATCGATTCCGTTTAAAATGCCGACTAAATCTCGTTGACGCGCTCGCAGTAATCCATCAAGTTTTTCTCCGTAATATTCCGTTTGAATTTCTTCTTTATATGTCGAACTGACGGTTGTAATCACATCAGCAGACACAAGCGCTGCTTTCATAAAGTTCACATTTCCGTAAAACTCCAAATGCTCGATCGTAAAATAGCGGTCGCTTAAATTCAGCAAATCCCCTAAAATTTCACGCGGAAAAATTCCTTGAAACTGCAAATTGTGAATCGTAAACACCGTACGAATCTTTTCGTAAAACGAATTCTTTTTGTATTCTTCTCGCAACAAAAACGGAATCATCCCTGTATGCCAATCATGACAATGAATGATGTCTGGTTGAAAAGAAATCGCAGGAAGAGAATCTAACACGGCTCGACAAAAATACGAAAAACGTTCTCCATCATCGTAATGTCCATATAAATGGTCACGTTTGAAATAATATTCATTGTCAACAAAATAATAAGTAACACCTTCGTGTTCTAACGTTTCAATTCCACAATATTGCCGTCTCCATCCGACTCTCACAACGAGTTGTGCAATCTTTTTCATTCGCTTCCGATATTCTTCTGGAATCGTTCCGTATTTCGGCAGCATGACACGAATATCCGTTCCTAATCGTCTTAACTCTTTTGGCAATGCCCCAGCAACATCCGCTAACCCACCTGATTTGACAAATGGCACACATTCTGACACGACAAATAAAATTTTCACAGATTCATCAACGCTCCTTGTACCGTTCCTTTACGAACGACAAACGGTTGTCGCTCTGTCCCATTTAATTTTACATTATTTTCTATTTTTGCATCTTTATCAATAATGACTGAATCAAGCTCACATTGCTCGCCAATTTGACTTTTTTGCATAATAATGCTATTTTTCACAACCGTTCCTTTTCCAATTTTTACGCCCCGAAAAATAATGCTGTTTTCGACATGTCCCTCAATAATACATCCATTTGCAATCATGGAATTTTTTACGACTGCACTTCCCATATATTTTGTCGGTGGTTCATCTTTTACTTTCGTATAAATCGGACGTGACTTAATAAACAATTGTCTCCAAATAGCTGGATCGAGCAATTCTAAACTATGGCGAAAATAATTTTCAATCGAATCAATGACCGCCACATACCCATCATGTTCGTAATCACAAATTTTCAGCTGATGGCGATGGTCGCGAGCAACATCGACAATGCTGTTATAACCAGTATGAACGCGGTTGGTAATTAAATCGAGAAGAAGAGACGTTTCTAAAACGAACATCTCTAGCGACCGCCCCTGATGACGCACTTCGGTAATGTCACATTGATTATCGATATGCCGCTTCAATACGGCTTGATAATCAATATTACAAACCGTATAGCTATTACAAATCAACGCATACTTTTGTTTGCTCCGCAAAAAATAATCAATATGTTGTTCAAAATGCTGGAATGCTCCAAGATGAGGAGAAGGAATATTTAAATCAGGAGAAGGAAAGAAAAATAATCCATCCCGTTTCCTACTCAAATCCCAATTTTTGCCCGAACCTAAGTGGTCCATCAATGAACGATATTGATATTTTGGAAAAATCGCCACGCTCTCGATTCCAGAATTGACCATATTGGATAGAACAAAGTCAATGAGTCGATATCTCCCTGCAAATGGAACAGCTGCAATAGAACGATGCAATGTTAACTGATGAAGTGGCTCCATATACGTCGTTGCATCAATTACGCCTAACATCATTTTATTCATTGTTGCTCATCCTTTCTCGACAGTTTCTGCCCTCTGTGCTTTTACCCATTCTTCTGTCACAAGAATAATCTCTTCTTCGAATGATGAAGGCCGAATTGTCATACCGGGTGGAATCTCGATAGCTGACGGCACAATTGCTTTTTCAATATATACATTTTCTCCAATCACCGCATCAGGCATAATCACGCAATCTTTCACGATTGCTCCTTTTTGAATATGAACACCTTGAAACACGACAGAATGCTCTACACTTCCTTCGACGACACACCCTTCATTAATAAGCGACTCCACCACCATCGCATCGCAAGCAATGTATTGTGGCGGTTGGTTTGGATTGACGGAATAAATGCGCCACGAGTAATCAAATAAATTAAGCTCACTTTCTGGATTTAGTAAATCCATATTCGCTTCCCATAAACTTTTTACCGTTCCGACATCTTTCCAATATCCTTTAAATGGATAAGCAATAAGCCGCTTTTTTTCGTTTAACAACAGCGGAATGATGTCTTTGCCAAAATCATGGCTTGAGTTTGGATTCTCATTATCGATTTCCAAATACTCTTTCAAAATGGGCCATTTAAAAATATAAATGCCCATAGAAGCAAGGTTATTTTTCGGATTCGTTGGCTTTTCTTCAAATTCAATAATTTCCATCTGTTCATTTGTATTCATAATGCCAAATCGACTTGCTTCAGCCCACGGTACCTCGATAACCGAAATAGTGACATCCGCATGTTTTTCAATATGATAATCAAGCATTTTCGAATAATCCATTTTATAAATATGGTCGCCTGAAAGAATCAACACATATTCAGGATCGTATTGTTCGATATAATTCATATTTTGGTAAATCGCGCTCGCCGTTCCTTTATACCACTTAACTCCGGACGCTTCCGAGTAAGGAGGCAATACGGTGACACCACCATTTTTTCGATCTAAGTCCCATGCGCTACCGATACCAATATACGAATGCAACAGAAGGGGCTGGTATTGTGTCAATACGCCAACCGTATCAATGCCAGAATTCGTGCAGTTACTTAACGTAAAATCGATAATCCGATATTTCCCGCCAAATGGAACAGCTGGTTTCGCAAGGTGTTTCGTTAACGAGCTTAGCCGGCTACCTTGTCCTCCGGCCAATAACATGGCGACGCACTTTTTCTTTATCATGAATGCTTCTCTCCCCTCGTTTTCTCATTGGGCGCAAAATCGAAATACCAAACGGCGGAATCGTCATATAGATATGATAAGGCTTTCCGTGAAACGGCTCTTCGACGGCAACAAGCGGTTTTTTATTGACATATCCAGAACCGCCAAATGGCGGAGCATCGCTGTTTAATACTTCTTTATAAGTCCCAAACAAAGGAACCCCCACTTTGTAATCGTGATATACTGTTCCTGTGAAATTGCAAACAACGATAAGTAAATCATCTGCTTTTTTTCCCTTACGAACAAATGAGAAAATACTTTGTTCGGCGTTATGGACATCAATCCATTCAAATCCTTCGGGTGAATGGTCCAATTCATACAGCGGTTTATGGCGTTTATAAAACTTCAACAACTCTTTAACATATGCATTCATTTTTTGATGCATGTCAAAATTAAATAACATCCAGTCTAATTGCTCTAAATCTTTCCATTCATCAAATTGTCCAAATTCTCCACCCATAAACAATAATTTCTTTCCAGGATGCGTCAACAAATACCCGTATAACAAACGCAATTGCGCAAACTTTTCTTCATACTCTCCCGGCATTTTGTTAAGCAGCGACTTCTTTCCATGTACAACTTCATCATGGGAAAACGGCAAAATAAAATTTTCCGAATACGTATATAACAACGAAAACGTCACTTTATCATGTAACTGTTTACGGTGTTCCGGTGCTGCTTCCATATACGTCAAAATATCGTTCATCCAGCCCATGTTCCATTTGTAGTTAAACCCTAATCCGTCTTCATATGTCGGGGCTGTAACACGCGGCCAATCTGTCGAATCTTCAGCGATCATTAAAATGGCTGGATCATAGGAAAATACCGTTTCATTTAGCTTTTGTAAAAACTCCACAGCATACGTATTCTTATGAAGCGTATCACTATTCGGCCAATACAACATATTCGCTACGGCATCGACACGAAAACCATCGATATGAAAATATTCCATCCAAAACAACGCATTCGAAATAAGGAAGCTTCGAACCTCACGTTTTCCTAAATCGAAATTCGCTGTTCCCCATACGGGATTTTCCCGATCTTGCATATTGACGTATTCATACGTGGGCTCTCCATCAAACATATATAAACCATGAGCATCCTTACAAAAATGACCAGGAACCCAATCTAAAATCACACCAATTCCTTCTTGATGACAGCGATCAATAAAAGCCATCAGATCGTGAGGAGTACCGTAGCGACTTGTTGCTGAGTAATATCCCGTCCCTTGGTACCCCCATGAACGGTCGAGCGGATGCTCAACTAAAGGCAACAATTCAATATGAGTAAAACCGTGCTCGACAACGTACGGAATAAGCTCATTGATCAACTCTTGATACGTATAAAAACTTCCATCCTCTTTCTTCTTCCATGAGCCAAGATGCAGTTCATAAATAAACAGCGGTTGGTCATATATCGGTTTTCGTAATTTTTTTCGTTTCCAAGCTTTATCGTTCCATTGATATCCTTTCAGATTATATACAATAGACGCTGTATTGGGTCTCAACTCTGAATAAAACGCATATGGGTCGGCTTTCAATATCGTTTGCCCATTTCTAGTAACAATTTCATATTTATATAGGTGTCCCTCTAAATTTTTAGGAACAAAAATCGTCCATACCCCTTGTTCACTTACTTTTACAAGTCGATGATCGCTTCCATTCCACTCATTAAAACTTCCCACTAACCGAACTTCTCGAGCATGGGGTGCCCACACACAAAATCGTGTCCCAATCACACCATTTTCTTCAATCACATGTGCCCCAAACAATTCATAACTTTTATATAAGCTCCCCTCATGGAACAAATGAATCTCAAAATCCGTCGGACTCGTTGCGATCAAAGCGCATCGCATCCTTTCTTTTACATTTTACATTTTCACAGTTAATCAATATATTCAACAGACAACAATAAAATCCTCGGTAAAAATATCTATATTTTTTGACAACTTTCAACATAAAACTCAATTTCTTATGCATGGAAAGAAAATCATTTCTAATATCTATAAAATTGTCATTTGCATTTTCGATGAAATTAGCATATATTTATAATAAGTATTTAATTAAAATAAGTATAAATAAAAGAGGTGTGTTATGGTTCATTACGATTATCATCATCTTCCTCATGTGAAAGTGCAAAATAAATCAAAGAAAACACTTTGGATTACACTCCTATTAACTTTATTTTTTACATTTATTGAAATCGCAGGAGGCTTAATTTCCAACTCTCTTGCATTACTTTCTGATTCAGCTCATATGGCATCCGATGTTTTGGCACTCAGTCTAAGCATGATTGCTCTTTATCTAGCCACACGGCCGCCAAACAAAACATTTACGTTTGGATATTTACGCTTTGAAATCATCGCTTCGTTTTTAAATGGTCTGGCCCTAGCCGTCATTGCCATTGGAATTTTTATAGAAGGAATTCGACGTTTCATTCATCCAGAAACCATCAATTTCCAATTGATGATGATCATCGCTTCGATCGGATTAGTAGTCAATCTCGTGTTAACAATCATTCTTAGCCGAAGTACAAAAGAAGAAGAAAATTTGAACGTAAAAAGCGCGTTATGGCATTTCATTGGAGATCTTCTCAGTTCGATTGGTGTCATTATCTCAGCGATTATCATTTATTTCACTGATTTCTATTTTGTCGATCCACTCATTAGTATGATTATCGGTGGGATCATCTTTACAGGCGGAGCGAAAATCACTCGTGAATCGTACCTTATCTTGATGGATTCTGTCCCATCACAGTTTGATCTTGACGAAATCCGTGCTGATATCAACAACATAGAAGGCGTAGAAGATGTACACGACATGCATCTTTGGGCGATTTCATCGGACCATTATTCGTTAACTGCCCATGTCTTCATTAATGAAAATATTCAACCGTTCTGCATCATTTTAGCCATCAACGAGATGCTGGACCAAAAGTATGGCATTAAACATTCGACCATTCAAATAGAGCATGCCTCTTTTCACGATCATGGCGAATATGGAAAACAATTTCTTCAACACAAAAGTGAAACATACAAAAGAAAAGCTCCAAAAGACGAACCTAGCTACAAAGAAACAGTAAACAAAACCAAAGAGATTAACGGCTCAACGAACCTCTCCCATCCACATTCCGTTTAGAGGTGGGGGATTTTTCTGAAAAAGCAATGCTGTTCTCTCCTTGTTGAACCTAACAGGGCTGACCCCAAAATAATAGGTCAGCCCTGTTTAGTATTATATATTGTGTTTATTTAAGGTTAGAAGAGTCTGTTGAGTCACCCTCTTTTTAGCATGTTGATGATTCTCAATCATCCCTATGACCGTAAAGCGATTACCTCCATGGAGGATTCTGTGAAAATAAGTACTTTCACTCTCACCGTTTTTAATTTTTATTCGATATAGCGAAAAACATCTTTGATTTTCCATTCTTCTTTCCATAACATCCGATCTGTGAATCCACGACCCCAATCAGCCAACGTTATAACGGAGGTTCAATCTCTAAGTTACATTGCAGAGAGAAAGAGGAAGAGAAGTTCCATGAAAGAGCTTGAAAAGGATAGTAAACGCTTATAAAAAAGAGGGAGCCGCACAAGAACGACACAAAAAACTATTTCGACACGCAGGATGTCAGCGCAACAAAAAAGCACCATGGTTCAACCATGGTGCTCTGAGATGACCCGTACGGGATTCGAACCCGTGTTACCGCCGTGAAAGGGCGGTGTCTTAACCACTTGACCAACGGGCCAAGGCTGACGACATGGCGGAGAAGGCGGGATTTGAACCCGCGCGCCGCAAAACGCGACCTAACGGTTTAGCAAACCGTCCCCTTCAGCCACTTGGGTACTTCTCCAGATGGCTCCGCAAGTAGGATTCGAACCTACGACCTACCGGTTAACAGCCGGTTGCTCTACCGCTGAGCTATTGCGGAATATATTGCAAAATACAAATATGGTGGGCCTAAGTGGACTTGAACCACCGACCTCACGCTTATCAGGCGTGCGCTCTAACCAGCTGAGCTATAGGCCCTCTCTAATCTAAAAGCGGGTGATGGGAATCGAACCCACGACATCAGCTTGGAAGGCTGAGGTTTTACCACTAAACTACACCCGCATGAGATGAATGGGGCGACTAGTGGGAATCGAACCCACGTATGCCAGAGCCACAATCTGGTGCGTTAACCACTTCGCCATAGCCGCCATCAAATGGTGCCGGCTGCAGGACTTGAACCCGCAACCTACTGATTACAAGTCAGTTGCTCTACCAATTGAGCTAAGCCGGCGTAAAATGGTGGCTCGGGACGGAATCGAACCGCCGACACAAGGATTTTCAGTCCTTTGCTCTACCGACTGAGCTACCGAGCCATTATCTTGTTTTGGTAACTTCTAATATCATTTTTAAAGCTTCCTTCGCCCCACTCTCAGTATGCTTCTCAAGTAGCAGCTCGAGTGGTGCGCTGATGCATCGCTCTGCAGCTTATTCGGACGTGCTCTACCGACTGAGCTACCGAGCCATGTTGGAATGGCGGTCCCGACGGGACTCGAACCCGCGATCTCCTGCGTGACAGGCAGGCATGTTAACCACTACACTACGGGACCAATTTCATTGGTTGCGGGGGCAGGATTTGAACCTGCGACCTTCGGGTTATGAGCCCGACGAGCTACCAGACTGCTCCACCCCGCGGTGATAAGAAAAACTTAATTAATTTATGCTACATATTTAGGTGTTGTATAAGACCGTCCCACTCTCAGAATGCCTATTCAAGAAGTGGCTCGAGTGGTACGCTGAAGTACATTCGCAGAATCGGATTCGAACGTGCTCCACCCCGCGATAATCAGAAATTATCAAGCCTAGCGACGTCCTACTCTCGCAGGGGCGCTAGCCCCAACTACCATCGGCGCTGGAGAGCTTAACTTCCGTGTTCGGGATGGGAACGGGTGTGACCTCTCCGCTATTGTCACTAGACTATTTGAAGGTTTGTTCCTTCAAAACTAGAT
>JBHGYD010000055.1:0-40601 GCA_041920415.1 Anoxybacillaceae bacterium
ACCGTTTTCATCCCCTTGCCGTCCCCCTATGTTTGGATTCTTCAGAACATATATTCGTCAACTCTTCTTCATTTCCTTTTTACATGAGGAAGGGGGAGATGATTTTTTATCATCAGACAGGAGACGATGGAAAAGATGGAGAACATCCATCCCCCATGTTCAATCACAGGAGATTTTTACATGATTTCATACATTTTTATAGATGTTTAACAAACTGCTTATACCTCCCGAAATCCAATTCATAATACATATGATTTGCCATTGGGGTTCACGCATTTATTACTCGAAACTAAACTAACCTGTTCGTATTAGTCAATAATAGTTCATTGTAAAAAAGTATAAAATACATGTATTTGTTAAAAATGTAATTAATAAAGAGAGGTAATAATAGCAAGATAGGGCAATAACACTTTCTCAAAAATCTTAACGAAACATCGCCAACAACGAAATAAAATCAATCAGTAAAGGATTTAGAGAACGTGAAAGCAATTGAACAATTATTATGGAGCATTGCTTTACCTGGGTTTGGACAATTTTTAAATAGAAAATACTTTAAAGGAACGGTTCTTATTTTTTTAGAGTTTTTAATTAACGTACAATCCGGATTTAATGAAGCGATTCGGTTGAGTTTTTTAGGGGAAAACGCTGAAGCAGTGAAAGTCATCGATTTTCAATGGCTTATGTTCTATCCTTGTCTATACTTCTTCGCAATGTGGGACGCTTATAAAGATGCGGGAGGGGGGCAATCCCCGTACTCGTTTCTCCCATTCGTTTTTTCCGCATATTTTGTTACAGTAGGACTGATGTATTCAGCTCATGTAACGATTTTCGGAATCTTTTTTGGCCCCATTTGGCTTCCAATCTTATCTGTTATTCCTGGCGTATTTACTGGATTGCTTATTAAATCGTTGCTTACTAAATTCCACCAATCTGTTTTTAAATAAAAAGCGTTTTTCTTGTTACCATTCTCCCTGAGAAAAAGATAGTTGAATTTTCCATTGATTTATTATATGATTGTACCAACACAACAAATAACACAATATATTGTGTTTTTATATCAACAACAAAACTAAATATAGTTTTCTTCATATAAACCGCAAGCAACGGTGTCCAAACGGACTTAATAGGGAATCTGGTGCGAATCCAGAACTGTCCCCGCAACTGTATGTGTGGACGAAATGGGAATTCCACTGTATATGCATGGCTTCACGGCACATATACGGGAAGGACCCAAAGTAGGAAGAAACACGAGTCAGGAGACCTGCCTTGCTTGCCATGTTTCACATTCTTCGGGGGTTGAGAAGATGAAACGGTGGTTTAAGAGGGGTTTTTCTACTCTTTTTATACTATCGTTTGATCCACTCAACCGTTGAGTGGATTTTTTTATTGGGGTGAGGAGGAGATATGAATGACGCTATATACCAAAGCCACGCTGATCACTACAGAAACTGGACAAACAGAACCGTTTTCGCGCGAACGGCTCGTTTCCTTTATCAAAGAGATGACGAACGATTTTCCGCATTTAAACACAACCTCTTACATCGAAACGATTATCCAATCCATTAAAAATAGGGAGGCACTTTCATCTAAGCAAATCACTCATCTGCTGATTCTTGAAGGCTTATCTTATATAAATGAAAACGAACCGGATTGGACGTTTGTTTGTGCGCGAATGTATTTGAAACGGTTATACAAAGAAGCGGCAAAAAACCGCGGATATGATTCAAACGAGCGCTACGGTTGTTTTTATGACTTGATTTCAACGCTCGTTGCTAAAGGTGTCTATAGCCCGGCGCTTCTCGATGATTACTCCAAAGATGAAATCGTCGAACTATCGAAATTCATTGACCCAGAAAAAGACAAGCTATTCACGTACATTGGCATTCGCACGCTTGCAGATCGCTATCTTGCGCGTGACTATGATCGAAACTTATATGAACTGCCACAAGAACGATTTTTAATCATTGCCATGACCTTAATGTCCAAAGAGCCGAAACATCGCCGATTAGATTTAGTGAAGGAAGCCTATTGGGCACTAAGCAATTTATATATGACCGTTGCCACCCCTACTTTAGCCAATGCCGGAAAAAGCTACGGACAATTGTCAAGCTGCTTTGTTGACACGGTAGATGATAGTTTACAAGGAATTTACGATAGCAACACCGATATTGCCAATCTTTCTAAATCGGGCGGTGGGATCGGCGTGTATCTCGGCAAAATCCGCAGCCGCGGCAGCGACATTCGTGGCTTCAAAGGCGTTTCGTCTGGAGTCATTCCATGGATGAAGCAATTAAATAATACCGCTGTCAGCGTCGATCAATTGGGACAGCGAAAAGGAGCGATATCCGTTTATTTAGATGTGTGGCATAAAGATATTTTCTTTTTTTTAGACGCCAAATTAAACAACGGTGATGAACGGATGAGAACGCACGATTTATTTACTGGCGTTTGCATTCCTGACCTCTTTATGGAACAAGTAGAAAAACGCGGTGACTGGTATCTTTTCGATCCACATGAAGTCCGAAAAGTCATGGGATTTAGTTTAGAAGATTTTTACGACGAAGAACGCGGCAAAGGAAGTTTTCGTGAAAAATATTGGCAGTGCGTCAACGAGCCAACCTTATCGAAAGAAAAAGTACCAGCAATTGAAATTATGAAAAGCATTATGCGCAGTCAGCTTGAATCAGGTACTCCTTTCATGTTTTATCGTGATGAAGTTAACCGTCAAAATCCAAATTCTCATCTTGGCATGGTTTATTGCAGCAATCTTTGTACAGAAATCGCGCAAAACCAAAGTCCAACCGTTGTCGAGCAACAATATACAAAAGACGGAAAAATCATTATAGAAAAAACACCGGGCGATTTTGTCGTCTGCAATTTATCATCAATCAATCTTGCACGCACTGTGACCGATGATGTATTAGAAAGACTCATCCCGATACAAGTGCGTATGCTTGACAATGTCATTGACTTAAATAACATACCTGTTTTACAAGCGCAGCTCACCAATCAAAAATACCGTGCCGTTGGACTTGGTACATTCGGTTGGCATCATTTGCTCGCATTAAAAGGAATTCGCTGGGAATCAGAAGAAGCTGTACAATACGCAGACAAGCTATACGAAAAAATTGCTTACTTAACGATTCAAGCAAGCATAGAACTGGCAAAAGAAAAAGGAAGTTATCCCACTTTTGAAGGTTCCGATTGGCAAACCGGCGCTTATTTTGACAAACGAGGATACGACAGCTCATCAAGCCTTGATTGGAATACATTAAAAGAACAAGTGATGACGCATGGCATTCGCAACGGTTATTTGATGGCGATCGCTCCAAATGCGTCAACATCGATTATTGCTGGCAGCACCGCAAGCATTGACCCAATCTTTTTAAAAGTCTACGCCGAAGAAAAGAAAGATTACAAGATTCCGGTCACTGTACCCGATTTAAACGCACAAACGACATGGTATTATAAATCCGCTTATCATATTGACCAACAATGGAGCATCAAACAAAATGCCGCGCGTCAACGCCATATTGACCAAGCAATTTCCTTTAACATTTACGTCATGAATACGATTAAAGCAAAAGAGCTTCTTGACATTCATCTCGCCGCTTGGAAACTCGGGCTGAAAACAACGTATTATGTGCGCTCCACTTCCAGCACGATCGATGAATGCGAATCATGCGCGAGCTAATAAGATTGGGAGGGGATTTATTTTGTCACATACATTAACAAAAAGAGTAATTATGGATGCTGAAGCACCGAACCGTTCAACACGAATTATTAACGGAAAAAGTTCGAACGTGTTAAATTGGGACGACATTGCCTATCCATGGGCGTTTGCCAAATATAAACGAATGCTCGCCAACTTTTGGACACCGTTTGAAATTAATATGTCCCAAGACGTTAAACAATTTCCGCTATTAACCGAAGATGAAAAAGATGCATTTTTAAAAATTATTGGGCTGCTGGCGCTTCTTGACAGCATTCAAACCGATTACGCCGGCAGGGTCGCCGATTATATTACCGACTCTAGTATTAATGCACTCATGATTATGCTCGCTCAACAAGAAGTCATTCATAATCACTCGTACTCGTATGTTCTTTCGAGCCTTGTACCAAAAAGCAAACAAGATGAAGTATTTGAATTTTGGCGAAATGAACCGATTTTGCGAAAACGAAACGACTTTGTCACAAACGGATACAAAGAATTTGCTGAACATCCAAATGTAGAAAATTTATTAAAATCGATTGTCTATGATGTCATTTTGGAAGGGCTATTTTTCTACTCGGGATTTGCCTTCTTTTACAACTTGGCACGCAACCAAAAAATGGTCGCTACAAGCACCATGATCAATTATATTAATCGCGATGAACACATTCATGTCGATCTGTTCGTGAAAATTTTCCAAGAAGTACTCACCGAATATCCGGAATACAATACACCGGAACTTGCCGCATTTGTTCAACAAACTTTCATGAAAGCAGCGGAACTAGAAATTGAATGGGCCAGCTATATTATCGGCAACAAAATCGACGGCATTAACATGCAAGACTTGAGCGCCTACATTAAGTTTTATACGAATGTCCGCTGCCATCAATTAGGATTTGAACGTCCGTTTGATGGCTACCGGACCAACCCGCTTCGCTGGATTAAAGCGTATGAAGAAGTCGATCTTGGAAAATCGGATTTCTTTGAGCAAAAATCACGGCAATATACAAAAGTAAATATTGATAACGGGTTTGACGAGTTATAATGACGAAACAAGCCGCCAATGGTCATTTGGCGGCTCGCTTTATGCATCATCCCTGTTCTTTCAAGATACCTCTCTTATTTTCTCTCGCTTTTTTCATCGTACCTGCAATAATGACGCCGGCAACAATGAGCAGTTCAAAGCCGTATTTGACAATCGGGTTGGCAAAATAGTCTTTTAAAAACGGTTCATCGACAATCATTTTAGAGGCGGTCCAAGCAAGAATACCGGCACCGATTGTAATGATAATCGGAAAGCGTTCCATCCATTTTAAAATCAATGTGCTTCCCCACACAACAATCGGTACAGATACTAATAATCCTAAAATAACTAATAAAAAGCTACCGTGCGCGGCTCCTGCTACCGCTAATACGTTATCCAATCCCATTAACGCATCGGCGATAATAATGGTACGAATCGCTTCCCACATACTGCTTCCCGCTTCCACATCATGTCCCTTCTCTTCAACGAGAAGTTTATGAGCAATCCAAACTAATAACAATCCCCCGACTAACAACAATCCCGGGATTTTTAATAACCATACAACCACCAGCGTCGCGAGCGCGCGAATGACGATAGCTCCAACTGTCCCCCAAATAATCGTTTGCTTTTGCTGATGTTTTGGCAAATTTCTCGCTGCCAGTCCAATAACAATCGCATTATCTCCCGCTAACACAAGATCAATAATAATAATAGAAATAAGTGCTGATAAAAATTCCATTAATTATTTCCCCCTGTTCAATTATTTAAAAGCCGTATTTTCTTTTTACATGAGAAGGTGCCATGTTGACCATTTGTTGTAAAATGAACATGAAGATGGCCACGTCATCAACGATTCCAAAAATGCCGAATACATCAGGAATAAGATCAAATGGGAATACAATATACCCTGCCATAAATAAAATAGAGATGACTTTTTTGAAAGTGGCTATTTCTTTAGATCGGAAAAATTCAACAAGAAACGGAATAAAACGACGAATTTTGAAAACAAACCTCACTCTCTTAAGTAACTTTTTCATAACATTTCTCTCCTTTCCATTGAAATAAAAAAGACCTTTACCGATTTGGTAAAGGCCTTAAACGAAAACAGACCTTTACCATTATTGGTAAAGGTCTCGCTAACAACATGAACGTTGCCAACAAAGCCGAGGGCACCTGCCCTGAACTGACGACTTTGCTGTAAAAGCTACTCCCCTTTAACGTAAATAACGATATACATTTGTAATTTTATGATAATCAATCCTTTTTATGCTGTCAATAAAAACACATTATCTTCCTTAAGCTTATTCTGTTTCTACTACACGTTGCACAAATTGCTTTCCAAACTGTTTGCATGTTTCTCTTTCTTCATTGCTTGGTGCTAATTCAATTTTCAATCCCTCTAACACGACCTCTGCGCCTATCTCTTTTAATTTATCAATCAAAATGTCAACGGCTGCGCCATATTTTTCATAGTTGGAATCACATGAACCAAATACGGCTGCTTTTTTTCCAGATAAATCAAGCTCATTCATCTCATCGTAGAAATCAAGGAAATCATCCGGCAGCTCCCCATCTCCCCACGTATATGCCCCGAGAAGAATGCCATCATATTCTTCTAGTTCCTTCGCATCCGCATCTAATACTTCCTTTACTTCTAAATCGATTCCTTCTTCTTGAATTCCTTCGGCAATCGCGTTCGCTATTTCTTCCGTATTTCCCGTCATGCTCGTATACACCATCAGCAATTTTGCCATCATAATTCCCCTCTTTAATTAAAAGTGATAATGATTATCAATTAAATTTTATTTGATAAAGATTATCATTGTCAATTAAAACTTCTTGATAGCAAGTATCCTTTTAGTAGGGAAAAATTAAAGAGGAAATATACACCAAAGTGTGTTATAAAGTAATTATAGTGAAAAAAGAGTGATGGTTTTCAAAATCATTCTACGCGATTTTTCATAAACACCTAGGAATATCACCAACAAAATTTAGAGTATTGGGAGAGAGAAAATATGAAAATGAAAGAAATAGGTGCTTTATTTCTTCTTGCTGCTCTATGGGGAGCATCCTTTTTATTTATGCGGATTTCTTCCCCTGTCATCGGTCCCGTTCTCACTATCGAACTGAGAGTGCTTTTGGCTGGCATTGCCCTGTTACTGTATGCTTGGCTATTCAAAAAAGCAACGAATATAAAACAACATTGGAAAGAGTATCTCATCATCGGTGCTTTAAATGCCGCGATTCCGTTCACATTCATTGCCACTGCGACACTGCACTTAAACGCTTCATTAGCGGCCATTCTCAATTCAACCACTCCTTTGTTTACCGCCCTCGCTTCGCTGTTTTTTTTAAAAGAGCCGCTTAATGCAAAAAAATGGATCGGGATCGTGTTCGGTACATTCGGAGTTTTCGTTTTAATGGGATGGAGTCCTGTTCCCTTTTCCATTCAAACAGCGTTTTCGGCATTATTATCGATTTTAGCAGCATTATCATATGGCTGCGCAGGAGTATATGCAAAAAAAGCATTTACGGGAGTTTCTTCTTTATCATTGGCGATCGGCCAGCAATTAGGAGCGGCCGTTTTATTGCTTCCTTTAGCCATTGTTCATATTCCAACGAAACCAGTTTCGTCTACGGTTATCTACTCTGTGCTTGGACTCGCGATCTTTTGTACAGCTATCGCGTACTTATTCTATTTCTATCTTCTTGCCAACGTAGGTCCAACGAAAACGTTAAGTGTTACATTCCTTGTTCCCGTATTCGGCGTCATCTGGGGAATGATTTTCTTACATGAGAAAATTACAACCGGAATGATCGTCGGCTTGGTCATCATTTTAAGTAGCATCTTTCTCTTATCCGATGTAAAAATCGCAGTAAAACGACAGGAATGGCTAAAAGGATAATTCTCTGAAAAGCGAGGAATGAAAATGGAAAAACCATACTATGCAGTCATTTTTACTTCTGAGCGAACAGAAGGCGATCACGGTTATGAGGAAATGGCGGACAAAATGGTCGAATTGGCATCGAAACAACCAGGCTTTCTAGGAATGGAAAGCGTTCGAGACGCGACGGGGCTGGGAATCACCGTTTCTTATTGGAACTCCCTAGAGGCCATCAAACTTTGGAAAGAGAACGCAGCTCACCAAATAGCACAAAAGAAAGGAAAACAAATGTGGTACAAACGCTTTGCTTTGAGAGTGTGTAAAGTGGAAAGAGAGCATTTTTTTGAAATGTAAAATAAATGCAACAAACAGGCTGTTGAATGTTCAGCAGCCTGTTTTCTATATTTTTAAAAAAATGAACCATTTTCTCCCTCGTTTCGCCTTTATAGTAGATATAATCTTTCACAAAGAGAGGGTGATTGTGTGAACCATGAACAAGAGCTTTTGCTTCAGTGCAAAGAAGGAAAAAAAGACTCTTTTTACGAGCTAGTTTCTCCTCATTTAGCAAAAGCGTATCGCATTGCGTTTACGATTTTACGGTCCCATCACGATGCGGAAGATGCCGTGCAAAACAGCTTATTGGAAGCATACAACTCGATCATGGAAAATAAGGAGATTCGTAACTTTTCTGCGTGGTTCCATCGGCTCGTCGTTCATCGTGCCATTGATTTAGCAAGAAAATACTTAAAGGAAAAAAACAATACGGACATCGCAGACGTTCTTTCGTTTTTACCTGACCGTCGCAGCTTACCGATTGATGAACTAATCAATAAAGAATATGAAGGCGAATTAATCAACTACATTTTAAAACTAGACATTAAGTATCGTATTGTAATCGTGCTCCATTACTACCATGATATGAAAATTAGTGAGATTGCCGAACTTCTCAATATGAAAGAAGGAACGGTCAAATCACGCCTCTTTCAAGCGCGCAACTTGCTTTATCGGTATTATCAAGAAGAACGGAAGGAGGAATTAAAATGAATCTTAAAGATGATTTTTTAAAGCGGGAAGTACAAAAATCGGTGGATAGTATCAAAGTTCCCGAAAGCATTTTTACTTTTGCGAAGGAACTTCCTTATAAAATGGAGGAACAACAAAAATCAAAACTTCCACGTAAATCAAAGTGGCGAAAATGGGTGGCTGTTGCGGCTGCTTCTATAACGATCGGAATTTCCGCGGGAGCTTATATCTCGCCGACCTTCGCCGCGTATATCAAATCATTTTTTATTCGCCCCGATCTCGACGAAGGATTGCAAACAGCCGCAAAAGAAGGATTTTCCGAGAAAACAGACGCCTCTGTTACAGATCACGGCATTACGGTAAAAGTAAAAGAAGTGATGGCAGACGAAAACCGCCTCATTCTTACGTACAGCCTCGAAAAAGAAAACGGTGAGTTTATTGACCCAACCATTCTTTTTGAATCTGAAGAATGGGCGCCAGGGAGAGAAATGTATTTTGTGAAAGACTTAAATACATTTTACATTACGGATAAAGATGGTAATGTTGTATCGACAAGCATGAATTATAAAACAAAAAAAGGAAGATTTGTAACACAATACATTAATCGCGTGTTTCCTCACTATCCTTACGCCGATCTGATGTTTGAGTTAAACAATTCAGCTGTCGATTCTAAGCAGCTTTTCGCCAATATCGATATTGAAAAAATCGGCTCCATCAAAGGGAAATGGCGCTTAAAAGTCCCTGTCAATATTGAAAAAAGCATGATGGCAACAAAAACCCTTCCTGTCAACAAACAATATGTAACACGTGAAGGATTAGCGATTACATTGAAAAATGTTGTTTATTCTCCTACTTTAACAAGTTTGAATTTTGAAACAAAATGGACAGAAAAAGGAAAACAATTAATGGAAGGCCATCCAGAATACTTTTCTGGAGTCAAGGAACAATCTTTTTACAGCCCACTTTACGACATTGTTGGCAGCAAAGGAAACATTGTTGCTACGACTCTCCCAAGAAACATCCATAGCAACCCGAAAGGAGCCGTTTTAGTCGACAGCAATGAATACGATCCTCGAAAAACAGACACGATTGATTGGAAGTATTCATTCCGTCCTTTTCCAAAAGGAGAAAAACTGACATTTGTTTTTCGCGGAATTGAAAGAACGGAATTTCCATACAAATCAATTACATTTCATCCAGAAAAGCTAAAGGAGCAGCCCGTTTCGTTTAATTACAAAGGCAATTCGCTTACGATTCATAATTTTAGACTGGAGAAAAACAAAGGCGGAAAACAGGTAGGAATACTAGAAATAGAAGAAAACTCTCCTTTAGGCGGCATGGACTTCGAAATAAGCGACGATCAACAAAACATATATACCATCAACATAAAAGATTCATGGCTTACAACAATAATAAGCTACGATGCAAAGACAATGACTTACCGAGTAAAAAGTAAGTTAGAAATAGAAGGAATGGAAAAAATACCAAAACAACTCACCCTAACGTTAAAATCCGCAATGGTTTTATACAAAGATGAAAATTGGAAAGTTCCGATTCCGTCTCCTTCAGAAAAGTAAGGCTAACTCTCTCCTGTACAATACTTGAAAAAAGCAGGGTTCACTTCCCCTGCTTTTTCATTTAATGTCCCGAAGTCAATTTCAAACCAATGAGCCCCACAAGAATAAACAGCAAAAAGATAATACGCGAAGCATTAACCGGTTCATTCAAAAATACCATTCCGATTATCACCGTACTGAACGCTCCGATTCCGGTCCATACGGCATAAGCGGTTCCAATCGGCAATACTTTCGTTGCAAGAGACAAGAAATAAAAGCTAATCACCATCCCTGCGAACGTGATAACAGATGGAACAAACCGCGTAAATCCCATTGTATATTTTAATGCAATCGCCCACACGGCCTCAAAAATGCCGGCTATCATTAAATAAACCCATGCCATATCCGTTCACTCCTTTCACTAAAAACAAAAAAGCCTCGACAGAAATATCATCAAGATACTCCTCCCGGGCTTTTATCCTTCCGTGTACACAGTAATTCCTGTGCGTTTTCTCTCGGTCACAGACTGGTTGCTTAAAACAACCACGCTCCCCTAGAAAACTTGCCGAATTCAATATCCACATTCATCTTATCATACATTTTATTCGCGCTCAACTTTCCTTATCATTGGAAGGGACTGAACAAACGTTTAAACAGATACAACGTTAAGCTGTATTTGATTTCCAAATGGATCTTTCACGAGTACTGTTTTTTCACTTTCTTCAACATCAACACCCATACGTGTTAGACGTTTCACCACTTTCTGTCTTTCCTCTTCAGTTGGTAAAAGAATCGAAAACATTCTTAAGCCAACCGCATTCTCCGGTGGCTGTGGTGCACCGACGCCAGCCCACGTATTTAATCCAATGTGGTGATGGTAGTTGCCTGCTGATACAAACAACGCATGATTTCCCATTCTTATCATTATTTCAAACCCTAAGCCATCATTGTAAAATCGTTCTGCTTCTTGAATATTGGCAACATGCAAATGAATATGACCGATTCGCGTTCCGCTTGGAAGACCTGTCCAAGGGGTATTGCCAACTTCGGCAAGCAATCCGTTTACATCAAGCGGTTCGGTAACTCCTTTATACTCGCCGCTCTCTGTTTTCTCCCACTCTTCTTTTGGTCTGTCGGCATAAATTTCGATTCCGTTACCGTCCGGATCAGCAAGATAAACCGCTTCACTAAATTGATGATCGGAAGCGCCTTGCAGCGGATATCCTGTTTGTAACAAATGAAGAAGTGAACGCGCTAGGCTTGCACGGTCAGGAACTAAAATAGCAAAATGATATAATCCTGTCGTTCTCGGCGGTTTTGGCACAGCATTTACGTTTTCTTCTAACACAAGCAACGGTGTAGCACCATCTGTCGTTAATGTTGCCTTATTTCCTTCTTGTTTCAACACTTGAAACCCAATGATTTCTTTGTAAAAACGAACAGAACGGTCAAGGTTCGAAACAACAAGATGAACATGACCAATTTCTGTCGCTGGATGAATGATTTCATTCATGAGACGGTCCCTCTCTTTGTACTTGATTTATTTTTAGTTAATATATTTTTACATCAAGATATTTATTAGTATCCAACCGTAAATCTCATCCGACTAAAACGTGGATTTTCTGCTTCATCAAGCATAGCAACCGCATAATCCTCCGCTGATATGCGGCTTTCTCCCTGTTCATTTACGATAAGTTGGTCTGTACCTGTGCGATATTTTCCAGTCCGTTCTCCCGGTTCAATCATAGCCGCTGGACTTACATTCGTCCAATTCAATTCTTTTTCTTGACGGTAGACTTCTAATGCATCACGATGCGCGAGTGCAATCGGTTTGATAAAATCAGGAAATTCAGGTGTATCGACAAGCTGTACTCCCGGCGCGACTTCTAAACTACCAGCCCCACCGACAGATAGGAGACGGCTTACTCCAGATTTCTTCACTCCACTGATTAATGAACGAGTAGCCTCGACTAACGTCTGTTCCTCTCCTGCTTTTGGTCCAAATGCGCTAATCACTAAATCATGGCCACGAACAGCACGAGCGATACTTTCTTCGTCAAAAATGTTACCGATAACTACATTCAAGCGCTCATTTTCTACCTTCACACGAGATGGATCACGAACAATCGCGGTTACTTCGTGTCCTCTTGATAAAGCTTCCTTTAAAATACGTTGGCCAATCATACCAGTAGCACCGATTAATGCAATTTTCATCATGACTCATTCCTTTCTATCATCTTCATTTTGCAAAGGGGGAAACCTTATCTCAGTGCCGGTATAGTTGTAACAAATAAAGTTACAACTATTTTAAAAAAAATTAGTTGTCCTCTACTTTCACTTTTTGCGCTAAATTCGTCACTAATTCTTTTAAACGAATCTCTTCTAATACTTTTTCCATTGCCGTTTGCGCGCGCAGTAAAATCACTTCAAGAACCGCTTGAATGTTTGCACCTACTGGACAATGAGGATTAGGATGTTCATGAAATTGGAAAAGCTCCCCTTCTTCCACTACTTCTACCGCTCGATATATATCAAGTAACGTAATCTCTTCTATGTCTTTTAAAAGATATGCCCCCCCAGTCCCGGGACGTACATTCACTAAACCAGCTTTTTTTAGTTTTCCAATGATTCTGCGCACAACGACCGGATTCGTGTTGACACTTCCCGCAATCCATTCCGATGTGCAATGCGCATTTTTTTCTAAGGCTAACAATGATAAGATATGGACAGCTACCGTAAAACGACTGCTAATTTTCATATGTTTCCTCCTCTTTGTAACTATTATAGTTACAACAAAAAATAAAAGTCAACAATGTTAATAAATATTTTTTCCCTCAAACAAAAAAGTGATATCCGAACGGATACCACTTTTTAATTTCCATATTCTCCTAATCATTATGAATGAGCAGGGGTTGCCGAGCTTTTTCGATTTTGAATAAGGCATGTGACCCAGATGATAAAAGCTGCGCCAACAAGATAAGAAAGTAAAGTCACTGTATGCAATTGTAAGTGAGACCAATCTCCTAATAAAATGACATCTTGAAATCCTCGAACGGAGTAAGTCATTGGCAAGAGTTGACCGATGCTTCTCATAATTGGAGCATTTAATTCGACCGGGAATGTTCCTCCGCATGTTGCGAGTTGAAGAATTAAAAGCGTAATAGCGGTAAATTTTCCAACTAGTCCAAATACCGTCGCTAGCATCAAAATAAAAGTCATAAACGTAAATGACACTAGCAAGCTAAAAAGAATAAATAAAGGTATGCTCGTCACATGTAGCTTAAATACGCAAAGAATGAGCGTGTCCACAATAGCTGTTTGTATTAACCCTACTGAGTAAAATAACCCTAATTTGTTGATAAAATGGGTAGTTCCAGAAATTTCTTCTCTACGAACGAGTGGAAGAATGTTAGCTCCCATGATTCCGCCAACGTAAAGACCTAAAGAAAGAAAATAAGGTGCAATTCCGCTACCGTAGTTCGGAACATCAGTGAGTTTCGATTCGACAAGTTTCACTGGTTGTGAAAACATCGTAGTTACTGCATCGTTTGTATGAATCTTTGATGTTTTTTGCGCAGCTTCATTTAATTTAGTTGATAGTTCACTCGTCCCGTCAGTAAGTTGAATAAGTCCATTTGATAGTTTTTCCGCTCCATTATGAAGTCGTTGTTCTCCGTTTGTGAGAGCCGTAATCCCTTTGCTCAAAGAGAAAAAGCCATTTTCCCATTGTGATGCCCCATTATAGAGTTGTTTTTCTCCGTTTGCGAGAGCCGTAATCCCTTTGCTCAAAGAGAAAAAGCCATTTTCCCATTGCGAAAAGCCGTTAGCTAGTTGCGCTGCTCCAACGGACAATTGCTTTGCTCCTTCAGTCGCTTGGTTCATCTTAACTCCGAATTGTTTCATACCTTCTTCAATTTTCCCTTGTGCCGCGTTTAACTTTTCTGCACTTTCGGTTAGTTGAACCTGTCCATTGTGTAACGTATTGGTCGCAACAGCGATCCCTTCAGAGATTTTTATAATCTTTTGCATATCAGCATCCTGCACGGCATCTGGATGTTTTTGAACATACTGTTCCAGTTCGGCTTTTAAGACTTTTGCCGTTTCTTCTAGTTGAGCTTGTCCTTGTTCAATCTTCACACTTCCATCCGCCCATGCTTTTGTTCCTTGAGTCAATTGATCCATACCATTTTCTAATTTTTGGTGTCCGATCGAAAGTTGACCCATACCGTTTGATAAATTGGTTGTCCCTTGTTTGAGCTTCTGAATCCCTTGATCTAACTTTTGTGCTCCAAGAGAAAGACGATTGCTTCCTTGTTCGAGTTGTGTAGCACCATTCGTTAAACGGTTAATCCCATTTGTTAACTTTTGTGTTCCAAGAGAAAGACGGTTGCTTCCTTGTTCGAGTTGTGTAGCACCATTCGTTAAACGATCAATCCCATTCGTCAATTGTGCCATCCCATTTTTTGCTTCTGTGGTGCCCTCATTTAATTTCTTAGCACCATCTGCCGCTTTACCTAGCCCTTTTGCTAATTCCTGCATTTTATTAAATACGCCTTCCGTATACGATTTCGTAATACTATTCGCGATTTTTCTTCTCATTTCTTTCACAGCGGTGCTGCCAATCTGGGACGCAACGAAGTTTTTGCCTGGATTGATTTTATACAAAAGTTTTGCAGGCTGTGGGTGTTGATCCATCAACGTAGTTACTTTTTTTGAAAAATCTTCAGGAATCGTAATGGTCATGTAATACCGTCCGTCTTTTAGACCTTTTTCAGCTTCTTTGGAAGATACAAACTGAAAGTTCAAATCTTTGTTTTCTTTTAATTTTTTAACAAAGTCATCACCAGCATGAATGGATTGATTATCCATCACAGCCCCTTTGTCCAAATTGACCACCGCTACAGGAAGTTGATCGAGTCGACCATATGGATCCCAATATCCAGTTAAAAAGAATCCTGCATAGATCAAAGGGACAATGAGTAGAAAGCCTAGAGCGATCCGTCCATGTTTATTACTTAATAGTAATTTCCAATCTTTAAAAATCAATTTTATACCACTCATGTCTATTCCCTTCCTCTCACATTATTGTTTCGGCGTTAATCCATTCAGGAGAAGGAGATTGATATATTGTTTGATTACTTCTTTATCCAATGGCGGACGGGTTCGATTCCATTCCAAAGTAAGGGCTATGTAAAGCCGAACAATGGCGTAACTAACAATCTTCGTGTCACAGGATACAATTTCTCCCTTCTGTAAGGCATCTTGTAATAAACGTTCGATAAAATGTTCGAATGCTTCTTCGTACCTTTTTTGAGCCTTCTCGACAATAGGAGTACCAGCAATACGGATTTCCTGTAACAGCTTATCAAGCAATTTACTTTTTTTCCGAAAGGTCATTACCTCATCCAACATCATGACTATATTTTCTTGAAATGAACGTTCAGGCGAAATAGAATTTTGAGCAACACGGATGATTTTAGCGATTGCCCTACTAATCACTTCATCAAACAATTCTTCTTTACTTGAAAATATGGTATAAAGAGTCCCTTTACCGATATTCGCCATTTTCGCTACATGATCCATCGTCGTTCCTTTATATCCAAAGAGAGCAAAGGCTTCTGCAGCGGATCTAAGGATCGCTGTTTTTTTGTCTGTTGTCATGCCCTTCTCCCCCTTTCTTGACCACAGAACTAAAATTTTGATATAGTCAATATTGTCATAAATTATATTTAATTACACTATAAAAAATATGTCAACAGTTTTTTTATTGCTCCATTTTCAACAAATTTTAGAAGCAGAAGCCTTCTCATCTGTCATAATAAAATAAAAACGCTGCCATAATGATGGCAGCGTAGCGAAGAATCAATAGATATGTACTCTTTACCCTTTTAGGACGAATTCATTTCCATCGATGTCCTTAAATTGCACAAATGTCCCCCATGGCATTTTTTGCGGTTCTCCTAAGAATTCCACACCTCTGGCTTTCATCGTTTCGTATGTTTCGAAAACATCGTCGCACTCAAACACAATAGACGGCTTTCTTTCATTCCAATCTTTCATCATCGCTTTTGGATAAATGACTAATGCTGTTTGTGCACCTTTTGGAGCTACTTCTAACCAAAAGGCATTCGGTCCCATTGGATGCTCAGCGACAACTTCGAATCCTACTTTTTCTGTCCAAAACTCTTTTGCTTTTTGCTGATCTTCTACATAAATAGCAACAGTCGCGATTCGTTTAATCATCAAATTTCCTCCCTCTATCTATACAAGATATTTTTACTATAGCACATATGTTCTTATTTTACCACACAAAAAGTGGATCCTTTCCCATTTATTTTTTAGTATTGTAAACAAAATTGAGCTAACTTCCTGTTTTAAAGCAAAAAAGAAGGTTAATTCACTCCCCTTCTTAAAGAATACCTCCCCAAACTTTTACGGTTGTTGCTAAAATTAATACCGCTAAAATGACTTGCAAGATTTTTGTATTCATTCTCTGTCCTGTTTTTGCTCCTAAAGGGGAAGCAAGGAGACTTGCGATAACCATGATGAATGTAGGGGTCAATTCTACCTGACCCGTTGTAATCTTTCCAATCGTTGACCCAATGGAAGAGATAAACGTAATCGCCAAGGACGACGCAATTGTCATTCTTGTTGGGATTTTTAGAACAACAAGCATAATCGGCACTAAAAGAAACGCTCCCCCCGCTCCAACAATTCCTGCTCCAATTCCGACAATGAGCGCAAGCAAGGCAGCGAACCATTTATCAAATGTCACTTGATCTAACCGAATATCATCAATGCCTTTTTTCGGTATAAACATCATAATTGCCGCTAACGCTGCAAGAATCCCATAAACAAGGTTAATGCCACTTTCCGTCATTGCTTTAGAACCATATCCCCCAATGAAACTACCAATTAAAATGCTACCCCCCATATAGAGAATTAATGTTTTGTTGAGATAACCGCCCTTTCGATACGCCCACAAGCCACCAATCGTAGCAAAAAACACTTGTACTGCAACAATACCAGATACTTCATGAGCGCTGAATGCCGCAAGCCCAAAGAGCGGCGGAAGATAAAGCAGCATTGGATAATTAATAATCGCACCACCGATTCCAACCATCCCAGAAATAAATGAACCGATAAAGCCGATTAAGAAAATAACAATAGTAAAATGAAGAGTCGCTTCCATCAACAATGCCCCCTTTGCTTAAAACGGGGTACAATCCGTACCCCGTTCAGCCTTTTCTAATCCAAAATTTTAATACTCCGTTTTCTTCTGTATGAGCTAACAACTCATGCCCGCTTGCTTGAGCCCATGCTGCCACATCACTTTTGGCTCCTTTATCAGTCACATGGAGTTCTAAAATTTGACCAGATTCAAGTTCATCGATTGCTTTTTTTGTTCGCACAATCGGCATTGGGCATGATAATCCTTTGGCATCTAACACTTTATCTGGAGTAATATTCATACTTCCTTTCCCCTTTCTTTTAATGAGTATGGTGTAACGCACAACGGTTTGGACCAATCTCCAACTCCTGTTGCTGCTCTAAGTCAACCACTTTGTGACCGCGATTAATCGCAACGATATCTTCAAAGTTTGGCGGTGTTTCCGTATTGGCATTTTGCACAACCATCTCAATAAATTCCTCTTTTTGTTTATTTTGCATCATGTCATTGCGTGCCCGAATGTTCCCTAATGTGTCACCGATATATCCTTCTTCATTCATTTCGTCATCGAGATTCGCATAATGAGCCGGTAAAACGATGACATCGTCCGCGATCGACGCAACTTTTTCGTATACGGTGTCATATAAGTCCGCTGCCCACTCTGCCACTTTTCCGCCTAAATCCGGCCGACCAAGTCCACCGACAAAGATCGTATCCCCTGAGAAAAGTAATTGATTATTCACAAAGAAAGAGACACTTCCCGGTGTATGTCCCGGTGTTTTCACCGCTAGCACTTCAAGATTGACACGTTCGAACTCAATCGTATTATGTTGTTCTAGTGGTTCAAACTCGAACACCGCTCCTTCACTTTTCATTAAGTAGTACGTAGCACCTGTGCGTTCCGCTAACACTTTCCCACCAGAAATGTGATCGGCATGTAAATGAGAGTCGACAATATGAGTAATGTTCACACCTTCTTGTTGAGCGACATTTTCATACACATCAATAAACCGCGATGGATCGACAACGAGCGCTTCTTTTCCAGAAATGACCATGTAAGATAAGCAGCCTTTTCCTACGCGAATGAATTGGTATACTTTTACCTTTTCGTCTTCGTATACTTTCGCTTGATATAGATGTTCACTCCACGCTCTCATCCCTCCAACAAGCGTATATACATTATCAAACCCTGCTTCTGTTAATTGTTCAGCAACAAATGCAGCCGAACCACCTTTCGCACAAACAACAACCACTTCTTTATCTTTCGGAATGCGGTCGACAACAGCTTCAACGCCATCAATTAATTCAAAATAAGGAACGTTTAAATATTCAAAGTTCTCTCCTTCAATTCTCCAATCATTAAAATCGCTCACGTTTCGTACATCGAAAATAAAGATGGTTTCTTTATTTAATACTTTTTCTGCTAACTCTTGAACCGTTATTTCTTTCACAGACACCACAATACCCCCTATAGTATATTTTTATCCAAAAAAATGCCGCTCAATTATGATTGAGCTGTATTGAGCGGCCCGTTCCATTGAAACATTCCTGGAATGACATTCCATACATTTGAAAATCCTTTTTCCGCTAACTTTTGAGCGGCTAAGTCACTGCGGGTGCCCGTACGGCATACGACATAAATCGTATTGTCTTGCTGTAATTCTCCCATTCGTTCTTCCAATTCACCAAGTGGAATCGAAACTGCCCCCGGAATATGTCCAAATGCATATTCTGCCGGCTCACGAACATCAAGAATGGTGATCGATGAATCATTCATTTTTGCAAGCAGTTCCTCGTTCGAAATAACATGAGGAAATTTTGTTTCTTCCTTTACTTCGTTCTCACTCGCTTTACGAATATAATGCTTTAATACGTTTCCTTCTTCAATCGTACCGAGATATTGATGACCGGTACTTTCCGCCCATGCTTTGATATCGGCTTTGGATCCTTTATCGGTTGCCTGTACTTCGAGCACTTGTCCTGGTTGTAAATCATTGATCGTTTTTTTTGTTTTTACAATTGGCATTGGACAAGATAATCCCTTTGCGTCAACTGTCATGTTTACTCGAATCATGCTGCATTCCTCCTTTTGCCGTTTTATTTATTCCACAGGTCCTTCCCATTCCAACATGCCGCCAGTCATATTGATTACATGATATCCATGGCTTTCCAACAGCTGTGCTGCGCGCCCGCTTCTTCCTCCCGAACGGCAAACAAGGATATATTCCTTGTTTTTATCTAGCTCATGCATGCGAATTTCAAGCAATCCTAACGGGATATTAATCGCACCAGGGATTTTCCCAGACGCCACTTCATCCACTTCACGAACATCGATAATATTCAGCTGTTTTCCTTCTTGAAGAAGTTTCTCTACTTCTTTTGCCGTTAATTGTTTCATCACAATTGCCTCCCTTTTTTATGACCAAACGTTCATACCGCCTTTTACATTTGTTACGTGTTGGAATCTGAGTTTCTTTAATAGTCTGCTGGCTTTTATGCTTCGCATTCCGCTTTCGCCCTTTAAATGAATAAGTTTATGTTTCCTTCTGACGCATCCGCCAAATACGTTGCCACTCCAGCAAACTCAATGCCATCGATCAATTCCTCTGGTTTCAGCCCTAATAAATCAACGGTCATTTGACACGCGACTAACTTAACGCCTTGCTCTTTGGCCATTTCAATTAATTGAGGCAGCGGCATTGCGTTATGCTTTTTAATAACGTGTTTGATTAATTTTGGTCCGATGCCGCCAAAGTTCATGCGTGAAAGCCCCATGCGATCCGCTCCGCGCGGCATCATTTTCGCAAACATTTTTTCTAAAAACCCTTTTTTCACAAGTACTTGCTGCTCTTTCCGTAAGGCGTTAAGCCCCCAAAATGTATGAAAAATCGTGACTTCATGGTCATAAGCAGCAGCACCGTTGGCGATAATATAAGCCGCCATCGCTTTATCATAATCGCCACTGAACAAAATAATCGTCGTTTTTTTCTTTTGTTGTGACATTTAGTCGCCTCCTTTAACTTAAAAATATATATACTGGTATAGGTATATAAAAATACGAAAAAATTACGCTTTTTCAATCCAAAACGTGAGCACACCGTTTTCTTCTTTAAAATCTATTAGTTTATGACCGCTTGTTTTTGCCCATGCTGATAAGTCATTTTTGGCACCTTTATCTGTTGTTTGAACTTCTAGTACTTGACCTTTCGCTAACTCATCGATCGCTTTTTTTGTTTTTACAAGCGGCATTGGACATGATAATCCTTTGACATCTACAATTTTATCCACTTTCATCTTCTATCCTCCTTATCTTTACCATTACCCCTATAGGTATATTATTGTGGTTTAAAAAATTTGTCAACCCTTACTTTTAAGAGTTGACATTTCTTTTTAGCGGCTTTTTACCAATAATTCGACCGCTTCTTTAACAAAATGCTCGGTTTGTTCTCCTTTTTCAATACTTTCTCTGATGCAATGTTCAAGGTTGGAGCTTACGATGACAGCAATCGCGCGATCGATCGCATTACGCGCAGCCGCTAATTGCGCAATGACGCTTTTGCAATCTTTTCCTTGCTCCATCATACCAAGAACGCCTTTGACTTGTCCTTCAATGCGCTTTAAGCGGTTTTTAATTTCTTTATTATATTCCATTTTCAAACACCCCTTTCTTCACTTGAACAATCGGTTATCGTTTATAGACATCTACGACGAGGTTCGCTTTACATCTTTATAAGCAGAATAAGAAGAACATACAACAGATGAACAAGTTGTATATATATTTAATTATGTACCCTTATAGGTATTTAATCAAGTGTTTCATTTAACACTTTTTCCGATAAATCTCATCGGATTCATAAACATAAAAACGAGACAACTTTTCCAATGTTGTCTCGTTTAGCTTGTCAGCAAAGTCGACAAGCTGAGGTTGCTGAACATTCAGCAACCTCCTTTTCATATATATCGGCGATGCACCATTTTCCCATCATACGTAAATAAAACAGGTTTATTTTCGACAATGGTTTCCATATGCACGGTGCGTCCCCATAATTGGTAAATGTATGGAAGTACTTTTTCTAAATATTTAATCTCTAATTCGATTCCTTCGTACCAATGCTTTAAGTATAATTCTCCGTTTCTGAGGTAATCGCCATCATTGACGGTAATGTACGGAAATCCACCATTCACGCGCATACTTACTAATTGATCACGAATGTTTTCCCAGCTTTTGTCGACAATTTTGTAATCCTTTCCTTGCTTTTGGAATAAGTACATATCTTCGCGCATCACAAGGTCTTTCGTCAAATAATTACGCAAAAATGAAATATCTGATTCAAGCTCGCGTACCTCGAAAATCTTCTCTCGTCCCGATCCCGGTTTGACGCCGAGTTTTTTCATTTCTTCCGTCGGATTGTTCCAACGTTCTTCGATGTCTTCAAAAATCTTCAATCCTAAATAATAAGGGTTAATCCCCGTACGTGACGGCTGGACGACTCCGGCGTTTAATTTGGCAAATTCAATGGCCTCGTCAGTTGTCAAATCCATCTCGCGCAAAATGCGTTGATGCCAGTAAGATGCCCATCCTTCGTTCATGATTTTCGTTTCTAGCTGTGGCCAAAAATATAACATTTCTTCCCGCATCATCGTCAAAATATCACGCTGCCAGTCTTCCAACTCGCGGCTATACTCCTCAATAAAGAGAAGCACGTCTTTTTCCGGCTGCGGTGGGAATTTCCTTTTCTTTTTCCTCTGTGGAGAAGCAGGTTTCTTTTTCTCAGCGAGTGACCATAAATCATCATATGGGGTTGGTTTCGGTGTTTCTTCCTCTTCATATACTTCCGTATCTTCCAGAGTCCAAGCAAGCTTTGAGCGAAGAAGTGAAGGGTCAATATGTTCCTGAATCGCTAACACCGCATCTAAAAGCTTTTCCACTTCCTGTTTGCCGTATTGATGCTCATAATGCTTAATACGTTCAGCAGTCGCCGCCATACTTTCAACCATATCGCGCTTTGTATTGCTGAAGCGGACATTATTTTTGAAAAAGTCGCTATGGGCTAATACGTGGGCAACAATCAATTTGTTTTGAATGAGGGTATTCGTATCAAGCAAAAACGCATAACAAGGATCCGAGTTAATAACAAGCTCATAAATTTTGCTTAATCCTAAATCATAATGAAGCTTCATTTTATAAAACTGCTTACCAAAGCTCCAATGGGAAAAGCGCGTCGGCATCCCATACGCTCCGAATGTATAAATAATATCGGCCGGACAAATTTCATAACGCATCGGATAAAAATCTAACCCAAATCCTTGCGCAATTTCCGTAATCTCGGCAATTGCACGCTCCAATGCTTTCAAATCATCTTGTCGCATTCACATCTCCCCCCTTTTCCTCTTATCACAATGTATGAGGAAAAGAAGGATTTGATACTTATTACGTTTCACTCATGTAAAAAGCACAATACGTTAGAAACCGTTTTCCTTTTGTCATGTGAATCGTTTATAATGAAAGATAGCTTATCTTCAAAATAAAGTGCGGTGGTTAGATGGAACATTATTTGCATCATTTTATTGAACAATTTGGATATATTGGCATTATGATTGCCTTAATGGGGGGTATTATCGGTCTTCCTGTTCCTGACGAAGTATTGTTAACATATGTTGGATATAATATCTTCACAGGAACGATGTCTTATCCCATTGCGTTAGTGAGTAGTTTTATTGGCGCGCTTATTGGTATTTCGATCAGCTATTATTTGGGCATCAAACTAGGTTTGCCTTTTTTGCATAAATTCGGTCCTAAAGTACATATAACCGAAAAAAGAATTGAGCAAACAAAAGCGCTTTTTGCAAAAATGGGACCATTCGTTTTATTTATTGGTTATTTTATTCCAGGAATCAGACACGTTTCCGCTTTCCTTGCGGGAATTAATGAGTACAAATTTAAGAAATTCGCCATTTACGCTTACACCGGTGCCCTATTTTGGGTATTCACGTTCATTACGCTAGGAAAAGGGTTAGGAGAGAGTTGGGGAAAAGTCAAGCATTATATGGAACAATATAGCCCTTATCTGATTCCATTATTTCTTCTCTGTTTACTAATTAGTGCTTATATTTATTACTGGCGCATGAAAATGAACGCCAAAAACGAAAGCTAATCTCTCCGAGCGTAAGCCCCATGAAAATACAGTGCGATTAATGTGTAAATCAGTATAGGTTAACGAGCGATAAAACGAAATGAACTTCCATGCGAAAAAACAACACCGTTTTCATCTAAAAACGGTGTTTTCTTTATTTTCAATAAACATTACGCTTGTATTTTGTTTCCGTTAATAACCCCATAAATGTGCCAAATCCAAACATAAACATAGCGGCTCCCATAATCCCTAAACTTACAATCGTTAAAAAAAAGTCCTTATTGTAAGCGTTTGCAATAAAACTTAAGACAAATAAAGAAAACCCGATAATTAATCCAACGGAAGCCATCATTTTGCACATTTGCATAATTGCTTTTCCTTCGTACCGTTCATTCATTCTTATCATCCCCTTTCTTTAAAGATAATATTTTTGTCACAAAATTGCAACATTTTTCCTCAACCAAACCACCTATTTTCATTTATAATTAATTTTTTACCTAATCACGTAACATTTACAGCGTAAAAAATAAAAGAAACATCGCACACTACATATAACTCCTCAAACGAAGGAGGAAGGGATATTGAATACAATGGATTATGATAAAGCATTATATTATACGCACCGCTCCGAATGGGATAACTTGCTGATTTTAATGGTGCGCACAAAAGATGATGTACTTTCGAAAAAAATTGAGCATTTTCTCCATGCCTACAATTTTGAACACGATTACTCCGTTATTCAAAAGCGCTTGACTGCCCTTTTGCGCTATATTGACCACGCGCTTGAAGTAAGCGAGCAAAAGACATGGATGGAGCAGTATGCTTACTATTATTCATAAACAAAAGAGGAAGGGCATCCCCCTTCCTTTCATAGTGCCTGTGAAATATTCGTTTGTTCTTTTTTTACGGATTTGATGAATCCTAATACCGTCAATCCAGAGATCAACAATAGCACACTTAACATTGCATACGGAATCATTATATTTTGTAAAGACACAGCGCCTGTAAACGTAAACAACAATAACGCTCGAATCATGAATCCTACCGCGCGAAACAAGCTATCGACCCGTCCAATTTTATCATTTGGAATTCGTTCCATCATTAACGAGCTACGGGCGACTCTTGTTCCTGCATTGCCAAACGCCGTTAGCACAACGAGTACATAAAAAATAAGCGTATGTTGAAACAGAAGAAACATCGTTATTCCAAAAGCGTAAAGGAACACCGTCATCGCGATGCTTGCTTCTGTGCCTATCCGTTTAACCAAAAGCGGAACGGCAAAACCGGCAAAAGCGGCGCCAAGACCGTAAATCATGCTCTGCATTCCGTATACAGAACCGTCTTCCTTCAATACGTTTGCGATATAAATCGGATGAAGATAATTCGTCATCATCACACCGATAAACGGCATAAGCGAAGCAAGCAAAAACCAAAATAACGATGGATGCGCCCGCATATAATGGTATCCTTCCGTCATCTTTTGCCAAAATGAAACGCTTTGTGCTACTTGCACGGAACGATGATATGGAATCAACCACATACAGAAAAACGCAACAACATATGTCAGCGCATCCAACCATAAAATCGAGTAAAACGGCACTTTCGCAAGCAACACGCTCGCCATTCCTCCAGAGATTACAGTAGCCAATTGCCCTTGAATTTCCATGATGCCGTTCAATTGCTTATATTGATCGCGCTCAAATATTTCTTGGTTAAAGGCAAACAGCGTCGGATAAAAGAGAAAGTAATAAAGCGAGCCGCTGGCGAATAATACCGCTAAATGCCACACTTGATACTCCATCCCCGCCATTCCGTACAAGGCAAGAACAGCAACGGTCACAAAGCCGATCGCTTCTCCGGCAAGCAAAATCGCTTTTCGTGAAAAACGATCAATCCACATGCCAGCGTACGGTGTAAGCAAAAACATGATCACCGTCATCGTCATAGTAATGTAGCCAAATAATGCTTCCCCACCGCTTTTTTGAATAAGCAGCCAAGGAATCGTAATCATCGTAATCCCAGTTCCAATGGACGATAGCGTATTAGCAATCAGCAATTTATGCAAGCGGCGATCGATGTATATACTATTCATATTGCACCTTTAGCCATTTGGCAGCATTCATATAACGTTTTAACTCCGAAATCACCGCATCAACTTGTTCTGCGGCCGCTTGCGTTAACATACCTTCAGCAAAACAAGATGGATCTAAAACAAGTTGTTTTGGGATGGCGTTTGCATATACCCCGCGCATAACGGTACGCATATTGTTAAGCGCGTTAATTCCACCTTTTCCGCCTCCTCCGACCGCGATAAGAGCGACAGGCTTATGTTCAAATTCGTCACTTCCTAGAAAATCAAGAGCATTTTTTAATGCGCCGCTCATCGCGTTATGATACTCTGGGGAGCAAAGAATCACTCCGTCAGCTTGTTGTACCATTTGACGCAGATTTCGGACAGACTGCAACATGTATTGACTGGCTTCACCGTTATAAAGCGGCAACGTTCCTTCGCTTAAATCAATGAGTGCCGCTCCGTATTGTAAAGCAATATGTCTAGCAGCGATGCCAGTTCTTCCCGATTTGCGCGGACTTCCGTTTATGACAACCATTTTCATCTTCATCTCTCCTCGTTTGTTTTTCTACTTATAGTGTAAACAATGCAAACGGTTCATAAATCGCCAAATCGGGTGAACTTTTCCTACGCAAATAGCCAAAGAAACAATACGACTAAAGTCTGAGATGTTTTACCGCATAAAGAGCGGCCTGCGTGCGATCAGCAAGGTTCAGCTTAGCCAAAATATTGGATACGTGCGTTTTTACCGTTTTTTCCGTAATCATTAACGAAGCGGCGATTTCTTTATTGCTTTTCCCCTTCGCGATTTCCGCCAATACTTCTCTTTCACGCTTCGTAAGCTCCTCTACCAAGTTTTCTTCCTTTTTCTCGCCTTGATATAAATGCGTCATGACATGTGAAGTAACTTTCGGATGAAGTTGACTCTCCCCTCTATGCACGGATTTGATGGCTTCAACGAGCTGATCCGGTTCAATATCTTTCAGCTGATATCCAGATGCGCCGGCACGAATCGCGGGGATCACATGGTCTTGATCGGCAAAGCTGGTCAAGATTAGAATTTTCGTGTTAGGTGATGTTTCCTTGATTTTTTTCGTTGCTTCAATTCCATCCATGACCGGCATAACAAGATCCATGATGACAACATCGGGGCGAAGCTCACTTACAAGCTTTACCGCTTCTTCACCGTTTGCCGCTTCGCCGATAATTTGAATGTCTTTTTGCGTTTTTAAAAAAAACATCAGTCCTCTTCGCACAACATGGTGATCATCGACGATTAATACTTTAATGGTCATGCTTTTCTCCCCTTTTTCAATGGAATCATCGTTTGAATCGTCGTTCCGCTTCCGATCGCGCTTTTAATACGAAACACACCATTTGCCGCCTCAATTCGTTCTTTCATGCTTTTCAAACCAAGAGAAAGTGTTTCTTCTCCCGTATAATTAAATCCGCAGCCTTTATCACTGATTTCCATCTTCACCCGCTCTTTTTGCACGGAAATGAAAATAGACACAGTGGAAACTTCAGCATGTTTTTTGCAGTTGTTCAGCGCCTCTTGTCCGACGCGCCATAAACATTCTTCCACTTCATTCGGCAAATCGATCACTCCTTTAATATCCATCTCCACTTTCAGCCCGAGCATTTTCCCGTAATTCATTAAGGCACTTGCCACGCCGTTTTCTAATCCTTGTGGACGAAGCTGCCAAATGAGCGCCCGCATTTCATGAAGAGCCTCCTGCGCCAATTGTTGGATGTAATCCAATGTTTCCTTTAAGCTCTCGTCCCCTGTCACTTCTTTCGCGCCGCGCGCTGTCAAAAGCAACGAAAACAGCAATTGATTCACAGAATCGTGCAAATCGCGGGCTAAACGGTTTCGCTCTGCTAATAATGCGAGCTTCTGTTCATTTTCCACAAGCTTCATGCGCTTAATGGCTGTTCCGATTTGGTAAGCAACTGACTCGAGCAATGCCAGTTCCTCGTTTGTAAAATGGCTTTTGTGAGGAGACGCGACGTTTAACAGCCCAAACTTTTCCTCACCAGCGCGCAAAGGTACAGTTGCATGATGCGTAATCCCTTTTGTATCGCCCCATTTCTCTTCAATTGCATCTTCTAGCCGCTTGCACTCAATAATATTTGCCGCCCGTTGTAGCCTTCCATCGTTATATCTATCTAAACACCAGCAATCCCCTTCACACATCGGCTGCTTATTTCCCCATGTCAAAGCAGGAGGCAATTCATAATCAGCAACAAGCGAATAAGCACCGTTTTCGTCAACTAAAAAAATCCAGCCGCATTCGAGCCCTGTTACATCCATTAATTGTTTTAAAACCGCATGCAGCATTTCCTCCAAATCATTCGCTTCGTTCAGTGTTTCCGCAATCGTTTTTAACGTCTGTAGTTCTTGAATGCGCTGCTTCTCGCTCTTCACCTCTTTTTCCTCCTTCTTGTTTATATTAAGAATATTCTTAAAAAAATTCGTACAGAAAAAGACAACGCCACTATTGGCATTGTCTTTTCTCTATTTTAAGCAATCGGATAGTTTTGAATTAACGGATGAAGTACGATTTCATCAATGAGCATATGTTTCGGTGCACTCGCCATGTAAATGACCGCATTGGCGACATCCTCTACCTTCAGCCAATCTTGTTTTTCCGGCGTGCCTTGAACAGAATTGGCAAGATACGTATCAACCATTCCTGGGTTAATGGTACCGACGCGAATGCCGTATTCCCTCACTTCTTGAGCAAGAGAGCCGGAAAAGCCTTGAACCGCGTATTTTGTCGCCGTATAAGCGGCACCATTTGGAATCGTATAACGACCTACGTCAGACGAAATTGTAATAATCGTCCCCGATTTCCGTTCTTTCATATGTGGAAGCACCGCTTTCACTCCAATAAAGACGCCTTGCACATTGACTTCAAATACTTTTTTCCATTCCTCGATGGTTGTTGCTTCTATCGGTTTAAAAAAGCCGATTCCCGCATTGTTGACGAGTATATCGATTTGTCCAAACGTTTCAAGCGTCTTCGCAACCATTTCGTTCATTTGTTGTTCGTTTGCCACATCGACTTGAAATGTTTCAATATGGTTAAATCCTTTTTCTCTTAGTTCCGTTCCTGTTTTATGAATGTCTTCGGAACTTCCGATAAGTGCCAGCTTCGTCCCTTGCTCTGCAAATTTAGCGGCGATCTCCTTTCCAATCCCTCTGGAAGCGCCTGTTACGATTGCTACTTTGTCTTTTAACATGATAAACATCCTTCCAATTGTAATTCATTTGCAACTATATAGTAACCGCTTCTTTCACTTTAAAGCAACAAAACATTACGCCTTATTAGCTGTCACGTTTAAAAGCGCATGAACTTGTTTCATAACAGCGTTAGAAAGCTGCTCAAGTTGTTTTTCGCTATCTGCTAAAGAATGTCCTTTTACGCCAAAATAAACTTTCGCTTTCGGCTCCGTTCCTGAAGGGCGCAAACAAAACCATGAGCCGTCTTCTAAGAAGTATTTTAATACGTTTGATTTCGGAAGGGTAATCGCCGTTTTCGCTCCTGTTTTTGTATCGACTCGTTCACTTGTTTTGTAGTCCTCAATGACGACAATTTTTTTACCTGCCATTTCTGTTGGCGGTTGCTTGCGGAACGCTGTAAGAAGCGCTTGAATTTGCTCGGCTCCTTCTTTTCCTTTTAACGTTAATGATTGCAATCCTTCACGATAGTAACCGTATTTTTCAAATAGCTGCAGCAATCCCTCATACAATGACAGACCTTGCTTTTTGTAAAATGCGCATACTTCTACGGCCAATACAGCTGCTTGAATCGCGTCTTTGTCCCGAGCAAAATCGCCAATTAAATAACCGTAACTCTCTTCGTAACCAAATTGAAATACATATTGTCCCGTTTGCTCATATTCCTTAATCTTTTCTCCGATGAATTTAAACCCTGTTAACGTATCGATTGTCTCTAAACCAAATGATTTAGCGATCACCCGACCAAACTCCGACGTTACAATTGTTTTTAACACCACTCCGTTTTTCGGTAAAATTCCTTTTTCTTTCTTTTGTGAAAGAATGTAATGAAGCAGTAAGCCTCCTGTCTGGTTTCCGGTTAATACGACATATTCTCCGCTCTCATTTTTTACCGCAATACCTAAACGGTCGGCATCTGGGTCTGTTGCGATTAACAGATCGGCATTCATCTCTTTCCCAACGTTTATTGCTAATTCAAACGCAGCGTGTTCTTCTGGATTTGGCGCCTTGACGGTTGAAAAGTTTGGATCCGGAAGCTCTTGTTCTTTCACAACAACGACCTGTGTATATCCAAGCGCTTCAAGAGCGCGACGTACCGGTTTGTTTGCCGTACCGTGAAGCGGCGTAAAGACGACTTTTACATCGACTTCTTGTGAAAGCTGTGGATTGAGTGAAATCGTTTTTAATGTTTCAATGTAGGCGCGGTCGATTTCTTCACCAATGATTTGAATAAGACCTTTTTCTTTTAGCGTTGTTTCCTCTTCCACACGAATTGCAAGCTCATTTTCGACTTCGTTGACGTACTGAATGACTTGGTCAGCGACATTAGGAGGGAGTTGTCCACCATCTTGCCCATATACTTTATAGCCATTATATTCAGGAGGATTATGGCTAGCAGTAATAACAATGCCTGAAAACGCTTGTAAATAACGAACGGCAAACGAAAGTTCCGGCGTTGGCCGCAACTCATCAAACACATATGTTTGAATTCCATGTGTCGCAAGCGTTTTCGCAGCTTCCATCGCAAATTCCGGCGACTTATGGCGCGAATCGTAAGCAATAACGACACCGCGTTTTTTTGCTTCCTCTCCAAATGATTCTATGTATCGTGCCAATCCTTCTGATGCTTTACGTACAGTATATATATTCATACGGTTTGTGCCAGGACCGATTTCGCCACGCATTCCACCTGTGCCAAACTCTAAATTTTTATAAAAACAATCCTCTAACCATTTCTGATCATTTCTTTTTTCTTGGAGCAATGCCTTCATTTCTTCATCTAACTGTTCATATGTGAGCCATTGTTCATACTTGTTTACCCAACTCAATGTTTATCCCTCCAAAAAAATTCCCTTATTTTTGTATTCGTCACCATGATACGATATTCCTTTTCCTTCAAAAATGCAAATGTTTATCCCTTTACAAAAAAAAGGATGCCCCATTGAAATGAGACATCCTTTTAAGGTTACGCTTGTGGTTGAGATGGTTCTGAAATGTTCGTAAGCGCTTGTTCCGCTGCTTCGTCGGAAGCATGATTTGTAGCAATATCGCCTAAGGCCACGATTCCGCGAAGTTGATTATTTTCCACGATTGGCAAACGACGAATTTGATGTTGTGACATAACGTTTGCTGCTTCTTGAATACTCATATTCGATGTACCTGTCACTAAACTCGTTGACATCACTTGTGAAACAGGTGTCGAAGCATTTAATCCTTTCGCCGTCGTACGAAGTGTAATATCGCGGTCTGTCACAATGCCTTTCATCTGACCATTTTCCACTACAGGAAGTGCACCAACATTTTTCTGACTCATTAATTGAGCCGCTTCTTGAACGGTTTGATTAGGAGAAACAGTCGCTACATTTTTCGTCATAATACTTTCGACTTTATTGTTATTCAATGTCATCCTCTCCTTTCACCGATTAGTTTCACCACTTTTCACTCACATATAGGTAGAAAATAATGCTTGTATATTTACTTTTTGTATGTAAAAAACTAAAAAAGGACGATTTTATAAAATCGTCCTACATCCCATTACTTTATCGGATTTTATAGACACGTGCTTCCCATGGTTGTAAACGAATTTCACGAAGATCTTCTTCTTCATTGACAGCATAGTTGCTGATAAGCAGCTCTTTTGTTGTATACGTAATCTCATCAGGAAGCCGGAAAATCGGTGTTTCACTAGAGAAGTTCGTAATCACGACTAATTTTTCATTCCCTAGTGTACGCGTATACGCATAAATATATGGGTCATCTTCTAAAATTAAGTCGTACGTTCCATACACGATAATCTCGTGCTGTTTACGAAGCTGGATCAGCTTTTTATAATAATGAAACACAGAGTTTGGATCTTCGAGCGCAGCCTTCGCGTTAATGTCTTTATAATTTGGATTTACTTGAATCCATGGCGTGCCCGTTGTAAATCCAGCATGCTCACTATCGTCCCATTGCATCGGTGTTCGCGCATTATCACGACCTTTATAATAAATTTTTTTCAATACCTCTTTTGGGTCTTCTCCGTATTCTTCGACCCGTTCTTTATACATGTTTAATGTTTCAATATCCCGATAGTCCTCGATCGATGGAAAACGCACATTCGTCATACCAAGTTCTTCACCTTGATAAATGTAAGGTGTTCCTTGCATCATATGAAGAAATGTACCAAGCATTTTTGCTGATTCGACACGATATTTCCCGTCGTCACCAAAACGGGACACCGCACGAGGCTGATCATGGTTATTTAAATAAAGACTGTTCCATCCTTTTCCTTCTAATTCTTTTTGCCATTTCGTCATCGTTTTTTTCAAATCGGTCAATGTCCATGGTTTAATATCCCATTTCCCACCAGGACCAGAATCTAAATCAACATGTTCGAATTGAAACACCATGTTTAGCTCATGGCGGGATGGATCAGTGTATAAAATACCTTCCGCCGGTGTGACACCAGGAGTTTCTCCGACCGTCATAATATCATATTTTGATAACACTTCCCGATTCATTTCTTGTAAAAATTCATGCACTCGTGGCCCATTCATAAAATATTTGCCACCTGATACATATTTTTTCCCTTCTTGAGATTCCCCATCTGGCAACCCGGGAACTTTCGAAATCATGTTAATGACATCCATTCGGAAGCCATCAACTCCTTTATCGAGCCAAAACTTCATCATCTCGTATACTTCCTCGCGCACCTTCGGATTTTCCCAGTTTAAATCAGGCTGTTTTTTTGAAAACAGATGCAAATAATACTCCCCTGTCGTTTCATCATATTCCCATGCCGAACCGCTAAAAAAAGATTCCCAGTTGTTCGGTTCTTTCCCATCTTTCCCCGGACGCCAAATGTAATAATCACGGTACGGATTATCCTTCGATTTACGCGATTCAATAAACCATGGATGCTCATCAGACGTATGGTTGACGACTAAATCCATCACTAGTTTTATGCCGCGCTTATGCATTTCTTCAAGCATTTCTTCCCAATCTTCCATCGTGCCAAATTCGTCCATAATATCGCGATAGTCGCTAATATCATAACCGTTATCATCATTCGGTGACTTATAAATAGGAGATAACCAGACGACATCAATCCCTAGCTCTTTTAAATAATCAAGTTTGGAAATAATCCCACGAATGTCACCAATGCCATCACCGTTGGCGTCTTTAAAGCTACGCGGATAAATTTGATACACAACCGCCTCTTTCCACCACTTCCGATCCATTCCTCTCACTCCTATCTATGTATATGAAAACGATTTCATATTTACATTCTACTACAAAATTTCATAACTGCCTATAAATTTACATTCATCCCTTCCTCGACTATAATGAAAATTGCAAAACGATGAAGTAAGTAGGGAGATTTATATGAATCAAAAAGAAAAAGGGCTCGAAAATTTGCTTATTAGTGCTTGGGTAATCTCACTCATCGCCACGTTAGGAAGCCTCTATTTCTCAGAAGTAATGAAATTTATTCCGTGCGACCTTTGCTGGTTTCAACGCATTTTTATGTATCCGCAAGTGATTCTTTTAGGACTAGCAGCCATTCGGAAAGAATATGGAATTGCGCGCTATAGTTTGACATTATCAATCATCGGGGGAACGATTTCTCTTTATCATTACTTAATGCAAAAGGTGCCTTTTTTTCAAGAACATGCGATTTCGTGTGGTCGCATTCCATGTACAGGACAGTATATTAATTGGCTCGGTTTTATTACGATTCCATTTTTAGCTCTAACTGCATTTATCCTGATTAGCTTATTGAGTATCATCATCATTCGAAAGCTGAAAGAAGGGAACTAAGTTGAAGAAAATCATCATTTTTGGGACCATCATCATTGCTTTATTTGCCGCTATTGCTTGGGTTACTTCATACCAACAAAAAGAAAAGGTGAAAAATAATCCATATAAAAAAGAAGAACTTCATCCTGCCACGATTGAACAACTTGACGATCCAAACTATAAGAATTTGATTTTACCAGATGAATTAGAAAAGAAACTAGCAAACAAAGAAACTGTTACCGTCTATTTTTACAGTCCTACTTGTCCACACTGCCAAAAAACAACACCTATCGTTGTACCACTAGCAAAAAAAATGGGGATCGATTTAAAATTGTTCAACTTGCTTGAATTTGAAGATGGCTGGGACAAATACCATATTGATGGAACACCGACCATCGTCCATTATGAGCATGGAAAAGAGGTAAAACGAATTGACGGTTATCATGAGGAAGCTGTCTTTCGCGATTGGTTCAAAACGATTCATAAATAAAATAAAGGGGATATCTCTCCACAGAAGAGACATCCCCTTATTACATAAGCCAATTGTTTTTCGGCGGTGAATAGATGCTGAAGATGAATGCGCGCTTTTGACTAAATTGTTCAATTGCAAATGGAAACATGATGCCATATTGTCGAAGCAAATGAATGTTTCTTTCAAATAAGTTCCGATATTCATCACAAACCCCATTCGACTCCATGCATTCAATGATGGTAATTAAATGATTGTAGTGACGAAATAATTTGAAACGCTTCTTTCATCGTGCCGTTATATGCAGAGCTCTCTCCTTGTAACGAAAGTACTTCTAAACACTCAAACTCCATAATTTCATTATCATCAAAATAACGTGGAAAAATATCACTATAAAAATAACGAACTAAGCTACTTATATACTCTTCTTGTTCTTTCGTTGCTGCATAGACGACTCTCAACGTTTCATACCACCTTTTCCGACTGCTCCCTCTATCAACTGATTTTCTCTTGCATAATACCACTGTCAAACGATACTATGAGTGTATCATAACTGACAAATACATAGATGTAGAAAGTGTTTCCATTCTTTACGGAAAATTTTCTTTAATTGAAGGTGAGAAAACGTGTTAACCGTTCGAAAAGGAGAATGGCTTGAGTTTGTCGTTCCCTCTTATTGGCATGGACAAACAATAGAGTCTTTATTAAAAGAAACATGGGGTGTTCCCAAAAAGCTGATGCATCAACTTCGGATGGAAAAAGGGGTAAAACGAAACAACGAAGCGGTTCCTTGGCATACGCTCCTTCAAAAAAACGACCGTTTGCAACTATGGTTATACAAGCCGGAACAATCTGAAATAAAACCACACTATCAGGAGCTTGATATTTTATGGGAAGATGATCATCTTCTTATCATTAATAAAGAAGCGGGAATCGATGTTCATCGAACCGATCAAACACAAACAGAAACACTTGCGAACGCAGTTGCTTTTCATTTACAGGCAGAAGGCATTTTTACAAAAGTACGCCATATTCATCGCTTAGATCGTGATACATCAGGAGCAATTTTATTTGCGAAACACGCATTAGCGGGAGCCATGTTAGACCGTATGCTCGAACAACGAGAAATCAAACGTACATACGTTGCGCTTGTTCACGGAATCATCAAGAAAAAAAAAGGAACAATTGACGCTCCAATTGGTCGCGATCGCCACCATCCAACAAGAAGAAGAGTATCCAAAACAGGAGCAGCCGCCGTTACGCACTATCGCGTTCTTGATACGTTTTTCAAACAACAAACATCACTTGTCGAACTTACTTTAGACACGGGTCGCACCCATCAAATTCGCGTTCATATGAGCTATATCGGTCATCCTTTAGTAGGTGATGCTTTATACGGTGGATCTGTTGAACGGGCACGAAGACAAGCACTTCATGCAATGAAGCTTTCCTTCCCGCATCCGTTCACGAAAGAACCTATAACATGCATAGCTCCATGTTTAGACGATGTATTCCCAAAAAACATCGCTCTTTTTTATCAGCACGAACTTAACTAGATTTATTTACAAAAATAAAACAGGCAGACTTGTTCAATCAAGTCTGCCTGTTCGCAATTATTAATGAAGCAATCGTACTTTTTCGTCAGCTTCATCTGTTTCTTGCTCGATTTGTTCTGGCTGTAGTTTTGTCACTTCAATCGTTTTCACATGGTGGCCATCCATCTCAAGCACTTTAAATGAATATCCATCTATTTCTACACTATCTCCTACTGCAATATCATAATGCTCTGTTAAAATCCAGCCACCAATCGTATCGACATCAGTATCATCAATGGATAAACCAAATAGATCATTCACTTCGCTAATGAGCACTTTTCCGTCAATCACGGTATGCATGTCATCGATTTTTTGAATCATTGGCGTTTCATCAACGTCAAACTCGTCTTGAATTTCGCCAACGATTTCTTCCAAAATATCTTCGACTGTTACAAGCCCTGAAGTACCACCGTATTCGTCAACTAAAATCGCCATATGAATGCGTTCTTTTTGCATTTTCACAAGTAAGTCATGAATCGCAATCGATTCAATCACTTGAATAATCGGACGAATATAGTCTTTCATCTCTTTTTCTTCAGAAGGGTTTGTTACAAGATCGGTAAATACTTCTTTGACATTAATCAGACCGAGAACATGGTCTTTATCTCCATCAATGACAGGATAACGCGTATATTTTTCTTCCTTAATAATTTCTAAATTTTCTTTAACCGATCGATTAATATCAAGAGCAACAATTTCTTTGCGCGGTACCATAATTTCTTTTGCGACACGGTCATCAAAACGGAAAATGTTATTGACGTATTTATATTCAGATTGGTTAATTTCTCCGCTTTTATAGCTTTCTGATAAAATGAGTCGCAACTCTTCTTCAGAGTGGACAATCTCGTGCTCCGAAGCAGGTTTTAAACCAAATATACTTGTTACAATGCGCGCAGATGTGTTCAATGTCCAAATAAAGGGATACATTACTTTATAAAACAAAATAAGCGGTTGAGCCGTAAATAATGCGATCGCTTCGGCTTTTTGAATCGCAAACGTCTTTGGTGCCAACTCTCCAACAACGACATGTAAGAACGTAATGCTTGCAAAAGCGATTGTAAACGATAAAACATGGGCAAGGGATTCCGATAAATGAAGTCGTTCAAATAACGGTAGCAATAGTTTCTCCACTGTCGGTTCCCCTAACCATCCTAACCCTAGGGACATAATCGTAATCCCGAGCTGGTTTGCTGATAAATATTCATCCAGATTCGAAATCACTTTTTTCGCGGCAACCGCCCGTTTATTCCCTTCACTAATCAACTGATCAATCCTTGATGCGCGCACTTTAACAATCGCAAATTCAGACGCAACGAAAAAGCCCGTTACCGCAATGAATAATAATACCATCAATAAATTAAATATGTCCAATTGGTTTCCGCACACGTTGTTCGCGTGCGGATCACACCTCCTACGAGCCGGTTTCTATTAGGATTCTTTCCATTATTCTTCATCTCTATTTTGGGTAAAAATGAGGATATATTTAAGCAATTCAAGCACGGAGATGAGCGCTGCCGCAACATATGTTAATGCAGCTGCTCCAAGCACTTTATTGACACCACGTTCTTCGTTATGATGAATGATTCCTTCCGCAAGCATGAACTTTTTCGCTCTTGAGCTTGCATTAAACTCGACAGGAAGAGTAATCAACTGAAACGCTACTGCAAACGAAAAGAAAATAATGCCAAGACCAATCAACGAAAACTGGTGAAAGAAAAATCCCGCTAATAATAAAAATGGTGCTACTCCAGACGTGAAATTGACAATCGGAAACATGCGGTGACGAAGCACTAACGCACCGTATGATTGTTTATGTTGCACAGCGTGCCCCACTTCATGAGCCGCAACAGAAATAGCAGCAATAGAGCGACCATAATAAACCGGCTCTGACAAACGAACCGTACGTGAAATCGGGTCATAATGGTCCGTCAAGCTTCCTGGCACTACTTCTACTGGTACGTGGTACAGACCGTTACGATCTAAAATCATTCTTGCGACTTCCGCACCTGTTAAGCCAGAAGAAGCCGGTACATTTGACCACTTTTGAAAGTTTCCTGATACTTTAAACTGCGCCCACAGCGAAATACCGAACGCAATAATAATTAAAAAATCCATCGGATGAAAAATCATTCATAGACCCTCCGTCAATTTTCGTATAACATACTTTAAAATATGTTTATACTAATAGTTATTTTACTGTACGAATCCTTCATGCGTCAAACGATGCAACCTTGATTTACTCCTTAGTATGTAAAATGCGAATGAATATACAATTTCCATTTTATCCTAATAAAAAAAGAGGCTTCTTGCCCCTTGAAACCTCTTTAAGCGCCTATTTAGAAATCGAAATTATCCGGATCCGGCCCAATCCGCTTATCCATGTTCAATGCGTTGATTTTTTCTATATCCTCTGCGGTAAGCTCGAAATCAAAAAGATCCGCATTTTCTTTTATTCGATGAGGAGTGATAGATTTTGGGATCGTAACAACTTCATTTTGTAAATCCCAACGAAGAATAACTTGTGCTGGCGATTTGCCGTATTTATTGCCAATTTCGATGAGAGTCGGTTCATTTAAAAGTTCTCCTTGCATAAGCGGTGACCATGCTTCTAATTGAATACCATGCTGTTTACAAAATGCGTGAAGTTCCTTTTGTGTAAGACGAGGGTGATATTCCACTTGGTTCACCATTGGCTTAATTTCACAATCAGCCATTACATCTTCTAAATGATGAATTTGAAAGTTGCTCACACCAATGGCACGTACTCGTCCGTCTTTATACAGTTTTTCAAGTGCTTTATACGTTTCTTTATATTTCCCTTTTACCGGCCAATGCACTAAATACAAATCCACATAATCAAGCCCAAGTTTTTGTAAACTTGTTTCAAATGCTTTTAATGTCGTCTCATATCCTTGGTCAGAGTTCCACACTTTTGTTGTAATAAACAATTCTTCGCGCGGCACTCCAGATTCTCTAATCGCCTGACCGACCCCTTCTTCGTTCTGGTACACAGCGGCCGTATCAATATGACGATACCCTACTTCAAGCGCTACCTTAACGGAGTTGACCACTTCCTCTCCATTTTGGACGCGCCACACCCCTAGACCAAGCCATGGCATTTGTACTCCATTATGTAACGTCACGCGATCTTGCAAACTTTTCATCCGCTCTCCCCCTTCCAAATTTGTACATCTATATTATCTTTCCATTACTATATAAATTCAACTTAAATTTTCGACATATGAATACGAACGCAACATGAAAATAGACTGGAGCCCTATTAAGGGATGGCAAGCCACCTTTAAAATATGTCGAAAAATCAAATTTGATTTATATAAAAAAGCAAAAAATATGCATATCTTCACCTTAATTATTTTCGTTACTTACAAAAAAAGAGATGGGGAAACATCCCCATCCCATATAAATTAGAATAAAATAAAACTGTACAATACCGCGATGACAAAACGGTAAATTGCAAACGGAGTAAGCTTCACTTTCGAAATAAATCGAAGGAAAAATTTGATTGCTAGTAATGCCACAATAAACGCAGTGATAAAACCAACTGCAAAAATCGGTAAGTCGTGTGGCGATAAATATTGATAACTTTTTAATAAGTCTAATCCACTAGCAGCAACCATCATTGGCACAGCAACAATAAAAGAAAATTCCGCGGCTGTTTTACGGTCCGTTCCAACGAGCAAACCTCCAGAAATCGTAGAGCCTGAACGAGAAAAACCAGGCCATAAAGCTAAGCATTGAAACACGCCAATACCGAAAGCTTGTTTGTAAGAAAGCTTATCAAGACTATCCGCTGTAATCGCCACTTGCTTTTTCTCCGCAACAATCATTAATAATCCGCCAGCGACAAGACCGATTAAAACTGTGTAAGGGGAAAATAAATATGTTTTAATGGCATCATGTAAAACCAATCCGAGCATAACAGCCGGAATCATTGCCAAAATGATGTGTAAAAGATTTAGATTCTTTTCCTCTCTGTTTCCTTTCATTAGCCCCAAAATATTTAAAAAACGTTTCCAGTATACAACAACAACGGCAAGAATCGAACCTAATTGAATAAAAATTTCAAAAGTTTTCGCTTGTTCTCCCTTAAAATGAATGAGTTCTCCTGTCAAAATTAAATGCCCGGTCGAAGATACTGGAAGAAATTCCGTTAATCCTTCTACAATTCCCATAATGATTGCCGATAAATAATGCCACAACATCGTTACACCTCTACCGTTCAAATGTTTTGATTCGTTCGAGCCCTATTTTTCACATTGGTCCATACCTTGTTACATTACAACAATAATCAACATCGGGTCAATACGATTTTGCACTCTTGCCTCCAACGAAACGAACGCAATCGCTTTTCAATTTAATCATAAACAAATGAAAGTCATATAATAAAAAAATAAAAAAGTTCTCATCAAAATATTGAACTACTCCCACTTTCACTTCGTTTAGAAGTGGGAGATTCTTGGGTAATCCCTTCTATCGAAGGGAAATGGACCAAGCGATCCCCGCCGTCCCAGCGGTTCAGTTAGAACATCCTAACAATCGAAGCCCTTCCCGAAGGAGATTGATGCTTGCGTTCACATCTCGCCCATGATGCGTCCCGCAAGATGGACAAGTCCATTCACGCAAGTTTAATCTTTTCACTTCTTTATGCTGATAGCCGCATGTGGAACAAAGTTGACTCGATGGAAAGTTTTTGGCCACCGTCACGACTTGTTTGTCGTACCATTTCGCTTTATACTCCAGCATCTTGCGAAAGGTTGACCAACTCACTTCATAAATGGACTTTGCCATTTTTTTGTTTTTCACCATATTTCTTACTTGCAAGTCTTCCAACACAACAACATCGTGGTTTTTGATGATGTGGGTGGAGAGTTTTTGCAAGAAATCGTTTCGAGCATTGACGATATTTTCATGAAT